>JBJHCG010000036.1:0-22563 GCA_050485885.1 Gemmatimonadales bacterium | reverse complement strand
CCACCCCCCCATCCTCCCCCGGGGCCCTCCCCCCACTCCCCCCCCCGCTGGGGCCCCCCTCCCGTCGCCCCCGGTGGGGGGGGGCCCCCCCGGCGCCGGAACCGGGGGGATTACCGTACGAGGCGGAGCCTCATCACGCGCTGCACCCCGAGGTCGTCGGCGTGGATCCCGTAGAGGGCATCGGCCACGAAGCGGAGGGCCGTGAACCCCTCGGGCACCTGCACCACCCCCAGGTAGCCGCCCCCGGCGTCGAAGACGTCCCAGTTCCGGGAGCCGAAGGCACCGGACTGGAGCGCCTCGGGGGTCAGGTCGTCGAGGCGGCCGGCATCCACCACCTGAACCCAGAGGGTGCCATCGGGGCCGGCCAGGAGTGCGGCCAGTGCCGGCCAGGTGGGGGCGAATTCCATGGAGCCGACGATCTGCTCCACAATCTCTTCCGGAATGGGCTGCCCGCTCTCCTCGAAGCTCCGGCGGAAAACGGCGCGCATTTCATTCTTGTGGCCCTCGGTGACGGGAGCCGAGCGAACGGTGCGTCGCACGATGCTTTCCACCGCAGCCGGAGCCTCCGCGGAACCGCTGGCGGCATGGAGGGAGAGGGAGTACTCGTGGTTGACGCCGGTGGCCACCCGGCCGTCGCCCAGCACGGCCCAGACGGGCTCGGGGGCGAAGATCATGAAGCTGGGCATTCCCCCGGCCCCGAAGGAGAAGGTCTCTCCCGCCCGGACCCGGGCCAGGGGGAGAAAGTCCCCGGTCACGGGATCCATTCGGACGATCCGGTCGTCGGCTCCGTTGCCCTCCCCCATGGTGGGCTGCCCGGGCACGGACAGGGTGCGGAACTGGGCCACCACCTGGCGGTCGGCGTCTCGGGCAAAGAGAATGGGAATTCCCACCGCCGCCATGTCGAAGGGCGCCGCGTCCAGGACCTCGCCCCCAAGGGAGAAGCGGGAGATTCGGGCATTCCCCAGATCGGGAACCACCACGCTCCCGGTCTCGTCGACGAGCACACCGGTCGTCACCTGCACCGCCTGGGAAATCTCACCGGGTCCACCCCCGACCCGGCCGAAGGCGTGGAGGAGATCCCCCTCGGCGCTGAAGACCCGCACCCGACCGGCCCCCTGGTCCAGGGTGACGATTCGGCCGTCGTCGGAGGCATCGACGCCCACGAGGTTCCCGAACTGGAGCTCGGGATCGCCGGTCTCGACCCCGATGCGGAGGTCCTCCTCCAGGGTCCAGGCCTCGTCGGCGGACCAGCTTCCGGCAGCCGGGTTCACGAGAATCCGGACCCCGGCGGAATCCTGCACCACGGGACCGGCGTCGGCGGTGGCATCGCCCCCGCCACAGGCGGCGAGGAGGAGGAGAAGGGGGAGGCCAAGCGCACCGGCCCCGAAGGGGGCGCGGAAGGCAGGGGTGGCGGCGCCCGGACGGGGCGCTGCGCGGCGAAGCGTCGAGCGATTCATGGGCAGAGTCCGGAAAGGATGAGGCTGGGCAGGGTCAGGGGCCCCGCGAAGGCCATGGATGGGACGGATACACCGACGCCCCCAGGGCCCGAAACGCTCGCGAGGTCCCCCCGACTACGGAGGGACCTCGCAAAGGCTTCACCTGCGGCGCCGGGAGTCCGTTCGGGACCCCCGCGCCGGGCGCGGCATCAACTCGCCGCCGCCCCACCCACGAAGGAGAGGACGAGCATCACCACGAAGACCAGGAGGAAGATGTAGAAGAGGATCTTCGCGATTCCCGCTGCGGCAGAGGCAGCGCCGCCGAAGCCGAGTGCCCCGGCAATGATGGCGACCACGAGAAAGATGAGGGCCCACATGAGCATGGGAGCCTGGATCCTTTCCGGCCGTAGGAAGTGACTGACACGCCCCCGGAGCGACCGATTCCCCGGCTGTGCGGGTCAGGAGAACCCGGGAGGGGGGGAATCGTTCCAGCGGGATCCGAGCACAAGGCGTCAGGTGAGCGATTCGAAGCGCCCCGTCTTGCGGTTCTTTCGCACATCGTCCCAGGGAAAGCAGCGGCCATTCATGGCAATGTAGACCCCGGCCGGGAGGACCTGGGCGAAGGAGAGGGCGCTCCCCAGGTTGAAGAGTCCGTCGGAGCTTCCGAAGGCCCAGGGAATCATGGCTCCGGTCAGGACGATCGTCTTCCCCTCCACCCCGCGGGCCAGGACCCGGGCCGTGTCGACCATGGTGTCGGTGCCATGGGTGATCACGATCCGCTCTTCCTGCACCCGCCGGCAGTTGTGGGCAATGGTTTCCCGGTCCTCCTCGGTGAGTTCGAGCGAATCCACCATCATGAGGGTGCGGACCTCGAGGTCGAGCTCGCACCGCCCGCGACGAAGCATGTCGGGGAGATGTGTGTCGCCGAAATCGAGGCGCCCCCGGATCTCGTCATACTCCTTGTCGAAGGTGCCACCGGTGACGAAGACGCGGAGGGTAGGGGGCATGGCGAGGCACAGGGCTGAGGGGGGGACAACCGGGGAGAGCGGCGACGTCGCGCGGTCGACGCGAGGACGAGGCCGCTTCGACGCGGGGACGAGGTAGCTTCGACGCGCGGACGAGCCCGCCTGGAGGCGAGGACCACGCGGCGCCCGAATCTACCGACCCGTCCGGCGAGGCGGAATCTTCTTCCCGCCGGGGAGGGCAGGATCTGCCCGGTCGCCGCCACCCTCCCCGCCGGGAGCGGGCATTTTCGCCGAAAGTTGGCGGAAGACCGGGACCGGCATGCTTCGTGACCTTTCCCGGGGTGGCATGGCGTCGACCGGAGCCCTCCGGGCGGCGGAGAGGCCGGCGTTGTGCTGGCGTCGACCGGTGCCCTCCGGGGTGCGGGGAGGTCGGCGTAGTGCTGACCTCGCCCGGGGCCCTCCGGGGTGCGAGAAAGGCCGGCGTGAGGCTGGTTCGGACGCGAAGCGCTGTCTCCGGAGCGGCGAAGCCGGCGGTGCGGACCCGTGCATCGAACCGTGGACCCCGGCCGCATCCCGCGCTCCGAATCCCACTGGATCCCTGGCATTCCCCAAGCAGGAGTCACTTCTTTCATGCGTGCACATCGAACCTCTTCCAGCGTCTGCGATTCCACCCTCCCACTTCATCCCGGGCGTGTTCGCACCGGACGTGCGCAGGACCTGCGCGGTCGGAGCGGCCACGGCCGACGCGCCGGCGGCGGGGGAGCGACCCGGAGAGGCCGGACCCTGGGCACCCTCGGGGCCCTGGCCCTGGCCGGGTGCGTCCTGGGGTTCGCGGCGGAGGAAAGCGCCGCCCAGACCCAGATCTCCCTGGAGCCACGGGTGGGGGTGACCTTTCCCACGGGGGATCTTTCCGATGCGGGCGCGGAGGCCGGGCTCGCCATCGGGGCGGAGGCCCTCTTCAACCTTCAGCGGAACGTGACGGCCTACATCGGCGTCCAGCGGCACGGCTTTGCCTGCGACAGCGACTGCGACCTGGGGCCGAGCCCCCGGAGCACCGGGCTCGGGGCCGGGATCAAGTACATTTTCCCCAGCCCCCCCGATGCCCTTCTCTGGGCCCGCGGCGGGGTCCTGGCCCACAGCTTCGCCACCGACGACGGAAGTGGCGACCGGAAGCTGGGCTTCGAGCTTTCCACCGGAATCGACATGCCCGTGGCACCCCGCCTCCACCTCACCCCCCACCTGGGCCTCCTCTCGCACGATGCCGGGGGCGGTTTCACGGCCCGGTGGATCAACTTCGGGGTCGGCTTCCATTACCATCTCAACTGACGCGGCGGGGGGCGGGCCCGGAAGCGCGGAACCGCCCCCCGCGCCCCCCCCTCGGGGCCTGGCCCTCTTCCTCGCCCTTCCGCCCCGGGGGAGTGAACCCCTTCTCGTGGATGCGCTTCGGCGAGCCGGTGCCCGCGAGGTGGAGGAGGTGGCCGGAGCGCAGATCCGTGCCCGCTGGCTCCTCGACGACCCGACCCCGGCCCGGGTGGAAGCCCTTCGGGTCGAGGTGGCCCTCGCCCTTCGGGCCGCCCTTCCGGGGGTGGAGCCGGCCCCCCGGTGGGAGGCCTTCGACCCCGGACCCTGGCTCGCCACCCGGGGAGAACGGGTGATCCGCATTCCCGGAATTCCCCCCATGGTCCTCCTTCCCGGAGTGGCCTTTGGCGATGGAACGCATCCCACCACGCGTCGGGCCCTGACCCTCCTTGCCGGGGTGGTGACCCCGGGGGCCCGGATCCTCGATGTGGGGTCGGGGTCGGGGCTTCTCTCGGTGGCGGCAGCCCTCCTGGGTGCCGCAGAGGTGAGGGCGGTGGAGATGGACCCGGCGGGGGTGCGGGAGACCCAGGCCAATGCCCGGCGAAACGGGGTCGGGGAACGGGTGCACCCCCGCCTTCACCGGGTCACTCCGGAGGACCCGGGGCCCCTTGCCCCGCCCTTCGACGGGATCGTCGCGAACCTCGAGGGGCCTGTTCTCCTCCCCCTCCTCCCCCGGCTGCGCGCGGCCCTGGCCCCGGGAGGATGGCTTCTCCTCTCGGGGCTCAATCGGGGCGAGGAGGAGGCCACAGCGCAGGCGCTGGGGGTGGCCCCCGGCGCTGCATCGTCGGGGGGCGCGTCGGGGGGCGCGCCCGGGGCCGCCTCCAGCGCCTCGTCCGCCGCCCCGGGGGCGACCTCGGCGGTGGACGAGGGGTGGGTGACCCTCCTCTACCGGGGGGCCTGAGGGGCGAAGGCGCGGGAGGACGGTCCGATGGTCCGGCGCTCCAGCGCTCCCCCGGTCCCCCCTTCGCCTACCCCCCCACCCCCCCCCCCACCCCCCCCCCCCGGGGGGGGGGGGCCCCGGAGGGACCCCGGGGGCGCGTCCCCCCCGGACGGGGGACCGGGGAGGTGGCCTCCTTCGTCTCGCCCCCCTCCAGGTAGTCGAGCTGGGTGGAGAGGAGACCCGGGCGCCCCTCGAGGCGTAGCTCGACCCAGTCGGGGCGCACGATCTTCACGAGGCGGGCCTGGCGGAGCGAGGTGGGGAGGCGGCCGGCATTCGTCACCGGGACCGTGACCTCCCAGCGCACCCCGCTCTCGTCGTCGGCGGGACCGAGTTCCCGCACCCGGACCTCGCCGGCCTCGAGTTCGGGGAGACTCTGGGCCATGTAGAGGTTGAAGAGGGCCTGGTTCCGGGCCCACTCCTCGAGAACCTCGGGGGGGCCGTTCTGCTGGAAGAACTTGAAGTCGAAGCCACCCACCTCGACCTCTCCCAGCACCGGATGGTGCGTCGGGGTCCAGTTCTGGAAGGGCCGCCCTCCCGCCACCGAGTCGATCCAGATGAGGCGATCGAAGTCGTCCACCACCCCGTCGTCGTTCAGGTCGCCCACGGCGCCACCGTCCCAGAGCTCGTCGCCGTACCAGATGGCGCCGTACCCGAAGTATCCGAAGTCGGGGCCGTGCCCGAAGAGGGGGTTCCCGGTCTGCCGCGCCCCCCGGGTGGCATAGTCCCAGTAGACGTCCCCGGCCCACGGGTACCCGGTAATGGAGACCCCCACCGAGTCGAAGTGGAGGTAGTGGGCCAGGTCTTCCGGAAACATGGACTCCTCGCCCCTCGAGGTGGAGGGCGGACGCAGGTGCATGGGCACCCGGGTGTCCATGGAGTTCACCACCTTGATGTTCGGGTTCTCCAGAAGGAAGAGGACCACGTTCATCGTCTCGGGCTCGGAGAGGGGGTGCGCCCCGGCCCCGCCCTGCGTCCATCCGCGTCCGGTGTGCTCCCGCCCCGGCATGGGGCGCCAGTTCGTGGGGTAGTTCCTGTGCAGGTCGAGGCCCCCGATCCCGTCTTCCCCCGAGCGGCCGTCTCCGTCGTGGTCGATCCCCTCCCGGGCCATGGACCACTCCCCTTCCCCGGAGGCGACGCGCTGCATGAGACGCCCGGAGGGGTCGTCGGGGTGAACGATCCAGTCGCCCTCGGGGTCGCGCCAGCGCATCTGTCGCACCACCCCGTCGCCGTCCAGGTCACGCAGAGGGTCCTCGTCGAAGAGCCCGTCCCCATCCTGGTCGTGGGGGCGCACCGTGCTCCGGTTCGTCTGTGCGGTGTGGAGGTAGAGATTCGAGCCGTCCGGATTGTTCTGCGGGCGCAGATAGATGGCCGCCCGGTCCAGGAGCCGGGTGATCTCGGGGTCGTTTCCGTACCCCTCCACCAGGTGCTGCATGAGCCAGAGCACGGACTCCGACGAGGTGATCTCGCCCGAATGCCGCCCTCCCTCGAAGAAGGCCGCGGGCTTGTCGGTGGCCGGGCCGGTGGCGGTGTTCGTGAGGGTCGCCTGCAGAATGGGGCGCCCTTCGAGGCTCGTTCCCACCTGGTAGACCTCCACGATCTCCGGGTACCGCTCGGCCCACCGGTGCATCCATTCGTACATCACGTCGACCGTGTGGTACCGGTCCCAGGTCAGCCGCTCGCCGGCCTCGTACTCCACCTCGGGGAACCGGACCCGGGGAAAGTGACTGGGCCCGTGACGCCCCATGGGGACGAGGGTGTAGGTGTCCGGGTCCCGTTCGGCCTCGGGGGGCATGGTGGCCGGCGGGTGCACGGGGGGCGTGGTCTGGGCCCCGGCTTCGAGGCTCCCCAGGGCGGGCGCCAGAAGAAGCGCCAGGACCCCCAGGGCCCCCGCACGGAAGGCCGAAGCCCGTGGGGAGGGCGAAGGCGAGAGAGGACGAACCGGAACCATGCAGGGCACTCCGCATTTCGGGGCTGCGAAGCCCGGCACCGGGGGCACCCCTGCCGGATGCCGCCCCCATGCGCGACCTCCGCAAGGCGCTGACGCGGCGCCTCCAGGTCGCCACGTGATGAGACCGCTCAAGGGACGGACCCGGGAGGCCCCTGTCAAGGAGGGCCCCCCGGGTCCGGGATGGGTGCGGAAGCGAAGGCGGGGTCAGCCTCCCTGGCCCCCTCCGCGCCGCGCCCCGGGGCCACCCTGCTGCCCCCCCTGCTGCGGTCCCTGCTGAGCCCCGGCCTGCCCGGCACCCCCCTGGCCCGGCCCGCCCTGCTGGGCCTGCCCGGCGTTCCGGACCTGGGGCGGAAGCTGCTGCCACTGCTCGGGCGAAAGGACCTCCCGCACCTGGGCCATGGCCCCCTGGATCTCCTCCCGACCCCGGTCGATCTGGGGCTGGATCTCGCGGAAGAGGTTCATCTGCTCCTGGGGGGGTACGCCATCGAAGCGGCGCCCCAGGTCGGCCCGGCGCTCGTTGAGGGCCCGGTCCAGGGTGGCGGAGATCCCCTGGATTCGCCCGATCTGGGCGTCGGACATCCCCACCGGATCCGCGAACTCGAGGACCACCGGGAGGGGGTTCGCCAGCATGCGGTCGAGGGTGCCCAGGGCATTGAACCCCGCCCCGGCCCGTCCACCGGCGAAGCCACCGGCTCCCCCCTGCCCCCGGACCATGGCGGCCGCGCCCCCACCCCGCAGGGCCACGGGGACGCTCTCCCACTGGCTCTCGGTGAGGAGGGCCTGTACCTCGGCCATAATGGCCGTGGTCTCGGCCTGCGCCCCCTCGATCTCGGGCTGGACCGCCTGCATCTCCCCCTGCACCGCCTGGAGTGCACCCATATTGGGCATCCCCCCGGAGCCACCGCCCAACGTTGAGGCAAGGGTCGTCACCACCGGCTCCAGCTTCTCCCGTCGAGGGGCGTGGCGCGCGGCCAGGGTGTCGCCCAGGGAGGCGAGCTCGGCGCGCTGCGTCTCGGTGAGCTCCAGCGTCTCCAGCGCCAGGATCTGCCGGGGCGGGTTCGGGAGCATGGCATCGAGGAGGGCCGCAGGCTCGGGGGTCTCCCCCCGCATCACGGCCCCGATGACCGGGCCCAGGGCCCCCATGGCGGCCATTCCGCCTCCGGCTCCGCCCTGGCCCCCGGCGCCGCCTCCCATCATGCCGCCGAATCCGCCCCCTCCCATCATCATCCCCCCCCGACCACCGCCCATCATCCCGGCCGCCCCGGCGAATCCGGACTCCCCGAAGCCCCGGTTCGCCTGGGCCGGGTTTCCGCCCAGCGCCACCCGGGCCGAGAGGCGCACGGTGAAGGGAGCGCGGAGTGCGTTCACGCCGCGCCGGTTCTGCCCGAAGCCCTCGTTCACCTCGTACTGGAAGGCCTGGGTCTCGCGATCGAAGCCGCGCACGTAGAGAAGGGTGTTGTCGGCGGTGGCGCCGTCGCCCCACCCGCGCATGCCCTCGCGGCCGTTCACGAGCTGGTCGAGACCGGTCAGGACATTCGAGAAGTCGAGAGAGACGGTCATGCGCCGCTGGACGCCGGGAAGGTTGGGGCGAATCCCCACCCGGGCATCGAGGGACTGGGTCCACCCGTTCCGGCAGGAGTTCCGCGCCGCGAACCCGCCGAGCTGGCTCTCGAGGCAGCTCACCACCCGCGACGGGGCACCGTCGAGAAGGCGGGTCATCCCCTCGGCCAGGGCCAGGTCCGAGGTGGCCCGGGGGTCGAAGACGAAGGCCACGTCGTTCCGGAGGCCGTCTCCATTCACATCGCGATCCACCATGGGGGTGAAGGGAGCCCCCGACGAGAGGCGGGCCATGAGGGAGACCTCGAACTCGGGCCGGAGCACCTGGTTGAGGGAGAGGACGAGGGTGTGGCGCCGGTCTCCGCTGGCGGTGGCCCACGCCACCTCGTTCGGGTTTCCGGCCGTGGGCGCGAACATTCCGCCCCCGCCCCCGCCGAAGCGCCCGAGCCCGCCCCCTGCCGACCCCTGGTCGCGGGAGAAGCCCAGGGTGTAGTTCGTCATGAGGGTCGTGGTGGGTCGGAGCGCCCCCATGACCTGGGCCGAGATCTGGTGGGTCGAGGAGCGCCGGTCGCTCACCACGTCGAAGACCTGGCCGAAGTCGGGATCGAGCCGGGATCCGGCCACGGTGGAGGTCCCGGTCCGCTCCACGATGGCGTCGGGCGACCCGAAGTAGGTGCGCCCCTCGCCGGCCGTGGTGAAGGTCCGCGAGGTATCGAGGTTCAGGTCCTCGTACCCCCAGAGTCCGAGCCCCAGCGACCAGGAGTAGCGCAGGTTCACCGGGAGGCGCCCCATGACGAGGGTCCGGTACCCCAGGTCCGTCCGCACTGACGAGGGGAGGGACTGGTTCGGGTTCAGGAGGGTCACGTTGGGCGACTGGTTCGCGAAGACCGGAGGCACCCCCATTCCGCCATCGGCGCAGGTGAGGGGCGCGGCCATGGGATCCTCCATGTAGAGGTCCCAGTTCGGAACGGGGACCGCATCGCCGATGCAGACGAGGCGCTGCTCCGACGAGGGGAGCCCGGTCTGCCGGTACGCCTGCGAGAAGACGTGCTCCGGTGCCCGCCCGGCAAAGAGGCCGATTCCCCCGGTGAGGGAGCGGGCCATTCCCGGTCCCATGACGGGGCTGCTCCCCTGCGAGAGCCGGTAGGTGAAGCCCACGCGGGGGCTCCACCCCGAAGCCGCCGGCTGCACATCGGTGCGGCGCCCGAAGGCCTCCTCCACCGCCGGGTTGTATTCGGGGCGATCGGCCAGGGCCGAGTAGTCCCAGCGGAGCCCCAGCGTCACCTCGAGGGGCTGGCTGATCCGCCAGGTGTCGCCGAAGAAGATCCCCCCGTTGACCCGGGTCGTCTCGGCCACCCGCTCGGTGAGGGAGCGCTCGAAGCGCTCGGGGCGGTTCGCCTCGAAGTCGGCGAGGGAGGCGTAGGAGAAGGAGCCGAAGAGGTTGTCGGTGGCCCGCTGCTCACTCCGCTGCCGCTGGTAGGAGCCCCCCACCTTGAGGCGGTGGATGTGGGCCCCGATGGGCTGGAGGAAGGAGAGCTCGTTGGAGAGCTGCATGTCCACCGAACGGGCCTCGGTGGGCATGTTCCGGTTCCCGCCAAAGGTCAGGGTGCGGGCCGTGCGCGTGCCGTCGTCCCACTCGGAGTTCACCCGGACCCGGCCCTCGGGGAGGGCCACGAAGGGCACGGACTCGTTCCAGTTCTCGCTGAAGGAGGCGGTGAGCCGATGGGTCCAGTTCGTCCGGAAGCGGGAGTTCAGGGTGAAGGCGGCGAGCTGGGTGTTGCGCTCCGTGTCGCCTCCGCGGTCGGAGAGATCGAGGGCGCTGATCCGGGTGGAGTCCTGGGCCGCCCGGTTCAGGTTGAAGCGGGTGGAGAGGGAGTGGGAGCTCGTGCTCCCCTGGCTCAGGTTCCAGTCCACCCGCCCCGAGAGGCGGACGTCGCCCGACCCCTGGTTGTACGAGCCGGTCTGTCCCGTGGTGCTCACCCCGTATCCCACCTGGAGGATGTCGAGGAAGCGACCCACCGAGTCGAGGGACACCCCCGAACGGGTGGCGGCCAGCGGATCGTCGGCGCTCAGGGCAAAGCGGTAGTTCGTGTTGTCCTGGAGTTGGAAGGAGACGTTGTAGAAGAGGCGGTTCTGGACAATGGGACCGCCCCACGACCCGCCCAGGTTCTGGCGTCGGAAGCCGTTCGTGGTGGCGGCCGAACTCATCTGGAGGGCGTCGTCATCGAAGCGGTACGAGAGGGACCCCCCGGAGCGGTTCGAGCCCCGGGCCGAGGTCATGGTCACGAGCCCCCCGGCAAAGCCCCCCTGCGAAACGTCGAAGGTGCTCGTGGTGACCTGGGTCCGGCGCACCCCCTCCTCGGGCACCCCCAGATCGCCCTGCCCCAGGAGAATGCCGTCGAGGGAGATCTCGTTCAGAAGGTCACTCATCCCCCCCACGGAAAAGCCCATCCGCCCGCTGATGGAGTCCGCCTCGGTGGCCGTGACCCCGGCGGCCAGAAGGGCCACGGTGGCCGGATCCATGTCGGCCAGGGGGAGCCGGTTCAGGAGGTCCTGCGAGAGTTCGGTGCTCTGCTCCCCGGCCTGCCCCTGCCCCGGCGCCCCGCCGGCGGCCTGGGCCGTGATCCCGTCCAGGGCGATGGCCTGGGGAGCGAGGGTGAAGTTCCGGAGGAGGAGCTCCTCCCCGGCCTCGCGCATCACGCTGGCCACCTGGTCGGCCATCCCCAGAAAGCTCACCCGGACCACGTAGTTCCCCCCCCCGTCGGGGAAGAGGAGCATGTACCGGCCATTGGCATCGGTGAGCACGGACCGGGTGGTCTCGAGTTCCACCGAGATCACCTCGATCCGGGCGCCGGCCACCGGCTGACCACTGTCGCGGGTCACCCGCCCGGTGAGGACGTCGGCCCCCTGGGCCAGCACCTCCACGGGAGAGAGAACCACGAGAAGGGCGGCGAAACAGAGGGCCAGAAGGCCGGGGGCGGATCGGCGCATGGAGGGACCGGGACGGGAAGGGTGGACGTTCGCCCCCCCGCCGGTGTGGGAGGAGCGTGACAGGTGACGCTTGCCTCCCCGAAAATGTTAAGCGCCCGGACTCAGCCCTTCTCCACCTCCAGGTAGACCCACCAGTCGTCCATCCGCTCCGGGTCGCCCGCACCCTCGTCGCCGGGGTGGTGCAGCCCGACCCAGCCCTCCGGATCGCCCTCGAAAACCCGCCGATAGGGGGTCAGGTGATCGTTGGGGGTGAGCCAGTCCAGCTCCTCCCCCAGGATCTCCACCTCGAGGTGGTCCGTCACCTCGCCCTCGAAGAGAAGTTCGTTGAGCTGGAGCCGGTTCCAGGCCGGGTTGTCCGAGATCCGGTAGAACTTCTTCTCGCGCGGGAGCATGGTCTCCTGGCGGATCCCCCCGTTCCGGCTCGACACGGTGCAGCGGAACCGGAACTCGCCCTCGTCGTCTCCCGGCGGCTCCAGGTTGTCGTGGATCTGGATCATCTTGAGAATCACCCGGATCTTCGTGCCGCCCGTCGTGCTCATCCGCTGCTCCTGGTACGCGTGGAGGGGCCCGGCCGGGAAGGGCCGGGTGTGGAGGGGTCCATGGGCAGGGCCGAGGCTGGCAGGGCCCATGAAAGGGGGCAACATACGGGTACGGGCGGGGCATGTCCACACATCTGTCCGCCCGGTTCCTTCCTCGTTACCCTGAGGCATGTCTGATCCTCCCGCCCCCGAGGGGTCCGAGGCCTCTTCTTCGGGAGAGGCCACCCCTGCACCCCCCTCCCGGGGCCGGGGGGCCGGGTTCCTGGCCACCCGCCTGCGGGCCCTGGCTTCGGCGCCGGGGGCGGTGCTCCGCCGCTTCCCCCTCCCCGCCGCCGCAGCGGTGGCCACCATGGTCCTCCTCCTCCTGGCCCTGGAGCATGACCGCTGGACGGGCCTGGAGCCGCTGGATCTCTTCCCCCCGGTGGCGCTGGGGATCCCCCTCTTCCTCGCCCTCCGCCTGGCCGGGGAGCGGGGGGTCTGGGCCCGGCTGGCCGGGGGGCTCCCGGGAGCACCCTCCGGACGGGGGCTCGAGATCGCCCTGACGCTGGTCACGGCGGTGGGGCTCGCCGCCTTCCTCCTGGCGTGGACGGAGTGGCCCGAGCCCATCCGGGCACTCCGCTACGGGCTCCTCTTCGTGGCGGCCCACCTCCTCGTGGCCGTGCTCCCCTTTGCCCTGAAGGGGGAAGGCTTCCGCCCCTTCAACCGCCACCTCCTCCTCCGGGTCCTGGAAGGGGGCCTGCAGGCCCTCGTCCTCCTGGCCGGGATCTCGGTGGCCTTTCTCGCCCTCGACAACCTCTTCGGCCTTCGCATCCCCGGAGAGGCCTACCTGAGGCTCGGGGCCATTCTCCTGACCGGATACCTCCCCCTGCACGTCCTCTCGGGGATCACCTTTGCCCCGGAGCGGGAGGACCCCCGGGCGCTGCGGGTGGCGGGGCGGTGGATTCTCGTGCCCCTCTCCTCCCTCTACCTGGGAATCCTCACCGCCTACCTCGTGCAGGTCCTGGCGCTCCAGACCTGGCCCAGCGGGTGGATCGGGTGGCTCGTGGCCTGGATGGCGGTGGTGGGGACCCTCTCCGTCCTCCTCATTCGTCCCTCCGACCCCGGGGAGGAGGTGTGGGCCTGGCGGTGGGAGCGGCTCTTCTGGGTGCTCATGGTGCCGGCGGCGGGAATGTTCCTCCTGGCGCTGGCCCGGCGGATCGGGCAGTACGGGGTTACCGAGCCCCGCTACCTGGGGGTGGTCCTGGGGGGGTGGCTCCTTGTCATGGCGGCCCTCTTCGGCCTCACGCGGGTCCGCGATCTCCGCCTCCTCCCGGGGACGCTGGCCCTTGTCCTTCTCCTGGTCCTGGCCGGCCCGTGGGGCATGACCGGGGTCTCGGAGCGGAGCCAGACAGCGCGCCTCGCCGCCCTGGTGGCGGCCCCCGAGCCCCGGGATGCGAGCGAGATCCGGGCTGCCCTCGAATACCTGTATCGGAACCACCCCCGGGCCGACCTCTCCGGCGCCCTGGGGCCGGCATGGACCGAGACGGTGACCCTCCCCAACGGGGTGACCCTCCGGCCGGCCGACCGCCCGGGTGCGGGCCGGGACCGGTATGCCCGGACCACCGCCACCCTCTGGGCCCTGGGGCTGGATTCTCCCGCGTACGGCTCACCGAGCCGGACGACCCGCTCGGGAGAGATCTCCCTGATCCGGGCGTGGGCGGGCGAGGGCCCACGTCCGAGGGTCGGGCAGGACCTCCCCATCGAGGGCTTCGAGCGCGCCGTCCAGATCCTGATCCCCACCGCCCCCGAGCAGCGATCGCCGGCCTGGGTGCGGGTCGGGGAACGAGCCTTCGTGGTGTACCTTGTCCCCGGAGGCGCGGGGGAGCCCTGGATCGAGCTTCGGGGCGCCGTGGTGGGCACCGAGCCGGGAGCCGACCCTTCCCGCTCCCCGGCGTTCGACCCGGCCCTCGACCCGGGGTCCCCCCGCGCCCCACTCCTGGCGCGCTTCGACCTCTCGCACTTCCTCTCCCACCCGGCCCTTCCGCCGGAATTCGTGGCGCGGGAGAGCGATGCCTGGGAGCGGGCCCTCGAACAGGGCCCCGAGCCCCTCCGGAGGGCCCGGGAGTTCGGAGGGCTCGACGAAGCGGCCTTCCTCCTCGACGGAGAGGTGGTACCCGGATCCCCCCTTCCGTCCGGGATTCGCCTTCGCCTGGTCCTGGACCAGGTGACAGTGGTCCGCGAGCGGACGCTCGATGGCCCTCGCGGGGAGTCCCCCGATCGTGCGGGCGCATCGCGCCCCGATCCCCCCAGGCCAGGCGCCGGCGCAGACCCCCAGGCCGGCTTGGCGCCCGGGTCCGGTTCCGGGTCCGGCATCGAGCCCGGGTCCGGGTCCGGGCCTCCCGGGGCCTCCCTCACCCCCTCGGTCTTCGGGAATGCCTGGCTCCTGGTGAGCGCCGGGGGCGGGTAGCCGCAATGTCTCCTCTTCCCACCCTCGAAGGGCTGCCGCTCCATCGACGCATCGACGCGGTCTTCGACGAACTCCTGGCGCTCCAGCGGCGACGCCCCGAGGGCGCGGCCCTGGCGCAGTTCCGGAGCCGGGTCACGGCGGAGCAGTACCGGCGGTTCTACCGATGGGTCGATGCCGTGCTCCCCCCGGGCTCCCGCGTGCTGGACTGGGGATGCGGAAATGGGCATGCCTCCTACGGACTCACCCGCATGGGCTTCGCAGTGACGGGCTTTGCCTTCGAGCCGGCCCCCCTGATCCCCCACTGCGGCCCGGACTACCGCTTCGTGCGGGGGGACCCTGGCGAACCCCGGAAGCTCCCCTTTCCCGACGGGGCCTTCGAAAGCGTGGTCTCGGTGGGGGTGCTGGAGCATGTGCGGGAGACCGGGGGAACGGAAGAAGCGAGCCTCGCGGAGATCCGACGTGTGCTTCGCCCCGGGGGCGTCTTCCTCTGCTTTCACCTCCCGAACCGGACGAGCCTCATCGAGGCGGTGGCCGCCCGGATCCCGGGAAAGCACCACCACGCCTTCCGCTACGGGCGGGCCGACATCGTGCGGCTCTGCCAGGGGGCCGGGCTCGCCCTGGTGGACCAGGAGCGCTACGGGGCCCTCCCCAGGAACCTCTGGCACAGGGCACCCCGGATCGTGCGGAACGGCCGGGCCCTGGCCCGGGGCTGGAATGGCCTGGACGCGGTGGCCACCCGCCTCCTCTCTCCCCTCTGCCAGAACCACCTCTTCGTGGCGCGTCGCCCGGAGTCCGACCGGCTTCCCGACGCACCGGCGCTGGCGGCGACGGGGAGCTGACCCGGTGGTCTTGCCACCTCCGCCAGGGGTCGGCATCCTCACGTCGAAGTCGAGGCGGTCCGGCCGGTCGGCCGTGCCGTGGCATCCGGGGGGGACACGCCGGAGTGAACACGCGAACCGTGGAGGTGGGATCATGCCGGACCAGGACCTGACCGGGACCTTCGGGGCGCTGCGGGAACTCCTTCACCCTCTCGCGGGATCGCTCGTCCCCGTGCACGACACCTCCGACCACTTCTACCTGGACACGGCGCACCTCCAGGCAAACCGGAAGCCCCTCTTCTTCGGTGCCGTGCGCACGGGACGGAGGCATGTGAGCTTCCACCTCATGCCGGTGTACCTCTGGCCTGAACTCCTGGAGCCCGCCTCCGACCGCCTCCGGGCCCGCATGCAGGGAAAGTCCTGCTTCAACTTCAGGGAGGCGGACCCCGAGCTCCTGGCGGAGCTGGGAGAACTCACCCGGCAGGGTTTCGCCCGCTACCGCGAGGCGGGGTTCGTGCCATGAGTGTCCTTCCTGGGGGCGCGGCGCCTCCGGTCGCTCACGGGGGGGAAGGCCCCCGGGGGGCGAAGGGGTGTGGCCCGACCGCTCCCGGGAAAGGCCCCTCGGGGGCGAAGGGGTGTGACCCGCCCGCTCCCGCGGCTCACCCGCCAGGCCCGTCGGCGGCCTCGTCGGTCGTCCCTCCGGTGGCAAGGGGGGCCGCCCGCACGAGTTCCTCCGCTCTCCGCACCGCCCGGTCCACCAGCGGCTGGAGTTCGGGGTCGGCCTCGCGCCAGAGTTGGGCGAAGCGGGCGTAGTGCCGGGCGGCCCGGGCCACATCCCCGGCCTCGTCGTGGAGCTCCGCGCGGCGGAGATGCGAGGGCGCCAGGAGGACCAGGTCTCGGAGTCGCCCCCCCTCGAAGCTCCTGAGCCAGGGGAGGGCCGCCTCGGGATCGCCCGTGGCCACCAGGAGTTCGGCCTTCAGGTACCGATTCCAGGCGCCCAGGTTGAAGGGCGTCGGGGCGGCAGAGGCCCCCGCTCCGGCAAGGAGACCCAGGGCTTCCCCATGGGCCCCCTCCCGCTGCAGGGCACGGACCTCCAGGCTTCGTGCGAGCAGGGCCCGGGGGTCTCCGGACGGGGCTCCCCCGGGTGCGCCCCGGCCTTCCCCCGGGGTTCCACCGAGGGAAGGAGGGAGAGGGTCGCGCGCGGAAGCGATCCCCGGGGGGCGGAGCCGGCCTCCGGAGGGGCCCGCCTGCACCCGGGCATCCAGCGCCAGCTCGATGGCCCCGCCGAGGTAGCGCCGGGACGCCTCGCGATGATCGCCCGGATGAAAGGGCTCTCCCTGGCCGAGGGGCGCGGCGGCGTCCACCTCCCAGGCATGGAGCCGGGCATGGAGGGCCCGGAGCGCGGCCTCCTTCCCGGGGGTCAGGGGCGCCGTTTCGAAGAGCGCGAGATAGGGAAGGCCCCACCCCGGAACCCGTGCCTCTGCCGCCTCCAGGTACGCCCGAGAGGCGACCAGGCGGCCTGACGCCAGGGCCAGGTGCGCCCGGAGCACGAACCCCATGGCCTGCATTTCGGTGGGCCTCCCGGGGTCGGTGACCCGGGCGAGGATCGCATCGGCTCCCTCCCAGTGTCCGGCATGAACGGCCACCGTGCGGGCGGCGGCCAGGAGGTGTGCCGAGGGGGCCCGGGCCAGGCGATCCAGGACGTCGCGCTGTGCGCCCTCATCGCCTGTGACGAAGGCCGCCAGCGCCTCGACCTCGAACACCGGGGTGTCCTCGCCCGGGGCCGCCAGAAGGGCCTGGGCAAGGGTGGTGGTGGTGGCGGCGTCGCCCTCGGACGCCGCGATGCGCGCGAGATGCCACCGGGCGCCTGCATGTTCCGGCTCGAAGGCCAGGACATGCTCGAAGGCCACCCGCGCGTTGCCGAGGGGCTCTCCCCGGTGCGGCGCCTGGTGGAAGAGCACCTCCCCCAGCCCCCACCACCCTTCAAGGGAGCGCGGGTCCCCGGAGAGGACCTCCCGGAACAGGGCCTCGGCCTCCTCGGCGGCGCCCCGCTCGAAGGCTGCGCGGGCGCGGAGGAGGGGGTCTGCGTCCGGGGGTGCGGTGCCCCCACCCGTGGGAGGATCCGGGGCGCCCGAACCCTCCAGGGCGGCACTCGATCCACCGGCGCTGACGGGGTCGGGGGCCGTTCCGGCGCCGCGGAGTTCCCACCCGAGCCAGAGCACGATCCCGGCCGCCAGGAGCAACCCGCCCACGGCACCGAACCGATGGAGCGACGCGGGGCGAGGGGCGTCGGGTCCGGCGGAGGGTAGCTCGGGACCGGGCCCCTCCACCGCACCCGGGCGCACGGACGGAGGCGTCTTCGGGGTCTCGAAAGGCCCCGGACCCGATCCCACCGCCTCCTTCGGCGCTCCTTCCGGAACCGTACCCTCCACCGTCGGGGCCCTCTCCGCCGGGGCGCCCGCCAGCCCCGTGTCCGGGGCGACGTCTCCTTCCGAGCCCCGCCGGATCTTCGCCACGAGGGCCCGGGTCTCGTCGGCAGGCTCCGTTTCGAGCTCTTCTGCAAGGCGCCGGGCGAAGGCCTCGTAGGCCACGAGCGCCCGGGCGGGATTTCCCCTTCGGACCAGGAGGCGGAGCCACCCCCGGAGCGCCTCCTCGTTGTACGGAGCCAGGGTGGCCCCCTTCCGGGCCCATCGGGCCGCCGCCGCCAGCTCCCCTCCCTCCTCGGCCTCTGCGGCCAGGGTGCGGGCAGCCTCGCCGGCCCGTCGCTGGATGCGAGCCCGGACGCCCTCGAGCCAGTGGTCGAAGGCGGGCGAGGCGTTGGGAAGGAAGAAGCCGGGGAGAAGCGGGCCCCGGTGGAGGGCCAGTGCCTCGGCCAGGCGCCCGGCCTCCAGGTGGCCCTCGAAGGAAAGGGCATCGCACCAGAGAAGCTTCGGGTCGACCCCCACCTCCTCGTTCCCATGGGCCCGGATCGCATCCCCACCCAGGTCCTGGCGGAGGGCGTGAAGCATGCTTCGCAGCGATCCCCGGGCTCGACGAGGGGGGAGGTCGGGCCAGAAAAGGGCGAGAAGGGTGTCGCGCCTGGAGAACCCGTGGGGCGCGGCCAGGACGAGGTAGGCCAGAAGGCCCAGGCGCTTCGGTGCCCCGGGGAGGGTGGAGATCTCGCCTCCATCCACTCCCCTCACCTCGAGTGGACCGAGGATGCGGAGTTCGTTCATGGGATGCCTCCCCTCGGGCGCTTCGCCCGGGAGCGTGCCTCATCGGGCGGCCTGACACCGAGGGCACGGCCAGCTAACGGGGACTGCTCAACCTTGAAGGGTCGAGCGTCGATGGCGCAAGGCCGAAGCACCGGACCCGACCCTCCAACCCCCGACGACGATGGCCACCTTCCCCCCCCGAACCGTCCCCCCCCGAAGTGCGGGCGCTGCCGCCCTCCTCCCCCTCTGCTTCCTCGTGGCCTGCACGGGGCCCGAAGAGAGCGAGGCCTCGACAGACCGCACCGCGCACGGCGACGCAGCGGAGCACCCCCAGGGCGCGGTGCACGCGGACATCTCGTGCAGCCCCGCGGCACAGGCGCACTTCGAGGAAGGGCTGACCCACCTCCACCACATGATGTATGAACAGGCCCGCCCCGAGTTCCGACAGGCCTCCGAGGCGGACCCGTCGTGTGCCATGGCCCACTGGGGAATCGCCATGACCAGCTTCCAGCCCCTCTGGCACCCCACGAGCGACGATGGCCTGGAGCGAGGGCAGGAGGCCGTGCGGAGGGCGCAGGCACTCGGGGCGACCACCGATCGGGAGGCCCGCTACCTCGAGGCTGTGGGGGCCTTCTTCACCGACCCGGATCCGGCGGAGGAAAGCCGCCCCGCCGACCATCGGGCACGGTTGGAGGCCTGGGAGTCGGCCCAGAGGGCGCTCCACGAAGCGCACCCGGACGATGTGGATGCCGCAGCCCTCTATGCCCTGGCGCAGGTGGCCCACGCCATGGCGCTCTACTCCCCCGCCGAGACCCCGGACCGCTCCCGACAGATCCGGGCCGGCGAGCTTCTGGAAAGGTACTTCCGGGACCATCCGGAGCATCCGGGGCTCCACCACTACCTGATCCACGCCTACGACACCCCGGACCTCGCCTACCGGGCCGAGGACGTGGCCCGGAGGTACGATGCCCTGGCCCCGGAGACCACGCACGCCCTCCACATGCCCAGCCACATCTTCGTGCGGCTCGGGGAGTGGGAGGAAACGGTGGCGCTGAACACCCGGTCGGCGGAGGCGGCCCTCGGGCATCCGGTGAACGGTCTGACCTCCATGCACCATGCGCATGCCCTGGACTACATGATGTACGGCTACCTCCAGAAGGGGAACGAGGCCGGGGCGCGGGAGACGCTGGAGCGGGTCGAGGGGATCGAGCGCTCGGAGGGAACCTTCGCCGCCGCCTACGGGATGGCGGCGGCCCGGGCCCGCTACGTCCTGGAGCGAGGCGACTGGGAGGCGGCCGCGCGCCTTGCGCCCCGCACCCCGGACGCCCTGGCATGGGAGGCACACCCGGCGGCAGAGGCGCTCATCCACTACGCCCGGGGGCTGGGCGCGGCTCGCACCGGTGACCTGGACCAGGCCGTCTCCGAGCGCGCGCGCCTCGACGAGGCCGTGCGTACCCTGAGGGAAGGGGGCGACACGTACTGGGCCGCCATGACCGAGGCACTCGGGAAGGGGGTGGAAGGCTGGATCCTCCACGAGCGCGGGGAGACGGACCGCGCCCTCGCCCTCCTGGAGGACGCTGCCGACCTGGAGGAGTCCATGGACAAGCATCCCATCACCCCCGGCGAGATTTTCCCGGTGCGCGAGCTTCTGGGCGAGCTCCTCCTCCAGGAAGGCCGCGCCGAAGAGGCCCGCCGCGCCTTCGAGATCTCCCTCGCGCGCACGCCCGACCGACGCAATGCCCTGATGGGAGTGGAGCGGGCGACCCGACCCGACGGGTAGACCCCGAGGGGCGCCCACCCGGGCCGGAGCGCACGAAAGGAGGGGCACGAAGCCGCCTGGCTCCGTGCCCCTCCCCGTCCATCGTGTACACCCCGTCCCGGGGTGCTGCCGGGGGATCAGTCGTCGAGGTCGACGGTGATCTCGGCCGTCGCTGACGCCTCACCGCTCGTGGCCGTGATCGTCACGACCCCGCTGGCCACGGCCTCCACCACCCCGTCTTCGTTCACGGTGGCGATGTCCGCGTCGGAGGTGGCCCAGACCACGGTGGCCCCCTCGATCTCGTTCCCTTCGGCGTCCAGGACCACGGCTTCGAGCTCGGCGGTGGCGCCGGCCTCGGTCAGGGTGGCCTCGCCGGGAGAGACGGTGAGTTCGGAGGCCTCCTGGGCCACCGTCACCTCGGCGGTGGCCGTCAGGCCGGAAACACCGACCACCTCCCCGGTGATCGTGGCCTCGCCGTTGGCCACCGCCTCCACCGTGCCGTTCTCGTTCACGGTCACCACGGCCTCATCGGAAGACGACCAGGAGAGGAGGACCCCGGGGATCTCGACCCCGTCGGCGTCGGTGACCACGGCCACGAAGGTCTCGGTCTGGCCGAGGGAGGTGAGGGTCACCTCGGCAGGGTCGAGGGAGAGGTTCGTGGCGATCTGGACCATGACCTCGATCTCGGCCGACAGCTCACCGAATGCGGCCGTGATCGTGGCCGTTCCCGGCCCCACGGCCTCCACCATGCCCTCGGAATCCACCGTGGCAACCGACGGTTCGGAGCTGCTCCACTCGAGCTCCGCCTCTTCGATGGGGGTGCCGCCTGCATCGAGAACCACCACCTCCACCTGCGTGGACTCTCCGATGGCCCCGAAGGCGACCTCGGAGGTGTCGGCCTCGAGGGCTTCCGGCTCCTGCTCCACCGTGATGTCGGCCGAGCCCTGGGCATTGCCGCTGGTGGCGGTGATCGTGACGGACCCGTTCCCCACGGCGGTGACGGACCCCTCGGCCGAGACGGTGGCCACCTCGGCATCGGAGGAGGACCAGTTCACCTGGGCGTCGGCGATGGGACTTCCGGCCTCGTCAACGACGGTGGCGGAGAGGTCCGCCGTGGCGCCAATGAAGAGGAGGGTGGCGTCGTCGGGGCTTACCTGGACATCGGCGGCGACGGGTACGCCAGGCGGATCGGTGGGAGAGTCGTCGCAGCCGGCCAGTGCAAAGGCCGCCATGATCGTGGCGACAGCCACGTAACGCGCTTTTCCATTGTTCATCCTCGTTTGCTCCTTGCTTCCTCGGAATGGATTCGCAGAGGAGCCGGAGGCTCCCACTGCGTCGGGTTTGCACGCCGACCGCAGGGGAGACGGGGGGGCGAGGCGCACGGGAGGTGAAGGCACCTCCCTGTACCGGGGAGCGAACGGGGATGAGGAAGTGTGACACGAACCAGCGGGAGAGGTTCCCCATGGGGGTGTCGAACTCCCCCGTCCGGACTTGTCATGACCTGTAGTGACAAGTCCGGCCGTGAGGGGCGGGGGGCGGCCGGACCTTGGGGCGAGGGGTTCTGGCGCGCCCCTTGCCCGAAAGAGAGGGCCAGCGCTCGAGCCGCCCCCCGCGGACTTCCCTGCCTTCGGGACTCTGCCATGCCCCCGCCCGCCCCGCCGCCATCGCCTCGGGCCCATTCGCCCCTTGCCCCCGCCCTGCCGGCACCCAGGCCCCGAGACGAGGCCCTCAAGGGCATCCTCCTCGCGAACGGCCTGACTCTCGTCATTGCGGTTTGGCAGGACTGGAGCGTTCTGCATCTTCTCTGGCCCTTCTGGATGCAGAGTCTCATCATCGGCTGGTATGCGCGCCGTCGCATCCTTCTCCTGACCCGATTCTGCACGAAGGGGTTCAGGATCAACGACCGGACCGTGGACCCCACCCCGGAAACACAGCGGCAGACGGCGGGCCTCTTCGTCCTGCACTACGGCTTCTTCCACCTCCTCTACTTCTTCTTCCTCCTCGCCCTGACCCTGACAAGCGATCCGCAGGGCTTCATCGAGGTGACGAACGAGAACACGGGGCGCGTCTCGCAGGTTCACATCGGGAAGATCCACCCCCTGGACTTTCTCCTTTACGTGGGGCTCGCCTGGGGCTTCTGGCAGACCCACCGGGCCTCGCACCGGGAGCATGTGGCCGCCGATCTGGGAAACACCCCGAACATCGGCACCCTCATGATGCTTCCGTACGCCCGGGTGATCCCCATGCATCTGTGTATTATCCTGGCCATCCCCCTGGGCGGGATGGTGGCCATCTGGTTCTTCATGCTCCTCAAGACCGTGGCCGACGGCGTGATGCACGCGGTGGAGCATCGCCTCCTCCAGGGGGAGGCGGCGGCCGCACCGGGGTAGGGCGAAGACAGACCGGGGGAAGGCGGCGCCGGCCGGGGGGAGGCGGCGCCGGTTCGGAGAAGGGGGAGGGGCGGACCCCAGCCCGCCCCACCCCCCACCCTGATCTACTTTGTCGTCTACCACGGCCATCTACACGGCTACGACGTTCGGGAGATTGAGTTGTTTATATACGGCCGCGTGCCCGCCGGCTCCGTGGTGGTCTCCGGCAACCTGCCCTCCAA
>JBJHCG010000035.1:0-43323 GCA_050485885.1 Gemmatimonadales bacterium | reverse complement strand
ACCATTCAGGGAGGCTCCATGAAGGGACGTTACATCCTGGCGATGGCGGCCGCCGCTGCCCTGCTCCTTCCGGAGATGGCCGTGGCCCAGCGGGCCGGGACCATCGAGCTGGGTGCCGTCGGACGCTTTACCGTGTACGACTCCGAGGTCGGTGTCGAGAACTCTCTCGGCGGCGGGGGGCGTGCCGGCCTCTTCGTCCTTCCGAACCTCTCCGTCGAGGTGGACTGGACCTACGCCGAGCCCGAGCTGGAGGATCAGCCCGGGTGGCAGGGCCGGACCTTCATCTCGCACGAGCTCATTTCCGGACGGCTCCTCTACAACCACGGCCTGGGCGAGTCCGTGAGCCTCCTCCTCGGAGCGGGCTACTCGCACGACAATTACTCCCGTCCCCGGCGGGTGGGTGCCCGTGGAGGCGGCCCGGGTGGCCTCCTGGGTCTCCGCTTCAACTTCAACGAGATCTTCTCGGCCCGGATCGAGGGCTTCGGGTACTACGTGCCCGAAGATGAGGAAGCCACCACCTTCGTCCGGCCCCAGACCATGAACCTGGGAGCCCAGCTCGGCCTCTCGGCCATGGTCGGGAACCGCACGCGGACCGAGACGATCCAGCTTCCCCCGCCGCCCCCGGACACGGTGGTGGTTCGCGAAGAGGTGGAGCGGCCTCTCCCCGAGGGGACGCCGACCCAGCTCTGCCTGGCCACGGGTGAGACGGTCACGGTCTACATCACCCCGCAGGGCGACACCCTCGTGGGCCCCCGTCGGGTCCCGGTGGCTGAGCTCGGCGTGGGCGTGGCCTTCGCCGGCGAGTATGCCACCGGTCGCGACTGGTTCGTCGAGGACCGCCCGGTCACCTTCCAGGAGCGCGAGTACCTGAAGGCCGGAGGCGAGGTGAGCCTGAACTGCGCGAACATCCGCCAGGTGGGCGAGTTCATGGGCGTGCCCCTCTTCGCCGATGCGAACGCCGAGGCTCCCTATGGCCGGCTCTACGTGCCGGTTCGCCCCGGAGTCTGGCAGGCGTACGAGACCGATCTGGCCCGGGTCCGCGGCTGAGGCTCGGCCAGGGACCGCCAGCGGTTGATGTTCTGAAGTCCCGGTAACGTCGAAGGGCCCGTTCCGCAGCATGCGGGGCGGGCCCTTCGATCGTCCCGGAGCCAGGAAGGTCGGCGCGTACCGGTGTTCGCCAGCCCTGATCCGCTGGTCCGATCCACCCGGCGTGGTGCCGTCCTCCCCCGGAGCCGGGCGGGCCCTGCCACGGGGCCCCATTCCACGCATTCGGCGCCCTCATCGGAATTCCGAGGGTCCCGTCAGGAAACCCTCCCGATCCCGGGGGGGGCGTCACACCACACCGGGGGAAAACCCAGCGCTGCCGCGGTTTTTCGCGCTCGCTCGGTGTGGCACGGGTCGTGCATTTCGCACGCCCCGGAAGTCCCCGGAGCCCCGTCGTGGGTCGGCGGGCTCCGTGAAAAGTTCGGCCCGACCGGGTCGACGCCTTCATCAACGGCGGGCTCCCGCGAGCCTGCCACCACAACCCTCAAGGGGGAGTGAATGAAGAAGCTCTACCGTTCCGCACTGTTCGCCGGAGTGCTGGCGTTCGGCGTGGCGGCCTGTGGCGACGATGTGACCATCGTCGAGCCCGAGCCGACACCGCCGCCGCCCCTCTCGGTGACGCTTACCCCGGGGAATCAGTCGATTTCCGTGGGTGAGAACGCTGTCTTCGCCGTCGGAGTTTCCGGTGGCGCCGCGGGCGCGCAGGCCTCCTGGACCTGCTCGTCCTCGGCCCCGGGTGTCGCCTCGGTCAGCACCACCGACGCCGGCTGCGCCGTGTCGGGTGTTGCCGCCGGCAACGCTTCCATCACCGTGACGGTCACCAAGGGCAACCAGTCGGCCAACGCCGGCGCCCAGGTCACCGTCACCGCTCCCCCGACGGACCCCGAGGCCGTGCCTGCCACGATCTCGATCAGCTCCATCACCCGCGGCGGGCTGACCCAGCCCGTGGACATCGACAACGTCTTCGGACAGATCGACGTCACCCTGAACGTCAACCCGAACGACCAGACGGTCACCCGGGTCGAAGTTCTCGTCGGCGATTCCATCGCTGCGGGCCAGAACATCGCCGCCTCCTTCGAGGTGGCCGAGGGGCAGTCGGTGGAGGACGCCATCGCCGAAGCCCTCCAGCTCATCACGCTGTCATTCAACACCGCGCGGTACACGGTGGACGAGGGGGCCCGCACCGCCACCCCCCGGTACATGAATGGCCCCCAGATCATCAGCGCCCGGCTCTTCACCGCCGAGGCCCCGGAGTCGCCCCGCGCATCCGAGGACTTCGAGGTGACGTTCAACAACGCCGACGGCTTCCACGTGCTGGCCACGGCCGTCGGGAACACGGCTGCGGATGGCAATGGGCTCCTCTGGCGTGGTGGCCCGAACTTCGAGCTCACCGTGTCCCCCATCCCGGTCATGTACTCGGGACGTGAGGTCACCCTCATGACGACCCAGGTGCGTCGCCTCCAGGCGGGCCCCTGGTCCTCGGCCGAGGCCTGCCCGCAGGTCGCAGCCAACACGAATCGCGACATCGAGGATCCGGCAGAGGATCTCGACTTCGTCTTCACCTGTGCGAACGTCGAAGCGGATCTCTTCGTTCCCTTCGTGACGACGGTGGTCGACCCGGGCGAGCCCGGACCTTCCATCGGTGGTGACGCGCTCGCCAACTACGCTGGGGTGCTGAACCTCTCGGCCTCGGCCGACCACCCCTTCCCGGCCCGTCTGGACCGTGCGTCCCCGACGCGGCAGGATGCGAGCGTCTTCGTGTACCGCCTCGTGAGCCAGGCCAACCTGATGAACACCGGGAACTGGCTGAACGCGCAGTACAACTTCCACGGCACCGCTACCGGCGCCGGGCAGACCTTCAACGCTGGCAACGTGGCCGACGGCGGAGTCTCCGCCGGGCAGACCCTGAGCCGGCAGTTCGCCATCTCCACCGGTGTCGCCGGTGTGAGCTCCGCCGGAGTGGCGGCGCCGCCTTCGGGGGCCACCATCCTCGCCGGCCCGGCTTCCACCCTCACCGGTGCCGATCTGGCCGCCGCGCAGGGTGCGGATGCCGAGAGCGTGACGAACCAGGCCTATTCCGCCTGGGTCATCGTTTCCGATGCCCTCGAAAACGCACGCTTCTTCCAGCAGGAGGCCTCGACGCCGCATCCGGCCACCTTCCGTGGCTTCGGGTACGACAACACGGCGCCGACCCTCGTGCTGAACGACGACGAGGACGACGTCGGTGTCTTCGCCGAGCAGTACAGCATCGTCAACGGCCTCACCGCCGATGACCTCATCGATGCCCGGGCCACCGACGTGGCGTCGGGCTTCGCGCTCGCCACCGCTGTTCGTCACGGTGTGGTTTCCGTGCGTGGCGTGTTCGAGTCGGCCACGGGCGCAACGGAGCGGAACAACGTCGTTGGCACCGGCACGCCGGCGAACAACACCTTCGCGACGGCTCGCGCTGGCAACCGGATCAACACCCTGGCGGAGCTTCCGGCCGGGTCGGTCCAGTTCGGGACGCAGACCGCTCTCGACATCGCCTTCGGCCTCGGCGGCGCCCTTTCGGGTGTTGCGGCTCGGTACTACGTGTACCAGCTCGAGGTGCGTGACCAGGCCGGAAACGTGACGCGCGAGTATCGTGCGGCCTACGTGAACAACAATTCCGTGCCCAGCATCGAGAACCTCACCCGCCCCTCGACCTTCGGGCCGAACGCCGCCTTCACGGTGGGTGTGGCGCGGGACTCCGTCGAGGTCCTCGAGGGCTCCCTGGAGCTCCGGTACCCGAACACCCTGGGCACCATCGTCTGGGAGCGTCCGACCTCCGACCTCACGTCGGTTCTCCGGATGAACGCCGACATTCTCGACGGCGAACTCTTCAACGACGTGATCTACCGGCCGCAGCTGAACGTGGCCTTCCCGCTCGGTCTCGGTGACCTGGGCGTGCCCTTCATTCGCAGCATCCAGAATCTGACGGCTGCCTCGGTCGCGACATCGAAGCCCGACAGCGCCCGCGCCCGGATCTTCTCCGGGTACGGTGTCGACCAGGATCTGAACCACTCCTCGGCCATTCCGGCTGATGGTGGTGTGTCTCCGTACATCGCCCGGTCGATTCCGGACGAGGCCGTGACGAACTCCACGGTCACGTACGCAACGCTCTTCGCGAACGCTGGTGCCACCTTCGAGATCGTCGCGTCCGATGATCCGGGTGTGGCGGACTGCGACGCAGCGTTCTGCGTCCGCGCCATCGGGGACCGGTCCATCTGGACCAACCCGTTCCTGGGTGGCCCCATGCTGGTGCTCTGGGCCGACGACGCCGGAACCGGTGTCGGCGGTGAGCTCCAGTGGCGTGTTGCCGGGATCGCCAGCCCGAACTTCTCGGGTGACTTCCCGACCCGCGACTCCGGTGATGACCGGATCTACGAGTGGGAGTTTGACCTCTCGGGTGCCAACCCGGGTGACCTGGTGGGTGAACTCGCCATCGCCGTGGCCGGTGTCCGGCCCAGCGGTGACGCGCTCCTCGCCACCCGTTTCGTGACGCCCCCGACGCCGGTCTTCAACCCGGTGTTCGACCCGCAGACTGCGCAGGTCACGAACGCGAATGGTGAGGCGCAGGTGTTCACGGCGGCCCTCGGGCCGAACAGCACCCCGGGTGCGGTGACGCTGGCGGGTGGTTCCTGCGCCTTCGTCGACCAGGCGGGCTTCACGCTCGTCACGCCTCCGGCCGGCCTCTCCATTGCCACCGGGGCAGCTTCCTGCACCGTGACGGTGACGGACGAGACCGAGCAGGCTCCGGGCGATGCCTTCCGGATCCGCGCCACGGCCCAGCAGGGCGGTGAGTCGGAGACGATCTTCGCCAACTTCACCATGGCCGCAGCCGAGTTCGTGGTTGACCTGCAGCTGCAGCCTGGCAACGACAACCTGATCCCGCAGCTGGGTGACGGTGCCGACACCTACCAGTACGATGTGGTCGCCCTCACGGGCGGTCCGGTGGCGGCCTTCGACTGCCAGATCGCTCCGTCCGCGACGGGTATCTCCATCGCGACGAACGCGGGCAACCCGAGCTGCGACGTCAACGTCGCCGAGTTCGCCACGGCGGGCACCTACACCATCTCGGTGACGGCGTCCAACGCGGATGGCTCGGTCTCGACCGACACGGCCAGCCTCACGCTGGCGGCGGGCCTGGTCATCACGACCGATCCTGCGGCGACGCAGGCCGATCCGGCCGAGTTCGACTACGTGGCCGGTGCGGACATCGAGGTTGCCTCGGCTGGCCGCCTCCTCACGGCAGACATCGACGCGGGCGCTTCTGCCTGCACCGTGGCCGGTGCACCGTGGCTCGACGCCGATCTGGTGGATGTGGGTGGTACGCCCACCTGTCAGATCACCATCCTCCCGGCCGACGTGGATGACGCTGTGGCTGGCGTCTACACGGTGACGCTCACCATCGAGTTCACCAACGGCCAGGTGGAGACCATCACCCGGTTCGTCGAGGTGCCCGAGGCGCCGGAGCTTGCTCCGGTCTTCGACATCGAGACGACCGCCGATGACCGCCGCGACATCGAGCGGAATCGGACCGCCAACTTCGTGGTCGTCGACGGTGCCGGATTCGGCATCGACGAGGCCGCTTCCTCCGCGACCGTGAACCTGCCTGGACAGGGGGTCAACGTGAGCGTGGTGGAAATCGGTGGTGAGACCGTGGTTCAGGTCGAGGTGGAGCTCACCGCGAACACCGGGCTCTACACGATCACCGTGGAGTTCGTGGATGAGTTCACCGGCCTCACGGCCGAGCGGGAGATCTTCATCCGCGTCATCGACGTGGGCACGAGCGTGGTGGGCGGCCTCTAAGGCGCACACCCGCACGTGATGGACGCACGCCGGGTGCGGTTGGCCCGGTGAGCTGAGAGAAGGCCGGGGGTGGCGGAAACGCTGCCCCCGGCCGACTCGTTTTCGGGAGGGAGACGGGCGGAAGGCCCCACGGGTCTCCGGCTCACCTCCCCCTTCCGAAGTCGAGAGCGTGCGCGAAGAGCCCCCGGGGATTGCTTCCCCGGGGGCTCTTCGTCTTTTCGGCATGGCGCGGTATCTTTTCCCGCCGGTACCGATTCAACTCTTTCCAGGTGCTCTCTCCATGACCCACCCTCGAGCCCGTCGTCTTCCCCCACAGTGGGCCCACGCACGTTCCCTGGCTGCTGTCGCCGCCCTGGTGGCGATGGTGCTGGGGGGGTGCGAGGCTGCACCCCAGCTCCCGGCCCAGGAAATCCTGGAAGAGATGGAGGCGGGCGCACCTCGCCCCGATGTGCTGGTGGCGCTTCCGGTGGGTCCCCGGGTGGGTGACGAGAACCGGATGGTGGTCGGGTACGAACGCGACCGGTACCGGGTCGACGGGCAGGGGGTGGAGGTCCTCTGGGTCCGCCGCGGTGCAGAGGGGGCGCTCCACGAGCTCGACCGGAACGACGTGAACCCGATCATCTTCCGCGATGACCATCTGGATGGCTGGGGGTGGACCCACTTCCAGAGCCGGGCCGAGGCCTGGGGACTCCGCGATCGCATGCAAGCCCCCGAAATCGAGGCGCCTCAGTGGCCCGAAGAGCAGCGCGGGGAGCCGCCGGCCGCCGACACCCTCCCCGAACCCGAAGAGGGGGAGGGGGAGGGCGCCGCCTCGGAAGGGGCCTCGCCGGCAGGTCGGGCGGAGGCCTGATTCGGCCTCACCGCCCGGGGGTCTACCGAACCGGGGTTGGCACGGCCCGGCTCCGGACCCCGTCGGAGATCGTCAGGTCGAGCGTCGAGGTCCCCGGCTGCACAGGTACCAGCGCGTCGCCCGAGTGAAGAAACCCCTGGATCCGGCCCTCCTCGTCGCGCAGGAGGAGCACGGGCCACTCCGCCGGGTCCCATATCACCCGGACCCGGTCCCACCCCGTGGGCGGGCCGGCGGCTCCACCTCCGGCCCCGTCCCAGGCGCCCTCCTGCGGAAGGGGGCCGTGGACTCGGGTTGCGCGGACGGGAGCGCCTGGGTCCCCCGCTCCATCGAAGGTCACCACTGCGCCCTCGGGGAGGACGAGGGCCCCTTCCTGAGCCCGGGCTCGCACATCGGCCCTCGTGGCCTCGAGCACACGCACTCCCAGCGGGGTGGTGAGGCGGATGGCTGCAGGCACGGCGTCGGGGTTCTGCGGCGCCGGGATCACGGCACCCACATGGCGGAGCGACGGGTCTTCGGCGTGGTCGAGGCGGGCGCCGGCAAAGCGATGGGTCGAGAGAACCCGACCCTGGGCATCCAGGAGCTCGATGCGCGCATCCCCACCGGGAGACTCGGGGGTGAGGGGCGCCGTGACGGCCACGGCCGGGCGCACGAACACGCCTTCGGAGTCCGACCATCCCCCTCCCACGAGGAGCCCCTCCCGCGGCGGCCCCAGGGGTTGGGACGGAGCCGGCAAGGCATCCAGCCCTGCTCCTCCTCCGCCCTTCGGGTTCACGTCGGGATCGAAGGGCCCGGTCTCCCCTCCCTGGAGGAGCGCGGCAAGGATCGGGGGGAGATCGCCCACCGGACGGGCCAGGCGCATGGCCAGGATCGAGGCGAAGGTGTAATCCGAACTCCAGAGCGGGAAGCAGTAGCTCATGATGTCCCGGAAGCCGCTCGTGGCCCGAAGGACCTGGGAATAGGCTCCCCATCCCGGTCCCCCCAGCCGGCCCCCGGCGTGGGGGAAGGCCGGATCCACCCCCGCCACATTCCCGCAGGGGGAGTGGGACCGCCCGAAGTTGTGCCCGAACTCGTGGGCGATGACCTGGCCCGCCAGGTCGGGGGCATCGAAGGAGATGGCCGCCAGGTTCTGGATCCCCTGGGGCTGGGTCGCCACGTAGGCGATCCCGGCGATTCCGGCCCCGGCGGGGCGCTGGAGGATTCCGTGGTAGTACCGGTCCGTAGCCCCCTCCGTGATCCGCAGGTCCCGGACCTGCTGCAGCACCCCCACCCACCCGGCGTTGGCGTCGGCGAAGCTCCCGTCGTACACGAAGGGGGTGCTCCTCACCTGGAAGTCGTACTCGGCAATGGGGAAGGAGTCCAGGGTCTCCGTCCAGAAGTCCGGCCCGTTCTGCGGGGTGATGCGCCCGGTCAGGTCGTACCACGAACTGTAGATGGGGAGGAAGAGGGCCCGGAAGGGAGGGAGGGTGACCACATCCAGCGGATGCCACCCCCCGTCGGCAGGCCAGGGGATCTCCCCCGAGGCCCCCGATCCTCCGGCGCCCTCCACTTCGATGCGGAGCTGAAGCTCGGTGCCCGGGCGCAGGACCTCGGGCGGGAGCGAGAGGTTCCAGCTTCGGTCCAGGAGGTCGGGCTGGACGACCGCCGTGGGGATGCCCCCTCCGTCGCCCCGGAAGAAGGTCTCATCGAGGACCACCTCTCCACCCCGCCGCAGGCGGAGATGGATGGGGGTTCCGGCTTCCGTTTCGACTCCCCCTCGAAGAAAGACGCGGAGGAGTCCGGGGCGATCGGCCACAACGGGGATGGTCCCGTCGAGGGTCTGGTTCCCCTGGTTCACATGGACATATTCGACCTGGAAGAGCACGGCGTCGGCCCGGAGGGTGTCGGCAAGCGCCGGGCCCTCGGCGAGGCGTGCCTCCAGGGCCTGCGGCCCGACCTCGGCCCCCATGCGCCAGGTGAGCGGGCGTGCCTCCCCCTGGGCATCGGTAAAGACCTGGGACACCCCGGGACTCCCGCCTCCGACAAGGGCACGGAACTCCACCGGGAGCTGAGGAATCGGATTCCCGAAGCGGTCGGTGGCCCGAACCGTGGGGATTTCGGGGAGGAGCTGGTTCACCAGGGCGATGGGCGTTTCACTCTGGGCGGGGATCCATCGGAGGAATGCGGGCGCCCCGGGGCGGGCCAACGCCCGGATCACGAGATCGTCCGCCCCCACCGAGGGGGGGGCCACCCCCTCGTCTCCGGTCATGAGCTGACCTCGGAGTTCGTAGGGCCCGGCCACCTCCCCCAGGCGCCACCCCTCCACCACCACCCGGCCCTGTCGGTCCGACACGTAGTCACGGGTGTCGAGCGTGGCTCCTCCCCCCCCGGAGGAAGGCGCCGGGAACACCCGGACCCGGGCCCCGGGCACCGGGTTCCCACGGGCATCCACCACCACGAGAGACGGACCTGGCGAGACGACCGCGTCCACCAACCCATCGAGGGGGGAGGAGGGAAGGCCCACCGATCCGAGGAGTTCGACCCCCACCGCCTCGGGAAAGAGGAGAGGGGAGCTATCGCATCCGGGAAGGAGGAGGAGGCTCCCGAGGCCCAGGAGGGTCTTCCAGCGTGAACGGGGGTTCATCCCCACCGCGCGCCCCCTCACCGGCTCACCCCCAGGGTGATCCGCACCCCGTGGAAGGGAGCGGGCTCGACGAACCCTGCCTCTTCGAAACGCCCGGTCCACCCCAGGACCCCGGCGGTGAGACCCACGGGACCCGCCGGGATCCGGGCCTGCAGCCCGGCCAGGGCGACCCCGGAAGCCCGGTTCGCGGGGGATTCACCCCCCGGCGGAAGGGTCCTGGCCTCCCGGTACCATCCCCCTCCGATCCAGAGGCGTGCTTCTCCCCAGCCCCCGGAGGCGAATCGGAGGGTGGGGCCGGCCCCGGCCAGAAGCGATCCGTACCCGGAGCCACTCCCCCCGAGAAGCACCCCCTCTCCCCCAGCCCACCGGCTCGCCATGTACCCGGTGTTGATCCCGCCGAAGAGGTGGGTCCCGGGGCTCGTGCCATGGATTCCGCCCATGAGCCCCGCAATGATCCCCGACTCCGTTCCGCCCGAGGGGAGCGTGGTGTTCACCTCGGCACCCCGCTCCTCCCCTGGCCCCGGGATCTCTTCCTGGCCCGCGACCCCCCAGGGGAAGAGGGCCACGAGGACTGCGCAGCCCAGGAGGGAGGGGAGGACGGAGGCGCGCGTGCGGGTGCAGGGAAGGGGCATCATCCGGTCCGGAGAGGATCAGGGGGGCGGATCAGGCGAGGAGAACGCCGGCGGGCATCAATACCGGGCCAGCGAGATCATGGCGTCGAGGACGTCGTCGGTCTGGGGGAGGATCACCTGCTCCAGCTGGGGAGCGTAGGCCACCCAGGTGTCCTTCGAGGCCACCCGGCGCACCGGCCCGTCGAGCCAGGGGAAGAGCTCATCGGCGATCCGGGCGGCGATCTCGGAGCCGATCCCCCAGGAGAGGGAGTCTTCATGGACCACCACGACCTTGTTCGTCTTCTTCACCGAGTCGGCGATCCGCTCCATGTCGAAGGGGTTCAGGGTCCGGAGGTCCAGGATCTCGGCCTCGATCCCGTGCTCCGCCGCAGCCACCTTGGCGGCATCCATGGAGCGCTTCACCAGGGCTCCGCAGGTGACCACGGTCAGATCGGACCCTTCCCGCACCACCTTCGCCTTCCCGAAGGGGATCATGAAGTCCTTCCCCGGGTTTCGGCCCTTGTTGTAGACCTGCCGGTAGAGGTGCTTGTGCTCGAGGAAGAGGACCGGATCCTCCGAACGGATGGCGGTGCGAAGGAGCCCCGCCGCATCCTCCGCATTGGAGGGGAGGACCACCCGGAGCCCGGGGGTGTGCGTGAAGAGGGTCTCTCCCGTCTGGGAGTGATAGATCGCCCCTCCCTTCAGGTACCCTCCGTAGGTGACCCGGATCACCACCGGCGAGGACCAGGCGTTGGCCGAGCGGTAGCGCATGGTGGCCAGCTCGTTCCGGATCTGGTGGAAGGCGGGCCAGATGTAGTCGAAGAACTGGATCTCCACCACCGGCTTGTATCCCCGGAGCGCCATTCCGATGGCGCGCCCCACGATGTTGGCTTCGGCCAGGGGGGAGTTGAAGACCCGGACCCCGCCGAACCGGCGCTGGAGGCCGTGGGTCACCTTGAAGACGCCCCCCTTTCCGGACACCTCTTCCAGGGCGCCCTCCCGGGAAGCATCGGCCACATCCTCGCCGAAGACCACGATCCGGGGATCCCGTTCCATCTCGTCGCGCATGCAGGCGTTCAGGAGATCGACCATGGTGAGCTCCCGGTCGTCCTCGTAGGCCGGGGCATCCTCGGTATCAAAGTCCGCCGAAGTGGGATCCACCTCCTCGGAGAAGAGCCACTTCATGGCCGTGGAGGGATCGGGCTGGGGGTACTCCAGCGCCGCGTCGGCCGCAGCGGCCACCTCGGACTCCACCTCGGCCTCGAGGGCATCGAGCTCCGACTCCATGGCGAAGCCCACGTCCAGGAGGAGCTTCCGTGCCCGCACCAGGGGGTCCCGCTCCGCCTGCATCTCGAGTTCGATGGCGGGTCGGTACATCCGCTCGTCATCGGACATGGAGTGGGAGTAGGGCCGCACGGTCTTGGCGTGCAGGAGGGCCGGTCCACTCCCGCTCCGGCACCAGGCCACCGCTTCCCCGGCCTTCTCGTAGGAGTCCACCAGGTCGGTTCCATCGCACCGGATGATCCTGAGGTCGGGAAACCCGGTCAGGAGATTGGAGATGCTCCCCCCTGCGGTCTGGACTTCCACCGGAACGGAAATGGCGTACTCGTTGTCTTCCACCAGGAAGAGCACGGGAAGCTTCAGGTTGCACGCCGTGTTGAGCGCCTCCCAGAACTCTCCCTCCGAGGTGGTCCCGTCTCCGGTGCACACCACCACGATCTCGTCCTCCTCGAAGTCCTCGATGTGCGCGCGGAGGTCATCGAGCTGGCGGGCGCGCCACCCGGCCTCCGCCGTTCCCACCGCCTGGAGGAACTGGGTCCCCGTGGGGGAGGACGTGGAGATGATCCGGTAGCGACGGTCGCCGTAGTGGGCGGGCATCTGCCGGCCACCCGAGGCCGGGTCGGCCTCCGCTCCCACGGCCTGGAGGAGGTGCTCCAGCGAGGTCTGCCCGAGGGCCAGGGCAAAGGCCCGATCCCGGTAGTAGAAGTAGAACCAGTCCGAACCCGACCGGGTGTGGGCGGCGAGCGCCACCTGGATCGCTTCGTGGCCGGCGCCCGAGATCTGGAAGAAGATCTTGTTCTGCCGCTTGAGGCTGATCTCCCGATCGTCGATGCGCCGCGAGGTGAGCATCGTGCGGTACATCGAGAAAAGGGCTTCCCGATCCAGCCCCGCCAGGGCCAGGGCCTCGGCGTCGACGGGGAAGGGGGAGGCCTCGGGGTGGGGCGCGGTCATGTCGGCGGACATCGAATCTCCTGCCATGGTTCCGGACGAGCGGGGATGCCGGGGCAGGGGGCGACCATGAAGCCCGTACGGGGGCGGGGGAGGCCGGCCCGCCGAACCCGGCGGAACGATCCAGCCCCGAAAGATAGGCCCATCGATGTGAAGTGAGAAAGCACCGGGAGGCGGATCACCCGCTCCCGCGGGTTCCCCCTTCGCTCAGATCCCCTCCAGCTCCTCGTCGGTGAAGGTCCGGATCTCCTCTTCGCCATCGAGTTGCACCCCCACCTTGTCCGGGGTGGATCGGTCGTGGTGCAGGACGAGCCCGGTGCGGTCCAGGAGCTTCGCATCCATGGGGAGGGAACCGCGACGCGTACGGACCCGGGTGCCGACAGGAAAGAGGGAGATCTTCATGGGGGAGGGAAGGGGGATGCGCGTGGAAAGGGGGAGGAGAGGCGCCCGGACGGTGGCCTCTCCGGGAGAGGTCTCGAAGGGTGGGTGGCGTCGGGGGCCCGGGGGACCCGGGACCGTCGCGACGCGTGGAGCGGGAAGCCACCCGGAACGGATCACCCGGGGGCAGACGCGCCAGGCCTCAGGCCGTGGAGGCCAGGTCCGGTACCTGTACCCCGCTCTGGATCTGTCGGAGGACGTAGCGGGCCACCTCCTCGGGGGAGGCCTGCCTCTCCCGGGAAACGATGCGTGCCACCCCGAGGCGCCGTCCATCGGCGCAGACCACCATGAGGTAGGCACCGGGGAGTTCCCCCTCCTGGAGCGCCGGGGCGTCTCCCGGCCAGGGATGGCTCCAGGGATCGTCCTCGGCATCGGCGACCTCGGCTCCGGCCACTTCGTCGATTCCCACCGAGATCCCCTGCACGGAAATGCGTACCGGCCCCGCATCCAGCGACTCGAGAATCCCTTCCATCCGGGTCTGGTCCACGGGGACCGTGGCCAGGAAGGAGGGGATCCCCTGAACGAGAACGGCAAGCGAGAGAAGCCCCACGCCTCCCACCGCATGGGGCGAAGCATGACGCACCGTGTAGACCAACGGGTACTCGGCGCTGGTGAAGTGGCGGGTTCCGGTCATGGTTCTTCGAAGGTGCGGGAGGAGACGGGTGGGAGCAACCCCGGGGAAGGATGGAGGCGACCTCGGGAGAGGGAAGGGGGCGGCCAAGGGTGTGGGGGGGAGTGTCGGGTGCTACATTCCAGGGGGCCGGGCGTTCCACTCGGGGGCGGCAGTGGCCGCAGGCCGCGGGCTCCCCCTGACGTGCCCCTCATCCAGGGGGGACGGCCCGGAGGCGGGGTGCGCCACGACCCCACTGCGCCTTCCCCCTTTCCCTTGCGGCAGCTCCCCTCTCCCTTCGTTATCGGTCATGGGCACCCCGGGCTCCACCTCTTCCCTCTACCGCGGCATGGCACGGGTGGCCCTCCGCCATCCCCGGGTGATCCCGGCCCTCCTGGGGCTGGGATGGCGGATCCGGCGGCGCGACTGGTGGCGACGTCCCCCCTTCCTCCCCCTCCCCCCTGCCGGCTACCTGGCATGGCGCGCCGAAACGGCGTGGGGAGACCCGGGCGCCACGGGACCGGACGACCTGGTGGTACGCTACCTGCACTGGACGCGGGAGATGCACCGGCGACAGCGGAAGGAAGGTCGCTTCGCCCGACGGGCCTCCCCGCCCCGGGGGGGTGCCTGATGGACTTCCGATCTGGAGATGCAGCGTGGGACGCATCCTGATTTTCCTGGTGGTGGCCCTGGGTGTGGCACTCTACATCCCCCAGTCGCGCGAGGTGATCGTGGACCATGCGCGTCCCCTCGCCAACCCGGCCTACCGGTGGATGTCGCATCAGCAGATGAACCAGATCGTGGAGGACCTGGAACTCCACCTCTCCTCCGGGGGGCGGCTTCCCCTTGCGCGCGGCGAGTTCGATGCCTGGCTGAACCAGCGCTACCGCCAGTCGCGATCCCGGAGCGATGCCTGGGGGGTGCGGTACCAGCTACGGTCCCGGGCCAACACCTTCGAGGTGGTCTCGGCAGGTCCCGACGGCCAGTTCGGAACGGAAGACGACCTGGTCCGGACCGGGAACGTCGTTCCCTCCTCTCGCCGCTGACCCCGGGGCCATGGCCTCCTTCCTCCCCTCGCCGGAACTCCTCCTCGCCATCGGCCCCCTCCTCCTCGCCGCCATGGCCTGGCTCGAGACGGCGCTCCCCGTGGGGCTCCTCGTTCCCGCCGGGGTGGCCCTCGCCCTGGGCGCCTTCCTCGCAGGGGAAGGGTACCTCTCCCTCCCGGCGGTGGTGGCCTCGGCGGCCGGGGGGGCCCTGGCCGGAGACTGGACGGGGTACTGGCTGGGGCGGATGCGAAGGACCACCGTCTTCCACCACCTTCCCGGCCCGCCGGGGCGCCTCGCCCGGCGGTACGAGACCCCCACCGCGCGCGCCATGGTCCGGCGCCCCTTCCGGGCGGTGACGCTGGGCCGGACCGTCTCCTTCGTTCGCACCCTGATGCCGGCGGCGGCGGGCCGCTCCGGGCTCCCCTTTCCCCGCTTCGTGGGCTACGACCTCCTGGGGATCGGAGCCTGGCTCGTTCTCTACGTGGGGGTGGGGCTCCTGGCAGGGGCTTCCTGGCAGGCGGTGAGCGGCCTCGTGGGCACCGGATGGGCCCTCATCCTCCTTTCTCTTCTCGTGGGCGGGGCCGTGACCGCGCGCGTGCGCGAGCGGGGCATCCTCCCCCCGGAGAAGGACGCTGCTCCCCCTCCCGGGAACGCAGCCCCTTGAGTGCCCCGGCCGACCCGTCGCGACCGCCGCCGGAGGCGAACTCGGGCGCAGGTGCCCACTCGTCCCGCCCCCCTCGCGAAGACGACGCTCCCCTTCGCCTCCCCCTCCAGGTGGGCCTCACCGGGGGGATCGCCTCGGGGAAGTCGGCGGTGGCCCGGGTGTGGGAAGAGGCGGGCGTTCCGGTGGTGAGTGCCGACACGCTGGCCCGGGAGGTGGTGGCCCCCGGAACCGAAGGGCTTGACGCGGTGGTGGCGGCCTTTGGCGAGGGCATCCTGACCCCCGACGGAACGCTCGACCGCCCCGCCCTCCGGGCCCGGATCCTCGACGACCCCGGGGCCCGGCGCACCCTCGAGGCCCTCACCCACCCCCGGATCGCAGCCCTGCGGCGGGCCTGGGTCGAGGCGCGAAGGCAGGAGGGGCACCCCCTGGTCGTGAGCGAGATCCCTCTCCTCTTCGAGGCCGGGCTCGAGCATGCCGTGGACCGCATCGTGGTGGTGGATGCGCCCCTCGAGACCCGGATCCGGCGTGTGGTGGAGCACCGGGGCCTCCCGGCGCACGAGGCGCGGGCCCTGGCCGAAGCCCAGGGCGACCCGGAGGAGAAGCGGGCCCGGGCCCACTACCTCATCGAGAACGAGGGCACCCTGGCCGAGCTGGAGGCGCGGGCACGCGAGGTGCTGGATGCGCTGCGCACCGAGGCTCTGCGCGCCGAGGACGGGCGCACCGTCTCCCGGCCCTCCCCGTTCCCCCGCAGCGACCCCCTGCAGCGCGACCCCCCGGCCGGGGACCAATCGCGCAACGAGCCCCGGCGCCCATGACCTCTCCCAACCGTCTCAGGCTGGACCTTCACCTCCACACCCGGGGGTCGTGGGACTCCCTCTCCGACCCGGAAGCGGTCCTGGCCCGGGCCCGCGCACGGGGGGTCGGGCGGGTGGCCATCACCGATCACAATCGCCTCCATGTGGCCCTCGAAATGGCGGCACGCCATCCGGAAGAGGTCATCCCCGGCGAAGAGGTGAAGACCGCCGAAGGGATCGACGTGATCGGGCTCTACCTCTCGGAGGTGATTCCCAGGGGGACCCCCATGCTCGAGACCTGTCGGGAGATCCGGGCCCAGGGGGGGATCGTCTACCTTCCCCACCCGTACGCACCCGGAAAGGGGGGCTCGGGGCGCTTCGCCGAGACCCTGGCCCCCCATGTGGATGTGGTCGAGGTCTTCAACGCCCGCCTCCTGGTACCGGGGGCGAACCGGAAGGGGGCCGAACTGGCGGCGCGACAGGGGAAGCTCCCCGGCGCGGGCTCCGATGCCCATACCGCCCGGGAGGTGGGAAATGCCTGGGTCGAGGTGGCGCCCCATCCCAACGAGCCCGGCGCCCTTCTGAAGGCGCTGGCCGAGCCGGGGGTGAGGATCCGGGGGCGCGGGGCCGGGCTCCACGTCTTTCTCCTCTCCAACCTGGCCAAGCTCCGGAAGCGGCTGGCGGGAACGGGGGAGGGGGGCTGACCGTCCCCCTGGCGTCCCCCCTGACGCGCATCCCCTCCCCGCCCTCGAACTCCCGGTGCGGCGACGGGTATTCCCCTCCATGACTCCTTCGAACGACTATCGTCCCGATCCTGCCCGCCTCCCCCACCTGGAGCGGGTCCTGGAGCGCCTGCGGTGCGCCACCCGCGTCGTCCTCACGACCCACCTCAATGCCGATGGCGACGGGGCCGGGTCCCAGGTGGCGGCCCTGGAGCTCCTCCGTCACCAGGGGGTGGAGGGTCGCATCGTGAACCCCACCCCCTTTCCCGACCTCTTCCGCTTCCTCCTTCCGGGAGAGGAGGAGACCCCCGCCGATGGAGGGGGGATCCCCCTTCGTCACCCCCTCGTTCTTCCGGCCGGGTCTCCGGAGGCTGGCACCTGGTGCCGGGAGGCCGACCTGGTCCTTGTGCTCGACACCGGCGAGGTCCCGCGCATCGGGCGGGTCAAGCCCATGGTGGAGCACCTCCCCCACCTCGTGGTGGACCACCACCCGGAGGGAGACCGGGCCCTTCCCGGAGAGGCGTGGCGCGAGGTGGGGGCTTCGGCCACCGGGGAGATGGTCTTCGACCTCATCCACCACGCCGGCGGCCCCTGGACCCGACCCGCGGTGGAGGGGCTCTACACGGCCATCCTCACCGATACGGGGAGCTTCCGCTTCTCCAACGCCACCCCCACGGCCCACCGCGTCACCGCCGAACTCGTGGCGCGCGGGGCCAGCCCGGACCACCTCCACACCCGCATCTACGGGGCCGCACCGCTGCGGCGCTACCGCCTCCTCGAGGCCGCCCTCGCCACCCTCGACCGGACGCCCGACGGGCGGGTCTCCTGGATGACGGTACCGGACGATGCCTTCCGGAAGCTCGGATGCGATGCGGCCGATCTCGAGGGACTTACCGACTACCCCCGCACCCTGGCCGGCACCGAGGTGGCCCTCCTCTTCCGGGAGGTGGACGACGGAATCAAGATCTCGCTTCGTTCCAATGGCCGCGTCGATGTGAACCGGATCGCCCGCACCCTGGGAGGCGGGGGGCATGTCCGGGCTTCGGGTGCCCTCGTCCAGGGTGACCTGGAAAAGGTCCGGGTCCGGGTGGTGGCTGCGGTGGAATCTGCCGTGGCGGGTGAGGAGGAGGGGGCCAGTGGGATGCCGGCCCCTGTGGGAGCGGGAGGGTGAGGGAGGAAGGCAACGACCCGGGGGTCCCCGAGGCGGAAGGGCGCGCGCTCCAGGAACTCCTGGCCCGGATCCCCGCTGCGCGGATCGACGGCCTCTGGCGTTTCCCTCCTCTCCGGCGAGGACGCAGGGAGAGCGGCCTCCTGGCTGCCGGAGTCTTCCCTCCGGAGCGCTCGCCGGAGGGTCCGGCGGGGGCCTCGGTGGGCCTCGACCCCGACCGGCGCATCCTCGTGACCCTGGCCTGGAGGGCGGAGGAGACGGGGCAGGGGGTGCGCTTCGAACCCCGCTTCGCCGAGGAAGGGGAAGCCCCCCCCGACCGACTTCCCCGGGTCATGGCCGGGGTGGTACGCCGGATGGATGAGGCATCGGGCGAGCCGCGTTATCTTGAAGTGGGCGGCGACGAAGCCGTCCTGCGCACCTTGCTGGAGGACGTGGACCCATGAAGACCGAAGCCCCCACCATGCACCCCTTCGTCCGCCTCTTCGGACGCTACCTCCGGGAGCAGGGCCTCCCCGTGACGCAGCAGCGGGAGGTGGTGGCCGACGCCGTCTTCGGAACGGACGAGCACCTGTCGGTGGACGACATCGAACGGCGCCTCCGCGAGGGAGGGGAGCGGATCGGGAAGGCCACGATCTACCGCACCCTGGACCTCCTGGTGAAGAGCCGCCTCGTCCAGGAGCATGACTTCGGCGAGGGGTTCAAGCGGTACGAACACCGGCTCTCCCGACAGCCCGACCACGACCACCTCATCTGCATGGAGTGCGGGGGGGTGACCGAGGTCAAGTCGCCCGAGCTCAGGACCCTGCAGGAGCGGGTCACCCGGGAAACGGGCTTCCGCCCCTCCCGCCACAAGCTCGAGATCTACGGTCTCTGCGCCCGCTGTCAGTCGAAGGGCGCCACCCTCCCCGACCAGGGACTCACCTGCCCCATCGAGACGGTCTGACACCATGCCCCATCGCCTCCCCCCTTCCCTTCGTGCGCCCCTGGGCGACCTCCCCTGGGAGCTCCCCCATGCCTTTCTCGGCGCCGACGGGGAGATGGGTGACTTCGACCGGGCCCGGGCCGTGATCCTTCCCGTTCCCTACGAGTCCACCACCTCGTACAGCGGGGGAACCCGCTTCGGGCCCGCCTCCATCCTGGAGGCTTCCCGCTACGTGGAACTCTACGACCAGGAGCTGGACCGGGAGCCCGGCGAGGTGGGGGTCCATACCCTCCCGGCGCTGGCCCTCACGAAGGCCGGGGCCGCCGAGGCCGCGGCGGAGCTGGAGGAGGCCTACGCCGCCGTCCTCCACCGGATCGGGGACCGCTTCCCCATCGTTCTCGGAGGGGAGCATGCGATCTCGGCGCCCCTCGTCCGGGCCCATGCCCGTCGCCTCGCGGAGGCCGGAGGCGGGCGCCTCTCGGTCCTCCAGCTCGATGCCCATGCCGACCTCCGGGACGGATACGAGGGGGCGAGCCACTCCCACGCCTCCTTCGCCTTCCGCACCCTCGACGTTGCGGACTATGTGCAGGTGGGGATCCGGGCCGTCTCGTCCGAGGAGCGGGAGGTCATGCGCCGGAACCCCGACGCGGTCACCGTGGTCTGGGCCGACGAGATGTGGGAGGACGACCGCTGGATGGACCGGGCGCTGGAGGCGCTGGGAGAGACGGTCTACCTCACCGTGGACGTGGACTACTTCGATCCCTCCCTCGTCCCGGCCACCGGGACCCCCGAACCCGGGGGCGGGGACTGGTACCGCACCCTCCGCTTTCTGCGCCGGGTCTTTGCCGAACGCACGGTGGTGGGGGCCGACGTGGTGGAACTCGCGCCCATCCCGGGCTTCCACGCCCCGGACTTCCTCGTGGCGAAGCTCGTCTACAAGCTTCTCGGGTACCGGTTCTTCGCGCGTCCATGAGCCTTCCCCTCCCTCCGCGGGCGGTGGGTCGGGCGGTGGGGAGCCCGGCCATCGACGGGAATGCCCTGACCCTGCAGTTCGAGGGACCCGAGGCCTTCGATGCCTGGATCGAGGCCATCGAGGGGGCAAGGCACTTCGTCCACTTCGAGAACTACATTCTCCGTGACGACCCGGTGGGACGCCGCTTTCGCGACGCGCTCGTGGAGCGGGCCCGGGCCGGGGTCCAGGTGCGTGTCCTCCACGACTGGATGGGGTGCTGGGCCACCCCGCGGCGCTACTGGCGGCCCTTTCGGGGGGCGGGGGTGGAGGTCCGGGCCTTCAACCGTCCCTCCCTCCGGGACCCTTTCGGCCTCCTCCAGCGCGATCACCGGAAGCTCGTGGTGGTCGACGGGGAGGTCGCCTTCCTGGGCGGCTTCTGCATCGGTCAGGAGTGGGCCGGTACCGCCACCGAGCCCCCCTGGCGCGACACCGGGGTCGAGATCCGGGGCCCGGCGGCCGCGGTGGCCGGCGAGACCTTCGAGCGGATCTGGGCCGAGACGGGCCCCCCGGTGGACCCGGCCTGCCGGGTGGACCCCGAAGGGGTTCCCGCCGCCGGAGCTTCCCGTGTCTGGCTCATTGAAGGCGTTCCCTGGCGGACCCGGGTCTACCGGGTCACCCAGCTCCTGTCGGCGGCCGCCCGGGAACGGATCTGGATCACCGATCCCTACTTCGTGGCCCCCCGGGCGGTCCGGGAGGCGCTGGCCGAGGCAGCCCGCGACGGGGTGGACGTGCGCATCCTCGTTCCCGCCCACAACAACTGGCCCTGGGTGGGGAGCCTGAGCCGGAGCGGGTACCGCTTCCTCCTGGAGGCTGGCGTGCGCATCTTCGAGTGGGAGGGTCCCATGATCCATGCGAAGACGGCGGTGGTCGACGGCCAGTGGTCCCGGGTGGGATCGAGCAACCTCAACGCGGCCTCCCTCCTGGGCAACTGGGAGCTGGACGCCGGGGTGGATGATCCGGATCTGGCCCGCCAGGTGGAAGGTCTCTTCCTGGCGGACCTCGCATCCTCCATGGAGATCCTCCTTCCGGGCGTGGCACGGCCCCCGGCCGTGGCGGCCCCCGGGACCCCCCGGGGCGCTGCGGAGCTCGCCGACGAGCCTACGCTCACGGCGCGGCTCCGGGGGTGGGGGCGGGGCGCCCCCGGCGCCCAGACCCTGACCCTGGCCGATCTGGTTCGCGCCGGGACCTCCCTGGGCGATGCCATTGCCGGGAGCCGGGTCGTGGGGCGGGAAGACCGGGCGGTCCTCCTGGCCCTGACGCTGGCCCTCCTGGCCGGGGCCGCCCTCCTCGCCCTCTTCCCCCGGACCATGGCCTGGACCCTGGCCGCCATCCTGGGATGGTTCGGGGGCGTGCTGGCCATTCGTGCCCTCGTGCAGCGGGCCCGGGCCCGCCGTGCCGCCCGGGACCGGGCCGCAACCCGACCTGCCGAACCCACGGGAGCGGTGGCATCCTCCCCTCCTCCTCCCCCCTCCTGACCGCGCCCCCGACCCGAGCCCGTCTCCATGACCGATATCGGAATCCTCGTCGCCTTTTCGGCGGGCATCCTCTCCTTTCTCTCGCCCTGTGTGCTTCCCCTTGTCCCCTCCTACCTGGCCTTCGTCACCGGGATGACGCTGGAGGACCTGGAGGAAGGGGTGGAACGGGGACGGGTCCTGCGCACGGCCTTTCTCTTCACCCTGGGGTTTTCCTTCATCTTCATCGTGGTCCTCGGGGGTACGGCTTCCTTCCTGGGGCAGTTCCTCAAGTCGTACGAGATGTGGATCGCCCGGGTGGGCGGGGTGGTGATCATTCTCTTCGGGCTCCACCTGGCGGGCGTCTTCCGGATCACCCCCCTTCTCCGGGAGAAGCGGTACCACGTTTCGGGCACACCGGTGGGGGCGCTGGGCGCCATCGGGGTGGGGATGGCCTTCGGGGCGGGGTGGACGGCATGCATCGGTCCGGTCCTGGGGGGGATCCTGACCTATGCCATGGTGCGGGAAACCTTCTGGAGCGGGATCGGGCTCGTCTCCGTGTACTCGGCCGGGCTCGCCCTTCCCTTCCTCCTCTCGGCGGTGGCGCTGGACCGCTTTCTCGTGGCCTTCCGGAAGATCCGTCCCTTCCTGGGCGTGATCCAGGTGGCCTCGGGAGTCCTTCTGGTATTCCTGGGGCTGCTCCTCGTGACCGGGGCCTTCACCGTCCTTACCACCTGGCTCCTCCCCTTCACTCCGGACTTCCTCATGGACCGGATCTGACCGTCCCGGCCGGGACCCCGGCCTCCACCGACTCCTCCAGGAGCTGGCGGCGGAGGAGGGTGGCGTAGACCCCGCCCCGGGCCAGGAGGGTCTCGTGGGTCCCCTCCTCCACGAGGCGGCCCTCGTCCAGAACGAGGATCCGGTCGGCGTGCATCACCGCACTCACCCGGTGGGAGATGAGGAAGGCCGTCCGCCCCTCGAGGGTGCGGCGGAGCTCGGCGAGAATGGCCGCCTCCGTGTGGGTGTCCACGGCAGAGAGGGCATCGTCGAGGATGAGGATGCTCGGGTCCCGGGCCAGGGCCCGGGCCAGCGTGGCCCGCTGCTTCTGCCCCCCGGAGAGGTTGATCCCCCGTTCTCCCAGGCGGGTGTCGTACCCCTGGGGGAGGGCCTCCACCTGCTCGTGAAGCTGGGCCACCCGGGAGGCGCGGAGAACGGCCTCGGGAACCCGCTCCCCGGTCCCCTCCTCGGTCGTCCTCACCCCCAGTGCCACATTGCGGCCCACGGTGTCGGAGAAGAGGAAGGCATCCTGGGGGACCATCCCGATCCGTGCCCGGAGGGCCACCGGGTCCAGCTCGGGAAGGGGCACCCCGTCCAGGAGGATGACCCCGGTGGCGGGGTCGTGGAGGCGGGGAAGTAGGGAGACGAGGGTGCTCTTTCCCGCACCGGTCGGGCCCACCACGGCCACCGTTTCCCCTGGGTCCACCCGGAAGGAGAGGTCCTGCAGGACGAGGCGCTCCGAGCCGGGGTAGCGGAAGGAAACGCCCCGGAACTCGATCCCGCCCCGGGCCTGGGCAGGGGAGACGGGGGCTCCCTCCCCCGGACGAATGGCGGGCTCGCTGTCGAGGAGGGAGCGGAGCCGGCCCATGGAGGCCTCCCCTCGCTGCACGAGATTCACGACCCAGCCCAGGGCGATGAGGGGCCAGGTGAGGAGGTTCAGGTAGAAGGCGAAGGCCACGAAATCTCCTACCGTCATCGTCCCGCGCATGACTTCGCCTCCCCCGATCCAGAGCACCACGACCATGGCGATCCCGGTCAGGAGGGAGAGAATGGGGTGGAAGAGCCCCTGGGCACGGACCAGGTGGAGATTCCGCTCCAGATACCCCTGGTTCAGGTGGGCGAAGCGGGCGGCCTGGTCTCCCTCCTGCCCATAGGCCCGTACGAGCCGGACCCCGGTGAGGTTCTCCTGGACCATGGTCGAGAGGGTGGAGAACTGTTCCTGGATCTTCTCGAACCGCTCGTGGATGATGCGCCCGAACCCCAGCACCACCGGGGGGAGGAGAAGCATGGGAAGGAGGGCCAGGAGGGTGAGGCGCGGGCTCAGCCAGACCATGAGGGAGAGGGTGAAGGCCGACACGACCGTGGTGTTCACGGCGTACATCACCGCCGGCCCCACGGCCTGCCGCACCGCCAGGGTGTCGTTCGTGGCCCGGCTCATCACGTCGCCCGTGCGCTGCCGGCCCCAGAAGGCGGCGTCCAGGCGAAGGAGGTGTCGGAAGAGGTCTTCGCGCAGGTCGCATTCGATGCGCCGGGAGATCCCGTTCAGGAGCTCCCGCATTCCGTACTTGGCCGCCCCTCCCAGGACCGCCGCCAGAAGGATGAGCCCGGCGAAGCCCAGAATCCGGCTCCGTTCCGGGTCGTCGGCGCCCAGGGCATCGATGGCACCGCGAAGGAACCAGGGGGTGGCCACCGTGAAGACGTTCGAGATCACCACCAGGAAGAGACCCAGGGTCATTCCGGCCTGGTAGGGGCGGAAGTAGGGCGCCAGGGTTCGGAGGTGGGGAAGGACCATGGGCGGGGCGGGGGACCTGGGGAGAACCGGAGGGGAAGAGCCCCCGGCGGTTCGGGGCGCGAGGTGGAAACCGGCGGTGCGAACCCGGATCCGAACGACCAGGATCGCGAGCTCGGGGGGAGGAGGGACGGAGTGGTGCCGAGACGGACAGGGCAGGGGAGAGTGGCTCTTCGGAACCCTCGTGGGGTAGAACCCCATGAAACCGTTCCCGTGCCCCGTTCACTTCCCCCCGTTCAACCTTCCGCCCGAACCCCCGAACCGCGCGCTCCGCCCCCGGCCGACGAGGACGGAGGGACGAACGCAGGAGGAACCGGTGCGGAGCCCGAATTCCGACCTCGAACCTGCACTCGAACGCCCAGGAGATCCAGCCGTGTCAAACCGTCACTCCCCCCTCCCGAGTTCTCCCTTCCTCTCCGGATCCCGCCGGCGCCCCCTGGTCCCGGCCTTCGCCGTGGCCTTGGCCCTGGGCATTGCCGCCTGCGGTGGGGACGCCGAGTCCGCTGCGGACCTGGATTCCATGCCCTGGGAGGACGACACCCCCGAGGTGGTCCAGGACGAGACCACCGCCCCCGAGGCGCCGCCCATGACCGACCCCTCGGCCACGGATCCGGCCCCTCCGGCCCGGACCCCGCAGCCGGGGGCCACCCGCCCCCCCGCCACGACCACGCCACCCCCGGCAGCCGCTCCGCCGCCGCCCCCTCCCGCGCCCGAGGTGGAGGCTGAGGAAGCGGTGACCCCCGAGCCCGTGGGTCAGACCCTCCCCTCCGGTACCCAGCTCACCGCCACCCTCGAGGGCTCGCTTTCCACGCGGACGAGCCGGGCGGGCGATGTCTTCACGGCCCGGATCGGGGAGGCCCTCCGCACGGCCGACGGGACGGAGGTCCTTCCGGCCGGTTCCCGCCTCGAAGGGCGGGTCGCCGAGTCCCGCGAGAGCCCCTCGGCGGAGGAGTCGGCCCTCCTGCTTCTCGAGATCAGGGCGCTCCTCGTGAATGGTCAGCGCTACCCGATCCAGGCCACCGTTCTCGAGACCCAGGTCGCCACCGAGGCCCGTGATTCGGCCCAGCGCCAGGCGGCCACCGTGGCCACGGGCGCCGCGGCCGGTGCGGTTGTGGGCCGGATCCTCGGGCGCGACACCCGTTCCACCGTGGCCGGGGCCGCCGCCGGTGCTGCGGCGGGCGCCGGGATCGCCCTCACCACCCGGGATGGCCACGCCTCCCTGGCGGAGGGGTCCACGATCCGGATCCGGCTCGAGACGCCCCTCGTCGTGGCGAACTGACCCCTCCCCGAGCTCCGCGGGTCCTCCTCCCGGGAAACCCTTTCCCGGGAGGAGGAAGCTTCTTCCCGCTCCGGCCGGGGGGAGGAACGGACGAGGGGCCACGAGGGCCGTGGGAGCGGGCACTTTCGTCGGGGCGTCGGCCCTTCCCGCGTCTGGCACACCGGTTGCGCCTTTGGTGGCGGCGTCGGGGCCCTCCTCCGGTCGAGAAGAGGGCTTCCGGCTGGACCCAGATCCATCCTCCCGCGCCCCTGCCCCGAAGGGATCCATGGGGCCCGGGGCCCGGCGCTGGTCGCGAGGACCCGACCTGCGCCCCCGGGAGTTCACGAATCCGCCAAGGAGCCGACCATGAAGACGTTGCCGCTTTCTTCCCGAGTGCTCTCCGCCACGGCCGTTCTCGCCTCCCTCGCCCTCCTTCCGGGCTGCGGGGGAGATTCGGACGCGGCAGAGGGGCCGGACGATGCCACCTGGGCCGAGACGACGGACCCCTCGCCCGGGGCCACCTACGAGGAGGCCCGCCCGGGTGAGCGCGGGGAGGCGCGTCCGGGGGAGGCCCCCTCGGCCCCCCGGGATGCCGCGCCTTCGCCTGTCCCGGCCATTCCGTCCGGGACCATCCTGGTCTTCGAGGTGGAGGAGGATGTCTCCACCGCCACCCACGAAGCCGGTCAGCGCGTACCGCTGCGGCTCGTTTCAGGGGTGAATGGCGACCACGGGGCGGCGCTCCCCGCCGGAACGGGGGCTCGGGCCATCGTGACCGAGGCCTCACGCAGCGGGAGTGCCCAGGAGGAGGCGGTCCTCGCCCTTCGCATTGCGTCGGTCCAGGTGAATGGTCGGGCCCAGGACCTCTCGGGGACGATCCAGTCCACCGAGATCGAGGCCGGAACCCGGGACTCGGGCCAGCGGAGTGCGGCCAAGGTGGCCACCGGTGCGGCTGCGGGCGCGGTGATCGGCCAGATCCTGGGTCGGGACACCCGGTCCACGGTGGCGGGGGCTGCCGCCGGTGCCGCCGCCGGGCTGGGGATCGCCCTTACCACGCGCGACGGACACGCGGTGCTCCCCCGGGGCTCCACCCTGACGGTGCGCCTCGACAGCCCTCTCGTCCTTCCGTGATTCCCTGCACGGTCCCGCGGTTCGTTTCCTGAAGCTGGGGGGCGTGCCCCGGGTCGCGCTACCGGGACGCTCGGCTGCGACGCGCGCCCTGGGGCACCCCTCCCAGGGCGCGCGTCCCCAGGGCGCGCGTCTCAGGGCACCTGCGAAAGCGCCGCCGCCCGCCCCCCCAGCCGGGGGTCGGCGGCGGCGCTGAGCGTTCCGTCGGGAAGGCGGAGAATGGCGTGCACATCGCCCGACGTCCCGCCCCGCTCGCGGAGCTCGTGCCCCCGGGCCTCCAGGGCCTCCACCACCGAGTCCGGAAGGGCCCCCCTCTCCCAGTAGAGGAGATCGGGGAGGTGCTGATGATGCACCCGGGGCGCCTGCACCGCCTGGGCCACGCTCATCCGGAAGTCCACCACGTTCAGGAGGGTCTGGAGCACGGTGGTGATGATCGTCGAGCCCCCCGGCGTTCCCGTCACGAGGAGAAGCTCGCCTTCGGGGGTCTCGACAATGGTCGGAGTCATGGCCGAGAGCATCCGCTTCCCGGGTTCGATGGCGTTCTGCTCCCCCTGCACGAGCCCGAACTGGTTCGGAAAGCCCGGCCGGGCGGCGAAGTCGTCCATCTCGTTGTTCAGGAGAAAGCCGGCGCCGGCCACCGTGACCTTGCTCCCGTACGAGGAGTTGATGGTCGTGGTGAGGGCCACGGCATTCCCGGCACCGTCCACCACCGAGAAGTGGGTGGTCTCGGTGGCCTCTCCCACCTCGAGCCCCGGTCCCACCGCGCCGGAGGGGGTGGCCCGCGTCTGGTCGATGTCGGCCCCCCGAAGCGCGGCGTACTCCCTCGAGACCATCCGGGGGAGGGGGATGTCGACGAAGTCGGGATCGGCCAGGACCTGGTTCCGGTCCGCATAGGCGCGCCGCGCCGCCTCGGCCAGGAGGTGGAGATGATCCGGGGCGTGCCATCCCAGGGAGGCCAGGTCATGGGCCTCGAGCATGTGGGCCATGAGGGCAAGGGTGGCCCCTCCGGAGGAAGACGGAGGCATGGAGATGACCCGGTGACCCCGGTAGGTGAAGATCACCGGATCCCGCCACACGGCCCGGTAGGCCTCCAGGTCCTCGTGGGTGAGGATGCCCCCACCCCGTTCCATTTCGGCCACGATGAGGTCGGCGGTCTCCCCCCGGTAGAAGCCGTCGGGCCCCTCGTCGCGAATGCGGCGCAGGGTGGCGGCCAGCGCGGGCTGGCGGAAGACCGTTCCCACCTCGGGAACGTCGCCTCCAGGGAGGAAGGTCTCGCGGGTGGTCTCGAAGCGGGAGAGCTGGTTCCGGGCCCCCCGGAGGGATCGGGCCAGCCGTTCGTGAAGGGGAAAGCCGTCGGCCAGCGCCACCGCCGGCTCCACCAGCGCCTCCCAGGGGAGGGTTCCGTAGCGGCGGTGGGCCTCCCACATCCCCATGACCGTTCCGGGCACCCCCGCCGCCAGGTGCCCCAGCACGGAGGCCTCGGTGAGCTCCCCTGCGTCGTCCATGTACATGTCGCGGGTCGAGGCCAGGGGGGCCGTCTCCCGGAAATCCAGGGCCGAGGCGGAGCCGTCGGCCAGGCGGGTCACCATGAAGCCTCCGCCTCCCAGGTTCCCCGCCTCCGGGTTCACCACCGCCAGGGCAAAGGAAAGGGCGATGGCCGCATCCATGGCCGTTCCCCCCGCCTCCAGGATCCTGATTCCCACCTGGGTGGCAATGGAGTCCGTGGTGCTCACGGCGCCGCCCCGCCCGGTCACGGGGAGGGCTTCCCCATCGAAGCGCCACCCTTCCGGAAAGGTGATCTCGGCCCGGGGCACCTCCTCGGGGGAAAGGGGGGGCGGGGGTGGCGGGGTTCCGCACCCCGGGAGTCCCACGGCCAGGAGGAGGAGGGCGAGGGCGCCCGGGGGAGTCCATCGGAAGGGGGTGGATGCGGGCATTCGGGTGGCAGGGATGGGGTGACGGGGGGAAGGAGGCGCCGGGACGGTGCGCGAGGTGTGGCGCCGGGCAGGCCCTACCGGGGCGGCCCTTCGAGGAGGAGTCGGTGCGCGGCCCCGGCCAGGAGGGCGGCGCCCAGGGGAAGGACGGACTCGTCGATGTCGAAGCGGGGGTGATGGTGCTCCCTCCGGTCGGGGAGGGCGGCCCCCAGCCAGAAGAAGGCGCCCGGAGCCCGGGCTGCGAGGAAGGAGAAGTCCTCGGCCGTCATGGCAGCCTCGGCATCGGGGGCGAGGACCCCCTCCCCGGCCACCGCCACCGCGGCCTCCCGGACCCGGGCCGTGACCTCCGGATGGTTCACCACGGGAGGGTAGCCGTCGATGAAGCGCACCGTGACCCGGGCCCCCTGCACCTCCAGGGCCCGGAAGGCATTCGTGATCCCGCGCCGGAGCGCTTCCCGGACCTCGGGCTCGAAGTAGCGGAGGGTGCCTCCGATCACGACTTCGTCACAGACGATGTTGTGGGCATGGCCTCCCCGGATCGTGCCCAGCGAGACCACCCCCCGCCGCTCCGGGGCGATTCCCCGCGAGACGGCCTGCTGGGCGGCCAGGACTCCCTGGGCCGCCAGAACGAGGGCATCCACCCCCTCGTGGGGGCGGGCGGCGTGGGCGGCCTTCCCCTCCACCCGGATCTCCAGGGTGTCGGCTCCCGCAAAGAAGGGGCCCTCGGCGAGGAAGACCTTTCCCTGTTCCAGGTGGGCCCCCACATGGAGCCCCACCACGGCGTCCACCCCCTCCAGGGCCCCTTCATGGGCCAGGAGGCGGCCCCCACTCCACCCCTCCCCATCCATGGCCTCCTCCGAGGGCTGGAAGAGGAGGCGGATGCGCCCCGGAGGAAGCGCCCCCTCCCCATCGAGGTCCACAAGGAGGCGGGCCGCGCCCACGAGCCCGGCCATGTGGGCGTCGTGGCCGCAGGCATGCATCACGCCCGGAACCCGGGAGCGGTGAGGGAGGTCGTTCGCCTCCTCGATGGGGAGGGCATCCATGTCGGCCCGGAGGGCCACCGTGGGGACGCGGTCACCGGGTGCGGCTCCTCCCACCTCCCTCTCGGCCACCACCCCCGTTCGGGCCACCCCGGACTGGATGCGGAAGGGGGGGCGGAGGCCTGGGCGGGTCCCGGTGCCGGAGGCGCCCCCGATCCCTTCGAGCTCCGCCACGATGCGGGCTGCCGTGGCGCGCTCCTGGAAGGAGAGTTCGGGGTGCTGGTGCAGCTCCCGGCGAAGGGAGACGAGGGCCCGGGTATGGAGCTGGGCCCGGGCGAGGAGGTCGGAGGAGGGCATGGGGGTTCGGTGGGGGGAAGCCGGGGAGGCGCGACCTTCCGGACCCGGTTAGCTTCTTCGCCGGAGGGGAGCCCTGTCAACGGGGCCCTCCCTCCCGGACCTCGCTACTCGACCGCGCACGGGACCTCCGGACATGCTCGACGACCGCCTCACCGAACAGCGCAACCCCCGCAGCCACGACCTGGACCGCCTCTCTCCCCGGGAACTCGTGGACCGGATCCAGGCCGAGGACCGGACCGTCGCCGAGGCGGTGGCGGCCGAGGCCGAAGCCATTGCCCGGGGGGTGGCCCTGGTGGCCGAAACCTTTGGCCGCGGGGGGCGTCTCTTCTATGTCGGGGCCGGAACGAGTGGGCGGCTGGGGGTTCTGGACGCCGCCGAGATGCCGCCCACCTACGGGACCGATCCCGAGCTTGTGCAGGGAATCATCGCGGGGGGGTTCGAGGCCCTCGTCCGGGCCCAGGAGGGCGCGGAGGACCACCCGGAAGACGGCGCCCGCGACCTGGAGGCCCGGGGGGTGCGTGCGGGCGACTTCGTCCTGGGGATCGCCGCCTCCGGCACCACGCCCTACGTGCATGGGGCCCTGGCCCGGGCGCGGGAACGCGGGGCCCGGACCGGATTCCTTCTCTGCACACCGCCTCCCCCGGCGCTCCGGGAGACCCACGACCTCGTCATTGCTCCCCTCACCGGGCCCGAACTCGTCACCGGCTCCACCCGGATGAAGGCGGGGACGGCCACGAAGCTCGTCCTGAACACCCTCACCACCGGGGCCATGGTCCTTTCGGGAAAGACCTGGGGGAACCTCATGGTCGACCTGCAGGTCACCTGCCAGAAGCTCGACGACCGGGCCCGGCGCATTCTCCGGGCCACCCTGGGGGTGTCTCCGGAAGAGGCCGGGGCACTCCTCGAACGGGCGGGGGGAGAGGTCCGGACCGCCCTCGTCATGGCCCGCCTCGGGGTGGATGCGGCCACCGCACGCCGGGAGCTGGACCGGGTGGGAGGGAGGGTGGGGGCCCTCGTGGGAGCGCCCGAGCCGTGACCCCCCGCAGCAGGACCCTCCTCGTGGGGGGGCTCCTGTCGGGGACCTCCCTCGACGGGATCGACGCCCTTCTCCTGGAGGTGGAGGCGCGGGAGGCGGAGGCGCGGGAGGCGGAGGCGCGGGAGGCGGAGGCACCCGATGTGGAGGTGCCCGCCCCCGATTCCGCGCGTCCCCATGCTCCCGCCCGCCCGGGCTCCCTTCTCCAGGGATGGCGCGTCGTGGCCTTCCGGACGGTGCCCTGGGAAGGGGCCCTCGTGGAGCGGATGCACCGGGCCATGGCGCCGGGAGGGTCCGACGCAACCGAACTCGCCGCCCTCCACATCGAGCTGGGAGACGCCTTCGCCCGGGCCTTTCTCGCCCTTCTGGAGGAGGCGGGCACCCCCCCCGAGGCGGTGGCAGCCCTGGGCTCTCATGGCCAGACGATCTGGCATGAACCCCCCCGGAAGGCGCCTTCCCCGCGGCGCGGATGGACTCTCCAGCTCGGAGATCCGGCCACCCTGGCCGAGGGGACCGGGATCCCGGTGGTTTCGGACTTCCGGTCCCGCGACATGGCCGCCGGGGGAGAGGGCGCTCCCCTCGTTCCCTGGGCCGACCTCCACCTCCTGCATCGGCCCGGGGTGGGTCGGGCCATCCAGAACCTGGGGGGAATGGGGAATGTGACCTTCCTCCCTCCCGACGGCGATCCCCATCGGGTGGTGGCCTTCGACACAGGTCCGGGGGTGGCCCTCCTTGATGGTGCGGTGCGGCGAGCCACGGGAGGGGCGGAGCGGTGGGATGTGGAGGGGATCCGGGGAGCCCGGGGGGGCGTGGACGAGGGCCTTCTCGCCTCGCTCGTGGGCGACCCCTTCTTCGCGGCACCGCCCCCCCGCTCCACGGGCCGAGAGCGCTTCGGCGAGGCACGCCTGGGGGAGATCGTGGTGTCGATGGAGGCGGACCGGCATGGAGGCCGGGGCGAAGGCGCCCTCCTCACGCCCGGGGACTGGGACGACCTCCTGGCCACCCTCACCGAGTTCACCGCCCGCTCCGTGGCGCGGAGCTACCGGGACCATCTCCCCCTGGGTGCCGTCCACGAGGTGGTGCTGGCCGGGGGAGGGGCGCGGAACCCCACCCTGGTCCGCAGGATCGAGGCAGCACTCCGGACCGCATGGGCCGAGGGAGAGGGCGCGACGGCTGGCCGGTCCGGGCCGACGCCTCCCCCGGTCCGCACGGGGGAGGTGGCCCTGGGGATCGATCCCGATGCCCGGGAAGCCGCCGCCTTCGCGCTTCTGGCCTGGGCGCACCTCCAGGGCCTCCCGGGGAACCTCCCCTCGGCCACGGGGGCAGCGGGCCCCCGGGTCCTGGGATCCTTCACCCCCGGGACCCGCCGGTGAAGCGCTCCGCCGGAAGGGGCCGGACCCGCGAAGGACCTTCGGGCGTCCCCCCGGAGGCTCCCGGATGGGGGGCCTGGGCGGTCCCCCTGGGCGTCCTCCTGGGGGTCGTTCTCGTGCACCTGGCGCTCCTGGCCTGGGTCCGGATGCCGGCGCCGCACTCCGGGGGGGACAATGCCGCCTACCTGGCCCTTGCCGCCTCCCTCGTCCAGGGAACGGGATACACCGAGTTCTGGGACCCCCTCGTTCCGCCGCACGCCAAGTATCCCCCCGCCTGGTCCCTTCTCCTCGCCCTGGCCATGTCCCTGGGTGCGGAGTCGTGGGTGGCCTTCAAGACGCTGGCTGCGGCCCTCGTGCTTCTGGCCTCCGTGGGGGTCGTGGTGTGGGTCGCCGGCCGGTGGGGGGAAGCCCGGGGGGGCGCGCAAACCCCGCCCTCGCCGGCGGCATGGTTCGCAGGGGGGATTCTCGCCCTCCTCACCCTGACGTCGGCCGGATGGGTGGAGGCCTCCCGGTGGGTTCTGTCCGAGCCCCTCTTCCTCGTGGGCGTCCTTCTCGCCCTGGTGGGGGCCGATCGAGCCGGGCTCTTCCTTTCGAGGCGCCCGGGATGGCAGGAGCCCGCCCCATGGGCGCAGGGCGGCTCCCTCTGGATCGGGGTGGCGGCCAGCGGTGCCCTGCTGGCCCTCTTCACCCGGACCGCCGGTCTCCCCCTCTGGGTCGGGCTCCTCGTTCTCCTGGCCTGGGGTGCCCGGTGGCGTGCGCTGGGGGCGGTGGCCCTCCTCTCGGCGCTTCCCATCCTCCTCTGGGTCCTCCGGGGCCGGGAAGCGGGGGAAGGGGCGTACCAGGACGAGTTCTGGATGGTGAACCCCTACGATCCGGCCCTGGGAACGGTGGGCGTCTCCGAGCTCCTCGCCCGGGTGGGAACGAACCTCCACCTCTACCTGACCCGGGTCCTGGGGACGGAGTGGTGGGGGAGCGTGGCCCCTCCCTCGGGGGTGGCCTTTCTGGGGGTGAGCCTGGCAGCCCTCGCCCTCGTCGGGTGGGGTCTCCGCCTGGTCGAGGGAAGGGGGGGGCTCGGTGAACTCTTCCTCCCCCTCTACGGAGGGCTCGTCCTCCTCTGGCCCGCCGTCTGGTCCGGGGACCGCTTCGTCCTCCCCCTCTACCCCCTCCTCCTCTTCTGGGCCGCCGAGGTTCTTGCCCGGGGATGGCGCCTCCTCCCGGCGCAGCGCGGCCCGACGGCGGCCGCCCCGACCGGGGCGGGGCGGGGACGGACCTCCGCGCCACATGCGGGAAGGGGGGCGGGGGAGGCATCCCCGCCCCGCGGGTACGCCGGGTGGGGGGCGGCGGCCCTGGGCTCCCTCCTCCTCCTGGGACCTGCCTTCCTCGGGATCCAGGTGCGCGGGGAGGCGGCATCGCACTGCCGGAGCCTGACCGAACAGGCCGGGGGGGATCCCTTCACATGCCACGGCGAGCCCTTCCGGACCTTCCGGGATGCGGCGGCCTGGAGCGGGGTGAACCTCCCCGAGGGCGCCGTGGTCCTGAACCGGAAGCCCCGCATCTTCTTCGCCCTGGGGGGCACACCCGGACGCGTCTTTCCCTTCGAACCCCACGCCCGCCCCCTTCTGGCCCAGGCCGATGCCCTGGGGGCCCGCTACCTTCTCATCGACCAGGTGGACGGGGTCTCCATGCGCCTCCTCCCCGCCATTGTCGGGTCGTGGCCCGCCGCCTTCTGCTGGCTCCGCGACTGGGAGGAGATCACGGCGCTCCTGGGGATCCTCCCTCCGGAGGCCCGGGGTGCCCCGGTAGAGGAGGGAGGGGAGGAGATGCTGGCGTCCTGCGACGAAGCCGAGGGGTGGCTTCGAGGCCCGGAGGAGGCGCGACCTCCTGCCTGGGATGCCACGGTGCCGGTGGTCAGTCGTCGTCCGGACCGCCCTCTCCGCTGAGAAGCCCCAGCGCGATCCCGAAGAGGAGGTAGGCCACGAAGGGATCGTCCTCCGCTTCCCCGGCATCGAGAAGGGCGCCCACCACCGGAATCCGGTCCACCGGTGAGAGCGTCGAGAGGCGACGAAGGAGGCCTCCCCAGGGAGCCGAGAGGTACTCGGCCGCACCCACCATGGCACCGCGCGCCACCGGAGGGCCCGGGAGAACGGGGTCCACCACGGCGGTGTAGATCACGCCCTTCCCGGCGCCGGCCAGGAGGGCATCCACGATGGCTCCGGGGGCGGGGATCTCCCGGTCCCGGTCCACGAGCACCCGAAGGGCGGCGACGAGGGCGGCGGCCCCGGCTCCGGCGGCAGCACCCCGCAGGATCCGGGTGGCGGCGGGGCGTCGCTTCCCCACCCACTTCTTCAGGGCCGAGGCTCCGGCGGTGGTGAGGGCGGCCAGGGCCGCCTTCTGGAAATCCTGGTTTCGCATGAGGTCCTTCACGATGGGTCGGCTCCGGCGAAGGGATCGCGGGGAAGGGGAGGGGATCGTCTTCTTTCCCCGGGCCCCCCACTTGGTTCCGCCCGGGGGCTCCCCGCTCCCGCCGGAGGGCCTCCCCGGCTCCCGCTTCCTGCCACCCCCCGGGCCCTTCCTTCGCCGAGAGACCGTCTCCCTTCGGCCACCCCGACCTCGACCGGAGGGCTTGCCGGAGGATCGTCCGGGGCCGACCCTCAGGCAGAGGGGTATCGGACCCGTCCCCGGCCCCGGGTCGCCTCGGACCCGGGCACCTCCTGCCCACACCCCGCCCCCACACCCCGCCTTCCGGCGCATGCTCCTCCTCCTCCCCTTCGCGCCTTCGCGCTCCAGGCATCGGGCCCGACCCCCGGCCCGCCGCCCGACACGCCTTCTCCCGGGGCCTGTGCCCGTGCGACTCCACCCCGCCCTCCCCCTCTCCCTCGCCATCCTTCTCGGGGGGCCTCTCCTCTCCGTGCTTCTCCTCGCCGTACCTCTCCTGGCCCAGGCGCCACCGCCGCAGGAGAGCTGGAGGACCTTTCGCACGCCCCATTTCGAGGTGGTCTTTCCCGAGGGACTCGAGGGACTGGCGGGCCGGGCGGCGGAGCGGGCCGAGCGGGGGCTCGCCCGGCTGGACGGCTTCGGGGTGCTCCCGGATGAACCCATTCAGCTCCTCCTCACCGATCATGTGGACCTCTCCAACGGCTTCGCCCGCATCGCGCCCTACCCCCGGGTCACGATCTGGGCGCGACCTCCAGCCGAGGGGATGTCGGCCATGCCCTACGACGACTGGCTGGAACTCGTCATCACCCATGAGCTCGTCCACATCCTTCACCTCGAGATGACGAGCCCCCTGGGGCGTTGGGCCCGTCGCCTCACGGGCCGCCTTCCTTCGGCGTGGCCCCACTTTCCCGCCTTCCTTCTCCCCACCTGGGGGGTGGAGGGGGTGGCGGTCCAGGCCGAGTCCGATTTCACGGGCGCCGGTCGACTCCACGGCGCCCGTTTCGATGCCACCATTCGCGCCGCACTCCTCGAGGGCCGGGGGGAGCGCCTCGATCAGGTAACCGGGAACGCTCCCCACTTCCCGGGAGGCGAGCGCCCCTACGCCTGGGGCGGTCCCTTCTTCCACGACCTGGCGCACGAGCATGGTCCCGACGCGGTGGCGAAGTTCGTGGAACGCCAGGCCACACGCCTGAACCCGCTCGCACTCGAGTCGGCAGCGCGCGACGCCTTCGGCGCGTCGCTGTCGACCCTGCACGAGGGCTGGCTCGCCCACCGGGAGGCGGAGGCCCGGGCTCGCCTGGCGGCCATCGAGCTCCGGGACCTGGCCCCCACGCCGGAACGTCTCACCGTGGGCGAGCGGGGAGCCTTCTTCCCGCACTTCGTCCGGGAAGGGGGTGGGTGGGTGCTGGCCTGGACGCGGGTGGACGGGATCCGGGATCCGCAGGTGGTGGTGGGGACGGCCTCGCCCCGGGTCCTGGCCTCCCTGCACCTTGCGTCCCCCCTGGCCTCCGGCCCCGGGGACCACCTCTTCACCGTCCAGCCCGAGTACCGGGATCGCTACCGGATCGGGGGGGAGCTCTGGCGTCTCGATGGGGAGGGCGGACGGGTCCGCCTTCGGCTTCGGGGCCCCGAAGGAAGCGGGTTTCCCGGTGCGGGCACCGACCTTCTCCGGGTGGCCGGTGCCGATCTGCACCCCGGTCACGGGTGGATCGTGGCCGTTCTGGAGGGGGAGGGGACCAAGACCCTGGCGCTCCTCGACCCGGAGGGACAATGGGTCCGAACCCTGGCCCCTCCGGATCCGGGGGTGCACTGGTCCCACCCCCGGTGGTCCCCCGACGGCCGGGAGGTGGCCCTCCTTCGGTGGCGGGCGGGAGGATGGTGGGCGGTGGGGGTTCTGGAGGTCCCCGAGGTCCAGGCTCCCGGCGGAGCGTCACCCTCCTCCTCCCGGAGCCCCGTGTCCCCTCCGGTCGCGCACCCTCCCGAGTACCCTCCTTCCCCGGGGCGGCTTCCTCCCCTCGAGGGCGTCCCCTCCTTCCGGGTGGTGGAAGAACTCGCCGTGCCCGTGAGCGGTGTGGCCTGGTTTCCGGAGGGGGATGGGCTTCTCTGGACCTCGGAGCGGGACGGGGTTTCGAACCTCTATCATCTCCGGCGTTCGGAGGGGTGGGGGGGGAGGGTGCGGCAGCTCACCGACCTTCCCACGGCTGCGGCCTTTCCCACCATCGCCCCCGAGGGGAACGAGGTCGTTTTCTCCCTCCTCACCGGCACGGGGTGGGACCTGGCCCGGATCCCCTGGTCTCCGGAGGCCGGCTTCGAGCCGGTGCGTCCGCCTCCTCGTCTCCCGCCCGGTCCGGACATGGAAGAGGGATTCGAGGCCCGTTGGGAACCCGTCGAGACCCGGTCCTGGTCTCCGCGCGCAACCCTTCGGCCCCGGCACCTCCTCCCCGTCCTCGACGGCGCGGCCTCCCTGCAGGGGCTCGAGCTTCTCCCCACCCGGGTGGGGGTGGAGAGCTGGGCCGCCGATGTCGTGGACCGCCACCGCTGGGACCTTCGCCTCACCCTTCCCGTGGGAGGACCGGGGCGGGGGTGGGAGGGGACCGCCTCCTGGCGGTGGGCAGGGCTCGGGAACCCGGTCCTGGTCGGGGGCGTCGAGCAGCGGTGGAGGGTGGCCGGGGTGGTCGCCACCCCCGATCCGGAGGATCCGGATCCCCTGGGGGTGGTGGGGCGCGAGCGGGCGGTGGCCCTTTCCGCCGGGGTGCTTCGTCCCCGGTGGCGCTCGTCCGTCCAGGGGGTCTGGGAGGTGCGGGGAATCCGGGAAGATCTCTTCCTCGTGGAGTCGGGAGGCGGGCTTTCCTCCCGGGCCGCGCTCCTGCGCCCCCGACGGGAGCTCGCCCAGGGGGCCTTCACCCTCTCGGCCTCCACCGCACGCAGCGCACCCTACCATCCGGGCCCGGCCCGGGGGGCCTCGCTGGCGCTCCGACTCCGCGAACGGCTCGATGTGGGGGTGCCCGACTCCCTCCGCGGAGTGCCCGGGGTCGATGGCTCCCGGCGCGACCTGGTGGCGCAGGGCCGGGCCTACCGCGCCGTGGGGACCCGGGGGCTCGCCCGCGCCGGGGGGACTCCCCCGGTCTTCGCCCTGCGCGGGAGCGTGGGGGCGGCCTCGGGCCCGGGGGCCGGTGCCGGGACCTTCCTGCTCGGGGGGGGAGGAGGGGGAGGGGCGGGCGCACTGGGGTTCACCTGGGACCGGGCCCCCGGCGCCTTCGCCGTCCGGGGGTTCGAGGAGGGGACGGGCGGGGGGGCACGCGCCTGGGGAGGGGGAGCCGAGCTCCGCATTCCCCTGGCGGTGGTTCACCGAGGGCTGGTGGCACCCGGGGGGGGACTGCTTCCCGCCCACCTCGACCGGGTGGCCGGGACACTCTGGCTGGAGGGGGCGGGCACCCTTCCGGGAGGAAGGGAGGCCGGGGGGAGCCAGGGTGGGGTGACCCGGCTCGCCGCATCCGGGGCGGAAGTGGCCCTTCTTCACACCCTCTTCTTCGGTTCCCCCTCCCTCCTGAGAGCCGGGATCGCGGTGCCGCTGGCCGGAGCCCCTCCGGGACGCGTCCTCCCGGGGCCTTCCCTCTACGCGGCGGTGGGCTGGGGCTTCTGAGGCCGGGAGAAGGGCGTGTTCGGGGGGTTCGTGCGCGGCAGGGGAAATTTTCCCTTGACCCCCTACATCTCGTGCCCTATGATGGTCGCCGCTACTGGATTCAGTGGTGTCCGCCCCTCGTCCTCGGAACGGGCCGGTCACTTCTCCACGGGATTCGGGTGTTGTCCCTCAACCTCTTCGGCGGATTTCCACGAAGCGGTCGGGGGCTTCCACACCCTTTTCCACGCGTTCTCCACACCGCTGTCCACACCCCCCGCAGGGCTCCCCACCCTCGCCGGTCCCCGCCTTTCCCATCCATGTCAGGAGACCCCGCCATGCCGTCCAGGAAGGACCGCACCTCCGCCGCCCCCTCCGCCCCTCTCTCCAACGAGCCCTGGATCTTCCCCGACACCGTCCCGGATGACCTCCCCCGCGCGACCCTTTCGGAGAACGCCCGCCTGGTCCTGGCGCGCCGATACCTCAAGAAGGACGAAGACGGGAACCCGGTGGAGGAGCCCGAGACGATGTTCTGGCGGGTGGCCCGGGTCATCGCCGAGGAGGATCGCCGCTTCGGGGCCTCCGAGGCGGCGGTGGAGGAGCTGGCGCGGCACTTCTACGACCTCATGTCGACGGGGAAGTTCGAGCCGAACTCGCCCACCCTCATGAATGCCGGCCGGCCCCTGGGACAGCTCTCCGCCTGCTTCGTCCTCCCGGTGGACGATGCCCTCTCGAACGGGGAGAGCGGGATCTACGACACCCTCAAGTCCATGGCCCTCGTGCACCAGTCCGGGGGAGGGACCGGGTTTTCCTTCTCGCGCCTCCGGTCCACGGGCGACACCGTGCGGTCGACCATGGGGGTGGCTTCGGGGCCCGTCTCCTTCATGAAGCTCTACGACGCCTCCACCGAGGTCGTGAAGCAGGGAGGGACGCGCCGAGGGGCGAACATGGGGATCCTCCGGGTGGATCACCCCGACATCCGCGAGTTCATCACCTGCAAGGACGACACCTCGCAGATCACGAACTTCAACATCTCGGTGGCCATCACCGATGCCTTCATGGATGCGGTGAAGGCGGGGACCGCGTACGAACTGAAGAGCCCCCGGACCGGCGAGGTCGTCGGCACGGAGAACGCCCGCGAGATCTTCGACATGATCGTGCACGGGGCGTGGAAGACCGGCGAGCCGGGGGTCTTCTTCATCGACCGGGCGAATGCCTACAACCCGGTTCCCGCCCTGGGTGACTACGAGGCCACGAACCCCTGCGGGGAACAGCCCCTCCTCCCCTACGACGTCTGCAACCTGGGGAGCGTGAATGTGGGGGCCTTCGTGCGCACGGACCTCCCCGAGGGGACCCCCGCCGAGGACCGCATCGACTGGGAGGCCCTGCGCACCGTGGTCCACCTGGCCACCCACTTCCTCGACAACGTCATCGATGCGAACCGGTACCCCCTTCCCCAGATCACCGAGCTGGCACAGAAGATCCGTCGGGTGGGGCTGGGGATCATGGGGTGGGCCGACCTCCTCGTCCGGTGCGGGGTGCCCTACTCCTCGGACGAGGGCGTGGAACTGGGCCGGAGGGTCATGAGCTTCCTGAACGAGGAGTCCCGGCGGGCCTCGGAGAGGCTGGCCGAGGTCCGGGGGGTCTTCCCGGCCTGGGAGGCTTCGATCTGGGGGCCGGAGGAGAGCTGCGCCCGCGGGCCCGATGGCTCCCGGATCCGGCCGGAGCGCCCCCTCCGGAACTCGAACATCACCACGGTGGCGCCCACCGGCACGATCAGCATCTTCGCGGGGTGCTCCGGGGGAATCGAGCCCCTCTTCGCCGTGGCCTTCATGCGGAACCAGGCGGGGGCCCTCATGCCCGACGTCAACGCCGACTTTATTCGCATCGCGAAGGAGCAGGGGTGGTACTCCGAAGAGCTCATGGAGCGGATCGCCACCGAGGGGCACATCCACTTCGACGAGGTGCCGGAGGCGGTACAGCGGGTTTTCGTGACGGCCCACGACATCACCCCGGAGTGGCATGTCCGGATGCAGGCGGCCTTCCAGGAGCACACGGACTCCGCCATCTCCAAGACCACGAACTTCCCCCACGAAGCCACCGAGGCCGAGGTGCGGGCCATCTACGAGCTGGCCTACGAGCTGGACTGCAAGGGGGTCACGGTTTACCGCGACGGGTGCCGCCCCATGCAGGTCCTCTCCACCGGGAAGACGGGGAAGAAGGAGGAGCCGGCGCCGGAGCCCGCCGCCCTCGAGGCCGCCGTGGCCGCGGCCAGCATCGAGCTGGAGCAGGCGCTGGCCGACGCCCGGGAGGAGGCGCACCGGGTCCGGGTGGAGATGGAGCAGCTCCGGACGCGGTACGCGCAGGAAGACGAAGTGGCCCGGGCGGCCCGGCACAAGCGCCACCGCCCCGAGGTTCTCCGTGGCCGGACGATCAAGATGATCTCCCCCCTGGGCGACCTCTACGTGACGATCAACGAGGACGAGGCCGGGCGCCCCTTCGAGGTCTTCACCACCCTGGGGAAGGCCGGGGGTGCGGCGAATGCCGATGCCGAGGCCATTGGACGCCTCGCCTCCCTGGCCCTCCGGTCGGGAATCCCCATCACCGCCGTGCGGGATCAGCTCCGGGGGATTTCCTGCGACCGGGCGGTGGGGATCGGACCGAGCAAGGTGCTCTCCGCCCCCGATGCCATCGCCCAGGCCATCGAGCGCTACCTGATGGAGCGCGAAGGGGTCCAGGAGGAGCTCCCCATCGGACCCCGCGTCCAGGGGGTGGCCACGGTGGTGCCCCCGGCCGGCTCCCCGTCGTCCGCAGCGGGCGGCGCCCAGCCGGCTCCCCAGGTGCGTGCCCGCTCCGTGGTCGATCCGAAGGCCCAGGAGTCCTACCTGGGGACCTGCCCCGAGTGCGGGTCCTCCCAGATGGCTTACGAAGAGGGATGCGTGAAGTGTCATGTCTGCGGGTACAGCGAATGCGGATGAGGCGCTGATCCCCTGACCGACCCCCTGCGCCCCTGCGAGTTTCGACTCGCGGGGGCGCAGTCGCAGGGGCGCCCTGGAACCATCCCGGTGCCTCGGCCCTCCCTCCCTCGTCCCCTCCCGCCCTTCCCCTCCTCCGAAGCGCACGCCCCCATGACCGACTCGCCCCTCCCGCCCCTCGGCTCCGCCCCTTCCGGACCCTCCTCCTCTCCCGGTTCTCCCTCCCCTTCGCCAGCCTCCGAGGTGCGGGTGGCAGTGGTCCAGCCCCGGGGGTTCCCCTTCGACCTGGAGGGGGCGCTGGAGGAGGTGGAGGCCCGGACCCGGGAGGCGGCCGACGCCGGGGCCCGCCTCGTGCTCTTTCCCGAGGCCTTCCTCGGGGGCTACCCCTGGGGGCTGCGTTTCGGGACGGCGGTGGGAGGACGAGCGCCGGGGGGGAAGGCCCTCTACCGCCGCTACGCCGCCTCGGCCTTGACCCTTCCCGGGCCCGACGCGGAGCGCCTCGGACGGCTGGCGCAGGAAACGGGGGTCCACCTCTCGGTGGGGCTCATCGAACGGCGCCCCGGCCTCGCCTCCACCCTCTTCTGCACCCAGGCCCTCTGGGGTCCCGGGGGGAGCCTCCTCGGGATTCACCGAAAGCTCAAGCCCACCGCGGCCGAGCGCCTCGTCTGGGGGGAGGGCGATGGGAGCACCCTCCCCGTGGTCTCGACCCCCTTCGGCCGGGTGGGGGGACTCATCTGCTGGGAGAACTACATGCCCCTCGCCCGCATGGCCCTCTACGGAAAGGGGGTGGAGATCTACCTGGCCCCCACGGCCGATGCCCGGGACCGGTGGCAGGCCACCCTCCGGCACATCGCCGTCGAGGGGCGGTGCTTCGTGCTTGGATGCAACCAGTTCGTGACCCGCGACCACTACCCGGCGGCCCTCCTCGAATCGGACGATGCCGGAGGCACGGCCCGGGCCGAGCTCGCCGAGTGGCCCGAAGCGCTCTGTCCCGGGGGGAGCGTGGTGGTGGGGCCCGACGGTGAGGTCCTTGCCGGCCCCCTCCTGGGGGAGGCGGGAATGCTCCTGGTCGATCTTCCCCTCGGCCGCCTTCAGGAGGAGCGCCTCGAGTTCGACGTGGTGGGTCACTACGCCCGCCCCGATGTCTTTCACTTCCAAGTCGATGAGCGTCCTCGCCCTGCGGTGGTCCTGGGGGGCCCTGCCGAGTCCCCGTTGCCCCCCGACGGCCCGGGTGTGAGCTTGCCGTAAGGTCCGGCGCCGGCCTCCGGGGCCCCGCGCCACCGACCGCACCCAGGCGCATCCATCCCCAGGAGGACCCATGCATCCCCCCGCCGGAACCGAGACCGGAACCCGCAGCCATGCCCTCATCGAGGAGGCCGATCGCTTCGGGGCCCACAACTACAAGCCCCTCCCGGTCGTCCTGACCTGGGGAGAGGGGGTCCGGGTCCGGGATGCGGAGGGGCGGGAATACCTCGACATGCTCGCGGCCTACTCGGCGCTGAACCAGGGGCATCGGCATCCGGCCATTCTCCAGGCCCTGCGCGACCAGGCCGAGCGCATCACCCTCACCTCCCGGGCCTTCCACAACGATCAGATGGGGCCCTTCCTCCGGGAGCTCTGCCAGGCCACCGGGTACGAAAAGGCCCTCCTCATGAACACCGGGGCCGAGGCGGTGGAAACGGCCATCAAGATGGTGCGGAAGTGGGGATACCAGGTGAAGGGGGTGCCCGAGGGAAAGGCCGAGATCCTCGTCTGCGCCGGAAACTTCGCCGGACGTACCACCACGATCGTCTCCTTCTCCTCGGAGGATGCGTACCGGGAGGGGTTCGGCCCCTTCACCCCGGGCTTCAAGGTCATTCCCTACGGCGATGCCCGGGCCCTGGACGAAGCCATCGGTCCGAACACCGTGGGGTTCCTCGTGGAGCCCATTCAGGGGGAGGGAGGGGTCGTCGTTCCCCCGGACCGGTACCTGGCCTGCACCCGGGAGATCTGCCGCGAACGCGGGGTGGCCTTCATCGCCGACGAGATCCAGACCGGGCTCGGGCGCACGGGCCGTTTCCTCTGCTCCGACTGGGAGGACCTCCGCCCCGATGTCGTCATCGTGGGGAAGGCGCTGGGAGGCGGCGTCTACCCGGTTTCCGCCGTCCTGTCCGATGCCGGGATGATGGATGTCTTCCGCCCCGGCGACCATGGGTCGACCTTCGGCGGAAACCCGTTGGGAGCAGCGGTGGCCCGCGCCTCCCTCCGGGTCATCCTCGAGGAGCGACTCTCCGAGCGCTCCGATGAACTGGGGCGGTGGTTCATGGATGCCCTCCGGGGCGTGGAATCCCCCCACGTCGAGGAGGTCCGGGGGAAGGGGCTCATGATCGGGGTCGTGATCCGGAAGGCATCCGGCCCCGCCCGGCCCTTCTGCGAAGCCCTCATGGAACGGGGGATCCTCGCCAAGGAGACCCACCACCAGGTCATTCGCTTCGCCCCGCCCCTCGTGATCGAGAGGTCCGAACTCGAGGAGGCCATGGTGGCCATCGCCCCGGTGCTTCGCGGGGAGGGGGTGCGGTTCGGGGGATGAGGCGGGTCGACCGCCCCATCCCCGTTCCAGGCCCGGGTCCGGGATGACGGGGTCAGGCCGTTCGCATCACCACTCGATGGACCCCTGTTTCGA
>JBJHCG010000034.1:0-43940 GCA_050485885.1 Gemmatimonadales bacterium | reverse complement strand
TGTGTATAAGAGACAGCCACGGGCCGGAGGCGGGAGGCCCCCGACCCCCTTGCACCGCCCACCCCCCGTACGCCCGACCCCACCTCCCTCGACCCGTCCCGGGGGCGGCGCGCCGTTTCCGTCCGGGTCCGGGGGCGGGACCGGATCGACTTCGGCACCACCGAGGTGGACCTCTCGGCGGTGGAGCCCCTGGTCTCCCAGGCCCAGCTCCGGGGGATCGCCGAGGCCCTGGCCTGGGTGGCGGGGGAGCTTCGGCATGGCTCCCTCTCCGGTGACCTCCCTGCCCTCCTCGACGCGGTGGAGGCCGCCATGGCCCGCGCCGCCGCCGAGGGCGGGACCCCCCTCGACGCCTTCGGCCGGGGAACCGAGGGCGATCTGGCCGGGTTCCGGCGCCACGAGCTGGCCGCCGCCCTCAACCGGGTGCGGGGGCTCCGGTGTCCGATTCCGGGGTACTGAATCGTTCCCTGGATCGAGGCCAGGGTCTCCACGGGGAGACCGGGTCCTGCAGACTTCATGCGCGAAAGGGGCGACCGATGCAGCCTGAACACCGGAATCCACACGCGGTCGGGCACGGGCACGGGCACGACCTGGCCTCCCACCCCCCGGCCGGGCGTCGGAGCCTGCCGCGGAGCCGGCATCGGGCGGCCGGGGTCCCGGTCCTTCTCCCCGCCGTCCTCCTTCTTCTCGGAGGATGCGGATCAGGGAGTCCGGTGACCCCCGTGGACGGTCTCCTGACCGCCACCCCCCAGGAGGCGGTCCCCTCGGTACGCCTGGTCCCCGAGAATGACCCGCGGCCCTGGCCCATGGACCCCTGGACCTTCCGGAGCCATGCCCTCGACGGAGACACCCTGACCCTCTCGATTCAGTACGGCGGGGGATGCAGGGTTCACCGGTTCGCCCTCCTGGTGGACCCGGCCTTCCGGGAGTCCCACCCCGTGCAGGTCTCGGCCCGCCTGGCCCACGACGCCGACGGCGACATGTGCCGCGCCCTGATCTCGGAGGAGCTCCGTTTCGACCTGTCCCCCCTCCGACGCCACTTCCAGCAGGCCTACGGAGAGGGTCCCGGGGTTATCTCGATTTTCCTGGCAGGGCGACGGATCACGTACGCGTTCTGAACGCGCCGGAGTGGACCGAAGCTCCCTTCGCCGCCTTGTCCTCCAGTTCCGGGAGGGCATATTCCGCCGCATGACTCCCCAGACCGCCGGCACCTCTCGGACCGCACGCACCGCCGCGCACGCGCCCTGCGCCTCGACCTCCTCCTCCGCCAGCTCCGTCTTCGCCGCCAGCTCCGTCTACGCCCCATGGCGAGGCGCGTGGAGAGGCCTCCCCCTGGCCACCCTCCTCGCGGTGGCAATGGCCTGGACCCTGGCCTCCCCCTTGCCGGCCAGCGCCCACCTCGCGCCCGCCTTCCAGGCCCAGGTTCAGCCCCCGGCCCAGCCCCGGCCCGACACGATCCTCCGGGGGGAGGAGATCCTGGTCCGTTCCACCCGCTCCGGGCGTCGCATCCAGGATCAGGCCATTCGCGTGGAAGTGCTGGACCGGGAGGAAATCGAGGAAAAGCTCCTCATGCGCCCAGGAAACATCGCCATGCTCCTGGCCGAAACGGGTGGCATCCATCTCCAGAACACGAGTCCGGCGCTGGGCGGATCCGTGATCCGCATTCAGGGAATGCCCGGGCGCTACACCCTCCTCCTGGCCGACGGGCTTCCCCTTTACGGGGGTCAGCCCGGGGGGCTCGGGGTGCTCCAGATCCCCCCGGTGGACCTGGAGCAGGTGGAGGTCATCAAGGGGGTGGCATCGGCCCTCTACGGCGGGCAGGCGCTGGGGGGCGTGGTGAACCTGGTGTCGCGGCGGCCCGGTGACGAGGCGCTGGCCGAGTTCATCGTGAATGGCACCTCCCGGGGAGGGGTGGACCTGGTGGCGTATGGCGAGACCCCCCTTCCGGGGGCATGGTCGGCCTCTCTCACCTCGGGGGTTCACCGGCAGGATGCGAAGGATCTGAGCGGGAGCGGATGGGCCGATCTTCCCGCCCACGAACGGGGCACCCTTCGTGCCCGCCTCTTCCATGACGACGATGCGGGGCGGAGCGCCATGGTGACCCTGGGTGGCATGGGGGAAGACCGGGTCGGGGGCTCGGTGGGCGGCGGAACGGTGCCCGGGAGCCCTCCCTCCGGAGGTCTGCCCTTTCGCGATGCCGTGGACTCCCGGCGGTTCGATGCCGGGGTCCATGTGCGCACCCCGCTCACCCTCCCCTCCCCGGTGGCCGAGGCGGCCTTCCTCGACCTGCGGGGCTCGGCCATGGAAAGCCGGTTCGACCGGGACTTCGGCCTCGAGGGGAGCGAGGCCGCCGGCCGGGGAGAGCGGAGCGTCCGCTTCCTGGAGGCCTCCCTTTCGGGGATGCGGGGCGCCCACACCTGGGTGGTGGGTGCAGCCCTCCAGGACGACCGCTTCCGCCACCGGGACCTCCCGTCCTCCTCCTTCCCCCTTGACTTCGAGCACACCGTTCCGGGGATCTTCGTGCAGAACGAGGTGCGCCTCCTGGACGGAAGCATGACGGTGGCCGGAAGCCTGCGCTGGGACCGGCACAGCGTCTACGGAAGCCAGCTGAGTCCGCGGGTCTCGGTGCTCCTCCCGGGCGAGGTCTGGACTGTGCGGGCCTCCGCGGGCCGCGGCTTCTTCGCGCCCACCCCCCTCCTCGACGAGGTGGAGGCGGTGGGGTTCCTGGGGGCGGCACCGGGGGCCGTGCCGGGGCCGACGGTGGCCCCCGAAACGGGGTGGGGCGGCTCCCTGGACATCGGGGGGCGGAGCGGGCCCTTCGAGTGGAACGGGGTGGCCTTTGCCAGCGAGGTCCGGGACGAGGCCACCCTCCTGGGAACCACGGCAGGTTTCCGGGTGGGGAATGCGCCCTGGCGAACCACCACCCGGGGGGGCGAGCTCCTCCTCCGCTACCGGGTGGGCGAGATCTCCCTTACCGGGAGCTACCTCTTCGTGGATGCGCAGCGAACCCGGACCGGGGGCTTCCGCGAGGGAGAAACGAGCCCCGTCCCCCGCACCCCCCGACACATGACCGGGCTTGTGGCCGTGTGGGAGGATCACGACCGGGGGATCCTGGGCCTCGAGCTCTACCACACCGGCCGTCAGCCGCTGGAGGACAACCCGTTCCGCACCGAGAGCCGGGCCTGGCTCCACGCCGGGGTACTGGGGGAGCTGCGCCTCGAGGGGTGGAGCGTCTTCCTGAACCTGGAAAACCTGCTGGGGGTGCGACAGACCCGCTGGGATCCCCTCCTGCGCCCCGTCCCCGCCCCCTCCGGCGCCCGGGTCACCGACGCATGGGCTCCCCTGGACGGCTTCACCCTGAACGCCGGCGTGCGGATCCGACGTGGCGGCGGCGACCCGCACCACCACGACGACCCCAACGATCACCACCACCCCTGACCCCGGTCAGGGCGCGACCTCTCCGCCCCCGGCCCGCCTGAGGAGCACGGCCCGCTCCCGTTCATTCCCGGTCAGGGAGGCCGCGCGTGCGAAATCGGCCCGGGCCTCCCGCAACCGGCCGGCGCGCTCCAGGAGGTCCCCCCGCACGGCCGGGAGGAGGTGGCTCCGTTCCAGGGCCTTCTCCCCCTCGAGTGCCCCAAGGAGCTCCAGGCCGGCATCGGGGCCGAAGGCGCGCCCCACGGCCACCGCCCGGTTCAGCTCGACAATGGGCGAGGGCATGAGCTGGGAGAGGGCGTCGTAGAGCGCGGCGATCCGGTGCCAGTCGGTCTCGTCTGCCCTGGCCGCCCGGGCGTGGCAGGCCGCGATGGCCGCCTGGAGTGCGTACGGGCCGAGGCCGCCGCCCAGCCGGCGGGCACGGTCCAGGGCCTCGGTCCCCCGGCGAATGTGGAGCCGGTCCCACCGCGCCCGGTCCTGGTCCATGAGCAGGACGGCCTCCCCGTCGGGCCCCACCCGCGCCGCGAGCCGCGAGGCCTGGAGCTCCATGAGCGCCACGAGCCCATGCACCTCCGATGCGTGCGGCGCGAGGCCGGCGAGAATGCGTCCCAGCCGGAGCGCGTCCCGGCAGAGCTCGGGGCGGACCCAGTCCCTTCCCGAGGTGGCGGCATACCCCTCATTGAAGACGAGGTAGATCACCTCGAGCACGGATCCGAGCCGCTCCGGCAGCTCCCGCGGGGCGGGCAGTTCGAAGGGAACCGCCGCTTCGCGCAGGGTTCGCCTGGCCCGGACGATTCGCTGCCCAAGGGTGGTCGGCCGGACAAGGAAGGCCCGGGCGATCTCGTCGGTGGTGAGCCCCCCCACCAGCCGGAGGGTCAGGGCCACCCTGGCCTCGGTGGAAGGCACCGGGTGACAGCAGAGAAAGATCAGCCGGAGCACCTCGTCGTCGATGGGCTCCCCCAGGTTCGGATCGGGCGCCCCCACCGATCCGGCGAAGTCGATGGAACCGGTGGCCTGAAGCTCGCCGGCCACCCGTTCGTGGATCCGATCGGTCCGCTTCCAGCGACGCAGGCGGTCAATGCCCTTCCGGCGCGCCACCGCGGCAAGCCAGGCCCCGGGGTTGTCCGGAATCCCCTCCAGCGGCCACTGCTCGAGGGCGGCAAGAAGCGCATCCTGGGCCACGTCCTCCGCGTGCCCCACATCACCCACGACCCGGGTCAGTCCGGCGATGATCCGGGCCGACTCCATGCGCCACACCGCCTCCACCCGGCGGCGCACCGCCGTGGCTTCGGGTCTCTCCGGCTCCGGGGCTTCCGGGGTCACGCCCCTTCCGTCCTTTCGCCCTCGGGTCCCGGCGCAGGGTCGGGCACATGGTATCGGAGGAGCGTGCACCCCGGGCCCAGCGGGCGGGACTCCACCAGGTCGAGGTGGAGGGGAGGGCGGCCAGCCCTGAAGAAGGGGGTGCCGCTCCCCAGAACCACGGGGACAAGTCCGATCCGAACCTCGTCCACCACCCCGGCATCCAGGAGCGTCCCGGCGAGTTCCGCGCTCCCGAACACGAAGAGATCGCCCGTCGGGGCCGCTTCCCCCCCTGGTGCGGATGCGCCTGTCGAGCCCTTCTCTCCCTTCTTCATGCGGCGAATCTCCTCCACCACCCCTCCCGGGAGGAGGCGCGTGTTCGCCCAGGTCGCGGCCTTCAGCGTGGTGGAAACCACCACCTTCTCCACCCCGTTCATGAAGGCGGCGATGGGGCCGTCCGCCCCGGCCCAGTGCGCTGCCATTCCCTCGTAGGTCACGCGCCCGAAGAGGAGGACGCCCACCTCCTCCGCCTGCGCCAGGCTGAACGCCTCGAGCTCCGGCCCCCACGCCACCTCGTGAAAGGCAAGGTCCCACTTCCCCGAACCTTCGAAACGGCCGTCGAGGGTCAGGAGGACCCAGAGCACGAGCCTACGCATCCTCCCCCCAGCTCCCCGGCGGACCGATGTACCTTCCGTCCCTGACCCAGACCGTCTCCACCGGCCGGACCTCCATGGAGAAGCCCACCTCCCAGCCGAGCTGGGCGGCGGGGTGAAGCGAGGCGATCTCGGTGGCCTGTTCCAGGCTGTCGGCTTCGATGAGGAAGTAGGATCCCACCACCTCCCTGGCCTCGGCAAAGGGCCCGTCGGTCACGGTCGGCCCCTCGGGCCCCGGACGAATGTGGGCGCCCAGGGAATGCTGAAGCGATGCCACGTCCAGGACCCTGCCCGTGCCGAAGAACCGTTCGTCATGAGGACGGCAACGCGGCCCCAGCGCCTGCTTCTCCTCGTCGGGGAGAGCGTCGAAGGCGGCGGGGTTGTAGTAGCCCAGGAGGAGGTACTTCATGACGATGCCCCCCGCCCGCGGCTCCGGCTCTCCCGGTCGCCGAGCTCGAAGTCACCCACCTTCTCCTGCACGTCTTCCGGGTAGTCCTCGAACGCGTGCACCTGGCGGACCTCGATGATCTCGTTGTCGCCCATGGGCGCCTTCCGCGCCCACTCCACGGCCTCCTCGCGGGATGCCACGTCGATCATCCAGTACCCGCCCACCACCTCCTTCACCTCTGCGAAGGGGCCGTCCTTCACCGTGGGCTTTCCGCCGGCGTAGCTGACGCGGAATCCCATGGAGGGAGGGTGGAGCCCGTCGAGGGCGAGGAGCACGCCGGCCTTCTGAAGTTCCTTGTTGTAGGCCATCATCCGCTCCACTCCCTCGGCGTCGGGGGCGGTACCGGGCGCTGCGTCCTCGTACCCTCGGGGAAACACCAGCATCATGAATCGCATGGTTCAGCTCCTTGTGGCGTGTCGTGAGCATCGGGCCGGGCCGGAACCGGATCCGCACCACCGGTCGGTCCATCCCCGTTCCCTTCTCGGTCCCTTCACCCCTGCGTCGAACGAGGCGGGCGGATCTCGACAGAGACGGACCGATCCGGTTCTCCCAGGGCTCCCGGCGTGGAAAGGACCGGGGCTCCAGGCAGGGGAGTCCACACCGGTGGGAAACCGGCCGCGCTCGCGGGCGGATCGGCCAGGAGAGCCGGCGCCGAGCCTGATGTTTGCTTGTATGCGTATACAAGCAAACATCGCCACCCGAATCCCTGGTACTCCCGCCGCGGCCGGTCCGTCCGCAAGCACCACCCTGACCCGGATCGCCGCAACGCGGCTCTCCCCGTTGCTCCGACACGCTCCTCAGCGCTGGTCCCCGACGTGCAGGAGAGTGTGCCCCCGAGGTCGGTTTCCTCCGCGACGCGTCGAGACGGTCCAGGACCTCTGCGCTGGACACCCGGACCCTTGCCGGACTATCGTGTGCCCGACGCGACGCCGCTCTGCTCGGCTCCAGCCAGCCTGGCACCGTAGGTCGGCACCCGACGGAAGGCTCTTTCGCCTCGCCTGTTGAACACCCCCTCCTCCTCCCTCCAGGGTAACCTTTCGACGGGCATCCCGAGTCCATGCATGGATGCCGTCCGATCCTCCCCTGCGATGCCGTCCCCCCGGCCTCCTCATGACCGACCCATCCCCGCGTCAGGAAGGCGCCTCGGGGCACGACGTACCGAGGGCTGACCTTCTGAACCGATTCGGTCTTCTGGCCTTCCTCGGGTGCCTTCTCCTTCCCGTGTTCTGGACCCCGAGGGTCCAGGCCGTGGACATGGCGAGCCACACCTACGGGGCCTGGCTCACCTCGAGCGTGCGAGCGGGAGCCCATGCCGGGGTCTCCCTGGAGCGCGTCCACACGAACCTGCTCGTGGACGTGATGCTTCAGGGGCTGCTCCTCTTCACGGGCCCGGTGTGGGCCGAGAGGATCGCCATGTCCATGGCCCTCCTCGCTTTCGTCCTGGGTGCCTGGTTCTGGCTCCGGGCCGTCGAGAGGAACGCACAACCCTGGACCGTTGCCCCCCTCCTCCTTGTAGCGGCCCACGGAACCGTGACCCAGACGGGTCTGGTGAACTTCCTCCTTGCCATGGGCCTCGGCGCCGGAGCAGGGGCGTGCCTGATCCACGGCAGACGATGGTGGATCGCCGCGATCCCACTGGCTGCTGCCGCATGGATTGCCCATGCCATGGGGACCCTGATCATCCTGGCAATGACGGCGTATTCCCGGGTCCATCGCAGTCTGGGCAGGACCGAAAGGGTCGTGCTTCTGCTGCTTGCCGCAGGCGCCATTGCTATCTCGGGGATGCTTCTTGAGTTCCTCCTTGAAACCGTCAGGGTGCATCCACCCCTTGGGTTCCTCGGTCTCTACGGACTCGTTCCCTATCGTGCGCTCTACATGGTACCGGCGCTCCTTTACCTCGGTATTGCCGGATGGAGCGCGTTCGGAAGTCTGCGAACAGACGCCGGCGGAGGGGTCGGTCTCCACTTCTTCCTGCTCTGCGCAGTGGCCTATCAGGTGTATCCCTCCGGCTTTCACGTTCCGTCCCATGGCGCGTGGGTCACCTTCCTCTCGCAACGCATCGAGCTCGGCGTCTTTCTCGCAGTGATCGTCATGGCGGCCACGGCCGCCCGACCGAGGGCCATCTTCGCGGTGGGACTCCTGGTCGCGGCATCCTACTTTTCCCTGCTCCGCTCCGATCATCATCTCCTTGCTCAGCACGATGCTCTCCTGAAGAAGGCCGTTCTCGAGGCCCCGAGCGGTGCAAGGCTGGTGTTTCCCCATCGGGGGGAGGGGTATTTCGTCGATCCCCTTCGGACCGCTCTCGACCGGGCCTGTCTCGGTCACTGCTACAACTTCTTCCACTATCGGCCCTCCACCGGGCACTTCAGGATGGTGGCCGTTGGACCGAACCCTTTCTTCGTGTGGCGCTACGAGGAGATCGCAGCGCTCAACCAGGGGGTTTTCGTGTTCACCGACGCCTACCCTCCCCTTCTGGCCGTGAGGTTTCGGGACGGGGCCTACCGGCTCGAGGAAGTCACCCATGGCGAACGCCTTTCCAGGGAGCCTCTCCATCTCCGGGGGAGGTGAATCACGCCGGGCGCGGCTCGCCGGAACCCCGGGAGACCCTGGGCACACGCGGTCCGCCGAACCAGTGCCCCTGTCGGTGGATCAAGCGCGGCGCTCCTGAGGCGCAGGACCCCTGTCCGGGGGCGAGGCCGCCCCCTCCGGGACTTCGGGAGGCTTCCAGGTCGGAAACCCCTCCCGGCCAACCACCCCGCGGAGACCGGAGGGGGATCTGGCCGGGTTCCGCCACCGCGCGGGACATCCTCTTCCTTCTCGACCTCCCGCATCGGCCAGACCCCGCGCCCTACCTTGCCTCCGCCCCCGAGGGGGGCGCTTGAAGCATTTTCCATGGGAGGGATCCCATGCCTCCGGGCCTATGAACGCTCCTTCCGCTCATGGAAGAGCCGGAGATAGGGATCGAACCGGAAGACGCGGTAGGTCCTCTTTCCGGTCATCTCCTTCAGAATGCCTTCGTCGGTGAGTGCGTTTGTGAGGGCGTTGGCTGCAGGCTGCGAGAGCCCGGTGATCTCGCCCACCGCGTTCACGTTCAGGATGGGGCGTTCGAACAGAGCCTCCAGTAGAAGAAGTGCCGAGGCCGCCCGCCGTCCGAGGTTCTCGCGGATCCTTGCACGCATCGTTTCGCGAAGGGCAACGATGTCTCGGGCGGTCGTGGTCGCTTCGGAGGAAACCTCGGCGACCCCTTCGAGGAAGAAGGCCAGCCATCCCTCCCAGTCACCCTTCTCTCGTACCGCCTGCAGCCGATCGTAGTACTCCTGGCGGTGCCGCTTGAAGAAGATCGACAGGTACAGGACCGGCTCCTGGAGTACTCGTTCGTGCGCGAGGTAGAAGGTGATCAACAGCCTCCCGATCCTTCCGTTCCCGTCCAGGAACGGGTGGATCGTTTCGAAGAAGGCGTGAGCGAGCCCCGCGCGTACCAGGAGCGGGAGACTGGCTTCGGCATGCAGGAAGGTTTCCAGTTCATGGAGGCAACCGTGCATCTCGGCCACGGGAGGAGGGACGAATCGAGCCATGGCGGGACTGGGGCCGCCGATCCAGGTTTGCGATGTCCGGAATTCTCCGGGGGTCTTCGTGGGCTCACCGCCCCGGACATCGGTCATCAGTTGGTCGTGGATCTCGCGGATCAACCGGAGTGAAAGGGGGAACTCCTCCACCCGCTGGAGCCCGTACCGAAGCGCTGACACGTAGTTCGCGATCTCGTGAACATCGACCCGGCGATCGGCTCGCTCCAGCTGTGCCTCGTACTCAAGCAGGTCAACGAGGGACGCCTCGGTGCCCTCGATCTGGCTGGACAGCACCGCCTCGCGTCGAACGTACATCATGACGAAGAGGTCGGGATTCGGAAGGATTTCCGTGGAGCCCACCAGCCGTCCGAGGGCAAGCGTTGCTCTCTCAAGGGAATCGGCCAGGCTGGCCAGGTCCACATCCCGTGGGGGGAACGGGCTGGGGATGAAGGCCTTGAAGCCTCCCCGCTGGGCGCGGGCGGATCCGGCTCGGTTGGACTGGATGTTCATGGGGTCTCGGCAGGGTGCGCATTGCGTGGCTTATCTCAGCGCCGCAAAGAAATAAGCTTGGCGCCCGTGTCTTATGTCAAGGAGGCGCTCTCAGGAGGGAGCCCCTGTACGCGGCCACCTCCGCCATGCGGTGATCGACGGACTGACGGACTTCCCTGACGCCATGTCCAACGTGTCTCCGAGGACCCAGGTCCAGCTCTGGATCGTCCAGATGCTGCGAGGATCCCTCAGGTACCTGTCCTGGCACGAAGAGATCGCCCTGCGGGGCCTGGGTGCTCCCCGAGGTTCGTCATCTGGCTCCGCCACACCGTGAGGCCGGAGGCCAGGAACACCGGGTCCGCCTGGGAAGGATCGATACGAAAGACGGGCGGGAGGTCTTCGTGCATGGTGGTGGAGGTCGTCCAACGGCTGCCCCTGCCTTCGACGAGTCGCCGATCTCGACCGTGTCGCCCCGAACCAGGAGGCCCGGGATGCTGCCCTCCGGAACCAGGAGGTTCACCTCCTCCAGAGGAGGGGACACCGGCTTCGCGTCACGGGGACCGATGCAGAAGCCGTCCGGCCTCGAGCCCTGCGAGGAGGTCGAGCAGGCCGACCGCCTCCCATGTCTGGTTGCGCCTGGCTGCCGACAGGGGCTGGAGCACCCCGGCTGTCTCCAGGTCGCGGATCGCCTGGTACACGGGTGGCTTGGAACGACCCGTCGCCGCCGCCGCGACCGGCGCGGTGATCAGGGGATGTGCCGGCAGAATGTCGATCAGTGCCCATGCAGCCGCATCTGCGCGCGGGGCGCTCGGTGTAGCAGCGAGTTGGTTGCGCCACTCTGTCACCAGCGCCTTGACCTCTCCGAGATAGGACCACGCCAGATGCGCCGCGCTGGCCGCGGTGGCGGCGAAGTGTTCGACCCACCGCTCCACCCCATGCTCCCGAAAGTTCGTAAGCCCCGCGATGTAGCGGTCCCGGGCATTCGCCAGGACCACGCTGATTGGCGGCACGTATGCCGCCGCGATCTCGCGGCGACGCAGCACAACGTGAATCAGCGCCCGCCCCGTCCGCCCATTCCCGTCGTCGAATGGGTGAATCGTCTCGAACTGCGCGTGAACGAGCGCCGCCTGAACCAGGGGCGGAAGGACGTCGTCGTTGATCGCCTCGCACAGGTCCTCGATGAGCGGTCCGACGTGCTCCTGCGGAGGGGGGACAAAGTCTGCCCCACAGGGATTGTAGTCGTTGCCGCCGATCCAGTTCTGCCCCGCGCGGAAGCGTCCGGCGTTTTGTGGGTTCGGAGCGCTCTCCATCAGGCGGCGGTGGATCGCCAGGACCTGGTCGGGCCCGAATTGCGGCACCGCGGCAGCTTCGTGAACGGCGAGCTCCATGGCGCCGATGTTGGCCAACACCTCCCGCACAACCGATCCCGCCCTCCCGCCTGTTTCAATCCGGGCCTCAGCGCGCGCCAGTTCCCGCACATCAAGCTGCATGCCCTCCACCTTGGATGAAGCGATGGACTCCGTCCGCACGAGCAGGCGGGCGAGTGGGGCGAGTGCCGGCTGCGCCACGCCGTTCAGACGCCGGATGGCGTTCTCCGCCTCGGAGACCACACCCGCCACTTCCATGTCGAGACTCAGCTGCATCCCCGCAAGTGGATCTGGAACGAAGGCCTCGTACCGGCAGGCCCTTCGATATCTGGGAGGCGCGTAAAGGGTGGGGTCGGACTGCCAGATCAGCGAGATTCGGTGGCCAGGCATAGGCTCTTCTGCGGGGGCGAGGTGGGGCCATGATCCGAAACGGCGGGCATACCATAGTAAGGTTTATGCCCTAAACCTAACCAATATGCCGCTAAGGTAAGGGACTGGCAAGACGCGGGAAACAGGGATGCGCGGCACCCTGGCCCGGCCCAGGCCTCGATCGCCCAGAATCCTCCTTACCCGGCTGCCTTGTTTCAACCATGAACCGCGAGCCGGCGGAGGGCGGAGGGACCTTGCCCGGCGCGGTCTGGCGGATCGCGCGAGGACCCGGCAGTCCGACGTCGCGCAAATCGGGAGGGGTCGGAGCACCCCAACCGTCGGGACCCTCGCCCGACGGCTCGAGGCAACCGGACACAGGATCGACCCTCGACGGGGCCCAGGAAGAGCAGGCCGTTGCCCCATGCGCGCTACCGTCCCGGCAGCTCCACCCAGGCCACCGAGGGAATGTCCAGGTCATCCATCACGATTCCCCAGGCCCGATCCGAGGTGATGCGGAAGAGCTGGAAGTCCTCGGGAAAGCGGACCGCGTCGGGCCCGGTGCCATCGCCCCTGCCGGAGAGCCTCTCCCACCTCCATCCGGCCCCGGCAACTCCCTCCACCCCGTCGAAGTGCTGAAGCCAGAGGGTGCCATCGGGGGCGCAGAGCATCTGGTAGTACTCGGGAAAGACGTCGGCGAACTGATCGATCATGGGCGCCAGCTCCCGGGCCAGCTCCTCCCGGAGGATCTCCTCCGGCGGCCGCTCGCTGCTCGGGACCTCCCGCACGATGGAGGGGAGCACGAGGTCGATGAGACGGTCCGGGGTGAGCGCCACGCGTCGAGCCGGCGGGAGGGCATGGGTCCTCTCCTCCGCACCACGGAGCGACCGGACCTCGTGCCGTGCCGGGTCGTAGAGCCAGGCCTCGCCATCGGGGCAGAGGGCCCAGAGCGGGAAGGGGAGGAGTTCGGTGGCCCCCGGATGGTAGGCTTCGGGCGAGGGCAGGTGGTCGCCCAGGGACCAGCGCACGGCCGGTTCGCCCCCCTCCAGGGGGATCTCCACCACCCGCGCCACCCAGTACCCCGATCCCCGGGAAGAACCCTCCGCCGGATGCGCAACGAAGGCGGAGCCGCCCCGGGCCGACATCCAGGCAAACATGCCCGGGATTCCCCCGGTTCTCGGCAGAAGGGCGCCTGGCCGGATCATGGACGAGGGGAGCTGCACCGAGCTCCCTTCCACGTCCGGAGGATGCGAAGCCCCCGGCTCGGCCACGCGAACAAAGGCATGGCGCTCCCGATCGAAGGTCCAGAGCCCGGGCCTGCCGGACTCCCCTTCGGCGAGCGACAGAAGCCCCACGGGCCGCGTGAGCTCCAGGGGACCTGCGCCCCGGCGGCCGAGCTCGGCCACGACCTCTCCGTTGTCCCGGAACCCCACGAAGAAGGGGGGATGCTCGTCCAGGACCCAGATCGTGCCATCGGAGGCGAGCTCCAGGTCACGCACCAGGGTGAGGGCATCGCTCGTTCCCACCGGGTGGATGGCCTCGGAGGGGATCTGGACCCCCGCGTCGGGATCCTCCGCCGGGGCCCCGGAACACCCGGCCGCACCCAGGACCAGGACCAGCGCCGAGGCCAGGGACAGCCCGGGAGGCAGCCCCAGCGAGCGTCTCGGCGGCAGCCCCACGGCCCGCCTCAGCGCCGAGGCCAGCCCCCGCACCCGCGGGAGGGTGAGGAAGGGGGTGCGAGGGCGGGTTCGTGCAGGACGATCGTGCACCGGGAAACCTCCGGAGTGCCGGGGAAGGGGCGCGCACCTCGTGCGCACAGCGGGCCCGCCGGGGCCGACGCTCCCGCTTCGTCTTCTCCTCTACGGGGGGTCCCGGCCGGGGGTTTCGGCCCTGGTGCTTCGCGTCGCCGTGGGCGCAGCCCCCCTCACCCTCCCGGCGTCACCCCCGTCCCCTGGTGGTGCCGGGCGATCTCCTCGTCGGAGAGCCGGAGAAAGCGGGCGGCGTTGTGGTAGAGGATGTCGCGCTTCTGCGCCTCGCTCAGAAAGGGCGCCTCCTCGATCACGGCAATGCTCCGCTCGATCACGCCGGGCCAGACCATCTGGTCGGAACCGAAGAGAATCCGCTCGCCGAACCCCGCATCCACGAGCCCCTGGAGGAATCGGTAGAAGGCGGGCCGGGGCTGGGTGAAGACGATGACCCCCACATCCACATACACCTGCGGGTGGGCGTAGAGCAGGGTCAGGGCATCCTCCAGGAGGGGGTACCCGGCGTGCATGAGGTACACCCGGAGCCGGGGGTGCCGCACGAGCACCTCCTCCATGGTAAGCGCCGAGTGGAGGCTTCCGCGGTACCCCTCCGCCCCCATGTGCACGACGCCCGGAGGCCCGGTCCCCACATGGATCCCCACCGGAAGGTCGAGCTCCTCGGCCAGGGCCCAGTAGGGGGCGAGGGCCTCGTCGGCCGGGTGGATCCCCTGGTACTGGGTGGTCACCTCGCCCAGCACCGCCAGGTCGCCCCGCGCGTGCATGGCCCGGAGGGTGTCGAGGGGCACCTGCCCCGGCCCGAGCTGGAGGATCAGCGCCGGAAGCACCCGCTCCGGGCTCTCGTCTCGCCACCGGCGCACGAGAGAGGCGGGGCCACTCGTGACCCCGTACACATTGAGCCGCTCCAGCGCATCGAGGGTCTGGCGCATCACGCCCTCGTCCGTTTCGGGCGACCAGACCGGGTCGCCGCAGGGGGGCACCTTCTGCCAGCGAAAGAAAAGGTCCTCCAGGCTTCCCTGCCCCGGATCCCAGGGCGTGCCCACCGGTGCAGGGGTGCACATGGCCAGGGGCGGGGGGCCATTCGAGTTCGCCATCGTGGCGTGGAGGTGCATGTCGATCACGGGGAGGGGGCGGAGGGGGCCGTCCGCGCCCCGGGCTTCCCCTCCCTGCCCCGGGGCACCGCCCCGGCTGGTGGCGGCCAGATCCCGGGGGATCCGCACCGGCGGAGGGGAGACCGTCTCCTCGTCCCAGCTCCGCACGAGGTGCCCGAGCGACGGGTGGACCCGGGTATCGAGAAGGGCGAGGAAGGCCTCGTCGTCGAGCCGCTCCGGGGTATCCCGGAGCGCGTTCCAGAGGCGCTCCACCGCCTCGCTCCCCGCGGCCTCGTAGACCCGGCGGGCCCCCTGGTGCCAGCGGGACTGGAACCACCCGTAGTTCTCGGGATTCCGGCCCAGCACCTCGCCGATGCGCTCCTCGACGTCGACCAGGCGGGTGAAGTCGAAGGCCGCACTCCCCCGGGCCACGACCACGTCGGGAAAGAGGGTGAGGGCCGGAAGATGCTCCGGGGCAACCTCCTCCACCCAGGCATGAAGGAGGAGGTTCGGGAAGAACTCTCCCATCCAGAACCGTTGCATCCGCACCCCGGCCTGGGCCGCATACGCGTGCCCCAGCTCGTGAATGGCCAGGAGGTCGAAGAAGGGCGCGCCGCGCACCCCCCCGGACCCGTCGCCATAGACGTGACGCGCCGCCCGTGCCACCTCGTCGGGGAGGGAGGCCGGGTCCGGGACCATCGACTGCCAGAAGGGATTCTCCTGCGATGCCACGATGAGGATTCGCCCCCCGAGAATGTGCGGCATCCCGTACACGGGGAAGTCCGCGTGCTCCGCCCAGTCCCCCTCCGCGAGAACGAGGAGCTCGACCTCGGGCGTGATGCCCAGGCGCGGGGCAAAGTGGGCCAGGGTCGAGGCCACCATGTCGGCCATGACCCGGGCCCGGGCCTCCTCCCCTGCGCTTGCGCGGACCGGGAAGGCATAGCCTTCGACCACGCGAAGGTCGCCAGGCGGGGGCGCGGGGGCCGCGCCGTCGGGGGACATCGGGGTGTGGGCGACCCCGGTGGCATCCGGACCCCAGATCGGGGCCGGCGCTCCGGGTGCGTTGACGCCTCCCTGGCCGAGCAGAAGGGGGAGGAGGAAGAGGGCGGACAGGGCCTTCATGGTGACAACTCCTTGCCGTGGGGGGAAGAATCGTGTCAGCTTGCACGCAGCCCGACGCTGAGGGGTCGGACCCGGGCTCCTGTCTCCATCACGCCGTTCGGCCCCGAATCGGATCATGCACGACGCACCGGACACCTCCGCCCACGCCCCGGCCCTCACCGGGGAAGGGTCGCCCCCCGCCCTCGACGCCCTCCTTCCCCTGGTGTACGAGGAGCTCCGAGCCCTTGCCCGGCGCCAGCGCCGGGGGTGGGAGGGCGACTTCACCCTGAACACCACCGCCCTCGTGCACGAGGCCTGGATCAAGCTCGACCGCTCCCGGGGGGGCCCGGTGGAGAGCCACACGCATCTTCTGGCGCTGGCCGGACGGGCCATGCGCCACATTCTCTGCGACTATGCCCGCGACCGGAAACGGCTCAAGCGAGGGGGCGAAGCACAGCGCCTCCCCCTGGAGGTGCTGGAGGGGGTGGACGGGGTCCTTCGACTGGATGACGCCGCCCTGGAGGTCATGGCCTCCCTCGACGAAGCCCTCACCCGCCTCGAGACCCGGGCCCCCCGGCAGGCCCGGGTGGTGGAGTGCCGCTTCTTTGCCGGGCTCGGGATCGAGGACACGGCCCGGGCCCTGGCCATCTCGACCCCCACCGTGAAGCGGGACTGGGCCATGGCTCGGGCCTGGCTCTTCCGCGAACTCCACCCGGCGCCCGACGGCGCCCCGGCACCTGCCCCATGACGACCCCGGAGCCGGAGCCCCTCGCCCCCCTGGACCGCCTCTTCGACGAGGCCCTGACCCTCCCCCCCGAGGCGCGGATCGCCTTTCTGGAGGCCGCCTGCCCCGACGACACGGAGCTTCTCGAGGAGGTACGGGCGCTCGTGGAGGCCGACGCCGCCGCCTCGCACTTCTTCGACGGCCTCTTCCGGAGCTGGGTCTCGCCTCTTCGCTCCTCCGGCGTGAGCCTGGGAACGGGCTCGGAGCCGGGCCCCGACCTCCACCTCGCCCCCGGGAGCCGGGTGGCCCGCTACGAGATCGTGGATGTCCTGGGCGCAGGGGGGATGGGGGTGGTCTACCGGGCCCGGGACCCCGTCCTCGAGCGCGATGTGGCCCTCAAGCTCCTCCCCCCCCATGCCCTGGGCGATGGGGCGGCCCGGGCCGGCCTCCAGGCCGAGGCCCGGCGCGTCGCCCGTCTGGACCACCCCCATGTGGGCGTGATCCACGAAGTCGGGGAGACGGACGATGCCGGCGTGTACCTGGCCATGGCCTGCCACGAGGGAGAAACCCTGGCCGACCGCCTCCGGCGGGGCCCCCTCCCCCTCTCCCCGGGCGAGCTCCTCCGCGTGGGACGCGGGGTGGCCTCTGCCCTCGAGGCCGCGCACCGGGCGGGAATCGTCCACCGCGATGTGAAGCCCTCGAACGTTCTCCTCACCGCGGAGGGTGGCCTTCGACTTGTGGACTTCGGCATTGCCGCAGCCGTGGGCGAGGCCGTCCTTCCCCGGGGCTCCCGCGGATACACGAGCCCCGAAGTCCTCCAGGGAGCGCCGGCCGACCACCGCACCGACCTCTGGAGCCTGGGCGTCCTCCTCCACGAAATGGCCACCGGGGTCCGTCCCCCGAGCCCCGCGGAAGGGCTCCCGAGCGGCGCCGAACGACCCTCGAGCCCCGCCAAACGTCCCTCGGGCCCCGCCGAACGTCCCTCGGGCCCCGGGCCCGAACTCCCGGCCCTCGATGCCCTGGAGGAGGCAGGCACCCTCCCCGGCGGACTCGTGCGCGCGATCCGCGCCTGCCTGGACCCGGACCCATTGCAGCGCCCGGGGAGCGCGGCGGCGGTGGCGGCCCTCCTGGAGGAGTCTCCCTCCGGGGCCGCACCTCGGGAGGAGCTGGCGTTGCCATGGGTGGCCTCTCCCCCTCCTCCCCCCTCCTGGACCATGGTGGGGCTCGGCGCCCTGGGGGTGGCCCTGCTCGCGGCGGGCCTCGCCTTCCTCCCCGGGTGGGGCGGGGTGGACCGGGGTGGCGGGGAGGTGGCCGGTGCCGCGGCAGGGGGATCCGAAGGAGGTGCATGGGCGGGGGAAGCATCGGCGCCGGTGGGGGCCAACCTGTGGGGCGAGGCCCATCGGGTGCTCGTCCTCCCCCTCGAGGACCGGACGGGGGACCCGGCCCTGGCCATGGTGGGGAAGATGGCGGCGGACTGGATCTCGGAAGGGATCGCCCGGGCGGCCATTGCCAACGTGGTGGACGGCGGAGCCGCCCTCGCCGCGGCCCGCGAGGCCCGGGATCCGGTGGAAGCAGCCTCGATCTACCACGCCGGCCTCGTGGTGACCGGGGCCTACTACCTGGAAGGCGACTCCCTCCGCCTCTCGGCCCGGATCGTCGACGGCACCTCGGGCACCCTTCTCCGGGGGCTCGACCCGGTGGTGGCCCCGAGGGAAGATCCCCTCGCCGGGATCGAACCCCTCCGGCAGGTGGCCCTCACGGCAGTGGCGCTCCACCTGGACCCGCTCACCACGCGGCACGAGCTCCTCGTGATCCAACAGCCGCCGCCCTGGGAGGCCTACCTCGCCCTGGTGCGCGGGAAGGACCTCTTTCTGGACCTTCGCATGGCCGAGGCCCGGGAGGCGTTCTCCCTGGCCGAGGCGCTGGACCCGGGCTTCCACCTTGCCCTCTTCTACGGGGCCATTGCGGCCGCAAACCTGGGGGACTGGCCCGACCTGGAGGCCCGGAGGGAGCGCCTGGCCCCCCACTTCGGCCAGATGAGTCGCCCGACCCGGCTGGGGCTGGATTTCATCGATGCCATTCTGGCCGGGGATCACGTGGCGAGCTACCGGACCCATCGGCGGGGGGTGGACGACGGGATCCTGGCACCGGGAACCATGGGCCACGCCCAGCTCGTGCAGGATGCCGCAGCCCTCGGTCGCTTCGAGGAGGCGGTCTCGGTGGCCCGGGAGGCCGACCCCATGCGGGGCGAGGTACGGCGGTGGCTCACCTACTGGTCCTCCCTCGCCCTGGCCCTTCATGCCCTGGGAGACTTCGAGGCCGAGCTCGAGACCGCCCGCCGCGCGCGCGCGGCCCTGGGGCCCCTCCGATCCGAATCCCTGTCGCTGGAGCTCCGGGCGCTGTCGGCACTGGGTGACCTGGACGGGGTGGAGGCCGTGGTGGAGGAGGCCCTCCAGCGTCACCCCAACCCCGCGATCTTCCTCCGATGGGCGGGCGACTACCTCCTGATCCATGGCCACGAGGCCGAGGGGATCCGCCGCTACCGGGAGGGGGTGGCCCGCGCCCGCGCGGACCGGAGCCGGGATCCCGACCCGGACCGGGACTGGATCCTGGCCGAGGGGCTCCTGGCCCTGGCTGCGGCCCTCTCGCCCGCGTCGGGCGTCCAGGCGCCGGAACCCCGGACCCCGGGCACCCCGTCCCCGGACACCGGGTCACCGAACGACACCGAGGTCGAGGCACTGGCCCGGGAGGCCGTGGAGCTCTTTGCCTCCCTCCGCACCCTGAATCCCGGCTTCATCGACCCTCCCACAGGGCTGGGCCGCGCCGCCGCCCTCCTGGGCGACACTGCCGAAGCACGGCGCTGGGCCGATCACCTGGCCGGCGTCGAGCCCCGGGGGCGCTTCGGGAACCACCACTACCGCCGCGCCCGGATCGCGGCCCTCCTGGGCGACCCGGTGGGGATGGTCGAAGCCCTCGAAGCTGCGTATCGTCAGGGCTTCCGGACCCAGTTCGTGCTCAGGGACGACCCCCTCCTCCACCGCCACCGGGACCACCCGGCCATGGCCGCCCTCCTCCACCCCCGATAGCCTCCCGCAGTCTCCGGGTGGACCGGGCCCACGCACCTCCCGGCCCCCGCCCGACCTTCGACCGACCCTCGACCGACCCCCGCAGCGCCCCCTGAATCCTTCCCCTTTCGGCCCTTCCCTTGTCCTCCCTCTCCCCCTCGCGTGCCGCTCTCCTGGCCTTTGCCGTCACCCTCCTGGGGGCCGGGCTCGTCGTGGCATGGGTGGACCGGCTGGACACGGACCGGGAGCGGGAGCAGGTGGAAGGGGTGGCCCGGGACCAGGTCCGCGGTCTCGCCACCGTGATCGAGCAATCCCTCACCGCTTCCTATGCCCTGGCCGCCCTCCTCCGCCAGGGGGACGGCGAGATCGAGGACTTCGATGCGGTGGCCACCGAAATGCTCACCTACTACCCCACCGTTTCGGTCCTGGCCCTTTCGCCCGGGGGGGTGATCCGCCAGACGGCCCCCTTCGCGCCCAACCGGGCCTCCATCGGCTTCGATCAGTTCGCCGACCCGGTCCAGGGAGAAGAGGCGCGCAGGTCACGGGACTCGGGCACCCTTACCCTGGCCGGTCCCCTCGAACTCGTGCAGGGAGGGCTCGGGGTGGTGGGGCGCCTCCCCGTCTTTCTCGACGATCCGGAGGGCGGTCCCCCCGTCTTCTGGGGGCTCGTGAACGTGGTCCTGCCCTTCGACCGGGTGCTGGAAGAGGCCGGGCTGGCCTCCCTGGTGGACCGGGATCTGGACTTCGAGCTCTGGCGCGACGATCCGAACACCGGGGAGCGCCAGGTCCTGGAGCGGAGCGGGCCCTCCCCCCTTCCCTCCCCCGTGTCGCAGGGGGTGGAGCTCCCCAACGGCACCTGGACCCTGGCCGCCTCCCCGACGGGGGGGTGGGGGGCCTCGGCCACCCGCCTCCGCCGGGGGGCAGCCGCCCTCCTCTTCGCCCTCCTGGCCGGGTGGGTGGCCCACCTCCTCGTGGCCCTTCGCGCCCACCAGCGGAACCTCGAGGCCGAGGTGGAGGCCCGAACCGCCGAGATCCGGGCGGCCCGAAACGAACTCGAGGCCATGCTCGCCGCCGTCCCCGACCTCCTTTTCGAGCTGGATCGGGAGGGACACTACCTGGCCTTCCACTCCCGGGCCGACGATCTCCTGGCCGCCCCCCGGGAGGCCCTCGTCGGGAGCCGGACCGAGGACTGGCTCCCCCCGGAGGCGGTATCCGAGATCCGGAAGGCGCTGGCCGAGGCCGAGGCCGAGGGGGCATCCACCGGGCGCCAGTACGCCCTCGACCTCCCCCAGGGGCGGCACTGGTTCGAGCTCTCGGTGGCCCGGAAGGCCGACCCGGAGGGGGGCCCGCCTACCTTCATGGCGCTGGTGCGCGACATCACGGCCCGCCGGGCCGCCGACGAGGCCCTCCGGGAGTCGGAGGCCCGCTACCTCCAGGCCCAGAAAATGGAGAGCGTGGGCCGGCTGGCCGGGGGCGTGGCCCACGACTTCAACAACCTTCTCACCGTGATCCGCGGCGCCGCCGACATGGCCGCCGAGGGGCTTCCTCCCGGGCATCCGGCCCATGGGGACCTGGCCCAGATCCGGAATTCGGCGGAGCGAGGCGCCGCCCTCACCCAGCAGCTCCTGGGAACGAGTTCCCGACAGGTCATCCACCCCGTCCGACTCGACCTGAACCGGGCGGTGGAAGACCTCCTCGACCTCATCCGCCGCCTCATCGGAGAAGACATTCAGGTGGTGGCCGACCTCGCTCTGGCCCCGGCCTGGATCCGGGCAGACCGGAACCAGCTCTCCCAGGTCTTCCTGAACCTGGCCGCCAACGCCCGCGACGCCATGCCCAGCGGCGGGACCCTCACCCTCCAGACCCGGCGCCTCCAGCTCGAGCCCGCCTCGCCCCACGCCCCCATTGCCCGGGAACTCGCCCCCGGCCCCTGGATCCGCCTCCGGGTGGAGGATTCCGGGGTCGGCATGCCCCCCGAGGTCCGCGACCGGGCCTTTGAACCCTTCTTCACCACGAAGCCCACCGGCCGGGGAAGCGGCCTCGGACTCGCCTCGGTCTACGGGATCGTCCGGCAGTGCGGGGGCGACATCACCCTGGAGAGCGAACCGGGAAAGGGCACCCGCTTCGACCTCTGGTTTCCCGCCCAGGACACCCCCCTTGCGGTGGAGGAAGGTCCGATCCATACCGGGGGGACGCTCGAGGGGAATGCGACCGCTGCACCCCTCCCGGGGCGCCCCGATGGGCGCGGAGGAGCCAGGATCCAGGGGGGCCCGGGCAGCCGGGGATGGCCCCTTCTCCTGGTGGAAGACGAGCCCGCCATACGCCGCATCGCCCAGCGAGCCCTGGAGAAGGTCGGCTACGAGGTCGGTTCGGCATCGCAGGGGGAGGAGGCCCTCCGCCTCCTGGAGGAGGACCCCGCCTTCCAACCCGTGGTCCTTGTCACCGACGTGGTCATGCCCGGCATGAACGGGGTGGAGCTGGCCCTCCGGCTCCCCGGGCTCCCCGTGCTCTTCACCTCGGGGTTTGCCGATCACCCGGTGCTCCGCGAGCAGGGACTCCCCCCGGGGTCGGCGTTTCTCCCCAAGCCCTACCCCGCCGAGGCCCTCGTGGCCGCCGTGGCGAGCTTGCTGGGGACCCCCGTGCCCGGCGAGGTTGGAGCGTCGGCCCCGGCGCCCATGGGGGCGCCCCCGCCCGGGCCCACCTCCTCCTCGGACCCGACGGGGGCCTGAGGCCTGTGTGACCGACCCGGCCCCCCGCATCTCCCCCCCCTCCCCTTCCTCTTCCGACCTGCCCCGACCATGACGATTGTCCGCCCTGCCTCCGACGCCCCCCTGGACCCCATCGGGGCCGGACGGGGAGCGAGCCGCCAGATCCTCCTCGGGGCCGAGACGGGCTCCACCTTCCACACGCGGCGCTTCGTCATGGAACCCGGGGGAGGGATGCCCGAGCACACGAATTCGGTGGAGCACCAGCAGTACATTCTGGCGGGGCGGGCCCGGGTGGGAATCGGGGGGGAGCTTCACGATGTGCGGGCCGGGATGGTGGTGCACATTCCCGCCGGTGTGCCCCACTGGTACCGGGTGGAGGGGGAGGAGGCCTTCGAGTTCCTCTGCATGGTCCCCGCCGACGAGGACCGGGTGGAGCTCCTGGGCACGGAGATTCCCCGGGACTGAGCCGTGATCGTCTCCACCCCCCGGGACTTCCGGGAGGCGGTGTCGCGCCTCCATCTCCCGTCCGACCTCCCCGCCACCATGCGCTCGGCCCTCCTCATTTCACCCGAGGGGTTCCGGCTCGTGGAGCGGTCCTCTCCCGACAACCTGTACGTGGACTGGGATGCGGCGGTGGACGGGGCGCGGGCCATGGCCCAGCACCGGGCGCTGGCCCGGACCCTGGAGGGGCTCGGGGTGCCGGTGCGGGTCCTCCCCGGGGTGCCCGAGCTCCCCGACGGGGTCTTCCCGAACAACGCCTTCGCCACCGTGCCGCAGCGCCTCGTGGTGGGATCCATGCGCCACCCCCTGCGCAAAGGGGAGACGCGCCGCCCGGAGGTGTGGGCCTACTTCCGGGAGGAGCTCGGCTACGAGATCTGGGACCTGGAGGGAGACGAGGTGGTGGCCGAAATGACGGGGCCCCTCGTCATCGATCGGGCCCGGGGCATCGGGTACTGCGGGATGTCGGAGCGGGTCAATGACGCCGGGGTGCGGGCCATGCACGAGGCCCTCTCCCTCCGCCTCACCTTCCACTTTCCCCTGGATCCGGGGGAGTACCACACGAATGTGGTCATGGCGATCCTGGCCGGGCGGGCCCTCGTCCTGCACGCGGGGTCGGTGGCCGATCCGGCGGTGGTGGAGGCGGTGCTCGAGGTGTACCGGGGCTCGGTCCTCCTCCTCGATGATCGGGAAAAGGAGGCCTTTGCCGGGAACTGCATTGCCGCCACCCCCCGCGACGTGCTCCTGAGCGCCACCGCCCTCGAAGCCCTCCGCCCGGCCTCCCGGGGGTTCCTCCACACCCTGGGCTTCGCCCTTCACGGGGTGGATGTGAGCGAGCTCGAGAAGGCCGGCGGGAGCCTCCGCTGCATGGTGGCCGAGGTCTACTGAGGGGGTGGGGGGCACCCCGGAAGGGGCGGGGTGTCCAGGCCCCTTCGGGCCTCCGCGGTCTGCGGGGGGAAGAGTTCGAGGGGAAGGGGAGCGTCCAGGCGCGACGGATCCATGCGCGTCGTCAGGGTCCGGAAGCAGGGGTGCCGGACTTCCACCCGCCCCTCCCACCCCGGCGGCGGGTCCACCACGATGCGGAACCTCCCCTCGGCGTCGGTCCGGGTCCCCAGTCGTGTGCCCGGGAGGAGCACCGCGGCGCCTTCCACGGGGAGGCCGGTTGCGGCGCTCCGCACCGTGCCGAAAAGCCCCGTCGAGGCCTCCGCATCCCGGGGTGCCGAGACCACAATCCGCACCCCCTCCGGGTCCGCAGGGGCTGTCTGCGCCCCCGCATTTCCTGGTCCGCCGAGCCCCGACAGGAGGAGGGAGCCCGTCAGGAGCACCGCAGTCCGCAGGGGAGCGGAACCCCGCCCTCGCCTGGACGGGCCGGGTCGGGGCCGGGAAAGGGGCCGGGGCCGGGGCCGGGGCCGGCGCCGGGGCCTTGTGCGGTTGACCTTGATCATGGGTCCCTCCGTGTGACAGTTCGGGTTTGGGGGTCAGGGGTCGGGTGCGGGTCGGGGGAGGTCCGCCTTCGAGCCGGAGCCCGGGCAAGGCGCCCGCAACGGCCCCTGCCTCCCAGCGCGGTCATCTACCCCCATAGCGCTCGCGGACGGTCATTTCGCCCCCGGGAAAGCGAACCACCTGGTCTCGCCCCCAGAGGCCCTGGTCGGCCCGGAGCCAGAGCACGGCCTCTCCGGCCGGCTGCCCCTCGACCCAGATCTCGAAGGCGATCCCCCGGGCCACTTCGGGGATCCCCCGGATCGCGTCCGGCAACTCCGGGTCCCGCCATGCATGGGCTCGGACCTCCACCCAGGCCTGCACGCCGCCCCCTGCGCGGTCCGGGGGCACCCCCCCCACGAGGCGCGCCAGATTGTGGAGGATCCCCATGCGCGTGAGCCCCACGACGAGCGCTTCGTGGAGGGCCGGGGCGAGGGGCTCATCGAAGTGCTCCTGCTGGCTCCCCCCCACCATGCGGTCCTCGCGCACGGCCAGGTGGAGGGACTGAGGCGCCCCCCCGAAGATCCCCTCGGCCTCGAGGCGGGCCCCGTTGCCCCCATGGGCGTCGAGCCTTCCCGATAGCTGCACCTCGAAGGCCCCCTCGGCCGTGACCTCGAAGGAAAGGGGGTCCATCGCTCCGTGCAGGAGCCGGGCCTCGAGGGCCTCGAACGCCTCCTGGGCCTCCATCTCCAGCCAGGTGGGGGTCGGGCTCTCGGGCACGCCCCGCTCCGGCGCAGCCGAACACCCGACCGCCATCGCGAGAAGGGAAAGCATGCCCCATGGGGCTCGAGCCCTCACGTGCATCACTCCCAGCCGGGAAGGGGGTGGAGATGAACCCGTGGGCCCTCGCCCGCCGGGGTTTCAACCATGAGAATGCCCGTTTCGCCGTAGTCCAGCAACTGGAAGGTCCGGGGAAGGAGGAGAAGCCCCTGATGCCGGCCTTCTGGTGTGAAGACATCCCAGGCCCAGGGCGGGCGCACGCCCATGGACGGGTCCTGGTCGCCGGGCTCGGGATCCGGCGCCCGAGGTGTCCGCAGGGCGAGGAGACTCCCGTCCGCACCGATCCGGAGAACCCCCCAGGTGGGGAGGGTCGCGGGGATGGGCATCCCGTCGGGGGGAGCATCGCCGAAGCCCAGGCGCTGGACGGCCTGCGCAACTCCCGGAGCGGAGTCGTGCTCCGGGCCTTCGCATCCTCCGAGAAGCGCACCGACGATCAGCGGTACCAGGACGGGCCGACCCGGGCGGCGAGGGAGGGCGGCACCCGGCCCCCCCCGCCCCGAGCTCATTCGCTCTCGTCGATGCTGGCCGCCTGCACGATCTGGCGGCCCAGGGCATCGACCCACACGCCGTACGCCACGCCCTCGTGCGCATCGAAGAGGGAAACCTGGCGAGGCACCCGGAGGCGGGAAACCGGAACCAGCGCTTCGTCGAAGAGAACCCACTCCGCTTCGGGGTCTCCGGGAGCACGGTAGCGTTCCACCCAGAGGTACCCCCGGTCATCCACGAGCATTCGCCGGATCTCGGGGAGGGTGTCCGGAACCCCTCGCTCCCGGCTCAGCTCCAGGTGACGACCGATCTGCGCTTCGGTGACCTCCTCTCCCGACAGCTCCCGGGCCTCGGCCCGAAGGACCGCATCGCTCAACGCCCGCGGGGGGGCCTCGAGTCTGAACCCCCGCTCGCGTACCCCGTCGGGCGAGAGGCGATGGAGGGAAAAGCGGTCACCCTCCGATGCGAACACCCGGCCCCCTCCCGACACCGTGACGCCCTGGGGGGAGTGCGGCCAGACCCGGACCACCGTCTCCCCCCCGGAGGGCAGGAGGAAGGGCGCCAGCACCAGGCCACGCTGGTCCGCGAGCCGGACCGGTCGTGCCCCGTCCTCCCCTGTGATCCACACCTGCGAGCGCTGCCAGTAGGGCTCGGTCGGCACGCGGTCCAGGGGGGTGACGAAGCCCTCGACCACAAGCCCCTCTCCCGGAATGCCTCCACGAAGGAGGGGGGCGTAGGTGCCCTCGGGAGAGGGGAGACCGAAGGTGCGCGGAGGGCCGCCGGCGAGGCTCACCACCGTGACCCGGGGCCAGGAGGCATCGAAGACGAGAACGGAGTCCCCGCTCCAGGGGAAGATCGCGTTCAGGTTCCGGAACTCCCCGGGCCCCGAACCGGCCCCCCCGATCACCTGGGGAGGCACCCCATCGCCGATCACCACGAGGTGCTGAAACCCCGAGTCCCCGATCACCACCCTCCCCGCGTGGCGAATCACTCCCTGAACGCGCTGGAGGACGCGGTCCGGAGCCGTCTCGTCGTATCCGAAGAGGGGCCTCGTCTCCCCCAGACGAAGCTGGGGAAGGGCCTCGATCGCCTCCCAGCTTCCCGTGACGATCGCGACCCCGGCGCTGTCGTTCTCGATCCATCCGTCCAGGTGGCGATCCGACAGGTCGCGATCGGAAGTACCGCATCCACAGAGAAGGAGAGCTGCGGCCACTGCGAGACGCTTCATCCGGCCTCCGGAGCGAGGGGAACGGGAGTGGGCAGGGGGGCGCGGGTCGGGCCGCACCGCGGGAAGGAACCCCGGCGGGTCGGGCGATGCTCCTGCGGGCCCTCGGAGCTTCGGCCCGGCGCCTCGGAGCACGCACAACGGGAACCTGTCGTGGCACGTCGATGCGGCACCTGCCAACGGGCATCCTCGAAGATGGGGATGGGGGGGGCTCTCGCGCCAGCATGGAAGAGAGCGTTCGGACCCGCCGCAGCCTTCGGCTCGGGATGAGAGGGCGACGTCGCGGACCCGGGAGGGGGTCCGAGCAGGGAGGCGCGCCGCGGCGCGGGGGCCAGGGGTCTCGCCGCGCTACCGGGCCTCGTTTCGCCGGATTCGGGCGGCGACCACGTCGACCTCCTGAAGCGCCCCCACCGCAAAGGCCCAGATCGTGTCCCCCCTGGCATCCTGGAACCGGAGCGATTCCGGGAGCCGGACGCGTGCCAGGAACGCCCCGTTCGGAGAGATCACATCGAACCGGGCACCGGCAACGCCAAGCACCTGATCGAAGCCATCGCCTGCACGCGGAAGGTCCCGCATGATCCAGATGCGACCATCGTGGTCGACCTGGATGCGCGCAAAGAGGGCCTCGGTCCCGGAGGGGGGCTGCGCCAGGATCTCGCCCACCCAGGGATCATCGGGCGGGGGGCCGTCCGCATCCCGCCGAACGCGTTCGTCCTCTTCCACGCACAGATGCAGGCGCACCCGGTCGTCCTCTCCATGAACCAGGAGTTCGTAGCGGTCCGAGCGCGGCGCCACGACCCATCCGTCCGGGCCCACCCCCAGAAGGGCACGCGGCCATTCGGGGCGAGCGGGAAGGTCCAGGGCCGGAACCAGGCCATCCGGATACTCGGCGGTCCAGAGGACCTCTCGCCCCGACGCACCGGGGCGTGCCCGCGCGAACTGGATCGTGTTCTCCGGGGAGGTGGTGGAGGGAAGCTCCACATACGCCGAGCCATCCCCCTGGAGGCCGAACCATCCCACCTGGCCCGCGGCCAGGACGGGGCCGAGGAGGTCGGGTGGAAGGCGCACCGTTTCGGAGATGCGAAGGGCCAGATCGTAACGCTCGAGCTTGGACTGCGCCGCATCCAGCGCCAGGAGGTCTCCGGCCGGGGTCCAGGCCGTGGCCAGCGGACTGAGCAGTTCCCCGGGCCCCTGTCCCCGGCCCGCCACCGGCTCCAGCCACTGCCCGTCGGGGCCCAGAAGCCAGACATCGCCGCTCTGGAAGTCTGCGATCGCCAGCGTCCCATCGGTCCGCACCCGGGCGGAGGTGGGGAGCATCATCGGCGCCGCACCCTCGTCGAGACCTCCCGCCCTCCAGATCTCCGAAAGGCTCCATGGCTCGGCGTCCCTGACCTCATTCGATGAAGTCTGTACCACGCGGCCCAGCGGCTCCGCGATTTCGCACGCGGGGAGTCCACTCCGGGCCTGGCAGCCCACGAGGCAGGGGAGGAGGAGGAGGAGGCCGCGGCAGGAAGAGGTCATCCGGCACCTTCCGTGTCGGTGCGTCGTGCCTGCCCGGGCGATGGAGGTCGGGAGGAGAGGTTCATCCGCCGACACAGACCCGAGCGGGGCGCTGCACGCCCAGTTCGTCTTCAAGGATCCCGTACATGCACGCGCCGACGAAGCGTCGTGGCGTGAACCCATGGGGCAGGGTGACCACCTCCTCCAGCCTGCCCTCGGGTCCCAGCACCCGCCATTCGGTTCCACCGAAGCCCGTCGCACTCCCGACCTGCAGGGCCGCATGGCCCATCTCCCGAACGGGCCGGACCCCCTGGACCCAGGTCCGCCCCGCCGGACCGGCCAGGATCGATGCGACCACCGGCACCGAGTCGGGCAGGCTCACCGCACGAAGCCTGCGCTCCCGTTCCCCGGCGGGAAGGCTCCCCAGCCCCTGCTCCTCGGCCGACTGGAGGATCAGGTCCTCGAGATGGGTCCGGTCCCGGGTCGTCAGTGCACCTCCGGCATCCTCCCAGCGGGTCACCCAGCGGGGGTCTTCCGTGCCGGGGCTTCGGCGTTCCACCTGGCCCCGGTCCGACCGTCCGAGGACCAGGTCGCCCTCCCCCCCCACATCCCAGAGGGCGGTGGGTGGGAGAAGCGGGCTTCCGCCCGGCCATGGCAGGTCGAACACGTGAAGGAGCTGCACTCCTCCGCTTCGGGACCAGAGGATCCGGTCTCCGTCCGGGTCGAGGATCCGGAAGACGATCCCGCCCTGCGGGTGGCTTCGCCAGTCCACGCCGAATCCCGCTTCGGGAACGGGGTGAATGCCAAGGAGCGCCCCGTCCATCGAGAACTCGGTGATGCGCTGGAGTTCGATATCGGGGACGAGATAGGAGGAATCGGTGACCACGACACGGCTGACCCCGCCATGGGGAGAGAACTCGCCGGGGCCCTCCCCGGGACCGCCGAGGGTCAGGACCACCCTCGCCCGAGCGTCGAGAACGGAGAGGGTTCCCGCCATCTCGTCGAGGATCACCGCTCCGCCACCGGAAAGGGGCGCGACATCGGCAAGCCGACCGACGGGGAGATCGAAGTCCTCCAGCCATCCCTCATCGATCCCGACGGTCCGGGTGGTCGTGGCGGGGATCGTCGCGGGATCCACCCCCGGAACGCCGGCGCCGTCGCGGACCGTCGTCGCGGCCGTGTCGGCGCCCTGGTCCGGACCGCATCCCCCCGCCAGGAGAAGGGCCACCCCGATCGACAGGGGCGGGAAGGCGCGCATCATGGATGGGTCCAAGCGCCGGCGGCCCCGGACCCCGGGTAGCGGGAGCCCCGGGTGGCCCGAAATCCCCGCGCGAAGGCCGCACGCCTTCCGGTCCACAGGTCTATGGGAGCGCCCCCAGGGAATGGACCGTGAGGTGCACGAACCCGAGCGCGGCATCTCTCCAGACGAGCACCACGTCGTCGACTCCGATCGACCCGAGCCGAATGGCGCCCCGGGCCTCGGGGATCTCCGGGACCGCCACCCGTCCCAGCGGATGTCCATCCGGACCGAACACGGTCCAAACCGATCCCCCGGATGGGCTCCAGGCATGGTCGCGTACCCAGAGCCGTTCGGCGGCGTCCGTCTTCATCTCCCCGATGAAGGGGAGCCACGCCGGCCTGGGCTCGTTCCGGAACCGGGCCACCGCATCGGAGGCGGAGGGGGCCTGCGATCCCGGGGCCCGGGCGGGGAATCGCAGGTGCCCTTCCTCGATCAGCGCTGCGAGGGCAGCATCATCGAATGGGATTCGGTCTTCGTCCCATCGAACCACCTGCCTGAGCTCACCGGTGCTCGCATATCGACGGATCTCCGGTTCGTAGGGGATGGCCACCAGGACCTCGTCGCCGGAAGGGGTGGCGATCCGCCCACTCGATCCCCCCAGGATTCCGGCATGGGGTACGAGGGGGAAGACCCCGAACTCCGTGGCCTCGAGGGTCTCCACATCGAGCCGGGCCAGCGTCGCATCGGAACGACGCCACGCTCCGGACGCGCCTGCCGAAGCCGCGCTCGTGCGCACGAGAACCGAGCCGTCCGGGAAACAGCTTCCCTGCGGAACGGCTCGGTCGGGGAGCAGGGCCGAATGACGAACCCCACCGCCCGAATCGAAGACCGTCACCCGGGGTGCGCCGTATTCGATCGCCACGATCGCGTTCCGGTTCGAGACACAGGCCGACCGCAGCTGGCTGAACTCGCCCGGACCCTGGCCCGCCTCGCCGATCGTGAACCGATACTGACCTCGAGCGTCGAACACCTTGAGATCGAAGAAGTCCACGACGACCCAGCCGCCGTCGGGCAGCCGCGCGGCATCGTGGAACGGAAAGGCCGGATCCAGCTCTTCGTCGAGGGCGTCCCGCCGGCCGCCCAGATTCAGACTGGCCTCTCCGGAAATCCGGAAGGCCGTGGGCAGGTCGCGCAGGCTGCCTCCATGCCGGACGACCTCCACACCCTCTGGAAGGGAGAGGTCGGGGTCGTGTGCGGAGCGTTCGCCCTCACCGCACCCCCAGATGATCCCGGGCAGCACGGTGAGCAGGAGGATCGGGCGCCGACCCCCGGGGCCACGGGGCACGCGGTGCCATGTCTTTCGCTCCATGGGGAATCTCCTCCTCCGGGTACCGGGCCGGGCCAGGCCTCTGCTCGCGTGACACCGGCGCGCTCGGTCGCCCACGCCCGCACCTTCGGGCCCCGCTCGGGCCTCCCCCTGGCCCCTGCCCACCCACCGATCCGGCTCGGCGAAGGTCGTGCGGTGTCAGTTGCCGGGAGCGCCGCCCTCTTCGATCGCGAATTGTGCGACGGACTGAACGCCCATCTCGTCGAGAATACGTAGTAACACGTACCCCTCCCCTGCGTCCAGAACGGTTGCGCCCTCCGGGAGCTCGATGCGCCCGGCCAGTTCGCCCGTGTGCGCCACCACCCACCACTCCCGGGGCCCTTCGTCGAAGGGTTGCCGGTACATCTGGATCCACGCCCTGCCCTTCTGGTCGGCATGGATCCGCTCGAAGGGAGGAAAGCGGGAGTTCGGAGCCAGCGCCTCCAGCCCTGCCCGGTGCGTCGTCCTCCGCGCCTCCGGGAGGGTCCGGGACACGTTGTCCACGTAGCGCCGGTGGTCCTCCCGGGTGGCCGTGAGATCCCGCCCATGCCACCGGATGATCCGGCGAAGGTCACCCCGATCATTCCGGATGAGAAGCTCGTAGTCGACGTTTCGGACCATGAAGAGCCATTCCCCGCTCGCAGACCATTGGGGGACCTTGGGGATCAGGGGCCGCTGACCCGCGGATACGGCTCCCGGATCCTGGTTCTTGATGTGCCGAAACTCCATGAGTGGATCGAGTCCCTCGGCGGAAACCATGTAGGTCATGGCCACTCCGGGCCGTCCGGGGTCCGCAAACGGGCTCACGACAAGGAGACGCCCATCGCCCAGGGGCCCGGCGGGCAGGACCAGGGTGCCGATGGGCTGAATCCGGGCCGATCGGCCCCATTCGACGGCCGGGCCCAGAATCGAGACGCGACCGACCGCCGGGTCGTACACCGCCAGGGAGTCCCCGGAATGAGGCCACAGGGCGACCGGCGCGTCGTACTCTCCCGGACCGCCTCCCTCCCGACCCGATGCGGCAATGAAGCCTCCGTCCGGTCCGAAAACGCTGATGCGCCGACGGGACCGGTCCAGTACCACGAGCCTGCCTCCCCGGTCCCGGAACGCAGCCACCACCTGCTGGAACTGGAACTCGGGATCGCCCGTGACCTCTCCGACCCTGATCTCGGGTTCCTCTCCGAGGCTCCAGACCGGCACGGAGGCCCGGGGAGGGTGCTGGACGATCTCGACCCCAGCGGAATCGGTCACCACCAGGGTCGTGTGTTCGGCCGCGCCTCCACAGGCGGCAACTGCCGCGAGGAGGAGGGCACCACCGAGGACGATCCCTCTCGGGACCGAGGCCCCCGAGCGAAGCGGTGCCACGACGGCAGGGAGGATGACGGGGTTCACAGGCTCTCCAGGGGTCGCGTCCTTCCGGCGCAGGGTGATTGCGCTACGGTGGGACGGTCAGCCCTTCCCGGCAAGCCGGACGAGAGGTCTGGCCGGACGCGTACTCGGGCTGGAGGATCCGGGGATCCGCACCCTCCTGCATGAGAAGCCGACCCCTCAGGGCCTCCTGCGACACGGTATCCCTCGCCTCGGTCCTCTCGGGAGCGACCGAACTTCGGCGACCCCTTACCAGGCTTCAACCCGAAAGCGATACACCGCAATGGTCTGCACGCCGTACTCATTCGTTTCGACCACGGCGAACCGATCGCCGGAGAGAAACACTCCGGGCCAGGGGAACCCGTACGGGAGGGTGCCCCGATACGCTCCGTCCGGATCGAACAGGTCGATCGGGTTTGACTCACCGATCGGGTCGAACCGCTCGACCCACAGCCCCCCGTCAGGGGCAACGCGCAGGCCCCAGATCAGGGGAAGCCACTCGCTCACCCCCCGTTGTTCGATCGCCTCCGCCGTTGGCACCACGCAGTCCCGGCTCCCCCCGATGGTCCAGGCCTCACCCTCGCCGAGGTGAGCGAGCACGTCCTCCACCGTGGAGGGCCGAGGATCCATGGCTCGGCGGAGGATCCGGTCGGGGGAGGGCCCTCCCCCCATCACGACCTCGTACGCGGGCGGCCGAACCACCCCAACCCTCCCGGCACCGGCATCCCAGGGGGGCGCAACGGAAAGGATGGGCGGGAGCGACATGCGGATTCCGCAGGACTCGTAGTGTACCTCTCGGGGCGCGGGAGCCTCCCACGCCCGGAGCACCGAAAGGCTGTCGTCGATCGCCAGCCGAAGCTCCCACTCCGTCCGACCGGCATTGAAGGACCCGTAGGTGACGCCTCCCGAGAGGGGACGGGTGCGCCCACCCAGAGATCGGCCCGGGACGGGTCTCTCGCCGACCAGCGTGCCGTCGATGTCGAAGTGCATGTGCATCCGGCTGCCCGCATCGAACACATGGACCCGACCCCCTTCGTCCACGAAGAGGGACGACGGGATTCCGAACTCCCCGGGCCCCTCCCCGGACCTCCCGAAGCTGCCGAGTGCGGTTCCCGCGCTGTCGAAGACCACCACACGGAAGTTGCCCGGATCAAGAACGACCAGCTCGCCCGATGGCCCTCCTCCAATCCCGGTCTCCGCGATTCGAAACAGGCTGTGGAACCCCTCGTCCTCTCCCCCAACCACGAAAAGGCGTTCGGCCGTGGCCCGGAGGGGCCGATCCGGGCCCTTCGACATCACGATCTCGACGCCCAGGGAGTCGGAACGCACGACCTCCCCGACACTGTCCACCTCGGGCAGGCCACAGCCGGCCAGAAGGACCCATCCCAGTGCCCTGACCCTCATCGCATGGCCCGCCGGTTTCGCGTCGCACCCGCGTGTGTGGCTTCGGGTTGCGACCCTCCCGTGATGCCGGACCCACCCCCCGTCGATGGGTCGTCGCGTTGCACGTTGCGCTGCGACCGCTCCAACGGAAATGCCCGCACCGACTCCGTCCCCTGCTCGTCCGTCCAGACGCCGAGAACCGAACGGGCGCCTACCTGCGTGATCTTCAGTTCGCCCGGAACGCCCAGGGTTCCGAGCCATTCGCCGTGGGTCCCGATCACGTCCCATCGGACCCCTCCGGCCACCGCAGTCGACCCCGCCCGCCTGGCCCACACGTACCCTGCCGGGTCGACGAGGAGTGCGTCGAAGAAGGGCATCCGTTCCGGAGCCGGGGTGGCCTCGAAGAGGACGCGGATGCCATCGCGGATCTCCTCGATCGGCGGGGCCACCTCCAACCGTCGCTCGAGCTCGGCCTCGAGGTCTCTCGCCCCTACGCGTTCGGCTTCCCCCGGGATGCGCACGAGGCGTTCCAGAGCACCCTCCGATCCATGGATCGCCACCTCGTAGCGGGCATTGTCAGCCACGGCGATCCAGGAACCCGCAGCCCCGACGATCGTCCTCGGTCCGAACGGGATGACGCGCCGAATCACCGAGCCCGCGGTCGCACCTGCCTGGAGGTCCACCGCCGCGCTCGGAAACATGCCGAGCTCCGCCACGACCTCTCCGTCGGAGGAAAGGATCCAGGCAGGCACCTCGGGGCGACGGATCCCCTCCCGTCCATCTCCACCGGGGAGAGGCGCGGCGATCGCCACCCAGCTACCGTCTGCGAGAAGGCCGCCAACGGCGATGGGTCCCCATGGCTCCGGGATCCGGACGCCGAACGAACGAACGAATCGCCGGTCGGAGAAGACCGACATCCGTCGCGCCTGACCGTCCCAGACGAAGAGGGAATCCGATGCCGTGAGGCCTGCCCAGGTGATTCCCCGGAACTCTCCCGGACCGTCCCCCCGGCCTCCGGAGGACTGACGATGTTCCCCGCCGGCATCGAACCACTCGATGGTTCCGGATCCCGCATTTGCAACGGCGACGGTACCGTCGTTCAGTTCCCCCGCAAAGACGACCCCGAACAGGGGGAATCCGTCGCCCTCAGGTGCGATGCCGAGGATCGGGTCGCTCCCGAGCGTCCAACCCGGCGCGTCCGACCAGGCCGGTCCCTCGTTCGCGACAATCGAAACGCCCGCGCTGTCCCGGACATGGACCCGGTCGAGTTCGCCCGGCTGTGTCTCGCCGCAGGCCCAGAGCGTCACGAGCAGGGCTGCTGCAGACGCCATGCGCCTGCCATGGATGGACGACATCGGTCTCTCCTTCACAGAGGGGGCCACCCGTCGGTTCCCCTCCTCTGATCGCGAAAGGCCATGGGACCGTTGCCCCTTCGTCGCGAGGCCGGATCGGAAGATGTGCGGGAGCGGGCAGGGTACGGAGCCGGAACGGTTCGAGGCACTCGGCCCCCCGTGCTTCATCGCGCTCCGCGGAAGAGAGCCGGGTCAGGACACCCTCGCGCTCGATGACCCGCACCGTGACTCCGGTCAGATCGAGCTGGGCGAGGCGAGCTTCATCGGATCGCCCGAACCAGATCGCTGTGCCCGGATCGAGCCACCCTGGAGCCGGCGGATCCCACCTCAGGCAGCGCCCGACGCCATTCCCTGTGCGGGGCCTCGAGCCGGGGCCTGGCGGGGTTTACGTGCCAGTACCACGGAGGGCGGGCTCCCGCGTCGACGTGCTGCCCGGCAGGACACGGCCGCGATGCGTCGCATCAATAGCTTCGCTTGATCCCATGGTTGATCCACCACAGGAAGAGCGAGATCAGCATCATGCTGCAGGCATGGATCGCGGTGATGCCAGCGCCGACGAGAAACCATGACCCCATGATCCAATGATCCGGGCCAGCGGCCCAGAGAAGGAGCGCGGCGGCCAGCACGCCTCCGGGGACGCCGAGGACTCCTCCCAGCAGGACGGCCGTACTCCGGGCAGTCCAGAACGCCCTCGACTTTCCCAGGAACAGGTCGGGCCCATGCTCCACCTCGCCCACCACACTCGAATCCGCCATGATCTCTCCCCTGGATTGGCTCTGCACCTCGGCCCGGACGGTTCCCTTCCCTCTTCCATCCCGGCCTCTGCGTCCGCGCAGCAGGTCGAGGCTCGACAGACCCGGGAAGCGGGCCGCGATCGCCCCGAGCCATCCGGCGCCAGAAGCGCCTGTCCGGTTCGTGGCAGAGGAGCGATCCATGACCGTTTCCACTTCCACCAAGATTCACGTCGGGACGGAACCCCTCAAGGAGACCGCCGGGGTCGCCGCTCCCTCGCAGGATGCTGACCGGCCCATCACGCTCATGCCGTCGCCCGGCGGGGGCCTTTCGCACCGGCCCGTCCGACCGTGCCGCCAGGTTCACCCGCCTTCCAGACCCGCGGACCGGCGCGCGATGCGGTGGAGCCGTACCGTTTCGACTCCCAGGGCGTCCTTGTGAACCCCGACCACGAAGTCCCGTCCAACCCGCAGGACCCGGAGCCCCGCGGGGGTCACCACGGACCCTGCCTGTCCGGCGGTCCCATCGATCACGAGCCATTCCAGAGCCGGCAACGGCTCCTCGAGCATCGCGTACTCCGGGTCCACGTTCCCCCCACCCATACGATGCCATGGGGGCTCACCTTCAGCGAGCCGAACTCCGGAACAATCTCGGCGAATGGCACCCGATGGCGGACTTCACGGACGAGCTCGCGCTCCTCCTCCGGGGCTGACCGTTCCAACCCGTCCCACAACCGAGCCATCCGGTCGGCAGTGACGCGTTCCGGGGGGGGGCCTGCCATCTCAGGATCCGAACCGGTGCATCTCCCCCCCCTTCCACATCGATACCTCGCGGCGGGCAGTGTCGCCAACCCAGATCCCTTCGGGGCCCTCCGCGCGAAGGCTCGTGGCGCCGAAGAGCACGCCTCCGGCCACCTGACTCCCGACGAACGTCGTATTCCCGGCGATCCAGGTGATCGTGTCTGGAGGATCCGCCCACCTCACCAGGGGCCCCCGGCCTCGGCAGGGCCGGTCGCTTGACCCCTCCGGAAGGCCCGTGACAAGCGCGCGGGAGCCGGGGGACAGGGTGGACGAGGCGAACGGCCCGTTTCGGAGCGGGTCGATCACCGGGCTCTCGTGCGCGGCGAGCCACGCTGCATGCGCTTTCGTGACGGGGCGACCGCCTGCGCTGGTTACCCACCATCCGTGCCTGGGCCACCCAGGGAGTATACCCGCACGTGCTCAACCCCCAGATCGTCCCTCCAGATTCCAACGGCCTGGGACCTTCCCACATCCAATGGAAGAAATCCATGGGGCATCTGCACTTCCCCCAGCCGTTCACCGTCTGGCCCGAAAACCGTCCACGATACGGCCTCCCGCTGAGCGGCCGGAACGTGCGGGCCCACCCATACGCGTCGATGCGGGTCCGAGAGGATGCCACCCACGGCCGGCATCCGGTTCGGAAGCAGGGGAACCAACGGCACGGGGACCTGGGCGGACTCGATGGCCTCCGGGGTCACGGCGCTCGGCTCACGCCCATTGCCCACCGTCCGGACGAGGTCCCCGCTGCGCTCCCGCAGCTCGACCTCCCAGCGCTCGCCGGTCGACATGAGAAAGCTGTCGCCCTCCATGACGATGCTCGTCGAGCGGAGAAATGGCAGGCTGCCGATCAGCACACCATCGGCGATGGCTCGTTCGTTCCCGGGGACGACCCCGAGCGAATCCAGGAAGCCCCCGTCCTGGTCGTGAAAGGAGAGGATCATGTCCGGACGAATGATCCCACTGCCCCCTTGGGGCGGAGCCGCCGGCAACCCCTCACCTCCGAGAAGTTCACCGCTCTCGAACATCCCCAGAATTGCAGGCGGGCGACGCCCCCCGCCCCCGGGCTCAAGCGTGATCGCACGACCGTGCACGCCCTCACTGGAGAACATCGTCGCGCGGTTGAGGACGGGATCATACGCCAGCAGGGAGTCCCCCCGTACTTCCTTCACCCAGGCCAGCCTGCGAAACTCGCCCGGCCCGTCGCCACTGGTCCCCAGGGCTCGGAGGAGGACACCGGCCTGGTCGAGGAGGACGATGCGCGGGGTCTGGTCCGCGATCGCAAACCCGCCATTCGCAAGGACGACGGCTGACACGATCTGATGAAAGGGAGCTTCGGCAGCACCGGGCCCCTCGATGGAGAAGATGGGAGGGTCATCGATCCGGAGCTCCACCGCGCTTCCGCCCGGAGACCGGCCCCCATCCGAACCGACGGCATCGCAGCCCACACCCCCCAGGGCGCTGACTCCGATCGTGGCCACGATGGGGAGGATTCTCGTTGTCATCGGACCTCTACCTCCTGCGGTTCGGGTTCGCGGAGCGGGGACGCACGGAACGCTGCCAGACCCGAAGCGCCCGGTGTGTGACCCGTGCCCCGCACGGGGGTGGCGAGGCGACGGAAGGACTCCGCAGTTCGGACGATCCCACACGTTCCATGCCTTGACCCCCGATGGACCTGCCGGGAGAACGGCCCCGCTCACACCGTTCCAGCACCGCCTTCCCACCTTCGAAAGCCCCTTCAGGGGCCACCTCCAGACCCTGGATCGGGCCTGCTCATGTCGGGAGGGAGGGTTCCGACCACGGTCGCGGCGATCCCGCACGTGGGGCCACGTGGGTCTCGTGCGCCAGCACGGCGCCTGACGGCCTGACCATCCCCCCCCTTCGGCCTGCCGGCGCTGCTCCTCCCCGCCGCAGCCCTGCTTCGCCTCGTCGTCCCACCGTGCAGGATCGCGCGCCTCGGCCCGCTCGGTAGCGACCGAACTACCTCGACACCTCACGAGCGCCGAAGCACGTACACATACTCCACTCCCAGGGAGTCCACCACCAGCCCCCACAGATTCCGCGCATCGGCTCCCAGGAGAGAGAACCCTCCGGGGACTCGGTAGGCCGTCGCCGCCGGATTCGCGAGATCCACGCGGAGAAGCAGCTCCGCTGCTTCGGGTACCACGTTCGGGTCGAGCTGGACCCACACCTCCCCCGATTCGCCCACCACGAAGTTCCGGAGGACCGGGGGTGGCCCGGGGGTCGCATGCGCGCGAACGTTGCCCTCGATGCGCTGGCGTGCCTCGGTGGAGCCGGGGTTGACGGTGGTCATATGGGCGGCCACGGCCCGCTCGATCTGGTCAGGGGTGGGCTCGGCTCCGGTCGATGCAAAGCGAAGGCGCCGCATCTCCGACCCCGCGAGGGTCCGCACTTCGATCACGCCCTCGCCCGTGTCCATCGTGTAGATCTCGGCGCCGGCCAGACGAACGACGGTGCGCTTCTGGAGCGGGGGGCGGTTGTTGAATCCGCGACACCCGCCCGGCATGGGGCAATCCGTGTCGAACCCGTAGAGCTCGTCGCCGCGGAGGGCGCCGCGCACCTCGCTCACGCTCCCTCCGCGGGCCACGGCGAGCATGCCCCGCTCCGGTCGACTCCAGCCAAGTGGCACGGAACCATCTCCGGTTGGCCGGACGGCAGCCCCCACAAACGAGCCGTCCGGCGGGATTCCGATCATCGTGAAGTGGCCCTGGTAGCCCATTTCGATCCACGGCTGGGGGTCCAGTCGCAGCTGCTCCCGAAAGGCAAGGTCGGCTTCGAAAACGGCGACCGTATGGTCCAGTGCAGAGTGAGCCACGATCCGCCCTCCCGGCCCCGGCCCGACCCAGTCCAGTCGGCGGAACTCCCCAGGCCCGTCCCCCGAACGCCCGGCAGAGGCGAGAATTCCCTCGCCCGAAACGAGCAACAGGAAGGGTGCCTGCGACTGTCCGATGACCCAGCGGCCCTCTCCCGCGGGCAGGACCCCTACCACCCTGTCGAGGAGAATGCCGGGGCCGTCCGCGGCCCCGAACACGGAGTGGGCGGCGAGGGCCGGGGTGTCCGAACGAGCCACGGCGCCCTCCCAGTCCACCTCCAGTTCCTGAACGCCGCCTGTCTGGCGCTCGGTCACGAAGCTCTCCTGGGAAGATGCGCCAGGATCACCACCGCCGCAGCCCGAAACGAGCGCCAGAAGGAGAAGGGTACGGCAACCAACGCGACGCGTTTTCATTTCACCGATCCTTGCAAGGGTTCGACGGGGGGGCCCACCGAACCGTTTCCTGAGCCGGGATGGGGCGATGGGCAACCCGGGGCAGGGGCGCGGAGCGAACCTTCCCTGACTCCCGGAAGGGGAGTGCTGCCCTCCGGGCTTCGCGTTTCGCATGCCGTTCGCTGCGTTTCCCACCCCGTAGCGCTCGGCGTGACCCCGGTCTCGCACGGGGCGTGACGAACCCGGGGTTGGGGTGGAAGCGCCGCCAGGCGCCGGAACTGGCAGGGCCGACGCGGTCCGACGCGGCTCGCTCCTCAGGGCGTCGAGCAGGGACCCGACCGCCTTCCGGACCCGACCGCCTTCTCACGACCCCTCGGCCAGGCACTCGAGAGCCAGGATCACTGCCGGGTGCTCCAGTGACCAACCCACACCAGGAGAGGTGGCATCGGGCCAGTACCGAGACTGGCGCCCCTGTTCGCGCCCCGTCTCGATGATCACGTCCATCAGCTCTCTACTCACGTCGTTGAGCAGGAGAAAGCTCTTGGGCAGGGTCTCGAATCGAGGCTCTGTTCCGCCCTCGACGACCCAGAGTACGGGCGTGTCGTACACCGGACTCCCGGCTTCGTCATGAACGATCGCGGCCACCACCTCGCTCGGTGCGCCGTCGTGGTCCCGCTTCAGGTCGTTGGCCATCACGACCTGGGCAGACGCCATGGACCATCCTTCGGGGAAACCCCGACGAATCGTGGCCGCCACTCCGGGACGCAGGTCGCGACACACCATGGCCTCGCTCACGCCCTGGTCCCCTTCGCCCCCCTCCCCCTGCCCGTTCCCACATCCAACCAACACGGCGACCAGGACCCCGAGTCCACCGGCGCTGACTACCCTCATGAGCCTCCTCCATGGGTCAAGGGCCCTTGGAACCGATACTGCCGAACCGTCTCGACACCAAGTTCGTCCATGTGAACCCCCAGGAGCCTGTCCCTCCGCACCTCCATCAGCCGGAATCCCTCCGGCGTCCTTACCCTCCGGACGATTCCTTCCCGAAAGTGAACCACGGTCCACACTTCCGAAAGAGGTGGACCCGATTCCGTGAGCTCTGCAGCAGGTTCGACCGGCTGACCGATCCAGAGGTCACCTTCCTCGGCCACGACCAGGCGACCAAACGCCGGCCAGCGCTCGGCAAAGGGGACCGCATCACGGAGGACCCCCGATGGCCGCCCTGCTCCCGGGGGCACTGCCGCGTCCAGGGCGGACCAGAACGAAGCCCTGTCGGAGTCCGTCACCTCTCGCATCTCCTCCGAGGTCCACCGAACCGCCCGTACAGGACCGACGCTTCGACGCCAGAACAGGACCTCCGGTTTCGCGGTATCGCCGATCCAGATGCCCTGTCCGGCATCCGCAGCCGTCACGGTGGTGCTGCCGAGAATGACAAGCCCGGTGCCGGTGGCGTTTCGGAACACCTCCCGTCCCCGCAACGCCGTGAGTTGGACCACCTCGTCCTCGAGCACGACGACCTCTCCCCACGGCCGTTCGACACCGGGCCCCTCAGGCAAGGCCGGGATGACCGAGAGGTAGAGGGCTCCCTCACCATCCATGTCCAGACGCGGCACGTTCCCCGGAGCGCCGACACGAGGAAGCTCCCGTTCCTCCACGGAGCCCCTGTCCACATGAAACGTCAGGAGCCGGCCACGCCGTGAGTCGTGGGCACACAGGGCCCCTTCATGGCACCGGAAGAGCCTTGCGAGCCCACGGAACTCGGAAGGACCATCGCCTTCGCCACCGAGTCGCTCGATCGTGCCCTGGCTCCGGTCGACCACCAGAATCTGCTGCGTACTTCCATTCGCAACCGCGACACGCTGCTCCGAGAGCGTGGTCACATCGACCACACGATGCAGGCTCACGAGCGGCTCCAGACCCTTCCCCTCCCCGAGGACCCACTCCGGCACCGGGTCTACCGAACCCACCGGTGGCAGGCGACCTGCGTCGAAGGTCACCACCTCAACCCCTGCGCTGTCGCCAGACATCAGGGAGGCTTCGTGCCACATCTCGACCTCACCCGTACACCCGCCCACCGCGAGAGCCGCCCCGCAGATCCATGCGCCCGGCCGCATGCCGAGCCGGTTCACCCTCCCCCTTGTGGCTTCTCCTCGAGCGCGAACCGTTCGACGCGTTCCCTGGACCGTCATGGGGACTTCATCGCCCTCTCCTCCAGACCCCCAACCGGGGTACGAGGTCATGATGCCCGGCAATGAGAAGATCGTCCTGGGCCGAGAGGATATGGGGCCACCTGCCTTCCAGCAGCTCGATGGACGCGCCGTCGAGGCTGATGCGATACGTCTTCAGATGCATGTAGATTCTTGCCGACGCGTCACGGGGAAGCCCCGTCTGGACCATCCCCCCTCCCTCCTTCAGGAGCAGGAAGGTGGAAGGCTGTTCAAGTCCATCCTCCCCCGGCCCATAGCCAGTCGCACGCCCGTCTTGCCGGATCACCCTTGCTTCCGCAAAGCCGGGCAACTCGCGCTGCAGCGTCTGTTCGCCTCCTGACGAAAACCACCGAACGATCGGACTATGCCGTGACGCGGCCAGGGTGATGCCCTGGCTCGGTGGACACAACATCATTTCCGGGGCATGGACAGGCATGTACTGTTCGGCCTCGAGGGTGCCCTTGCCATGGACCACGCTCCCGGATTCGTCCAGGGCGTACAGGAGAAACTCGGCACTCCGCGCAGCAACCACGTACCGCCCCTCCGTCACGCAAAGGTCGATGCCGGTGACCGGGATCGGCACGGAGTCAAGAAGTCGTGCTTCGTCCCCCTCGATGTCAAACCGTTCGATTCGACGGTTTCGGGAGTCCAGGACATGCAGCCGGGCGTCACGCGTGATCACGATGGACTCCGGGTATCGGAACTCGCCTGGCCCAGCGCCCTCCCTGCCCAACCGTGACAGGCACTCTCCATCGGCCCCGAACACCCGCACCGCATGATGGAGGGGATCCAGTACGAAGATGCGCCCCGTCCCATCGATCGCGACGTCGCGGATGGACCCGAGCATCTTGCATTCCGGTTCCTCCTCGACCCCGATAACCAGGTCCGGTTCACGTGCCAGAGCCGCCCGGATCTCCTCGAAGCTCCATGGCTCGGGCTCCGGCCATGGAAAGGGTTCCGGCTCTCCGTTCTCCGGACGCTTCTCGTCAACATCGGGAGACGCTTCTGCCATGGCTTCGGCCACCGGGGTGACCTCCTCCTCCTCCGCATGCACGATCTCGACGGCCGGATCTCTCTCCGCCGGGTCCACCTCTCCGGGATCGCCACCGCATCCGCTTGCCAGGACGATCGCGAGAAGCAACCAGCGTGGACGTGAACGCTTGCCCCTCGGATCTGCGGTTCCCGGAGGCACCCCACACCGACCGGGTCGGCACGCCCTCGAGGGGAAGCTGCAGGGGACCCGTGGCTGCACCCCAGGAAGCCGAACGGGGAACGGGCCCCCCCGGCCTCTGGCGAGATCGGACTCTCGGCGGATCGTGTGCATCACACCTCCCCTTGCAAAGGCCACGGATCGCGTTCCCTGCCCTGCCGAACCCGGGGTCTGACAGGTCCGCTGGCCCGCACGAGGCGCGTTGGGCCGCAGGGTCGCACGAGGCGCCTTGGACCGCAGGGTCGCAGGGGAGGCGACGCCAGGCCATGGACCCCGAAAGGCATGGGGTGAACGCGAGGGCTAACGGGCATGCAACCCATGGACCTCCAGGGCGCGTTTCCCTTCCCGCCAGACGCTGACCGCGAGCACTCGGCCGGCTGCCCCTGTGGCCAGATCGGCGTCTGCCAGCCCCTCCCGTTCAAGCAGGGGTCGCACGGTTTCCCCGTCGAAGACCAGGACCTGACTCGTCCCGGTTTCCGAGGGATGATGGGTACGAAGCAGAAAGACCAGCGCTGACGCTGACCTGCTCAGCTCCCTTGCGTCGACGATGCGTCCTGCGGGAAAGGAGCCCATCGCATCGATCGCTCCATCCGAGTAGCGCAGGAGCTCCACGGCACCCTCCGTGCTCCGGAGGAGGACTGCAAGGCGAGCGTTCATGGAAATTCCCCCCGCAAGACGTCCGTTGGAAGGCCACGAGGGATCCGCCACGGACAGGCTGCCTTCATCCAGATCTGCCAACCAGAGGTGAGCGCCATACTCACCGAGATCCCGTTGGAAGAGAAGGCTGTCGGGGCTCAGGAACAGGTGAGGACGCCAGAAGACCGACGGGACCTCCCACGGCTCACCAAGCTCGGGAAAGACCTCGATCATCCGCTCGGCGGCGCTGGCCTGAGCAGGTGGAGTGCCCCCGTTTTCGGTACCAGGTCTTATGAGAGTGTGATTGCTGCCCCCCCTCCTTCCGGGGAGTCAAGAGCCTCCCCCGCATGGCGGGGGAGTAGATCCGGCGCCATCGAGCGAGCTGC
>JBJHCG010000033.1:0-44298 GCA_050485885.1 Gemmatimonadales bacterium | reverse complement strand
GCGAGAGGATGGGCGGGTGGGCCCGCGGCGATGGGTGGGGGTGGGCGGCGGGTGGGTGGGGTGGGCGGGTCGGGCTGGCTCGGGCGCGGGGCCAGCCGACGGGCGGGCGGCGGCGCCCCGCCGGCGGGTACCTTTCGCCGGGTTCGGTACACCCGAGTTTCACGATTGCACGGTTCGATACCGTATAGGTTCCTAACCGTGCAATCGTGCATCTGCGGAATGCACGAAACCGGCGTTGGGTACCTATACGGTTCCTTTCCGTGCCACCGTGATCCGGAACCCCCACGAACCCGGCGTTCGATACCCGCCCGCCTCCCTTCCGCGGGTGTGTTCCCCCCGGCAAGGGGGGTCCTGGGTGCCGCTTCGCCCGACCGTTCGAGGTGGGAAGCTCTTTCCCCGCAGCGGGAAGAAGCTACCCGGTGGGGGGTGTCAGGCCGGGGAGACCACCGGTGCAGCCTCCACCACCACGACCCCCCAAACCCATTCCCTGCAAGCAGTTATACACGCCCCCTCGACCCACCCCCGCCCCGCCGGCCCTCCCTGGCCAAGCGGTTGCACTCTCAAGGGGCCATGCGGTTACCCCGTTCAACCCGTCGCCGGGGTGGGGCGTTTCCCCCCGTCGACATCCTGCATTGGAGGTTCGCGTGAACGCACCAAGGTCTTCCTTTTCGCCCACCTCTCCGTGTGATCCCACCCCCGGACACGGACACGGCCACGAACAGCCCGACGCTGAGCGTCGGTCCTCTCCCCGACGCCGCCGCGGTCAGGCGGGCCGGACCCTTCGCACCGCATCGGCCTGCCTCCTGGCGGGCGGGGTTTTCGTGGCTTCCGTGGACGCCATACCCGCGGCGGCCCAGGCCTGCATCGGGGGCGCCCCCATCACCGGTCAGTTCACGCTGGGCGGGTACGGGGCCTTCGCCGACGCCGGGAAGGCCTACGGAGTGAGCTCCGAGGCCAACCTCTCCGGGCCGGCCTTCATGGGAGCCCGGATCGGGGTCATCGACTTCGATGAGGCCGACGACAACCTCACCTCCGTGGGCGGACACCTGGGCTTCGACCTTGTCCAGCGCGGGGCCCTCTCCCTCTGCCCCGTGGTCGGGGTGGACTACGATTTCTGGAGCGGGACCTTTGCCGGTGTCGATCTGGACGTGTCCCGCGTCGCCATTCCCGTGGCCCTCGGCGTGGGTTCCCGGGTCGGCGAAGGGAACGGCGTGGCCTTCATTCCGTCGGGCCGCGTGGGGCTCATGCACCAGCGGTTCTCGGGGGGTGCGTCGGCCGGTCCCCTCGTATTCCAGCGCGAGGACACGGCGAATGACGCCTTCTTCGACGGGGGCGTCACCCTTGCTCTCGGGCGGATCTACGCCCGGGGCGGCGTGTTCCGGATCTTCGAGGATGATGCCGAGACGATCTTCAGGGTGAGCGCAGGCTTCGTGTTCTGATCGAGCACCGGTCGGGACCACCGACCACCGACCACCTCGACCCTGCGCCAACGGGCCCGGATCCGCCTGGATTCGGGCCCGTTCAGCGTTGCCGCGAGGGTGTGGCCATCACCCCGCCACCCCGCCCTCGCCACCCTCCCTCGGACACCGCCCCACCGGCGCGACCAGCGCACCGAGCCCGTCACCCCGCCCCCTCCCCCCTCACCACCCTGCCGGCGCCACCTCCCCGTTCTCCTTGTAGATCACCCCGGCCTTCATCACGAAGCCGATGTCCTTGAGGAGTTCCACATCGTCAAGGGGATTCCCGCGCACGGCCACCAGGTCCGCCCACTTCCCCACCTCCACCGTCCCCCCGTCCTCGAGCACACCCAGGAGATCGGCGGCATTCCGCGTGGCCGCGAGAATGGCCTGCGCCGGCGTCATCCCCCGATCCACGAGGAGGCGGAACTCGTCGGCGTTCGTCCCATGGGGAAAGACCCCGGCATCGGTGCCAAAGGCAATGGGCACCCCCGCCGCCACCGCGCGACGGTGCGACTCCCGGGCCACGGGGACGATCTCCCGGGCCTTGATGGCCGACCAGGGCGCCAGCGTTCCCCGCTCCGCCGCATCCCACACGTACTCGAAGGCCATGATCGTGGGCACGAGGTAGGTGCCCCGCTCCCGCATCTCGGCCATGATCTCGTCGTCGAGCTCGGCGCCGTGGTCGATGGAGGCGACCCCGGCCCGCACCGCATTGCGGATCCCGTCGATCCCGTGGGCGTGGGCCATGACCCGCCGGTTCAGCATGGTGGCCGTTTCCACCATGGCCTCGAACTCGTCGGGGGCCACCTGGGCCGGGCCGATCTCCGTGCCCGCCGAGAGGACCCCGGCGGTGGCGCAGGTCTTGATGAGGTCGGCGCCGTACTTGATCTGGTAGCGCACGGCAGCCCGAGCCTCGTCGGGGCCATTGAAGATCCCGTCCTCGACCCCGGTTTCGGGGCGGAAGTCCGGACGGAAGCCCCCGGAGTCGCAGTGCCCGCCCGTGATCCCGAGGCCCTTCCCCGCCGTGAAGATCCGGGGGCCGGGCACGAGGCCTCCCTCGATGGCCCGCTTGAGCGCCACATCGGCATGCTCCCCCGCCCCGGCGTTCCGGACCGTGGTGAAGCCCGCCAGGAGGGTGATCCGGGCATTCTTCGCCCCCACGAGCGCCGCCTCCCCCGGGAACATCCGGAAGGCCGACTCCCGGAACCCGTCCGCCGGATCCGAGGTGATGTGGGTGTGCATGTCCATGAACCCCGGGAGGACCGTCCACTCCGAGAGGTCCACGACCCGCGCCCCCGCTGGCACCGAGAGCCCTTCCCCGACCTCGGCAATGGTCCCGCCGCGCACCAGGATGTCCACCCCGGTGCGGAGCGATTCGGAGGTTCCGTCGAAGAGTGCACCCGCCCGGACGAGGACCACCGAGTCCGCCGCCGCCGAAAGCGCCACCCCTTCGGAGGCGGGGGCCGCGGCGAGGGCGACCGGCGCGGTCAGGAGGAGGAGGGGCGCGAGGATCGCCCTGGCCGCCCTCCCGATCCCGGAGCCGGCCGCCCCTGCGATCCCGGCGCCTGATGCCCCTGCGACCCCGGCGCCTGATGCCCCTGCGATCCCGGCGCCTGATGCCCCTGCGATCCCGGGGCCTGACGCCCTCCAGGGCACCGAGCCTCCTGCGCTCAAGGTCCCAGCGCCTGGGGCCCTCATGCGCCGCCCGCCCGCTCGCCCTGGATCTCGGCGGCCACCCGCTCCACCTCGCGGAGGACCCGGAGAAGGTTTCCACCCCAGAGCTTCCGGATCTCCTCCTCCGAGTACCCGCGGCGCACGAGCTCGAGCGTCACGTTCAGCGTCTCGGAGGCATCCTGCCACCCCACCACGCCGCCCCCGCCATCGAAGTCGGAGGAGATCCCCACATGGTCGATCCCCACCACCGACACGGCATGGTCCACATGGTCGATGTACTCCTCCAGCGTGGCATCCCCCTCATTTCCGGGGCGACGGACGAAGGCCCCCAGCGCCGTGGTCTGGGCCACCCCGCCCCGGGCGGCGATGGCGCGAAGCTGCTCGTCGTCCAGGTTCCGGGCATGATCGGTCACCGCCCGCATGGAAGAGTGGGAGGCGATGACCGGGGCCCGGGAGTGCTCCACGATCTGCCTCGTGGTCTCGCGCCCCGCGTGGGAGACGTCGACCATGATCCCCAGCTCGTTCAGGCGCTCCACCGCCTCCCGCCCCAGGGGAGAAAGCCCGTTCCACTCGGGACCGTCATCGCCGAGAGGGGGACGCTCCACCGCCGCGTCGCCGAAGTCGTTGTGGCCGTTGTGGGTAAGGGAGACATAGCGGGCGCCCAGCTCGTGGTAGCGGTCCCAGGTGGCCAGGTCGTTCCCCAGGCCGAAGGCGTTCTCCACTCCGATGAGGGCCACGAGCTTCCCCTCGGCGTGGATCCGCTCCACATCATCGGCGGAATAGGCCAGCTCGATCTGGTCCGGGTACATCTCGTACGTCATGCGGCGAATGGCGTCGAACTTGGTCTGGGCAATGCGCCGTGCCAGTTCGCGCCCCTCGTCGGTCCGTTCGCCCTGGGCCTGGTAGACAATGAAGAAGGCGGCATCGAGCCCCCCCTCCCGCATCTTCGGGAGGTCCACCTGGAAGCGCCCCCGCTCCCCCGGATCCACCTCGTCGGTGGCGTAGTTGTTGGGAATGTCGACGTGGGTGTCGACCGTGATGATCCGGCCATGGATCTCCCGGGCTCGCTCCATGAGTTCCTCCTCGCTCAGATCGGCCACCCGGGCCTGCCGGTCCTCTTCGCCGTCCCGGTCGGTGGGGGGCGCGTCCGGGGCATCGTTCCCGCAGGCGGCGAGGGCCAGGAGGAGAGCCGGGAGCAGGGCGGGGAGGAAGGCCCGGCGAGGCGTGGAGGAGGTCCATCGCTCCCGCCCCCCGGCCCCCGGGGTCCAGGCGGAGCTTCCGGACGCGGGGGGCGGGGACACGGAAGCCGGCGCGGGGGACCGGGACGCGCCCCCGTGCACGGGCTCGGGAGCGGAGGAAGCGGAGAGGGACATGGAGGGAGCCAAGGTGCACCTCAGGGTTCAGGGGGCGATGCCGGGTCGACGAGGGAGAACGCAGGGTCAGCGGCCGGACGTCCTGCCGACCGTCAGCATACGGATCCCCCTGGCCGGAAGCAACGAAGGGGTGTCTCCACTGTCGGTGCGGGAGGGCCCGTCGGGTGGGACCTGGAGCTACGCGTTCGCCGGCCTTCCCGCGCCAGCGCGGGTAGGCCGGGTCCGGAGGTCCGCACGCAGGCTCCCGCCCCCCACCGCATCTGGCCCCCCCGCCTCCGGCAGGGTACCCTCATCCCATGATCGACCCCTCCTCCGGCCTCCCCGATCCCTCTCCCCTCTTCTCCACCCCCTGGCTCTGGGTTCTGGTGGCGGGGGGGTACCTCGTGGGGGCCGGCACGGCCGTGGTGGCCCTCATGGGCACCCGCACGCCGCAGGGTTCGGTGGCCTGGATCCTCTCCCTCCTCCTTCTCCCCTGGATCGCCGTTCCCCTGTACCTCTTTCTGGGCCGCGCCCGCTTCGAGGGATACGTCTCCGCCCGGCGAGGGGACGACCGGACGCTTCAGGAGGTCATCGAGGAGCCGGCCCGGAAGGCGGAGGCCTTCCGCATCCGCCCCCCGGACCCGGCGGGAGACCTGGCGGCGGCGGAACGCCTGGCCCGGATCCCCCTCCTGGGCGGGAACCGGACCCAGGTCCTTCACGATGGCGAGGAGACCTTCGACTCGATTTTCGAGGGGATTCGGAGGGCCGAGCGGGATCTCCTCGTCCAGTACTACATTCTTCGCGACGACGAACTGGGTCGCCGCTTCGCCGACGCCCTCCTGGAGGCGGCCGGGCGGGGGGTGAAGGTCCGCCTCCTCGTGGACCGGGTGGGAAGCGCCTCCCTCCCCGACCGGTACCTGGATCGGCTCGAGCAGGGGGGCATCCGCACCTGCCGGTTCTCGAGCATCGGGCGACGCCCGGCCCGGCTCCAGATCAACTTCCGCAACCACCGGAAGATTGTCGTGGTGGACGGCCGCGAAGGGTGGATGGGGGGGCTCAACGTGGGGGACGAATACCTGGGTCTGAACCCGGAAATGAGCCCCTGGCGGGACATCCATCTCCACATCCGCGGGCCTGCCGCCCTCGCCCTCCAGCTCGTCTTCCTGGAGGATTGGTACTGGGCCTGCAACGAGATCCTGGAGCTCGAGTGGACGCCGGTGGCGGCCGGCGCAGGCGGGGAGTACGAGGAGGCCGGGGGTGAGAGCACCGACGCCGAGGGGGGCGCGCCTGCGGCCATGCAGGGGGGCGCGCCTGCGGCCATGCAGGGGGACGACGACCCGGATCCCGGCGCGAAGACCGACCCCCCCGGTGAGTCCGTCCTCGTCGTTCCCTCGGGCCCCGCCGATCCCATGGAGACGGCGAGCCTCCTCATGCAGCACGCCATTCATGTGGCCCGCGAGCGGTTCTGGATCTCGAGCCCCTACTTCGTTCCCGACCGGAGCGTGCAGGACGCCCTTCGCCTCGCCGTGCTCCGGGGGGTGGAGGTACGGATCCTCATTCCGAAGCGCGGCGACAACCGACTCCTCGACGCCGCCGGGTTCGCCTTCCACGCCGACCTTCTCCGGGCCGGGGTCCGGATCTTCCGGTTCCGAAAGGGTTTCCTTCATGCGAAGACGGCCCTCGTCGACCGCGAGGTGGCCTCGGTGGGCACGGTCAATCTCGACAACCGGTCCCTCCGACTGAACTTCGAGATCACCGCCCTCCTCTATGGTCGCACCGCGGTGGCCGAGGTCGAACGCCACTTCCTGGAAGACTTCGAGGTGAGCGACGAACTCGCCCTGGACGATGTGGAGGGGCGGTCCTTCCCCAGGCGGGTGGCCTCGCGCATCGTGTATCTCTTCGCACCCCTCCTCTGACCCCGGTCGCGGGAGGGGACCGGAGGCGGGCCCCGCCGCGGGGGCACCGGCACGGGGCGCCGGCACGGGGGCACCGACCCGGGGGCACCGGCCCGGAAGCACCGGCCCGGAGGCACCGGCCCGGGGCGCCGGCCTCCCATGTCTCCTTGTGCATTGACGGTTCTCTTCCCCCCTTCCCTTCCCACCATGCCCGTGTCTTCCTCCCCCCTTCTTGGCGCCGATCCGGCGGTGGCGCAGGTGGTCCGCCCCCTCGTCCTCCAGTTCTTCGTCCTCGCCCTCCTCTGGTACGGAACGGGGGGAATGGGGCGGATCGGGTTCTTCCTCCCGGGCCGGAACGGCGGGGAAGGCCTGGGGGGGAGGGAGGGCCGCGGCGGGGCGGAGGGCCGCGGGGGGTTCGGGGGCCGAGGGGAGTCCGAGGGCCGGGGGGAGTTCGGGGGCCGGGGGGAGTTCGGGGGCCGGGGGGAGTTCGGGGGCCGGGAGGAGGTGGATGGCCCGGCAGGGCGAGCCGCCGCGGGCCACCCTCACCCTGGAGACCTCGGGAACGACGGGAGCGCCAGGGGCACCGGGGGCACAGGGAAGACAGGAGGCACCGGGAGCGCCGGGAACGCCGGGAGCGCCGGGAGCTCCTGGCGGAGCGCCCCCGCCCCGGAGCCTCGCTTCTCGGTGGAGCCGGGTCGCATCCTCCTCCCCTTCCTCATGATCGCCACCGGGCTCCTCTTCTTCAGCGTCCCCCTGGCCCCCCTCTGGGAGCCGGCCCTCCCCCTTCTCTCCGCCCTGGGTGGCGGGGTTCCGGCAGGAAGTGCCCTGGCAGCCGTCCTCGCCCTGAACCTGGGGGTGATCCTCTTCCTCGTGGCCGCCAGTGGCGGAATCCGCCGCTCCGCCCTCCTCCCCCTCCTCCTGGCCTTCCCGGTGATGGTGGGGGGGGTGGCCGGAGCGGGAGGGGCGCTGGTGGCGGTGGCCGGAGCCGGCGGAGGCCTGGGGTGGCTCGCCTGGCGCGTGGATGGGGGTGCCGGACAGGGATGGCCCTGGCGGGCCCTCCCTTCCGGAGAGGCGCGTCGGACGGGGGTAGGAGTGGGGGCCCTCCTCCTGGTGGCCCTTGCCTACCTCGTGGGGAGTGGTTGAGGGGAGGTCCTCCCTACCCGTCCACCCGGGTCTCCCGGTCCCTGTCGGCGCTCACCAGGAGCTCGAAGCCCCGCTCCCGGAGTTCCCGGGCCCGGGCGTCGGCGGCGCCCCGGTCGGGAAAGGCCTCTCCCCGCACCCGGAAGAGGGGGCTCCCCTCGACCTGCACCACCCTGACCTCGAGCCCGGCCGTGCGGAGTTCGGCAGCCACGGCCCGGGCCCGTTCCACCCCGCCGAAGGCCCCGAACTGGAGGGTGTGAGTCCCGGAAAGGGAGGCCGGCTCACCGGGGGCGGGGGCCCCCGCCGAAGGGGGTGCAGGATCGACCGGGGCGGTCGTGGGAGGGGCCGCAGCGGGAGGCGGATCGGCCACCGGGGGTGCCGCCGCCTGCTGCGCCGGCTCGGCGGCACTTCTCGGATCCGGGGCGCGCTGGGCCGTGGGCGCCGGGGCGTCCCTCCCCACCGCTGCTGCCGCCCCCGTCTCCGCCCGGGTCAGCTCTGCCCGGGCCGTGACCCGGTGCGGACTCGACGGGTAGTCCCGGACCAGGATCTCGAGGTACCGGGTGGCCGCTTCCCCGTCTCCCCGGGCCTGGGCGCCCTGGGCCAGGCGAAGGAGCGCCTCGTCCGAGTGGATTCCCCCGGGAAACTCCACCACGAGGCGACGATAGAGGAGCTCGGCCCCCTCCGGCTCCACCGTCAGGCGGGCACGAAGCCAGAGGGCACGCTGGAACTCGCGTCGGTCCCGCCCGGCCTCTCCCCCCTCCCACCACCGCTCCACCCCGGCCCGGGCCGCCTCGAAGCGCCCTTCGTCCATGGCCGCCTCCACTGCATCGAGCACGGCCCCCCCCCCTCCCTGCTGGGCCTCCGCAGGGGGGGGGATCAGGGTCGCGAGGAGGAGAACCCCCGACGCGATGCGGACGAGGAGGGGGGCGCCGGGGAAGCCGGAGCCCCGGGGAAGCCCGGCGTCCCGGACGGCTCGGAAGGCGCGGGCGAGGCGGGGCGTTCGGAAAGGGGAGGCACGTCCGTCAAGGAGCATGGCGAGAAGGGCCGGAGGCGAGGAAGAAGACGAAGGAGAAGCGAGGCAGGACAAGAGGGGGGGAGAATCGTACAGGGGAGGGAAAGAGCGCAGGGCGCCTCAGGCCGCCGCCTCCCCCCCATGGTCCCGCTCCAGGATCCAGGCTTCCACGAGGTGAAGATCCGAGAACCCTGCGGCCTTGAGGAGGCGGTCCACGCGGAGCAGTCCTTCCACCGCCCGGGTGAGGTCCTCCTCGGACCAGTGTCGCGCCTGGGCGGCATACTTTCGGGCCAGCCACCCCTGGCGGGGAGGAAGGACCCGCTCCAGCGCCGGCGCACCCAGTCCCTTGACCACCCCGAGGCGGAGAAAGTGGGTGGTGAGCCCGATCACGAGCCCCACCCCCGACTCGCCGTGGTCAAGAAGGACCCGGAGCCCCTCCAGCGCCGGCGCTGTCTTTCGTTCGGCCACGAGGTCGAACCATCCCCACCGGTCCTGCCGGGGAATGCGGGTGCCTGCGGCCTTCACCTGCTCCAGCGTGACCGTCCCCCCCGGGTCCACCATCCCGGCGAGCTTTGCAAGCTCCACCTCCAGGAGACCCAGCTCCGGCCCCACACCGGCGGCGAGGGCCCGGGCCGCCGCCTCCTCGAGGGTCACCCCATGTCGGCTGGAGGCCCGATCCAGGAGCCAGCCGGGGAGGTCGGCGGTTCCCACGGCCCCGAAGGCCAGGCTTCGCGCCGCCTTCTCGAGGTCGCGGTAGAACTTCGCCGATGACCCGGACGGGACGGTGCAGGAAAGGACAAGGGCGAGCCCCCCGGGGGGCGAGGCCACCACCTCGAGGAGCCGATCCCGGGCCCGGGGAGAGCCGGCCAGCGCCTCGGTCTCCTTCAGGACCACCACGCGCCAGGTGGCCATCATGGGAGGGGTTCCGAGAATGGAGGCGAGCTGTTCCTGCGAGACCTCGCTCCCCCGAAGTACGTCGTGGTTGAAGTCCCGGGTGGCTGGATCGAGATGCGCAGCCACGAGCGCCCGTACCGCCTCCTCCTTCCGGAATTCGTCCTCCCCATGAAGATAGAAGACCCCCCCGAGGGAAGCCCCCAGGGAGGTCGCGAGTTCAGGCGGGAGGGTCATGGCGAGGGAAGCCTCGGAATCAGGGCCGGGTGCGGCTGGGGCCCGCCGGGACCCGCTTATTGAATCCCGGTCCTGACCAGGCCGCCACGATTCCGATGATACACGGAGGAGTGCTCATAGAGAAGGGTGTGCGACTGCACCCAGTAATCCGGCTGGACCAGGGCCGCCGGAGCCCGCGTCCCGCCAGGTACGGCCACCACCGGGAGGATCCGGGCGGAAGCCGGAGCCTGGGCCGCGATGGGGGCCAGGTTCGCGGTGGGTACCGGGGTGACGGCCTCGAGAATGGGCCCCCAGGCCGCCACCACCGCGACGGTGGCGGCGGCCATGAGTCCCAGGGCCACGGGGGCGGCCACCCCCTGCTCCCGGGGAGACCGCTCCCGGAGATCGGCGTCGTACAGGCGATGCTGGAGCCGGTCGCGGAAGTCGTCGCGAAGGACGGGGGGATCGGCGTCCCGCAGGAGACTCGTCCCCCGCTCGATCACCTCGTGATAGCGGCGACAGGGGGTGCACCCGGCCAGGTGAGCCTCGAAGGCGTGGGCATCCCCCTCCCCTGCCGAGGGATTCTCCCCGTCACGGTACTCGCTGTAGCGGTCCAGGAATTCGTTGCAGTCCATCGCCCGGTCTCGGTCGCGCCCCCGACGCCTCGCCACCACAGGCGAAGGGCGTTCCGGAGGTCTATGCGTGGTGGTACAGGGCCCGAGGCCTGCGGGTTCCCACGACTCCGGCCCCCCTGGTTCCCGGACGCAAGGACCCCCCGAACGGACGGGCGTCCGCCGGGGGGTCGATCGGCCAGGGAAAACGTGGGGGCGCACCCTGACCGATCCAGTTCCACGACCTGGAACTGCGGGGCCCGGGTCAGGCGACCATGGGCGCGATGATGCGGGCGAAGTTGTTCCGGGCGCGGTTCAGACGGCTCTTGACCGTTCCCAGGTTCGTCTCGGTGATCTCGGCGATCTCCTCGTAGCTCCGGCCCTCGATCTCGCGAAGGACGAAGACCAGCCGGTGATGCTCGGGAAGCTGCTGCACCGCATCCTCCACCTTTTCCCGGAGGTGCCGCTTCCGGAAGAGGTCGTCGGGCATGGTGGTCTCGTCTTCCCACTCCAGGGGGCGGTGGTCCGCATCCCAGTTCTTCTTGATCGTCTGGAAGAGAACGAGGGGGTTCCGGGAACGGTTCCGCAGCTCGTTCTTCGCCAGGTTCCCGGCAATGGTGTAGATCCAGGTCGAGAACTTCTTCGACTGATCGAAGCGATGCAGGTGGCGGTACACCCGGACGAAGGTCTCCTGCACCAGGTCCTGGGCCCGCTCCCGGTCGCCCACCGTGCGGTACACGAAGTTGAGGAGGCGCTGATCGTAGCGGCGAACGAGCTCACCGAAGGCCCGCTGCTCCCCGTCGAGGAAACGCTGGACCACTTCGCTGTCACCGAGGGCCCCCAGTTCCTTGCGCGTGTCCCGGGCCGGAGCGGCCGCGGTGGAAGGGGTGGCATCGGGGTGCGTCTGGGCCGCGTGGGCAGAGGCTCGAGCAAACATGGTCAGCTCCTCATCGTCTCCGCGAGGGTGGCGCCCCTCGAAGGGCGGAGGCCCGGAACCGGGACCTCTGCCCTTGGATTGTGCAGGGTCCGTGCCAGTTGCACCCGGTTTCGGAGAATGGCGCAACCACGCCGTTTCGGGGCCCCTTCGGGCGCCAAACCCCGGGCAATCCCTGCCGGATGTCCCCTGAAGAGGACACCTTCATTCCAACTGCGTGGACAGGACCCAGGGGGTCCTTCCCGCCCCTGGAGGTGCCTTGCGCCGACCCGGGGCTCACGCTCCCCGAACGGATCCCCTCGTTCCTATCGGGGCGGCGCCTTCCTCCCGTCGGCCAGGACCCCGGGGGCCAGGGAGTGGGCCCAGAGAAGGGCCGCCACCGACTTGCCGTCGACGATCTCCCCTCGCCGGATCCCGGCCACGGCCTCCGAGAGCGGGAGGGTGACCACCTCCATGAACTCGTCGCCGTCCCGGTCCAGGTCGCCGGGGGTCAGCTCGGTGGCGGCGAAGAGGTGGATGACCTCGTTCGTGAAGCCCGGGGTGGTGTAGATCCGGCTCAGGTAGTGGAGGGCCCCGGCCCGGTACCCGGTCTCCTCCTCCAGCTCCCGGGCGGCGACCACCTCCCAGGGCTCGTCGGGGGTGTCGGGCATCCCCGCCGGCACCTCGTAGAGATCCCCCCCGGCGGCATAGCGGAACTGGTGCACAAGAAGAATGCGCGGATCCACGGCCGCCGGGTCGTCCAGGTAGGCCACGACCGCCGAGGCCCCCCGATGCCGAATGAACTCCAGTTCCCCCTCGGATCCGTCGGGAAAGGCCACCCGGTCCATGGAGAGGTCCACGATGCGCCCGGCGTGGATGGGTCGCCGCGCCACCGGCTCCAGCACCGGGGGAGGCGTTCGCCAGCTCCGACGCTCTCCGGCAAAGTCCGGGGCCGGCCGTCCCCCGAGGGCCCGAGGGGCCTCCTCGCGCCCCGTCACGAGACCTCCACAGGCCCGAGGTCCAGCCCCTCGAGCCCCTCCCGGAGGGCCTCGGCGTCCCCCACCAGGACCACCGGAGCCCGCGCCGGGTCCAGGTGGGTCCGGATGGCGGCATGCGCCGCATCGCGGGTCACCCCCCGGATCTCGTCGCGGTACCGGGCATGGACGTCGGCCGGAAGCCCCAGCGCCACCCGCTCCGCCTCCCGGGCCGCGAGCTGGGCCGCCGTTTCGAAGCGGAGGGGGAAGACCCCGGCCAGATAGTCCCGGGCCCGGGCCACCTCCTCCTCGGTGGGACCCTCCGCCAGGTACCCCTGGAGCTCGTGCATGGCCTCCCGGAGGGCCGCCACCGTGACCTCCGTCCCCACGGCGGTGGAGAGGGTGAAGTCTCCCCCCCGGCGCCGGAAGGCGAACCCGCTCCGGGCCCCGTAGGTAAAGCCATGGCGCTCCCGGAGGTTCAGGTTCAGCCGGCTCGTGAAGGCCCCCCCGAAAACGGTGTTCGCCACCAGGAGGGCGGCATGGTCCGGGGTGCTCCGCGGGGGACCGGGGTGCACGACCCGGAGCTCGCTCTGCACGGCCCCGGGGCGATGGCGCACGTGAATGGCCCGCTCCCGCCGGAGGCGCACCTCGGGAAGGGGAGGGGGAGCGGGGGGCGTGCCCCGCCATCCTCCCAGCGCCCCCTCGGCAAGGCGGGCCACTTCCTCCACCTCCAGGTCCCCGGCCAGGACGAGGGCCCCGCCCCCCGGGCGATGCGCCCCTTCCGCCCATCCCGCCGCCCCCGCGGCGGTGATCGCCTCCACCGAGGCCTCCGTTCCGAGTATGCCGCGCCCCCAGGGATGCCCCGAGGGGTAGAGGATCCGGTCGGCCACATCATCGGCCAGGTCCGAGGGGTCGGCCTTGCGTTGAGCGAGCGCCGCGAGCCGCTGGCGGACGAGGCGGGCCACCTCGTCGTCGGGAAAGGCGGGCTCCTGAAGGACTTCGGCCAGAAGGTCCAGCGTCTCGGGGAGGCGCTCGGCGGTGCAGGTGAAGCCTACCGTGGTGGCATCCCACCCCGTGCTCACCCGGAAGCTCGTTCCCCGGGCCTCCAGCGCCTCGGCGAGTTCTGCCCCGCTCCGCCTTCGGGTCCCTCCCAGGAGGGCCTCCCCGGCCACCCCGGCCAGGCCGGCCTCGGGCTCGGGGACCCCGGCCTCCCCCGAGGCCAGGACCAGGACCCCCGACACGAGGGGCACCCGCCGGTCGGGAACGAGGTGAAGGCCGAGCCCCCCGGGAAGGGGGGTCACCGAGACCTCGGGGAGGTGGAAGGGGCGAAGCGACCCGGGCGCCGGGGGGCGGCTCCGGTCCGGGGGGGCGGGAAGGACGCTCATGCGTCGGCCTCGGAAGGGTGGTAGGTGAGGACGGCCCGGTTGTCGGGACGACAGAAGGCGGCGGCCACCCGGCGCACATCGTCGGCCGTCACCGCCCGCATCCGCTCCACCTCGCCATTCAGGCGCTCCGCATCGCCAAAGAGGAGCTGGTGCATGGAGAGGAGGTCCGCCCGGGTGGCCAGGCGCGACACCTGGGCGAGGAAGCGGGTCTCGGCCGGGGCCCGGGCCCGCTCCACCTCGGCCTCGGTCACATCGGCCAGCCCCTCCACCTCGGCCACGAGGGCGGCCTCCAGCTCGGCGGGGTCGGCGCCGGCGTATCCGGTGATCCAGCTCACCATCATCGTGCGGCCATGCACGAGGGGAAAGGCGAAGGACACCGCATCCCGCGCCACCTTCCGCTCCCGCACGAGGCGCCGGTAGAGGCGCGAGGCCCGCCCGTCGCCCAGGATCGAGGTGAGGAGGTCCACGGCCGGCCAGTCGGCGTCTCCGAAGGGGGGGATCCGCGCCCCCAGGTAGACCCGCGGAAGGGGGACCTGGGCCCAGACCTCGTCCCGCGGCGCCCCCCCCACGAGGGGCCCGGGGTCGAGCACCCCCGGCACCCCCGGCACCGCAGCCCCCCGGGGGATCTCCCCGAACCATCGCTCCACCGCCTCCCGTGCCTCCGCCGGGTCCAGATCGCCGGCCAGGGTGAGGACGGCATTGTTCGGGAGGTAGAAGGTCCGGAAGAAGGCGGCCACATCGTCCAGGGTGGCGGCGGCAATGTCGGCGGCCTCTCCGATCACGGTGTGGTGGTAGGGGTGCTCCGGGGGCCAGAGCATCCGGAGGAGCCGCTCGTCCCAGTCGCCGTAGGGCTGGTTCTCGTACCGTTCCCTTCGCTCGTTCAGGACCACCCCCTGCTGATTCGCCAGCGTCTCGGGGGTGAGGGCGTCGAGGAAGTGAGCCATCCGGTCCGACTCGAGATAGAGCGCCAGTTCCAGCTGGTGGGAGGGGAGGGTCACGAAGTAGTTCGTGCGGTCGAACCAGGTTGTGGCATTCACCGAGCCCCCGGCCCGCTCCACCAGCTCGAAGTGGCGGTTCTTCGGCACGTTCCGCGACCCCTGGAACATCATGTGCTCGAAGAGGTGGGCGAAGCCCGTGCGCCCCGGCACCTCGTTCCGCGATCCCACCCCGTACCAGAGGTTGAGGGCGACCACCGGCACGGCCGGATCGGGGGCGAGAACCAGGGTCAGGCCGTTGTCGAGGCGATGCCGCTCGGTCCGGATTGAAAGCATGGGGGCGGGGGCGTGTCGAGGAGGGGGAGGGAGAGGGGAAGGCCTGCGGACGGGTCAGGGCCCGGGCCCGGGTGGAGCGCCCGGGAGCGAAGCCGGTGGGACGGGATCAGGGCCGCTGCATGAGCCGCTCCCGGAAGGCCAGGGGGGCCAGGCTCCTGCGCAGGAAGCGCTCGGCGTCTTCGGCCCCGGCCTCGAGCTGTTCCTCCACCTCCAGAACCAGCTGGCGGTCGGCGCCCTCGTCCACGAGGAGGCGCGCCTGCTCCAGGAGGACGAAGGCCCGGTCCTCCTCCTCCACCGCCGCCAGAGCCAGCGCCCCCAGGAGAAGGGCTTCCACATCGCCCTCCCGGAGGTCGGCGGCGGCCGCCAGCTCCCGGGCGGCAGCCGGGAGGTCGTCGAGATCGAGCCAGGCGAGCCCCAGGAGCACGAGGGGCCAGCCATCGTCCGGGTCCAGTTCGGCGGCGGTGCCGAAGGCGGCGGCAGCCTCCTCCATCCGCTGGGCCAGGGCCAGGGCCACCCCCGTCTCCACCCGGATCACGGGGTCGTCCGGGTCCAGCTCCCGGGCCACCTCCAGCTCGGCCAGGGCTTCCTCCAGCATCCCCTCGCGGGCGAGCCAGGCGCCGTACATCCAGCGGGCCTGCGGAACGGCGGGCCCCAGGAGAGCGGCGGTGCGGAGCGCCCCCTCCGCCGCCGGGTCATCCACATGGGCCAGGGCATTGCCCGCCGTGGCCAGGAGGACGGGGTCGCGGGGATCCTGCTCCAGCGCCCGGCGGAAGCGCTCGTGGGCCACCCCCTCGAGCCCCAGTTCCCGCTCGGCCATCCCGAGCCAGCAGAGGAGGTAGGGGTCCTCCGGGTGGTCCTCCAGGGCCCCCCGCAGGCGCTCCGCCACCGTCTCCCATGCTCCCTCCCCCGCTTCCTCCAGCGCCTCCTCGAGGATCCGGGCCACGTCGCCCGACGGGGCCGAGAGCCCCAGGTCGGGGGTGATCCCCTCGGGCGCGAGGGGGGTGGGTGCCGGGGAGGAGGCGTCGGGGGTCAGGCCATCAGGGGTCATGCGGAAGGGGGTCCGAGGGGAAGGAGGCATGAGCGAGGCATGGGGGTCAGGCCCCGTACTTCCGGAGTCGCCCGGCGTGGGCCAGGGCCAGGGAGAGGAGGTCCACCCCCCGGAGGCGCCCCAGGTCGCCGGTGCGACAGGCGTCCTCTCCGAAGTGCCGGGCCGTGGGTCGGGCCCACCGCGAGCGGAGAAGAACGGGGACCGGGTGCCAGGTGTGGGCGCCGTACCCCGCCGGGGTGGAATGGTCCCCCGTCACCACGAGGACATCGGGCTCCAGCGCACGGAGCCGTGGGATCCAGGCGTCCACCGCCTCGATGGCGGCCACCTTCCCCTCGAAGTCCCCGTCTTCCCCCCGGGCATCGGGGGCCTTGGCATGGAGGAAGTGGAAAGTGTGGTCGGCAAAGGCGGCCTCCAGCGCCCCCACCGCCTCCTCGTCGGTGGCCGGAGCGCTCCGCACCGCCATTCCCACCAGGCGAGCGACCCCCCGGTACATGGGGTAGCGGGCCCACGCTGCCCCGTTCAGCCCGAAGCGTGCATCCAGGGTGGGGAGGGGGGCGTACCCGTCGATCCCCCGGGCCAGGACCCCGTTCACATCGGGTTCGCCCCGGAGGAGGGCCTCGGTCTGGCGCACGAAGTCGGCCAGGAGGGCGGCGGTGGGGCCGGAGGCCGGGTCCCGCCCATGGGGCGCGAGGGGGGGAACGCCCACCGACTGGGGGTCGGTGTCGTCGAGGGCGGAACCCAGGGTGACCCCGGGGGCACCCCGGAGCACGAGAACGGCCCGGTGCTCCTTCTCGTGCAGAAGGTGGAAGGAGGCGGTGGGCCCCAGGTCGATGGCTGCCTGCAGGCGTGCCACCACCTCCCGGGCCCGGGCATCGGAGGGGCGTCCGGCCCGGCGGTCGAGGATTCGCCCCTCTCCATCGAGGGTGGCGAGGTTCAGGCGAATGGCCACATCGCCCGGACGGAGTTCGAACCCCACCCCCAGCGCACTCAGCACCCCCCGCCCCACCCCGTACACGAGGGGGTCGTACCCGAAAAGGGCGAGGTGGGCCGGCCCGCTCCCGGGGGTCACCCCGGGCGCCACCGGGTCGTGCATTCCCAGCGAGCTCTCCCGGGCCAGGGCGTCGAGATTCGGGGTCTGCGCCGCCTCCAGCTCGGTCCGGCCATCGTCGGAGCGGGGAAGCCCCCCGAGCCCGTCGAGCACGCAGAGGACGATCCGGCTCCCCGCCTCCCGCGCCACGAGGTCGTCGGGAAGGGTCAGGGGGGCGGGGGGAGAGAAGGGGAGATCGGGATCGGGCATGGGTCGGGGCCGCGGCATGGGAAGGGAGGACGCGGGAAGACGGGCGCGGAGGGTCCCCCGGGGGCGCCCCCAATATACCCTCTCGGTGGACGCGGTGAACGCCGGGCCCTATCCATACGAGGGGAGAGGACGGCCGCCTCCGGGCCTCCTCCCACCCTTCCGTCCCTGGCCCGATCCCGCCCGATCCCGGAACCCCCATGCGCCCTCCCCTCCCTTCGACCCCTGCGCAGGCTTCCACCCCCCAGGGCGAGCCCGTCGTGGCCGACACCGTCATGGCCGATACCGTCGTTGTCGACACCGCCCAGGCCGAGGAGCCCATTTTCACCCTCTTCCCGGGGCGGGAGCGCGATACGGCCGAGGCCGACACCCTGGCCGAACCCTCCACCCTCCTCCAGTGGGCGGAGGATGTGGGACTGGGCGAGTTTGCCGGCCTCGTCCACCGGGTCCTGAACTTTCCCCTCTTCGAGGTGAGCGGCACCCCCATCACCCTGACCACGGTCATCGTGGCCGGGTTCCTCATTGTCCTCACCTGGTGGATCTCGAACCTCCTGCAGCGGGCCCTGGACCGGGCCTTCAAGGCCCGGGGTGTCACCGACGTCGGGACGATGCAGATCACGAAGCGCCTCCTGCATTACGCAGTCATGGCGCTGGGGCTCTCCATTGCGATCTCCCAGGTGGGGATCAATCTGAATGCCCTCTTCGCCGCCGGGGCCATCTTCGCGGTGGGGATCGGCTTCGCGATGCAGAACATCGCGCAGAACTTCGTGTCGGGGCTCATCCTGCTCATCGAGCGGGCCATCAAGCCCGGCGACATCCTCGAGGTGGAGGGGCGCGTGGTCCGCGTCCTCAAGATGGGGATCCGCACCACCATCGCCCGGACCCGCGACGACGAGGAGATCATCATTCCCAATGCCACCCTCGTGCAGAGCACGGTCACGAACTACACCCTGGACGACCCCATCTTCCGCGTTCGGGCCGATGTGGGCGTGCACTACAACTCCGACATGCGTACCGTGCGCGACGCCCTCCTCCGGGCCGCCGAGCAGATGGAGTGGCGCCTCCAGGAGCGGCCGCCCGTGATCCTCCTCACCGACTTCGGCGACTCCTCGGTGGACTGGCAGGTCTCGGTCTGGTGCGACAACGCCTGGACGGCGCCCCGGGTCCAGTCCCAGCTTCGGGAGGCGATCTGGTGGTCCCTGAAGGAGGACGGAATCGAGATCAGCTATCCGCAGGTCGATGTCCACTTCGATCGGGAGGTCCACGACGGCTTCGCGACGCTCGCGGGCCCCGGCGCCGTATCGGGGTAGTCGGAGCCTTTCCCGGCCAGGCCCCTCCCCTCCCTCCGCCCTCTCCTCCCCCTCCCCTTCTCCCTCGCCCTCATGCCCCTCGCCGATCCGCTCCGCGATGCCGAACTCCTGATTCGGTCCCGCCACCCCTTCCTCGTGGTGGAAAGCGAGGACCGGCCCCGGATCCGGCGCCTCTTCGAGCTCCTGGCCGAACGGATGCAGCTCCCCCTCTTCCGGTGGACCCGGTCCCGTGGGCTCCAGCGCGCGGGGGCGGGTGGCCCCCTCTACCAGACGGAAAAGCCGGAACAGGCCCTCCAGAACATGGCCGCTGTGGACTTTCCCGCCCTTTACGACATGGACGGGCTGGCGAGCCTCCTCCCCGGCGACGCCCTCTTCGAGGCCCGCCTGGGCGAAACCCTGGACCGGCTCGAGGCGGTGGGAGGGGCCATTCTGGTCTGCGGAAAGGGGATCACCCTTCCTCCGCGGATCCGCCCTCGCGTCACCACCCTCCCCCTTCCGGCCCCCTCCCGGGAGGAGCTTCGCGAACTCGTACGCCACGTGCTGCGCGACCTGAACCGGGTGAACCCGGTGCAGGTGGAGCTCTCCCGCCCCGAACTCGACCAGCTCCTGAACCACCTCTCGGGCCTCACCTCCCTCGAGGCGGAGCGGATCATGACCCGGGTCATTCTGGAGGATGGCCGGCTGGGGCCGGAAGACGTGCTCCGGGTGGCCGAGGCCAAGCAGCGCCTCGTGGCCCAGGAAGGGCTCCTCGAGTACACCCCCGTGGAGGAGAGCCTGGCCGAGGTGGCCGACATGGCGGGCCTCAAGGACTGGCTCCGGAGGCGCACGGCCCTGGTCCGGGACCCGGAGCGGGCCCGGGAGTTCGGGCTTTCCTTCCCGAAGGGGGTGCTCCTGGCCGGGGTCCCGGGCTCGGGAAAGAGCCTGGCGGCCCGGGCGGTGGCCTCCGAGTGGTCCCTCCCCCTCCTCCGACTCGACATGGCCTCCCTCTACGACAAGTACATCGGCGAAACGGAGAAGAACCTCCACCGCGCCATGCGGATGGCCGAACGGATGAGCCCGGTGGTCCTCTGGATCGACGAAATCGAGAAGGCCTTCGGAGGCGACGAGGGGTCCGGGGCCGGGAGCGGCGTGTCGCGGCGCGTTCTGGGGAGCTTTCTCTCGTGGATGCAGGAGCGCGAGGGGGAGGTCTTCGTTCTCGCCACCGCTAACGAGGTGGACCGACTCCCCGCCGAGCTGATCCGGAAAGGGCGCTTCGATGAACTCTTCTTCGTGGATCTCCCCGATGCGGAGAGCCGGGCCGAGATCGTCCGGATCCACCTCCGGCGCCGGAACCGGGACCCCGAGACCGTCGATGCCGGGGCTGTGGCGGCGGCCACCGAGGGATTCTCGGGGGCCGAGCTGGAGCAGGTCGTGGTCTCGGCGCTCTATGCCGCCTTCGCCGACCACGCCGAGGTGAACACCGAGCTCCTCCTGACCGAAGCGGGCGCCACGCGCCCCCTTTCGGTGACCGCCCGGGAGCGGATCGAGGGACTCCGGCGGTGGGCCCAGGGGAGAGCGGTCAGCGCGAACTGAGCGCGCCGCGCGCGCCGGTGGAGCGTGGCCCGTGCGCGGGCCGGGCCTGTACTCAGCGCGAACTTACCAGGAGATCCATGGGGACCCCCTCGGTGAGGTCCTCCTCCTCGTCGGCCCGGACGGTGGCATCGAGGGTCTCCAGGACCCCCCGCTCGCGGAGGGCCAGGAAGGCGTCCACCACCGCCGGATCGAAGTGCGTCCCCCGGTCGGCCACGATCCGGGCCACCGCATCGACCGGATCCACCGCATCCTTGTAGGGCCGGGCGTGGGTGAGGGAATCGTAGGCGTCGGCCAGGGCCACCACCCGTCCCACGAGGGGAATGTCGGCCCCGGACAGTCCCTGGTACCCCCGGCCGTCCCACCGCTCGTGGTGGGTCCGGGCGATCTCCCCGGCCATGCGGAGGAGGCGGAAGCGGCTTCCCGAGAGGATCTTCTCGCCGATCTCGACGTGGGATTTCATGAGCTGGTACTCGGCGCTCGTGAGGGGCCCGGGCTTCATGAGAATGGCATCGGGGATCCCGATCTTCCCCACGTCGTGCAGGGTGGCGGCCCACCGGATGAGCTGAACCTCGTCGTCGGGGCGCCTGAGCTCGGAGGCCAGGAGCGAGGCCAGGAGCCCAACCCGCTGGGCATGGCGCCCCGTGAGGTCGTCCCGGTACTCCGCCGCCCGGGCCAGGCGGGCCAGGATCTCGAGCTGCGCCTGGGCCAGCTCCCGGGTCCGCTCCTGCACCCGGTCCTCCAGGTTCCGGTTCGTGTCGCGAAGGGCCAGGTGGAGGATCCGGGCTTCCAGGAGGTTCTTGATCCGCAGGAGGACCTCGGTAAGGTCGAAGGGCTTCGTGATGAAGTCCCGGGCCCCGGCCGAGAGGGCCTGCTCCCGGACCTCGGGCGAAAGGTCGCCGGTGAGAACGAGGACCGGGAGGTACTCGTCGGCAGGAACCACCCCCCGGAGCGCTTCCAGAACCTGGAATCCGTCCAGGTGCGGCATGCGGAGGTCCAGGAGGAGAAGGTCGGGCTCGAAGTCGGCCAGTTCGTCGAGCGTCTCCCGGGGATCGGTGATCCCCCGCACGGACCGGTACCCGCTCCGCCCCAGGAGGCGGAGGAGGGCCGAGACGTTGGAGGCCTCGTCATCGACCACGAGAATGCGACGATCACGGAGGAGAGCGGGATCCATCGGGGGAGGGTCGGGAGCGACGAAGGGTTCCGGGTCGGGGGATCAAGCTACCGACCCCCGTCCCTCGTCGAAAGACTCCCGTGGAGGGGCGTCTTTCCCGTGGGGCTGGCCGGGCGGTCCCTCACGGCTTGCCGCTCCCCCTCCCCTCCCCGTCCCTTCCCCCTCCAGCTGCGGACGCCCGCCCCGGGGAGCCACGGACTTCGCCGCCTCGGCGAGGAGAAACCCGTCCTCCCCCTGCTTCTGGTAGAGGGGAAGGAGGAGCCATCCCTCCAGGGGCGCCGTGACCGGACCCCTCCGGTCGCGGGCCAGGAGCGTCCCCTGTGGCACCCACTCCAGGTTCCCGAACCCCGGGGCCATCTGGAAGTGGTCGGAGGGGATGATTCCGTGCCGGTAGCGGACCCGGAGCACCGGGGGGATTCCCTCCACGTCCCGGGCCAGGAGTCGCCGGGCCTCGTCGGTATCGAGCCAGCGGGGTCCGGCAAGCCCCAGGCGCTCGGCCAGAATGCGGAGCACCGCTTCGGCCCTTGCCGGAGACGCCGGGTCCTCGTGGGCGCCGGCCTCGAGAATCAGGTTCGGGATCCGGTGCCGATCGAGCCATCCGCCGAAGGTCCCCCGGAGGGAGGAGAAGACTTCGGTGATGCGAGGCACCGGGAGGGCATCGGCCTCGGCCCGCCCCCAGGGGGAGGCCGGAACGATGGAGAAGGCCGGGCCCCGCCCCGACGTGGTGTGGAGATCCACCACGTGGAGAGGTCCCGGTCCTCTCCGGCGGAGGTCCGCCAGGGCCCGGGTCAGTTCCCGGCGCTCCCGGCCCTCCCGGAAGGCCGCCGCCTCGGCCGGGGAAAGCTCCCAGAGGCGGTTCAGGTCCCGGTCGAGGAAGCGGAGCCCGAGGGCCGACGCCCTCCGGTTCCCCAGGAGTCCCACCACGGCCCCTCGCTTGATCCCCCCGGCCGCCCGAAGGCGGTCGCCCAGGCGCTCCAGTGCCTGGATCCCTGCCGGTTCGTTCCCGTGGAGCGCCGCCACCGCCACCAGGGTGGGTCCCGGCGCCTCGCCCCGGAAGGCCATGAGGACCCGGCCGGGCATCAGCGACGAAGCCGTTCTTCCAGGAGCTCGTAGGCGATGGGCATGAAGTCCCGCTCGGTGATGAGCCCCACCAGCCGCTCGTCATGGACCACCGGGAGGGCTGCCACCTTCCGCGAGCGCATGAGCTCGATGGCCTCCAGGGTGGGCGTCGACGGGCCCACGGTGACCGGGTCCCGCTCCATCACGTCGCGCACTGCCAGCGCCTTCCCCGCCTCGGCCTCGTTCCGCTCGGCCAGGGAACGGAGAATGCACCGGTAGGAAAGGAGGCCCACGAGGCGCTGCTCCCGGTCCTCCACGGGAATGTGTCGGATCCCCTCCCGGTCCATGACAAAGGCCGCCAGGTCCAGGAGTTCGTCCTCGTTCACCGTCACGGGACGCGTGTTCATGTACTGCTCCACCCGGAGGTAGGTGTGGGTCCACCCTCCCGCCTCCTCCAGGCGGGCCGGAGCCCATTCGTGCACCGGGGCCTCCCCCGTTTGCCGGCTCGCCATGGCCGCGGTGAGAGCCGCCATCTGTTCGCTTCGCGTGCCCCGGTTCCCCATGGCCTCGAGAGACTCCAGAATCCACCGGGCCCCGGTGCGCCCGGTGCGGACCCGCTCCCGGATCACCCCCAGGTACCGGTCGATCTCGGCACGGCTCACCCCCGCCTCTTCGAGCCCTTCATCGGCCATGGGGAGGAGAACCTCGGTGAGGAGGTCGGGGGCACTCCACATCCGGCCATCGACCCAGCGGAAGCCTGCGGCGAGCCCTTCCCGTGCGGCCGAAAGAAAGTTTCCCTTCACCTCGTCGAAGGGAAGGAGGTCCGCCGGGTTCCCCAGCGACCTCGGAATTCCCAGGACGAGCCCGGTCCAGAGCGCGGCGTTCGACACTTCGTCGAGGAGGGAGGGCCCCGACGGGAGGGCCCGGGACTCGATGCGCAGGTGGGCGGTCCCATTTCCCACCCCGAAGCAGGGCCGGTTCCACCGGTAGATCGTGCTGTTGTAGAGCTGGAGCGCCTCGAGCCCGGGGAGTTCACCCCGGTCCAGAAGCTCGAGGGGGTCCGGGGGGATCGGGCCCGCCAGGATGACCCGGAAGCGGGCCAGGTCCTGGGCGAAGAGTTCGGTGACCGAGGTGCGGACCCAGTCATCGCCGAAGCGGACCCGGGGGGCCAGGTCCCGGAGGTAGGGGGTGGCCGAGCGGGTGTCGAGGGACTGCTGGAAGAGGGCGATGCGGGTCTCCGCCCAGAGCCTCCGGCCAAAGAGGACCGGGGAGTTCACCGAGGCGGCGAGGACCGGAGCTGCGGCGAGCTGGGCGGCGTTGTAGAGGAGAGGAAACTCCGCCGGCGAGACCTGAAGGTGGACCTGGCACGAGGTGTTGCACGCCTCGAGCATGACGGAGTCGTGCCGAATGAGAAGCTCGTCCGTTCCCTCGATCCGGAGTTCGTAGGTTCCCCCCCGCATCGTCGTGAGGGCCTCGTTCAGGGCAAAGTAGCGCGGGTGGGGGGTGATGTTCTCCAGCGTCATGTCGGACTTGACGAGGGTCGGGAGGTGGCCGCAGAGCACGACCTCCGCCCCCTCCTTCCGGGCCGCCGCCCGGGCGCGCCCCACGAGCTCGCCCAGCGCTTCCTCCACCCGGCGGAAGGCCCCTGCCTCGAGGAGCTGGGGCGGGAGGTTCGCCTCGAGGTTGAAGAGGGCGAGTTCGGGGGTGAAGGGGCCGTCGGTGAGATGCGAGAGAACGGCAGGCGCCACCGAGGCCGGGCGCCACCCCTCCCCCGCCAGGAACATCTCCTGCTCGGCTCCGAACCTCCGGGGGCCCGCCTCCACCCGTCCCTCGTCCAGCATCCGCTCCAGCGCCTGCAGGTCCCGGAGCACGGCCCGGGTGAAGACCCGGATCGTCTCGGGGCTCGTGAGCGAGTCCTCCGACCCGGCACTCACGGCGCCTCCTCCCGGAAGGCGGCGTATCCCTCCAGCGGCTTCTTTCCGATCACGGGAACCCGGGCCTCGGGGGCGGGATGTCCCACCACGAGGAGGAGGAAGGGCCGCTCGTTCTCGGGTCGCTCCAGAACCTCGTTCAGGAATCGCATGGGGGAGGGGGTGTGGGTGAGGGTGGCCAGGCCCGCCCGGTGCAGGGCGGCCAGGAGGAGCCCGGTGGCGAGCCCCACCGATTCGGTCACATAGTAGTTCCGGATCCGCTCCCCCTGGTCCCCGACCCCCCAGCTCTCGGCGAAAACGGCAATGAGCCAGGGTGCGGTCTCGAGAAAGGGCTTGGAGGCCGTGGTCCCGAAGGGCTCGAGGGCATCGAGCCACTCCTGCGGCGCACGGCCTCCATAGAAAGCCTCCTCCTCGGCCTCGGCGCCCTCCCGGATCCGGGCCTTGAGCACCGGGTCGGAAATGGCCACGAAGCGCCAGGGCTGGCGGTTCGCACCCGAGGGAGCCGACCCGGCGGCATCGAGGCAGGCCTCGATGACGGCCCGGGGCACGGGGTCCGGGGCGAAGTCCCGCACCGTGCGGCGGGTCCGGAGTTCAACGGCAAAGCTCCGCGCCCGGTCAAGGCGGGCCTCGTCATCCAGGGGAGGGCGCGGGGGGAGGGGCACGAAGCGGGGGTCGGAAAGGGTTTCGTGACGCGTCATGGCTCCCATGCTCGAAGGTGGGCCCCGCCGGCCAGCCGGAAGGGGACGTGGACCCAGGTGGGGGCCTCGCCCCGGGCCGCCGCGACCCGGGTCACCGTGGTGTCGAAACGCCGGGCGAGCATGCGGAGATGGACGAGGGTCACGAACTCCTCGTCGGTGAACTCGAGGGCGTTCCAGCCGGAGCGGGGGGTGTCGCGGAAGAGCGCGTGCACCCGGGCCGTGCGCGAATCCACCGCCTCGTCCGGGATCTCCACATGAAAGCGGTCGGCGCCGATCCCCGCCCGCCGCACAAGCGACATCCACGAGGCCCCGCCCCGGCGCATGGCCACGAGCGCCGGCGCGGCAATCCCGCTCTCGCGGCTCAGGTAGAGCACGAGGGGGAGCTCGTCGGCGGCGATCCGGCCCTCGAGGAGCCGGTCCGCCTCTCCGGAGGGAAGATCGAAGTGGGTCGACACCACCCGGACGTAGATCTCCCGCTCCTGGGGAGACACGTCCTGTGCGGAAAGCCCCGTCGCCCCGGTGACCCCCAGGGCCAGGAGGGCGACGAGGGCCAGGGGCCGGCATCGGAACTGGGGCGGAATCCACATCGTCACCTCCTCGTCGGGGTCGGCTCCCCGGCCTCGTCGGCCGGGCGGGGGGAAACCGGTACCCGCCGGATCGGATAGGGCGCTCCCTCCTCGATCCAGGGATCCAGGATCCCCCAGTTCAGAAACCCGTCGTCGGCCCTCGGTTCCAGAAGGAGGACCACGAGACGCCCCAACGGCTGCCCCGTCTCCACCCGGAACCCCCCGGCCTCGAAGGTCATCGTGGCAGGCTCCCAGCGCCCCTCCACCTCTCGTTCCGTGCGCCCCTGGAACGGGCGTTCGGCGGCCCGTGCCCGCGTCACCCCGAAGACCTCTCCCTCCCCCTCCCAGGGAGTCTCGAATGCGTCCACCCGGACCCCGTGGGCCCGGAGGCGTGCCACGACCGGTGCCAGGTCGGGTGGGAGAAGGTAGGTCCGGGGGACGACCGTCTCCTCCCGCCCCTCGAAGGCCACCCCCGCCGGCATGGGGTCGGGTGTAATCTGGTCGATGCGGCGCAGCACCACCTCCCCGCTCCAGGGATTCTCCTCTTCCACGACCTCGCCCATGAGGATCGTGTGTACCGGGGGTGCGTCGGGGAGGACCCCCCGAAGCGGGAGACGGAAGCCCGGGAGGTCTGCCGCATCGCGGCGGGCCACCTCCAGAACGGCATTCCGAACCTCGTCACGCCGAGGGCGAAGCCAGGCGAGGATCGCGTCGACGAACGCCTCGGTGGCCAGGACCCGGTCCTCGAAGGTGAGGTAGCTGTAGGCCTCCGAGAGAATGGAGACGCGCCCCCGGATCCCCGCGTAGTTCGTGACGAAGCGGGGGCGATGGTCGAAGGTCCACCACCCGCGGACCCCACCCCGGGTCCCCACATTCCCGTAGTGCCAGAAATGCCACCCGTGGCGCGCCTCCACGGCGTCCGTCACCTCCGGGAGGAGACGCTCCCGGAGGAGGCGATCCAGGGGCTCGGGTGTGGCGGGGTGGAGTCCGGGCGCATAGGTCAGGTGATACGCGTGCCGAGTTCCGTTCGTGGTGTGGAGATCCACCACCACATGGGGGTCCCATTCGGTGAGGAGCTGGGCAAAGGCCCGGGCCTCGGGGGCGTCGAGCTTCATCTGGTCGCGGTTCAGGTCGAGCCCCTGGGCATTGGCCCGGGTCCCCATGCCTCCCAGGGGGCCGTGCTGCCGGGGTCGGTTCCGGAGGTCCAGCGCCTCGTTCCCGTCGGCGTTGTAGATCGGGCCCACGAGGAGGACCCACCCCTCGTCCCACCCCTCGAGTTCGGGCTCGCCCTGCCCCCGGGCCGCCTCCACCAGGCGGCGCACGAGGCGAAGAAGGGCCTCCTTCCCCGCCACTTCGCCCGCGTGGATGTTCCCCTTGAGGTAGATCACCAGCTCCCCCCGGGCCCGGACCGCCTCGGGTGTGGCTTCCTCCGCCGAGGCAGGACCCACCACGAGAAGGGGGAGAGGGCGCCCCTCGTTCGAATACCCGAAGGTGCGAAGGTGCATGCGGGGATGCAGGGCCGCAGCCTGTTCCAGGTGGGCCATGACCTCGGCGTGGCTGGAGGTCTCCTGCCACCCGGTCCGCTCGGGACGGATCACCAGGTCATGGAGGCCGCTCCCCGTGGCTTCCTCCTGCCCCGCCCCCGGAACCGGGAGGAGGAGCCCCACCAGGGCCGCACCCAGGAGGGCGGCGGGCATCGGGAAGGACGGCCGCAGGAGGGGCCGCGCGGAGCGGGAGCGCCGCGGGAGGGGGCGCCGGGAGGAGAAGGGGCGCATCGGAGAGGGACGCACGGCGGGGGCTCGGAGGGGGGGAGGGCACGGCGGAATCTCGCCATTCTACGCCCCTGCCCTCCCCGGCGGCAACGGGCTCGTCGACCTGGCCCCTACGGCAACGGGCCGCCCCATCCCGAAGGACGGAGCGGCCCGCGCGAGCATCCGGGCGAAGGCCCGGAGCTTACATCTGGACCCCGTAGTCGCCGTCAGCGGAGACGGTGAAGGGGATCCACATGCCGGTGGCGGCATGCCCCGACACGTAGCAGATGAGAGCGAACTCACCGGCGCGATCGGCGGTGAAGGTCAGCGTCTCGGACTGGTTGGGCATGGTCGAATCCGTCATCGAGGTCGGGTTCGACGACATGGCGCCCGCGAAGACCGGCTGCGGGTCGCTGAAGTTCTGGGGGTACTGGGCCTGCCTCTCGCCCACGCCCACCGAGTGCGCCATGGCCGGGTCACGGTTCTCGAAGTTGATCGTGACGTCGAAGCCCTCGGGCACGGTGATGGCGCCCCGGCCGCCGTAGAGGCCGTTATAGTTCCAGTAGTTGTTGTCGGACGTCGAGCCGGCGACCAGGTTGATGGTCACGGTCTGGGCGTCCTCGTCCACGATGAACCAGTCGGCGGCGCTGGGCGCGTCGGTGGCCTGCGCGGCAGGCTGGTCCGGAGTCGTGGCCGGAGCCGGCGCGGCGTCATCGTCGCCACCGCAGGCGACGAGGCCGAAGAGAAGAGCAGCGGAAAGAGCCTTGATGCGCATGGATCGATGTCCTTTTCAAGTTGGTGCGGGTTCCACCGGGGTGTCGGCCGGACCCCCGTCCGGCGCTGCAGACGCTCGAGGCGTCCGGACCACCCGCCCGGGAAACCCGCAGCTTCCCGGGGTGAGCAGCAGGTAAATGTAAGGGATCGAAGGCCCCGGGGGTAGGGATTCGGTGCGAAGGGGGGGAGGGCCCCACCCCTCCGTTCCCCCTCGTCAGGAGGAGGCGTAGGCCGCGTTCTCGTGCACGTATCCCTCGGTGAGGTCACACCCGAACGCCCGGGCCTTTCCCTCTCCCACCCCCAGGTCCACCTCGATCTCCACCGGGTCTCCGGCAAGCGCGGAACGGAGGGCCGCTTCGTCGAAGGAAAGTGCCGATCCCCGCTCCACCACCGGGATCCCCTGAAGCCGGGCCGCCACCCGGTGGGGTTCGATCCGGCACTCCACGCACTTTCCCACGGCCATGAGGAGGCGCCCCACATTCGGGTCGGCACCGTACGCCATGGTCTTGACCAGGGGAGACTCCACGAGGGCCCGGGCCACGGTGCGGGCCTCCGCCCCGGAGGCGGCGCCGGAGACGGTGGCCCGGAGGAGCTTCGTGGCCCCTTCCCCGTCGCGGCCCACCGCCTCCGCCATCCGGATGGAGAGGGCACGGAGAGCCTCGCCGAACGCGGCAAAGGGCACCTCGCCGGCGAGCCCGTTGGCCAGGATCGCCACCGTGTCGGAGGTGCTCGTGTCGGTGTCCACCGAGAGGAGCTGAAAGGAGTCCCGGGCTGCCGCCCGGAGATGGGCATCGAGGGCGACGGCGTCCACCCTGGCATCGGTGAAGAAGTAGACAAGCATGGTGGCCAGGTTCGGGGCGATCATTCCGGCCCCCTTCCCCACCACCGTCAGGGTGGCCTCGCCCACCGAGGTGGAAAAGGCCTTCGGGACCCGGTCGGTGGTCATGATCCCCTCGGCCCCGACCCGCGGGTCGGCCTGGAGCTCGGCAGCCATTCCCTGGAGCCCGGCCTCGATCTTCTCGATGGGAAGGCGGCGCCCGATGACCCCGGTGGAGCTCACGAGAACGAGATCGGGGTCGATCTCGAGCTCGGCGGCGGCGGCCTCTCCCATGCGGCGGGCATGGGCCAGGCCCTCGGCCCCCGTCGCCACGTTCGAGACCTTGGCATTCACCACCACCGCCTGGAGGCGGCCCGCCTGGATCCGCTCCCGCCCCAGGAGGATGGGGGCGCCGGGAAAGTGGTTCCGGGTGAAGAGGGCGGCGGCGGCCGCCGGGACCTGGGAGACGAAGAGGCTCAGATCCCGCCCCGAGGCCTTGAGCCCCACGTGGCGCGAGGCGCACTGGAACCCCCGCGGAAAGCGGGGGGGGTCGTGGAGGGTCACCGTGACGGCGCTCCCGGGGGAATCAGGAGCGGGGGGCACGGGAGGCGGCGCTGCCTTCGGGGGAGCGCCCCGGCCCCTCGCCCGAGGGAGTGCCGTCTGCTTCCGGGGCGTCGGCCTCTCCCCCCTCCAGCTCGCTCCGGACCCGTTCCAGGAGGTGCACCAGATCGTGGAGCGCATCGGCATCGAACCCCCGGAAGACCCGGTCTTCGGTCTCGGCCAGGGGACCATCGATCCGCTCCAGAATGGCCAGCCCCTCGGACGTGATGCGGGCGTAGACGCGGCGGCGGTCCTCGGCGCACCGGGTCCGGAGCACGAGGCCATCCTTCTCGAGGCGGTCGAGAAGGCGCGTCACCCCGGGGGTCCGCTCGATCATCCGCTCGCCCACCGCCAGGGTGGGGAGCCCCCGCTCGCCGGCACCCCGGAGAATGCGGAGGACATTGTACTGCTGCATCGTGATGCCGTGGGGCTCTACCACCGCCGTAAGCGAACGACGGAAGGCGTCGGCGGCGCGGAGGAGGGAGAGCCCGGCCTCCTGCGCGGCAGAGCGGAAGGGGCGGGTGCGCTTGAGCGCGTCCTGGAGGGGAACGATGCGAGCCATGGTCCCCAAGGTAGTCAGGGGCGCGGGCCTTTCGCTACCTCGGCCTCGGCCGAGACGAAGCCGAACGCGGGCCACTGGTCGGGGCGTTCCAGAATTTCCTGGAAGCGGCGGCTGGCCTCCACCGTGTCACCCAGGAGGAGGGCGTGGGCGCCGAGCCCGTAGAGGGCGGTGACGGAGGCGAGCCCTTCCCCATCGGCCGGGAGCACGGCTTCGGCCGGAAGATCCCCCCGGAAGTGGAGGAGGAGGTCGCGGTAGGTGTGGTTCTCGAGGAGTTCGTCCTCTGCCCGGACCCCGGCGGCCACTTCGGCGGCCTCCGCATCGCGCCCCAGGCGACGCAGCACGAGATGCATCCAGTAGCGGGTTGCGGCCTGGAGGTCGGGGTTGTCGGAAACGGCGAGCGTTCCCTCCCACCCCTGAAGCGCCCCCTCCCAGTCGCCCTGGAGGGTGCGGGCCAGAGCCAGGTGATACCAGGCGTTGAAGGCCAGGGTGGTGAGCGGGATCCCCGCCGGGTTCGGGAGGCCGTCGGGCTCGATCTCGGCGCCTGCCGCGCCCATGTCGCGCACCGCCCGGTCCAGGTCGGCCACCGCCCGGTCGAACTCCCGGAGGGTGATCCACCGGTGCCCCCGGTGGCGGAGAAAGCGCATGTCGTCGGGGAAGCGCTCCGCCCCTTCGGTGAAGGTCTGCACCGCTGCCCGGTAGTCGCCCAGGTAGGCGTGGTGGCGCCCCACCCAGATCCAGAGCTCGGGATCGTCCGGATCGAGGGAGCGATCGCGGAGGGCGGCCTCCAGGTTCTCCTCGCGGAGGTCGCGGATCTCGGGGGGGAGGGGGGGCGGGAAGAGGGCATGCCCCAGGAGGGACCAGGCCTGGGCGCCCTCGGGGAGGGGCTCGCCGGCGCGGGACGCGTCGGCCCGGGCGTCGGATCGGGCGTCGGATCGGGCATCGCCGGGGCCATCGCCCCCGCAGGCCGCGAGGAGGAGGGCGAGGAGGACGCCGGTGGCGGCGCGGGCGGGGGCTACGGGCCGAAGCATGGGACCTCGCGGAAGCGGGAGGGAGGGGGCATCCGGCGACGAGGCTAGGGTGGAGGGGCGGGTTGGACAAGGGGGGGGAGAGGGCATGGTTGGGGGGTCCCGGGGGGGCGGTGACGAAAAAGGATGGGCGACCCGGGGCCCGTTGCCTTGCGCGTCCACCCGGAGAGGACCCAAGCTCGCCCCGCGGTCGGGTCACTCGGCGGCCCGCTCGCTCGTCGCCGGCCTCCGCGCCCTGCGGCCCCCTCGCCCCGTGGCCCGCCGCTCCGCCCTGCGGCCTTTCCCCTTCCGGATGATCTCCATGCCTCCCTCTCCTCGTCGCCTCTCTGCACTTCTCCTTGCTGGCCTCCTTGCCGTGGGAACGGCAGGGGGATGCGCCTCGTCCGGTCCGGCTCCGGTGCATCCGGGGTTCCTCGCCCCCGAAGCCCTTCCGGAGGCCGAGCGATGGACGGCGCTCGAATCCCGCTCCGGGGCCGTGGAGCCCAGCGTCGTGAACCGCGAGGAAGTCGAAGCCGCCCTTGTCCGGAGCTACCCCGAGGACCTTCGCCGTCGGGGGGTGACCGGAACCCCTGCGGTGGACATGTTCGTCGATACCGAGGGATGGGTCCGTCACATTCGCCTGGCGCGCTCCTCGGGGCATGAGTCCCTGGATGCAGCCGCGCTGGAGGTGGGCGCCCGGTTCCGCTTCTCCCCGGCTCGGGTCGGTGGGGAGGTGGTACCGGTCTGGATGACCATTCCCGTTGGATTCCGGGTGAGTCCCTGAGGCGTCCGGGGGGTTCCAAGGCATTATCTTTCCTCACGAGGCCCCCGGACGGGCGCCTCCCTGTTCGGGCCCCCGACCGCCGGCGGCCCGCCCCCGCCCCCCCTTGCCACCTGGAGTTGCCCTGGGCATGGCCGACGTCAGCCTGGAACGCATCGAGCGCGGTTTCCAGCTCATGCAGAACTGGCAGGACCGCTACCGCTACCTCATCCAGCTCGGGCGCAAGCTCGAGCCCCTCCCCGACGCGTACCGTGACGAGGCGCACCGGGTGAAGGGGTGCACCTCCAACGTCTGGCTCGTCTCCGACCTGACGGACGAAGCGCCCCCCCGCCTCCGCTTCCGGGCCGACAGCGACGCCCACATCGTGAAGGGGCTCGTGGCCCTTCTCCTCGTGATCTACCAGGGGAAGACTCCGGAGGAGGCACTGGCCATCGACGCACGGGCCATCCTCGATCGCCTCGAACTCCAGGCCCACCTGAGCCCCAGCCGGAGCAATGGGCTCTTCGCCATGGTGGAGCGGATCCGGAGCGAGGCAGCGGTGGCGGCGGCGGGCTGAGGCGGAGGGACCCGCGGACGGGGCGGTCGCGGGCTCCCACCCCCCGGCTCTGGCGTGCCGATGGTCGGGGGCGTATGGATTCCCCGTCGCTTCCACCCTCTCCTCCTGCTCCGGAGACCGCTGTGACCGCGCTCCCCCACCCTGCCTCCTCCCCCCGCCCTGACAGTGTGCGTCGCCCCCTCCTCCTGGCGGCTGCGGCGTTGATCCTTGCCCCCGTGGCTCCGGCCCCGGCCTTCCTCGCCCCGGCTGTGGCCGAGGCCCAGGTCCCCACGAACCCCTTCCGACCGAACTACACCTGGGGGAACCTCCCCGACGACCGGAACTGGGGCGCAGTGAGCGCCATGTATCCCGCGCCCGACGGGAATCTCTGGGTGGCGGAGCGGTGCGGGCAGAACAGCTGCGTGGGGTCGGAGGTGGATCCGGTCCTCCTCCTCGATCCCGACGGGAACGTGCTCCGCTCCTTCGGCGCCGGGCTCATCTCCTGGCCCCACGGGATGTTCGTGGAGCCCAGCGGGAACGTCTGGATCACCGATGCCTGGGTGAATGGGGCCGATACCGTGGGGCTGGGCCACACCGTGCTCAAGTTCAGCCCCGAGGGGGAGCTTCTGCTCACCATCGGGACGCCGGGGGAGGCCGGAGACCCCCCGAACCGCCTCACCCGCCCCAACGACGTGGTGGTGGCGCCCGACGGAACGATCTTCATTGTGGACGGCCATGGCCCGGCGGCGCCCAACCGTCTCATGAAGTTCGCCGCAGACGGCACCTACCTGGAGACCCTCGGCGAGACGGGGTACGAGCCGGGGCAGTTCCTCGAGCCCCACGCCATTTCCATGGACTCCCAGGGGCGGCTCTTCATTGCGGACCGCTACAACAACCGGATCCAGATCATGGACCAGGAGGGGAACTTCATTGCCGCCTGGACCCAGTTTGGCCGCCCGTCAGGGATCTTCATTGACGAGAACGACCTGATCTACGTGGCCGACTCCGAGTCCGGCCCCGCTCCGAACCAGTTCACCGGGCAGCGGAACGCCGGGTGGGAGCGGGGGATCCGGATCGGCGATGCCCGCACCGGGTGGGTCTTCCACTTCATTCCCGAGACCTGGAACAACCCCAACCTGGGGGTCAATTCCTTCAGCGGCCCGGAAGGGGTGGCGGTGGATCGCCACGGAAACGTCTACGGGGGGGAGGTCTCGCAGCGACGGGTGGTCAAGTACACCCGCCTCCACCCGGTGATGGTGCCGGTGAGGCCCGACGACGACTGAGGGCCGGGTGGGGGCTAGCGGGGAGCCGGCCCCGTGGCGATCCGGACCATGTCGAGTTTACGGACAAGGCGGGGCGCCTCAGGGAGAGCCGCATCGAGGACGAAGAAGTGTTCCTGGTAGCCGGACCGCCAGGCTGGATGCGGCTCCCCCTCGCGGCCCACATTGAACCCCACCCGCACCACGGCCAGGAGCTGGTGCTCGGTGAAGCCCTCGAACTCCGGGGGAGCATCCCAGCGCCCCGGTTCCCCGAGCACCCGGAGCGAGTAGACGCGGGGGCTGCCCTCCATGGCGCACGTTTCGGAGCAGCGTCCCGAGCGGACCCGCTCCGGGACCGTCAGGCCCACGGCGTCGGTGAACGCGGCCCGCCAGGCCTCCGGGCTCGTGACTGGCCAGCCGAGATTCGCCGCCAGGGTGTCGAAGGAGGCCACGTCCACGACGCGGTGGGGCGCAGCCCGCGGTGCCTCCTCGCCGGCCCGGTCCTGGAGGAAGGCATCCACCTCGCGCACAATTTCCAATGCGATCCCGGGCCATCCTTCTGCGGCTTGAACCAGTTCCAGCGGTCCGGTGGGCGCGACCTCCACCCGGTCCCGGCCGGACTCGACCGGCTGGGCGTCGAGCGGCGGCGCGAGGAGAAGGAGAAACACCCAGCAGCCCCAGGTACGCCTGCGACGATCCGAACCCTTCATCCCCCACCCCCCCGTGTGGTTGGCACTGTTGCCACGCCTGGCGCGTCGTGATCGGCACGCCCCGCGCTACTGGTCCCCCTCTGCATGCTCGACATCCCGGCCACCGCCGTGCGATGGCTTCTACATCCTGAGGAGGCGGAAGGTGCCGGGCAACCCCGCGGGCCTGTCCCTCCTTCCCCAACGCACGAAGCCCCGCGCGACCCGAACGGTCGGCGGGGCTTCGTCGTGTCTTTCCGGACCACGGTACTGCTCTGCGATTTTCAGTGCGCCCGAGAGGATTCGAACCTCTGGCCTTCGCCTCCGGAGGGCGACGCTCTATCCAGCTGAGCTACGGGCGCGTACCTGTCAACGTGAAGCGGGCTGCGTGCGAATAAGCCGAGTTCTGTTCACGGAGGCGAGCTCCGTGCGAGTGTCATTTCTCTGGGCGCCGTGTTGCCACGACGCTCGTGCAGCCGACCCGGGACTCGAGTGGAGCGGGCCGCTCCGTCGTCCCTGCTTGGCCTTGCTCCGGATGGGGTTTGCCATGCGATGACCGTTGCCGGCCACCCGGTGCGCTCTTACCGCACCCTTTCACCCTTGCCTGTGCCCCCGAGGGGGTCATCGGCGGTCTGCTCTCTGTGGCACTTTCCGTCGGCTCGCGCCGCCCGGGCGTTACCCGGCATCCTGCCCTGCGGAGCTCGGACTTTCCTCCGGCGGTCCAGGCGAACCTGCCCTCCGGCGACCCTCACTCGCATGCCGCCCATCAGCACGATGGACAGGGGAGGAAAGCTACACCGGCCCGGCGCGGCGGTAAAGGGCCGCGTGCCCCCGTCGTGGCAGGAGGGGCGGGGCCTCGGAGAGCGGGCGCGCCCTCGCGACGACGCGACGTGGGGATCTCCCCACCCGCCGGCGGGGTTCAGGAACCGGATTCCTCCCCTCCTCCCCCCGCACCTCGCATCCACCCATCCATGACGCCTCCTCCCGGCCTCGCCTCCGAAGCTCTCCCCGGTCCGGCGCCCTCCCTCGAAGGCGATCCCACCGCACGGGTGGGGGTGGTGACGGGGGTGACCCAGGGCATTGGCCGGGCCACCGCCGTGGGCCTCCTCCGCCGGGGTTTTCACCTGGCCGTAGTCGTCCGGGGGGCGGCCCGGGGGCGGGAGACAGCGAAGGCGCTGATGGAAGAAGCCGGCCACCCTTCGGCCCGGGCCCAGGCCTTCGACGCCGAACTCACCCTGGGGAGCGAGGTGGAGCGGGCGGCCCGGGAGATCCTGGAACGCCACCCTCGCATCCACTTCCTCCTCAACAATGCCGGGGTTGCGGACCGATCCTTTCAGACCACGCCCGAGGGGCTCGAGCGGACGCTGGCGGTCAACCACCTGGCCCCGGTTCGGCTCGTGCACCACCTCCTCCCCGCCCTCCTGGCCGCCGGTGAGAAGGGCGAGGCCCGCATCGTCAATGTCTCCTCCAACGCCCATGCCCGTACCCTCGACCTCACCGCCTTCGAGGGGCCCAGGGGGTACGCCGGGCTTCATGCCTACCGCCAGTCCAAGCTCCTGAACCTGATCCACGCCTTCGACCTGGCCCGCCGGCTCCAGGGCACCGGGGTCACGGTGAACGCCCTGCATCCAGGGCTCATCGGAACAGGGCTCCTCTATGACTTCCTCCCGGCGGGGATCCTCCGCACCCTCTTCCGCCCTCTCCTGGCCGCCCTGTCGAAATCGCCGGAGGAAGGCGCGCGCACCCCCCTCCACGTGGCCTCGGCGCCCGGGCTGGCCGGGGTGACGGGGCGCTACTTCGTGCGGGAGGCCGAGGCCGAGCCCGCACCGGTATCGCGCGAACGCGAGGTGCAGGACGGGGTCCGGCGCTGGACCGAGGGGCTCATCGGGGTGGACTGGCGCCGCTTTCCCCTTCCGGAGCCGGGGTGAGGGAGGCCCCCTGGGCGGTGCCCGATGGTGGGTCCGCCAGCACCCGCGCCAGGAGTTCATGGAAGTGGTGCGTTCCCACCTCGCGGCGAGGGGAGAAGCGCCCGGCCCGGTAGAGGCGGGAGCGGACCCCCTTCTGTACCGACTCCACGATCTCCTCGTCTTCCATTTCCACCCGGTGAAGGGCGCCTCCGGCCCCCGATGCCCGCAGCTCCGGACGCCAGAGGTAGCTCCGAAAGCGGACCCGGGTCCGGGTGGGCCCCAGAGGCTCCACCACGTTCAGCGAGAGCCCCCAGGGGTAGACGTTCACCATGAGGTTGGGGAAGAGCCAGAAGTAGAAGGCTGCCACCCGCTCCCCCGCCTCCGGATGGTCGGCCGGGAGGTCGAAGACCGGATCATCCCCCCGGGCCACCCCGAGCTGGAGGTTCCCCCAGGCGAAGCGCTCGGTGCGGTAGGCTTCGTAGTCCAGCGCCCCGCTCAGGCTCCCCCCGTGGATGTAGGGGATGTGGAACTCCTCCAGGTAGTTGTCCACGTAGAGGGCCCAGTTCGCCTCCAGGAGGTAGTCCCGGGAGGTGGACGGGTCGAAGCGGAAGGCCTCCCAGGGGAGAAACTCGGTGCGGGCCCGTACCGGGTCGATCCACCCCCTTCCCTCGGGGGTGCTCCAGGGGATGCGAGGGGCGGCATCCGGGTCCAGCGTCGTGAAGAGAAGGGGCCCCCAGGACTCCAGGGGGAGGCGGGGGAGATCATCGTCCGCCGAGGGAAAGCCCTCCACCCCCTCGAATTCGGGCATGTGGAGGAGGCACCCGTCGAGCCCGAAGCGACGGCCATGGTACCGGCAGCGGAGGTGGCGGACATGCCCCTCCCCCTCCACCACGAACGCCCCGCGATGGGTGCAGACGTTCGAGAGGCAGCGAAGGGTGTCGTCGTCGCCGCGGGCCAGCACCAGGGGCTCGTCGAGGGAACCGGGGAGGAGAGTGACGGGCGCCACATGCCCCGGGGCCCGGAGGTGGCCGGCGTCGCCCACCCACTGCCAGCTCCGGGCGAAGGCCCGCTCCACCACCGCCTCGTGTACGCGGGGATCGGTGTAGAAGGGCCCCGGGAGGGTGGAGGCGCGGGCAATGTCGGGGTGGATTCGAAAGGTCGGTGGCGGTAGCATGGGGCGAAGGTGGGCACGAGGCGGAGGGGAAGGCAACCCGCCGGGCCCCGCGGGACGTCGAAGAAGGTCCGGGGCGAACCCCGCCAGCGCGATCGTCGACCTCGTCCGAACGACGCGGCGATCCACCCCCTCCGCTCCCCCCCACCCCCACCCTGCCATGATGCGCCTCATGTCCCCCTCCCGAACCCGCTTCCTTCTTCTTCCCGCCGTCCTCCTCGCCCTTGCGGCGGGTGGGGCCGGGTGCGGCACCTCCGACACCGCCGCCCCGGGAGAGGATCTTCTCCTCGAGCCCCAGGTGGAGACCCTCTACCGGGTCGGGACCATGGAGGGCGGCTCCTGGGACAGCTTCACCCGGATCAGCGGCGCCGCCTTCAGCGAGGACGGGACCCTCCACCTCCTGGATCCGCAGCAGCGCCGGGTCCACATTGTCGGGCCCGACGGGTCGCATCTCCGGAGCTTCGGCGTCTCGGGCGACGGCCCGGGGGAATTCCGCTCTCCGGCGGGAATCCAGGTCCTCGCCGACGGGCGGGTGGTGGTGGCGGACCAGGGGCACCAGGCCTTCCTCGTCTTTTCCCCCTCGGGCGAGTACCTCCATGCCTACGGGTACCAGGCCACCTCGGCCATGCCCGGGAACCGCCTCTTCCGGCAGGGTGCCTCGGGCATCGTGGGTCAGGCCCAGAACTTCCGCTTCCAGGCCGGGCCCGGCGGAGGCCCTCCCGCCCTCCCCACCACCGTCCCGGTCCAGCGCTGGAGCCTCCCGGTCGGCGAGGGGGAGGCCGAGGTGACCGTCCTGGCCGAAGCCTGGCGCCCCGAGCGGGAGACCCCCCGCCCCTCCACCTCCGCCGGGGGAATGGCCATGGTCTTTGCCACCCAGCGCGCCCTCGAACCCCAGGTGCATGTGACGGTCTTCCCCGACGGGCGCCTCGCCCTGGCCGACTCCTCGGCCTACCGGATCCGGGTGTACGGCCCGGAGGGAATGGGCGGGGAGGAGCCACGCACCTTCGAGCGCCCCCTTGCTCCCGTGCCGGTTACGCCGGCCATTGAAGAGGCCGAGCGGGAGCGGCGCCTGGCCGAGCTCCAGTCCGGGGGCGGCCCGCAGATCCAGATTTCCACGACGGCGGGCGGTGGCGCCGTGCAGCCGGTCCCCCAGGCCCAGATCCAGGAGATGCTCCAGGGGCAGGTGGCCCAGCTCACCTTCTGGCCAGAGATCCCCCTCATCAACCGGATCGAGGCGGACCGGGAGGGGCGCCTCTGGGGCGAGCGGAGCGGCCGCGAGATCGGAGCGCCCGGCCCCACCGACCTTCTGGCCTCGGATGGGGAGTACCTGGGCACGATTCCCGCCGACGGCATCCGGATTCCCATGGCCTTCGGGCCCGGGGGGCTCGCCGCCTGGGTGGAGCTGGATGAACTCGAGGTTTCCTACGTCCGGGTGGGGAGAATCACCCTCCCGTGACGGCAACGGTCGAGGGGTTCCGCCTCGGGGAGGACCGCCTCTCTCCGTCTCGCCTTCGGGACCTTGCCCTCGACCCTCACGCCTCCCTTCACCTCGGGGCGGAGGTGCGCGCCCGCCTCGTGGCCGGCCGCGCCCGGGTGGAGGAGCACCTGGCCTCCGGCCGCCCCCTCTACGGCGCGAATACCGCCTTTGGGGGGAATGCCACCGACACGCCCATGGAGGGGCCCGAACGGGCGGGGCTCCAGCTCCGGCTGGCCCGATACCTCGATGCGGGGAGTGGCCCCGCCCTCCCCGCCCCCGTGGCGCGAGGGGTGCTTCTGGCCCGGGCCCATGTCCTGGCCCGGGGAGCCTCGGGGGTGGGGCCCGAGCTGGTGGAGGCCCTGGTGCGCCTCTTCGAGGCCGGGGTCGCGCCCTCCCTCCCGAGTCGGGGATCGCTCGGGGCCAGTGGCGACCTCGTGACCCTGGCCCCCCTGGCCCTCCTCCTGGCCGGGGAGGAGGGGGGAGATGCCCTGGCTCGGGCCGGACTCGCTCCCCTCCCCCTCGAAGGGCGAGACACCCTGGCCCTCCTGAACGGCCTTTCGGGGGTGGCCACCCTGGCGGCCTTCCGGGTGGTGGAGGCCCGCCGGCTCCTGGCCTGGGCCGAGGCCGGGGTGGCCGGGGCCGGATGGGCGCTGGGGGTACGCACGGAGGCGTGGGGGCCCGAGGTGAACGACCCCCCGGTTCGTCGGCACCGGGGGCAGGGAGAGGTGGCCCGGCGGCTTCGGGGGTGGCTCGGCGAGGGAACGGAGGCCGCATCGTTCCAGGACCCGTACTCCCTCCGCTGCGCACCCCAGCTCCTGGGGCCGGTGGCCGAGCTCCTGGCCCTGGCCGAAGACTGGGTCGAGGCGGAGCTGGAGGGGGTGAGCGACAACCCGGTCTTCGGGGCCCGGGGCACCCCCCGCTCCGGGGGGAACTTCTTCGGCGGCTACCTGGCCGCCGCCGCCGACCTGGCCTCCGGCGCCCTGGCCCGCATGGGCGACCTCCTGGAGCGACAGACCTTTCTCCTGGTGGGAGGCGAGCGGGGACTCCCGCCCAACCTGTCCCACATGCCTCCCGGGTCCGGGCACCATGGCCTGAAGGGGGTGCACCAGGCGGCTTCCTCCCTGGCCATGGCCCTTCAGCGGGGCGCCCTCCCGGCTGCACCCTTCGCCCGGTCGGCCGAGGGGCACAACCAGGACGTGGTCTCCAATGCCATGGAGGCCGCCCTCGCCCTGAGCGCGCAGGTGGAACGGGCGGCGGCCCTGGTGGCCGGGCATGGGGCCATGGCGGCCCAGGGGGTGGAGCTGCGGGCCCGGGCGATTGGCAGAGAGCCCCCACCGGCGCTGGCCTCCTGGCTCGCGGAGGTGCGCCGCTTCGTGCCCCGGGTGCAGGAAGATCGCCCCCTCCGGGTTCCCCTGGCCCGACTGGCGGAGCGGGTGCTGGAGGCGACTCCGGGAGGGGAGGGCGACACGGGCCATGGTGCGAGCACCGACACGGGCGACGGGGTGAGCGCTGACCCGGGCCATGGCTGAGGGAGGGGGCGGGGGGGATGGCGACGAGAGAGGGCGGGCGAACTCCGGCGCCCTCTTCTTCGAGGGGTGGAACGAGCCTGCCATTCTCGAGGGTGCGCTTCGAGCCCGCAGGGAAGCGCGTCCCCTTCTTCTCCTGAACCCCGCCCACCGGGCGCTCCCCGGTGTGGGGCGGTGGCTCGAGACGCTGGGGGTGCCCCGGGAGGCGCGCTCCGGGGGCGAGCTCCCCCCCGATCTCCCCCTTCTGGAGGGGCTGCCCCGCGGGTTTCACGCCCTTCTCCTCACCTCGGGAACCACGGGCACCCCACGGCTCGTGGCGCTGGATGAGGCAAGCGTGCGCTGGAATGTGGAGGCGGTGACCAGCCACCTGGCACTGGCCCCGGACACGGAGGTGGTCCTTCAGGTTCCCGTATTCCACGCCTTCGGTCTGGTGCTCGGGCTGTACCTGGCGGAGGGGCTGGGGGGGAGGGGGAGATCGGCCGCCCCTGGCCCCCTCCCCCTCCACTGCGTGGATCGCTTCGCCCCGGACCGACTCCTGGCGTGGCTCGCCTCCCGGCCGCCCGACGCCCCGCCCCTCCTCCTCCCCTTTGTACCCGCCATGGTCCGGTCCCTCCCCGCGCCGGGGGCCCTCCCCTCCGTGCTGCGGGAGGCGGTGGCCCGGACCCGGGGGGTGGCCATCGTCGGCGGTGACCGGGTCCGGAGGCGCGACCTGGAGCACCTGATGGCCCTCCTTCCCCGGGTTCGGCCCACAGTGGGGTATGGCCTGACGGAAGCCGGGCCGGCGCTGACCCACACCGCCGTTCCTCCCGAGGGCCGCCTCCCTCCGGGCTTCGTGGATGGGGGGGTGGGGGCGCCCCTTCCCGGGGTCACCCTGACCCTCTCCCCCGGGGGGGAGGCCCGCTTCCGGTCTCCCGGGCAGGCCCCGTTTCTTCGCGAAGCCGGGCTCCGGGAATCCGGGCGCCGCGGACCCGGGGATCCATGGACCGCCACCGGGAGGCCCGGGGCGCCGCTCGAGACCGGGGACCTCCTGGCTCCCCTGCCCCCCCCCGGAAGCGGGTTCCGCTTTCTCGGCAGAAGGGGGTGGAGCTTCAAGAAGGGTGGAGAGCGGATCTCGCCCGTTCTCGTGGAGGAGGTTCTCGTCCTGGCCCTGGAGGAGCGTGGATTCGACCCCGTCGACCTTCCTGCCCTCGTCCTGACGAAGGGCGCCGGCGAGGGGGTGGAGCTTCTCGTGGAGGGCGCGCGCAATGAGGTCCTGGAGAGGGCGATCCACGATGCCTTCCCCTCCCTCCCCTCCTTCTTCCGACCCGATGCGCTGCGCTGGATCGCAGCCTTTCCCCGGAATGCGCTGGGGAAGATCGAGCGCTCCCCCCTGGGCGAGGGGCGCGGCGATGGGTGACGGGGACGGACTGGACAGGGCCCGGACCCTCGGGGGCCCCTTCGCGGTGCCCTTCCTGATCCTCCTCGGGCTGGTCGCAGGGGGGGTGCTTACCTGGGTGCCGGCCGATCCATCGCCCTGGCGGTGGCTGCCGTTCGGGGCGGCGTACCTCGCAGGCGGGGGGCCCATCGTGCAGGGGGCATGGGCGAAGCTGCGCGAAGGGCAACTCTCCATCGACCTCCTCATGGGGGTGGCGGCGGTGGGGGCGGCGGCGGTGGGAGAGCCCTTCGAGGGCGCCATTCTACTCTTTCTCTTCACCCTTTCCGGTGCGCTGGAGGCGCGGGCACTGGGACGCACCCGGGAGGAGGTGGAGGCCCTCGTGACCCTCCGCCCGGAAGAGGCACGGCGGCTCGGGTCCGACGGAGAGCTCCGAAGCGTGCCGGTGGGGGAACTGGAGGTGGGCGACCGGATCCGGGTGCGCCCCGGCGAGCGGATGCCAGCCGATGGCGTGGTGGTGGAAGGGGCAGGAATGGTGGATCAGTCGGCGATCACGGGGGAGTCGCTCCCGGTGGCCCGAACGGTCGGGGACCGGGTCTTCGCGGCGACGATCCTGTCCGGGGGGGCCGTGACGGTGGAGGTGACGCATGGAGCCTCCGAAACCATGCTGGCGCGGATCATCGCCCTCGTGGAAGAGGCGCGGGAGGCGCGGGCACCGGCGCAGCAGTTCATTGACCGGTTTGCCCATCCGTACACCCTGGCCGTGTTCGGCGGAACGGCCCTGTATGCCATCGTTCCGCCCCTCATGCTCGGATGGGGATGGGCGGAGGCCTTCTACCGGGCCATGACCCTTCTCGTGGTGGCGAGTCCCTGCGCCCTCGTGATCTCGACGCCGGCGGCGATCCTCTCGGGAATCGCCCGCGGGGCCCGCATGGGGATTCTCTTCAAGGGGGGAGCGGTCCTGGACCGGGCTGCGCGCATCGAGGTGGTGGCCTTCGACAAGACCGGGACCCTGACCACGGGTCGACTGGCCCTGGTGGACCGGGCAGGGGCGGACCCGGAGACTCCGGACTTCCTCTCGGCCGTGGCTACCCTCGAGGCCGACTCGGAACACCCCCTGGCCCGCGCTGTTCTGGAGGCCGCGCGGAGCAAGGGGGTCGAGGCGGACCCCCGGCCCCTCCGCGACTTCCAGGCCGTGCCGGGAGAGGGCGTTCTGGGAACGCTCGGAGATGCGCGGTGGTGGGTGGGGAACCAGACCCTCGCCGCCCGCCAGGGGGCAACCCTCCCGGAAGCGCTCCGGAGCTGGGTCGAAAGCTCGGGGGAGGCCGGACGGTCCGCCGTGTTCGTGGGGCGCGACGATGCCGTGGTGGGAGCCATGGCCTTCGCCGATACCCTGAAGGCCGATGCCCCATCGGCCCTGGAATCCCTGGCGAGGGAAGGGGTGAGCCGTGTCGTCATTCTCTCCGGGGACCACGCCCCGGCAGTGCGCACCCTTGCTCGCCACCTCCGGGCGGACGAGGTCCGAGCCGGGCTTCTTCCGCACGAGAAGGTGGAGGCGGTGCAGGCCCTGGCCCGTGACCACCAGGGTGTGGCCATGGTGGGCGACGGGGTGAACGACGCCCCGGCCATGGCCGCCTCGGATCTGGGGGTGGCCATGGGAGCGGCGGGGACCGAGGTGGCCATCGAGACGGCCGACGTGGTGCTCATGGGGCATGAGGTGCAGCGGGTGAACGACATGCTGCGGCTGGCGCGCCGGGCCCAGCGGGTGGTGCGCCAGAACGTCTGGTTCTCGGTGGGGTGGATGGCACTTCTCGTGGCCGTGGCCGGCACGGTGGGGATGCCCCTCACAGTGGCCGTCATCGCCCACGAAGGAAGCACCCTCCTCGTGGCCCTCAATGGCCTTCGCCTTCTCCGGCCGGGGAGGGGGTGAGGGGCGGGCTTCCCTCCCGAAACCCGCCTCCCGCGAGCCCGCCTTCCGTCCACCCCGCCCCCCCTCACCCGGCCCGCTGCCACGCCGCATTCCCCTGGAGAAGGCGCTCCACCCCGTGGGCGCCGGCGCCAGGCCGGCGGAGGAGTCCCTCGTGATGCACCCCCCCTCGGGGGTCGAGGAAGAGGGGGGTACGCTCCCCGCCCTGGCTGCCCACGGTCCACCGCATGCGCCATCCTCCTTCGTGGAGGAGGATGTGATGGTGATGGCAGAGGAGTACGAGGTTCGCCAGCGTGGTCTTGCCGCCCTCGGCCCAGTGGACCACATGATGCGCCTCGGTGAAGCGTCCGTCACACCCGGGAAACCGGCACCCGCCGTCCCGGGCATCGAGGGCCCGCCGGAGGGAGGGATTCACGGTGCGGGTGGCGGCTCCAAGTCCCACGATCTCGGGGGGAGGTGAGGTTGCGCCGGCCCCCCCGCCGGCCCCCGCACCGCCCTCCGCCATCTTCGCCAGCACCGCCATCTTCCCTTCTCCCAGTCCCTTGCGGACCACAAGGGGAACCACCGACGCGTCGCAGGAAAGGCGCCGGGACGTTTCCGCGGAACTGGGGTATCCATTTAACCGGAGTTAGGAGGATCGGGTCGCCATGGCCGTGCAGCCCTCGGTGCGGCAAGGCTTTGCGGCTTGCGGTACCCGCTGGTAGGA
>JBJHCG010000032.1:0-47096 GCA_050485885.1 Gemmatimonadales bacterium | reverse complement strand
ATGGAGGTGGAGCTGATTGCCCCCATCGCCATGGAGAAGGAGCTTCGGTTCGCCATCCGCGAGGGTGGCCGCACCGTGGGCGCCGGCGTCGTCACCGAGATCCTGGACTGATCCCGACTGACCTCGCGTGGGGTCTCGGCGGCGGGGACGGCCGCCGAGACCCTGCCAGCGCCGGTCCCCGAGGGGAGGCGACCTCCTCCCGGAAGCGCGTCTGGCAGTGATTCGGAGAAAAGTGGTGATTGCCCCTTTACGCGGGGCGGAGATTTGTAGAGCTTACAGGGCTGTTTGACGATTCGAGCGGGCGACGCCTCTGCCAGGTGGACGCCTACCGGAAGGACCCCGAGACGAGACGAGAGATGGCGGGACGGATTCGCATTCGACTGAAGGCTTTCGACCACTGGGTGGTGGATCAGACCGCGTCCGACATCGTGCGGACGGCCGAGAAGACCGGCGCCACGGTGAAGGGTCCCATCCCCCTCCCCACGAAGCGGGAGCGCTGGACGGTCCTCCGGTCCCCTCACATCGACAAGAAAAGCCGCGAGCAGTTCGAGCTGCGCACGCACAAGCGGGTGATCGACATCGTCGATTCGCGGCCCGCCACGGTGGACGCGCTGACGAAGCTCGATCTCCCTGCCGGCGTCGACGTCGAGATCAAGGTCGACTAAACCATCGCGGGTTCAGATCTCCCACCAGGGGGCTCCCGAATCTTCGATGCAGACTCAAGGACAAGCACGATGGCAGCAATCATTGGACGGAAGGTCGGGATGACCCGGATCTTCGACGAGAACGGGGCCGCAGTCCCCGTCACCGTCGTCGAGGCCGGCCCCTGCCCCGTCATCCAGGTGAAGACCCCGGAGCAGGATGGCTACGCCGCCATCCAGCTCGGGTTCGGAGCCCAGAAGGACAAGCGCGCGACCCGGGCCGAGCTCGGGCACGCCGCCAAGGCCGGCCTCTCCCACGCCCCCCGGGTTCTCCGGGAGTTCCGGGTGAATGGCGACGAGACGCCGGCCCAGGGCGACGAAGTCCGGGTGGACGTCTTCTCCGCCGGAGACACCGTCAAGGTGACCGGAACCTCGAAGGGGCGTGGCTTCCAGGGCGTGGTGAAGCGGTATGGCTTTGCCGGTCGTCCGGCGGGTCACGGTCATCCCATGTCGCGGAACCCCGGCTCCCTCGGACCCGGTACCGATCCCTCCCGGGTCATCAAGGGGAAGAAGCTCCCCGGCCGGATGGGCGGACACCGGGTGACGGTCCGGAACCTGGAGATCGTGAAGGTCGATGCCGAGCGGAACCTCCTCTTCGTGAAGGGAGCTCTCCCGGGCACGCGCAACAGCTACCTCTTCATCGCCAGGGGATGACGATGGCCAAGGCACGGTATTTCAAGGCCGACGGGTCGAAGGGGCGCGCGCGGGAACTCCCGGAGGCGCTCTTCGATGGCGTCGTGAATGAAGGCGTTCTCCACCAGGTGGTGAAGGCCTACCTTTCGAATCAGCGACAGGGGACGCACGCCGGAAAGAACCGGTCCGCCGTGCGGGGCGGGAGCCGGAAGCCCTGGAAGCAGAAGGGGACGGGTCGTGCCCGGCAGGGGACCACCCGTGCACCTCAGTGGACGGGTGGTGGCCTCGCCTTCCCCCCCCAGCCGCACGGCTGGCGGGTCAAGGTGCCCCGGAAGGTCCGTGGGCTGGCCCGCCGGTCCGCCCTCAACGCCCGCGCTGAAGCGGATCGCGTGGTCCTCATCGACCCGATCGCCTTCGAGCGTCCCCGCACCCGGCAGCTCACGGACTTCCTCGCCTCCATCGGGGTCGAAGGGAAGGTCCTCTTCCTGACCTGGGGGGTGAACGAGAATCTGGTCCTCTCGGCCAGGAACGTTCCGGGGCTCGAGGTTCTCCCCTTCGGTGAGGAGTCGAGCTACGACATCCTCTCCGCCGGGACGATCCTCATCGAGAGGCCCGCCATCGAGGCCTGGGAGAAGGCCCGGACGAACGCCGCCGCCCCTTCCGAGGCCGCGGCCGAGGAGACGACCGATGCGTGACCTGTACGATGTGATCGTGGCGCCTCTGATGACCGAGAAGGCCACCGAGGCCACCGAGGCCGGAAACGTCTACACCTTTGTGGTGAACCCCCGGGCGAACAAGGCCCAGATCGCCGCAGCGGTGGAGAAGGCCTGGGATGTGAAGGTCGAGGATGTCCGCACGGCCCGCTACGCCGGAAAGGCCCGTCGGGCCTTCATGGGCCGGTTCATCCGGACGCGTACCGTGGGGAAGCGCCCGGCCTGGAAGAAGGCCATGGTGCGTCTCGCCGAAGGCGATTCCATCGAGTTCTACGAGCTGGGCTGAGGAGAGACCGATGCCGCTGAAGAAGTTCAAGCCGATCACCGCCGGGAGCCGTTTCCGGAGCGTGGTGGCGAATACGGAAATCACCCGGAAGGGTCCCGAGCGGTCCCTCACCGAGGAGCTGCACGGCAAGGGTGGACGGAACCACCATGGGCGCATCACCATGCGCCGCCGGGGCGGAGGCCACAAGCGCCGTTATCGGGTCATCGATTTCAAGCGGAACAAGCTCGGGGTGCCCGGGCGGATCGCCGAGATCGAGTACGATCCGAACCGGTCGGCCAACATCGCCCTGGTTCACTACGCCGACGGGGAGAAGCGCTACATCCTCCACCCCCGGGACCTCCCGGTGGGCGCCGAGGTGGTGGCGGGACCCGATGCCGACATCAAGGTCGGGAATGCCCTTCCCATCGGGCGCATCCCCCTGGGTGCGACGGTCCACAATGTGGAGCTCAAGCCCGGAAAGGGCGGACAGATGGCCCGCTCGGCCGGCTCGGGTGTCCAGATCGTGGCCAAGGAGGGGGAGTTCGTCACCGTGCGCCTCCCCTCCACCGAGGTCCGGCGGGTTCGGAAGGATTGCATGGCCACCGTGGGGCAGGTCGGAAACAGCGACCACGAGCTCCGCGTGCTGGGGAAGGCAGGGGCCACGCGCTGGAGCGGGCGTCGTCCGAAGGTTCGTGGCGTGGCCATGAACCCTGTGGACCACCCGCTGGGCGGGGGTGAAGGAAGGACTTCCGGGGGACGTCCCCCGGTTTCCCCCTGGGGGAAGCTGGAAGGGGTGAAGACCCGGAAGCGGAAGAAGCAGTCCAACAAGTACATTGTCCGCGGGCGTCGCCGCGGCAAGGCGACCAAGTAACCGGGCGCGAGGACAGAGCAGATGCCGCGTAGTGTCAGGAAGGGACCGTTTATCGAGGAGCGACTCCTCCACAGGATCCAGCGGATGAACGCCAGTGGCGAAAAGAAGGTCTTTCGCACCTGGTCCCGCGCCTCCACCATCTCGCCCGAGTTTGTCGGGCATACGGTGGCCGTGCACAACGGGAACAAGTTCATTCCGGTCTACATCACCGAGTACATGGTGGGCCACAAGCTCGGAGAATTCGCGCCGACCCGGCTGTTCCGGGGTCACGGCGGGAAGCTGGCCGACAAGCGGTCCAAGCGCTGACGCCCGGCTGGGGATAGGAATCATGGAAGCGAAGGCAACAGCCAGACATGTTCGCATGAGCCCGCGCAAGGTGCGGCTCGTCGTCGATCAGATTCGTGGGTCCTCCGTGAACGAGGCTTACGCACTCCTTCAGTTCTCGAAGAAGGCGGCGGCCGAGCCGGTGGGGAAGACCCTCCGCTCCGCCGTGGCCAACGCCCAGGTTCGGGCCGAGGAGGAGGGGGATTTCGTGGACGCCGACGAGCTGGTCGTGCGGGGGGCATGGGTGAGCGAGGGGCCGACGCTCCGTCGCTTCCGCGCCGCCGCCATGGGGCGCGCCGCGCCCCAGCGCAAGCGTTCGAGCCACATCACCGTCGTCGTCGGAACCAGGGAGTAAGGGCATGGGCCAGAAGACGCATCCCACCGGGTTCCGCCTCGGTGTGCTCAAGGACTGGAAGTCTCGGTGGTATGCCGAGAAGGACTTCCCTCGTCTCCTCAAGGAAGACGAGACGATCCGGAAGTACCTGGAGGCACGGCTGCACCACGCCGCCATCTCCTCCATCGACATCGAGCGGAAGCCCTCGAAGATCGTGGTCACCGTGCACACGGCCCGCCCGGGCGTGGTCATCGGAAAGCGGGGCTCGGAGGTGGACAAGCTCCGGGACGAGCTTGGCCAGGTCACGAAGAGCGAGGTCTCCGTCAATGTGGAGGAGATCAAGCGCCCCGAGGTCGACGCCCGACTGGTGGCCGAGAACGTGGCGCACCAGATCCGGAACCGGATTTCCTTCCGCCGGGCCATGAAGCGCGCCGTGCAGGCCGCCATGCGGTCGGGGGCCGAGGGGATCAAGATCCAGTGTTCCGGCCGGCTGGGCGGAGCGGAGATCGCCCGTACAGAGGGATACAACGAGGGGCGGGTGCCCCTCCACACGCTCCGTGCGGACATCGACTACGCCCATGTGGAAGCCCATACCACGTACGGCGCGGTGGGAATCAAGTGCTGGATCTTCCTCGGCGAGGTGGTTGAGAATCGCCGCGGCCGGACCTACTCCACCGACAACTGACGGGAAGGTCTACCATGCTTTCGCCGAAGCGAGTCAAGCACCGCAAGCAGTTCAAGGGAGACATGCGGGGGAAGGCGACCCGGGGGAACAAGGTGTCCTTCGGTCAGTTCGGACTCCAGGCCATCGAACCCGGCTGGATCACGAATCGCCAGATCGAGTCCGCCCGTGTCGCCATGACGCGGCACATCAAGCGAGGCGGGAAGATCTGGATCCGCATCTTCCCGGACAAGCCCATCACCCGGAAGCCCGCCGAGACCCGCATGGGGAAGGGAAAGGGGAACCCGGAAGCCTGGGTGGCCGTCGTGAAGCCCGGTCGCATGATGTTCGAGATGGAGGGAGTGACCGAGGATGTGGCGAAGCGGGCCATGGAGCTCGCCGCCGCCAAGCTCCCGATCAAGACCCGGTTCGTGGCGCGCGAGCGCCAGCTGGGAGGATGACGAAATGATGAAGGCCGAAGAAGTGCGGGACATGTCCGATGAGCAGATCGTGGAGCGCATCGCCGAGCTGAGGGTGGAGCTTTTCCGCCTTCGCTTCCGGGCCTCCATGATGGAGCTCGAGAACCCGCAGCTGCCGAAGACGATCCGCCGGGACATTGCCCGGATGAAGACGATTCTCCGTGAGCGGGAGCTCGCCGGGGGTGCCGCATGAGCGAGGCGAAGATGGACGAGGCCCAGACCCCGGGCGAGGCCCGGAATCGGCGGAAGGTTCGCCAGGGCGTCGTGGTCAGCGACAAGAGCGACAAGACGGTGGTCGTGGCGGTGGAACGCCGCTTTCCCCACCCGCTCTATGGCAAGGCCGTGACGCGCACGAAGAAGTACCATGCCCACGATCCCGAGAACGCCTACCAGATGGGCGATGTGGTCCGGATTACCGAGACCCGTCCCCTCTCGCGCCTCAAGCGCTGGCGGGTCCTCGAGCTCGTCGAACGTCCCGAGCGGGTCTGACCAGGAAGGGCCGACCATGATTCAGCAGGAATCCGTACTCAAGATCGCGGACAACACGGGCGCCAAGCGCGCGCTCTGCATTCGCGTGATGGGGGGCTCCCGGAGGCGCTACGCCCGCGTGGGCGACGTCATCGTGGCCACCGTCAAGGATGCCATCCCGAATGCCGGGGTGAAGAAGGGCGATGTGGTGAAGGCCGTCATCGTGCGGACCGCGAAGGAAATGCGGCGCAAGGATGGCTCCTACATCCGCTTCGACGACAACGCCGCGGTCCTCATCAACCCCAATGGCGAACCCAGGGGAACCCGTATCTTCGGGCCCGTGGGACGTGAGCTGCGCGAGAAGCGGTACATGAAGATCGTGTCGCTGGCGCCCGAGGTGATCTGAGATGGCGACGAAGAAGGAAGCGAAGCAGGCACGCCGCGCGAAGAGCCGCACCCATATCGTCAAGGGCGATCGGGTGAAGGTGATCTCGGGGAATCACCGCGACCAGCAGGGCACGGTCCTCCGGGTGATCCCGGACCAGGGGCGGGTGGTGGTGGAGGGGGTGAACATGCGCAAGAAGCATCAGCGCCCCTCCCAGCAGAACCCGGATGGCGGAATCGTGACCATGGAGATGCCCCTGGACATTTCCAACGTGATGCTCGTCGACCCCACGAGTGGGGAGGCGTCCCGGGTTCGCATCCGGGTGGAGAAGGACGGCACGAAGGAGCGAATTGCCGTCAAGACCGGAAATCCCATTCCCCGTCCGTGACGGGGAGGAATCGAATCCGATGGCACCCAGACTGAAGCAGCACTACAGGGAGTACGTCCGGCCCAAGCTGGCCGAGCGCTTCGGGTTTGAGAACCCGCATCAGGTCCCCGGACTGGTGAAGATCACCGTGAACGTGGGAGCTGGCGACGCGGGGCGGAACCAGAAGCTCCTCGACTCCATCCTTGACGAGCTCGGGACCATCACGGGGCAGAAGCCCGTGGTGACCCGGGCCCGGAAGTCCATTGCCGGATTCTCCCTCCGTGAGGGGATGCCGGTGGGGGCTTCGGTGACCCTCCGGGGTGACCGGATGCTCGAGTTCCTGGACCGCCTGGTCTCCGTGGCCATGCCCCGGGTCCGGGACTTCCGCGGGGTGCCCACCCGATCCTTTGACGGGCGCGGCAACTTCACCCTCGGGGTGAAGGAACAGCTGATCTTCCCCGAGATCGACTTTGACGACGTGGAGCAGGTTCACGGCCTGGACATCACCATCGTCACGACGACGGACAAGGACGACGAGGCGTACGAGCTTCTCCGGCTCATGGGCTTCCCGTTCCGAGGCGAGGAGCGTCCGGTCGTAATCGGCGCTGCCTCCGAATGACCGCCCCACTGACCCGACTGGAGCAGGACTGATGGCGAGGAAGGCTCTCATCGAGAAGGCAAATCGCGATCCCAAGTACGGGGTCCGCGGCTACAACCGCTGCAACCGCTGCGGGCGCTCCCGCGCCTTCCTCCGGAAGTTCGGCATCTGCCGGATCTGCTTCCGGCAGATGGCGCTCCGGGGAGAGATCCCGGGCGTGCGCAAGGCCAGCTGGTAAAGGAAGACCCAGCCATGATGACGGATCCCATTGCGGACATGCTCACGCGCATCCGGAACGCCGGCCAGGCCGGACACCGGTGGGCCGACATGCCGGTCTCCAAGCTCAAGGTGGAGATCGCACGACTCCTTCGTGAAAACCACTACGTCTTCGATTACAAGATCCTGGACGACGGTCGCCACGGGGTGCTGCGCGTGTACCTGAAGTACTACGAGGGCAAGCCGGTGATCCGGCACCTGGAGCGCGTCTCCAAGCCCGGGCGCCGGCGCTATGTCGCCTCGGGGGACATCCCCCGCGTCCGCAACGGGCTGGGGATGGCCATCCTCTCCACCTCCCGGGGGGTCCTCTCGGACCGTGGTGCCCGGCAGGTCGGGGTCGGTGGCGAGCTCCTGGCCATGGTCTGGTAAGACCGACGCGCCCCCCCCAACGAACTCACGAGCGTACGATGTCGAGAATTGGCAAGCAGCCGGTCGAACTCCCGAAGGGTGTGGAGGCAAGGCTGGAGGACGGTCTCCTCACGGTCAAGGGACCGAAGGGTTCCCTCGAGCTGAGGGTGAACCCCGAGATGAAGGTGTCCATCGAGGACGGAACCCTCCAGGTGGAGCGCCCCTCCGAGGCCGCCAACCACAGGGCACTCCACGGCCTTACCCGCTCCCTCGTGGCCAACATGGTCGAGGGCGTGACGAAGGGGTTCGAGCGGAAGCTCGAGATCGTGGGTGTGGGGTACAGGGCCGAGAAGAAGCCCACGGGGATCACCCTTCACCTGGGCTTCTCGCACACGATCGACTACCCGGCCCCCGAGGGCATCGAGCTCGAGGTGCCGGTGCAGACCGAGGTCCTCGTGAAGGGGTCCGACAAGCAGCTCGTAGGCCAGGTGGCCGCCGAGATCCGCGGCTTCCGTCCGCCCGAGCCCTACAAGGGCAAGGGCGTCCGGTATGCCGGTGAGCAGATTCGCCGCAAGGCCGGCAAGACCGCCGGGTCCTGAGGAGACAGGAGAGGAACGTGACAAGGCTTCAGCTTTCAAAGATCAGGAAGAGCCGCCGTCTCCAGCGGACCCGCCGCCACTTCCGTGTGCGGAACAAGGTCCAGGGAACGACGGAGCGCCCTCGCCTCGTGGTCTTCCGCTCGAACAGGAACATCGAGGGGCAGATCGTGGACGATGTGGCAGGGAAGACCCTCCTTGGGATCTCCACCGTATCCGAAAGCCTTCGGGGCTTCACGGCGGAGGGGGACAACCGCAAGGTGGAACACGCCTTCGCCGCCGGGAAGCTCCTTGGGGAGCGCGCCCGTGAGGCAGGGATCGAGGCCGTGGTGTTCGACCGCGGCGGTTACCGGTACCACGGCAGGGTCAAGGCCTTCGCCGACGGCGCCCGCGAAGGAGGGCTGACGTTCTGATGGCCAGAGAGAAGAAGCAGACCAGGACCCGCGAGTCCGAGTTCGTGGAGAACGTCATCCACATCAACCGGGTGGCCAAGGTGGTCAAGGGTGGCCGCCGGTTCTCCTTCACCGCCCTGGTGGCGGTGGGTGACCAGCAGGGGAAGGTCGGTGTCGCCTACGCCAAGGCCAACGAGGTCGCCGAGGCGATCCGGAAGGCCATGGAGCGTGCCAAGGTCGACATGATCGAGGTTCCCCTCATGCACGGGAGCACGATCCCTCACGAGATCATCGGGGAGTGGGGGGCCGGTCGGGTCTTCCTCCGTCCCGCCGCACCCGGTACCGGCGTGATCGCCGGGGGCCCGGTCCGGGCCATCCTCGAGGCGGCCGGGGTCAAGGACGTCCTCACGAAGAGCCTGGGGAGCAACAACCCCATCAACGTGGTGCGTGCCACCATGGATGCCATCGAAGGCCTCGTGACCCCGGCCCAGGCGGCGCGGGAGCGGGGGATCTCGGTGGAGGAGCTGGAAGCGAGCCATGTCTGACACGAAGAAGCTGGCCATCAAGCAGGTGCGAAGCCTGAGCGGCCGCCCCGAGAAGCACCGCCGCACCATGCGGGCGCTGGGCTTCACGAAGAACCAGCAGACCCTCCATCACGAAGACACGCCGGCCATTCGCGGGATGCTCTACCAGGTCCGACACCTGGTGGAGATCTCCGAGGTCGAGGAGTGACCTGATCATGACCGAACTTCACGACTTGAGCCCCTCGCCCGGTTCCCATCGGAACCGGAAGCGGGTAGGGCGCGGCCCCGGGTCCGGGACCGGAAAGACGGCAGGACGGGGCCAGAAGGGGCAGAAGGCCCGCTCCGGCGCCTCGATCCCGGCCGGATTCGAGGGAGGGCAGATGCCTCTCCAGCGCCGGATTCCCAAGGGCGGTTTCACCCCGCTCAACCGGGTGGAGTACCAGGTGATCAACGTCCGGACCCTCGACGAGCTCGAGGCCTCCGAGATCACCCCTGAAGTGCTTCGGGATCACGGCCTCCTCGGATCGGGGAAGGTCCTTCTCAAGATTCTCGGGACGGGTGAGCTGGGCCGGGCCGTGCAGGTGCACGCCCATGCCTTCAGCGCATCGGCCCGGGAGAAGATCGAGGCCGCCGGTGGCTCTGCCACCGTGATCGGCGCCGACCACGACGTCTGAGTCGACGGGAACTGAACCGCATGTCGAACCCGATTCCGAACCTGTTCCGTTTCCCGGAGCTCAAGGACCGGATCCTCTTCACCCTGATGATCCTCCTGATCTACCGGGTCGGTGCGCACATCACCGCCCCGGGGATCAATCTCATCGCGCTGCAGGCACAGTTTGCCCAGCTCGAGGGGACGCTGTTCGGGATCTACGACATGTTCACGGGAGGCGGGCTCTCCAGGGCGACGATCTTCGCGCTCGGAATCATGCCGTATATCTCGGCCTCCATCATGTTCCAGCTTCTGGCGGCGGTCTTCCCGACCATCGAGAAGCTGCAGAAGGAGGGGGAAGAGGGGCGGAAGAAGCTGACCCAGTGGACCCGCTACACCACCGTGGTGCTCTGTATCGCCCAGGCGTACGGGTACTCGGTCTTCGTGGGCTCCATCGAGGGCGCGGTGCTGAACCCCGGCCTGCTCTTCACCTTCACCACCGTCCTGACGCTGACGGTGGGAGGGATCTTCATCATGTGGCTCGGCGAGCAGATCACCGAGCACGGGGTGGGGAACGGGATGTCGCTCCTGATCTTCTTCTCCATCATCGAGGGCTTTCCGGCGGCCGTCGCCCGCACGTGGGAAGCCATGATGGGGGGAGAGATCGGGCCGGTGGCCATGGCCGCGCTCCTTGCAGTGGTCATCGGTGTGACGGCAGGGGTCACCTCCATGACCATGGCGGCGCGCCAGGTGCCCGTGCAGATCCCCCGGAAGGTGGTGGGACGCGGTCGGATCCAGGAAGGTCAGAAGAGCTTCATCCCCATCCGCGTGAACGCGGCCGGGGTGATGCCCATCATCTTTGCCCAGTCCTTCATCATCGTTCCGGGAACGCTGGCGGCCTTCACGAGCTCGGGCTTCATCGCCGAGATCTCCGACGCCTTCCAGCCGGGCAACTGGCTCTACTACGCCACGTACGGCGTACTCACGATCTTCTTCACCTACTTCTACACGGCCATCATCTTCAATCCGGTGGACCTGGCGGAGAACCTGAAGAAGCAGGGCGCCTTCATCCCCGGGGTGAAGCCCGGGAGCCGGACGGCCGAGTACATCGACCGGATCCTCACCCGTGTAACGCTTCCCGGGGCGATCTATCTGGCGCTCATCGCCATCCTCCCCTTCTGGATCTTCGACATCTTCAACATCCAGACCTTCTTCTTCGGAGGAACGGGGCTCCTGATCGTGGTCGGTGTGGGGCTCGATACCGTTCAGCGCGCGCAGCAGCACCTCCTTCTTCGCCATTACGATGGCTTCATGAAGAAGGGTCGGGTGAAGGTGCGCGGTCGCCAGAACTACATGTAAGGGGCAGGACTTCCTCATGGTCGTGATTCTTCTCGGCCCTCCCGGAGTCGGGAAGGGCACCCAGGGCGCCCGGATTGTCGACGAACTCGGCTGGGTCCGGATCGCCACCGGGGACCTCCTGCGCGCGGCGCGCCGGGAGGGCACCGAGCTCGGGAAGAAGGCACAGGGATACATGGACGCCGGTGAACTCGTCCCCGACGAGCTCATCGTGGCCATGGTCCGGGAACACCTGGAGGGGCTCGATCCCTCCACGGGGGTGCTGTTCGATGGATTCCCGCGGACGGTGCCTCAGGCCGTGGCCCTCGATGCCATGCTTCCCGAGGTGGCACGGAAGGTCGACGGGGTCCTCCTCTTCGAGGCGGACGACGAGGTCCTCATCAAGCGGATCAGTGGCCGTCGCTCCTCTCCCGAAGGCCGGGTGTACAACGTCTACTTCGACCCCCCCAGGGTGGAGGGGGTCTGCGATGTGACCGGGTCCGCGCTTATCCACCGTGATGACGACCGTCCCGAGACGGTGGCCCGGCGACTCGAGGTGTACCGGAGCCAGACCTCTCCCCTGGTGTCGTACTACGATGCTGCGCCGACGCGGGTCATGCGGATCGATGGGGCCCGGGCCATGGAGGTCGTGCAGGAGGCCGTCCGGGATGCGCTCCGAGGGGAGCTGGGAGTGGAGGTGGAGGCGGCGTGATCGAGCTCAAGAGCGCCGCCGAAATGGAGCGGATGGCGGCCTCCGGGGCCATCATCCATGCCCTCTTCGGCGAGCTGGAAGCACGCGTGGTTCCAGGGGTCTCGACCCTCGAACTCGACACCTTCGCCGAGGACTTCATCCGGTCCCACGACGGGGCCGTCCCCCTCTTCAAGGGTCAATACGGGTTTCCAGGCTCCCTCTGCACCTCCATCAATGACGAGGTGGTGCACGGGATCCCCTCCGAAGGGAGGATCCTGGGAGAGGGAGACATCATCTCCGTGGATGTGGGCGTCCGGCTCGATGGCTGGTGCGGAGATTCCGCGCGGACCTTCGCCGTGGGCCGGGTAAATCAGACGGCGGAGAACCTCCTCGAGGTCACGAGGCGGGCTCTTGATCGTGCCATCGAGGCGGCCATTCCCGGGAACCATGTCGGGGACCTGGGTGCCGCGGTGGAGTCGGCCGTGGCGGGGACCGGGTTTCATGTGATCCGGGACCTGGTGGGACACGGAATCGGAAGGGAGCTCCACGAGGAGCCCCAGGTCCCGAACCGGGGACGGGCAGGGGACGGTCCCCTTCTCCGCGACGGGATGGTCCTGGCCATCGAGCCCATGATTGCCGTGGGAACCTGGCGGATCCGGACGCTGGAGGATGGGTGGACCATGTCCACGGCCGACGGATCCCTCTCCGCCCACTTCGAACATACGGTGGCCGTGACGGCCGCCGGCCCCAGGGTGCTGACGCGTGGCCTCGCGGGAGCGGCCTCCTCCGCCCTTGAGGGCGGTTCCTGAAAGCGTTATACTTCCAAGCTCTGCAACGTACGGACGGTGAGGTCTCCATGAAGGTCAGAAGCAGCGTCAAGCCGATTTGCGAACACTGCAAGGTGATCCGCCGTCGCGGTGTCGTGCGCATCATCTGCAAGCGGAATCCGCGCCACAAGCAGCGGCAGGGGTAAAGGACTCATGGCAAGAATTGCGGGAGTCGATCTCCCCCGGAACAAGCGTGTCGTCATCGCCCTCCAGTACATCTACGGGATTGGCGAGACGCGGGCCAGGAAGATCACGGCGGCGGCAGGGGTGGACGAATCGGTCCGCACCTACGACCTCTCCGAAGAGGACGTGAGCCGGCTTCGCCGCGAGATCGAGCAGAGCTTCAAGGTCGAGGGCGCACTGCGCACCGAGGTCTCCATGAACATCAAGCGTCTCATGGACATCGGGTGCTATCGCGGGCTTCGACACCGTCGGGGGCTCCCGGTGCGCGGGCAGCGTACCCACACCAACGCCAGAACCCGCAAGGGGAAGGCGAAGTCGATCGCGGGCAAGAAGAAGCCGCCGCGGAAGTAAGCACTCAGCCTGAGGAAGGACCCACGTGGCGAACAGGAAGCAGGCGGCGAAGCCGCGGCGCAGCAAGAAAGTGGTCGAGGCCGATGGGGTGGCACACATCCAGGCCTCCTTCAACAACACGATCGTGACGATCGCGGACTCCAAGGGGGACGTGATCACCTGGTCGAGTGCCGGAAAGGCGGGGTTCAAGGGGTCGAAGAAGTCCACCCCCTTCGCCGCCACGATGGCGGCCGAGATCGCGGGTCGCGATGCCTACGGGCTCGGCGTCCGGCGGGTCTCGGTGCGGGTTCAGGGTCCCGGTTCCGGGCGGGAGTCGGCCATCCAGGCCCTCGCCGCCGCCGGCCTTGCCGTGACTTCGATCCAGGATGTGACGCCGCTCCCGCACAACGGGTGCCGGCCGCCGAAGAAGCGTCGGGTCTGATCCCGACACCGCCCCGCTGACGCGGGGCTCCTTGATGACGTGAACGCAGGATTCCGGGGCGCCGGAGGCGGGCATCGGCCTGTCTCCGCCCTCGCGTTTCAACGGACCAACCTGGTCAGGACAGGTTTCTTTCGATGGCTCGATACACCGGACCGGTCTGCAAGCTCTGCCGCCGAGAGGGGACGAAGCTCTTCCTCAAGGGGACCAAGTGCTATACCGAGAAGTGCCCCGTTGACCGGCGGAGCTACCCTCCGGGCCATCATGGCCCGGCCCAGGCCCGGCGGCGCAAGCAGTCGGACTACGCCCTTCAGCTTCGCGAGAAGCAGAAGGTCAAGCGGATGTACGGGCTCATCGAGGGCCAGTTCCGCAACCTCTTCGAAGCCGCTGTGAAGCGGGAAGGGGTGACCGGAGCGAACCTTCTCATTGGCCTCGAGACCCGGCTGGACAACGTGGTCTTCCGCCTCGGCCTCGCGCCCAGCCGGAACGCCGCTCGCCAGCTCGTCCGTCACCGTCACGTCCAGGTGAACGGATCCACGGTGGACATCCCCTCCTACCACGTCCGGCCCGGCGACGAGATCTCGCTTCGGGCCTCGTCGAAGGAGCTGGCTCCGGTGGAGGCTTCGCTGGCCTCCCGGACGCGCCCCCAACTCGTGGAATGGCTCACCCTCGACGAGAAGAACCGGGTCGCCCGGGTCGTCCGGGAGCCCACGCGGGACGACATTGCGTCCGACATTCAGGAACAGCTCATCGTCGAGCTCTACTCCAAGTAATCGGCGCCAGGAACGAGTGGCTCCGGGCGGTTGCCGGGGGCCCGGTCTCAGGAACGGGAGGAACCAGGTGGAGATTGATCTGACGGGACTCGTGCTCCCCGAGAAGGTCGAGGTGGCCCATCTCTCCGACAGCGGTCGGATGGGGCGGTTCGTCATCGAACCCCTCGAGCGGGGCTTCGGGCACACCCTCGGGAACTCGGTTCGACGCGTGCTCCTCTCCTCGCTTCAGGGCTCGGCGGTCTGGGCCTTCCGAATCGGGGGCGTGGTTCACGAGCACCAGACGGTGGAAGGGGTTGTGGAGGACGTGCACCAGGTCATCCAGAACCTGAAGGCCTTTGTGGTCGTTCTCGATCCCGATGTGGACGAGGCCACGATCGAGATCTCCACCGCGAAGGCGGGGGCGGTCACGGCCGGCATGGCTTCGGCCAAGTCCGGGGTCCGGATTCTGGATGAGGATCATCACATCCTCACCCTGCAGGAGGACCGGGACTTCCACATGGAGCTCCGGGTCAAGAAGGGGCGGGGCGTGGAGCTGGCAGACCAGCATCCCGTCGAGAAGGGAGCACCGGTGGACCTGGTTCGCATTGACGCGATCTACAACCCGGTGCGCAGGGCGAACTTCGAAGTTCGGGAGACGCGGGTGGGCCAGCGCACAGACTTTGATCGGCTCGCCCTCGAGGTCGAGACCGATGGGTCCATTCGTCCCCAGGACGCGGTGGCCATGTCGGCGGAGATGGTGAAGCGCCACATGGATTACCTCCTTCACTTCGGATCGGGGGCGACCGGTGCGCCGGCGCCCTCCGGGGGGGTGGAGGTGCCGGAGCGGGTGCGGGAGCTGCTGGACCGCACCATCGAGGACCTGGCCGAACTCTCGGTTCGGTCGCGGAACTCGCTCCAGAAGGAGAACATCCGGACGCTGGGCGACCTGATCCGGAAGACGGAGGAGGAGATGCTGGGGATCGAGAACTTCGGGAAGAAGTCGCTCAAGGAGATCCAGGATTTCCTGGCAGAGCATCAGCTCCGCTTCGGCATGCAGCTTCGCGAGGGGGAAGGCGGAAGCCTCTTCATCGTCGAGGAGGGTGCGGTTGCGGGTACGTCGGAGAGTGGCGACGAGTAGACAGACTCGTCCTCGAGTGATATATCGGTAGCTCAATCAGGAACGAATCTCATGCGGCATCGCAAGAAGGGACGGGCCCTCTCCCGTACGTCCAGCCACCGGAAGGCGACGCTCCGGAACATGGCCACGAGTCTCTTCCGCCACGAGCGGATCGAGACCACCGAGGCCAAGGCGAAGGAGCTGCGCCCCTACGCGGAGCGCCTCATCACCCTGGCTCGCCGGGGAGACCTCCATGCTCGGAGGATGGCAGCCCGCTCGGTCCAGGACCGGGATGTGCTCGGGAAGCTCTTCGACGACATCGCCCCCCGATTCGAGGGGCGGCCCGGAGGGTACACCCGTGTGCTGAAGCTCGGTCACCGGAAGGGTGATGCTGCGGAGATGGCGCTCATCGAGCTCGTGGAGCGACGCGAGGGCTGACCTCCGTCACCGCGATCCCCCTCGGAACCGGCTTCCCCCAGGAGAGATCCGTACATGGCCCAGCAGACCAGCGAGAAGCTTCGCCTCCCCCTCATGATTCTCGCCGCCCTCTCCATTGCGGGGTTCGTGTGGTGGCTCTCCGTCTACACCGAGCCGACGCAGTTCGCGGTGGCCCAGGAGGAGAGGGCGGACAACGCGGCCAGGGAGGCCGTGGGGACCATGAGTCTCGAGGCCTTCGAGGAACGGTATGCTGAGCTGGAGAGCGGCACGCGCCTGCGGCTCCGTGGGGTGGAGGTTGCCACCTCCATCGGGCCCATGGCCTTCCTGACGGCACTTCCGGGGGGGACTCCCTACGTGGTCCGGATCATGCCGACGGTGGAGGATCCCTTCTTCGTTGCGGGGGATGTCCTCGACATTACCGGGACGGTGCGCACCATGTCTCCCGAGGTCCTCGATGGCTGGGAGGCGGAAGGGGTGATTACCGATCCTGCGGCACGGGAGATCGCGGGCTTCGGCGTGAACTTCCTCGAGGCCGAGGTGCTGGCTCCTGCAACGCAGACGGACGATGACGCCGGGTCCGACGACGATTCGGACGGCCTGGACGACGACAGCTGACGTCGACCGCCTCCCCTCCGGGGCGGGTGATCGACTTTTTCAAAGGGTTTCGTACGATGGCACGGATTTGCGCGGTGTGCGGCAAGGGCCCCTCCACGGGGAACAAGGTCAGTCACGCCAACAACAAGACGAAGCGGCGCTGGCTCCCCAACCTCCAGACGGTGCGGGTGCTGGGAGAAGACGGGACTCCGGTCCGGATTCGGGTCTGCACCTCGTGCATTTCGGCCGGCAAGATCACGAAGGCCCCGGCTCGGCGGGCCACGACCTCCGTCTGACGCTGGACGCCCCCGGGGTTCCGGAGGGGCTGCCTGCCCGGGAAGGACCCGGGGCCCCCCGTCTCTCCGACGCGAGGAGTGAGGGGGAACGTCCCCCACTCCCCCCGGGGAGGGACGAGGTGGTCCGCGGCGACATCCCTGACGACCCCTCCGGTGCCCGGCGCACCGGGGGGGTCGTTGGCGTCTCCGTGCTTCTCCTCCGTCCCCGCGAGGAGGGCGAGGGGGGAGAAGAGGTGGACTCCCTGGCGCGCCTCCTCCAGGACGGGGGGCTCTCCGTGGTGCACCTTCCCCTCACGGCGAGCCAGCCTCCACGGGACGCTCGCCCCCTTGAACGGGGCCTGCAGCGATGGCGGGCAGGGGAATTCGACGTGCTCCTCCTCACCTCCCCGCGCTCTGCCGAGGTCGTGGGTGACCTCCTCCCGGCGGCCTCCGGGGCTTCTCCCCTCCCCGTGCCCGGAGAGATCTGGGCGGTGGGGCCCGCCACGGCCCGGGCCGCCGAAGGCGCCGGACTTCGCGTGGACCGGATCCCGTCGCGCTTCGTGGCGGAGGGGCTCCTCGAGGAGGCGCCGACATGGCGAGCGCTGAAGGGGCTTCGCATCTTCTTTCCCCGGGCCGAGGAGGGGCGGGAACGGCTCCCCGAGGGGCTCTCGCAGGAGGGAGCCTTCGTGACCCTCGTTGCGGCCTACCGGAATGCCCCGGTTCCGCGAGCGGCGGAGGATGCGGCGGCACGCCTTCTCCGTGGCGAGTTCGACCTCGTGGTCCTCACCGCCGGATCGCAGGCGAGGGAACTGGCGCGCGCGTGGCACGCCGCGTCGCCCGGGGCCGCCTGGCCTCCCCGCGCGCGGGTGGTCGTCATCGGGTCGGCAACGGAAGCCGCTGCGCGCGCGGTGGGGATCCCCGTGGCCCGGGTGGCCGACCCCCACACGCTCGAGGGGGTGGCAGAGGCGGTCTTCGCTCTCGTCGGGGCCGCCTGAAGGCTGGTCGAGGACGGGAAGGCGCCGTAGCTTTCGTCGCTTCCGACCCTCGTTCGTCCCGTCGCTTCCGGACCGATTCTCCTTGTGTCTTCCCGGAATCCTGACCCCTTCCGCCTTCCGAGCCTGCCATGACCCCCTCTGATCTCACTCCCACCTCCCGGTCGGAGCGCGCAGCCACCGACCCGGACTTCACCTTCGGGATCCTGGGGCTCGGGTACGTGGGGCTTCCGCTCGCGGTGGAGGTGGGGAAGGCCGGCTTGCGGACGCTGGGCTTCGATATCCACCCTGGCGTGGTGGATGGGGTGAATGGGGGGGTGAGTCACATCGGCGATGTCCCCTCGGAGGCGGTGGCCGAGCTCCGGGAAGGAGGCCGCCTCGAGGCCACGACCGAGATGGCGCGCCTCGCCGAATGCGACGCCATCTCCATCTGTGTGCCGACCCCCCTGGGCAAGACCCGCGACCCGGACATCTCCTTCGTTCTTCGGGCAGGGGAGGCCATCGCGGCAACCCTTCGCCCCGGTCAGCTCGTGGTCCTCGAATCCACCACCTATCCGGGCACCACCCGTGACGTTCTCCTCCCCCTCTTCGAGGCCCGGGGACTCGAGGTCGGGAAGGACTTTCACCTCTGCTTCTCGCCCGAGCGGGTCGATCCGGGGAACCAGGTCTGGCAGACCCGGAACACGCCGAAGGTCATGGGCGGCGTGACGGAGGCCTGCCTTGAACGGGGGATGGCGGTCTACCGCCGCTTCATCGACACCCTGGTCCCCGTCTCCTCGCCGGAGGCCGCCGAGCTCACGAAGATCCTCGAGAACACCTTCCGCGCCGTGAACATCGGGCTCGTGAACGAAACGGCCCAGATCGCCGATCGACTCGGGGTGGATGTGTGGGAGGTGATCGAGGCGGCGGCCACGAAGCCCTTCGGCTTCATGAAGTTCACCCCGGGTCCGGGCCTTGGAGGACACTGCATCCCGGTGGACCCGCACTACCTCTCGTGGAAGATGAGGACGCTGGACTACCGCACCCGCTTCATCGAGCTGGCCAGCGAGGTGAATGCCGAGATGCCCCACTTCGTCGTCGGGAAGGTGCGGGAGGCACTGAACCAGGCGAAGAAGTCCGTGAACGGCTCCCGCATCCTCGTTCTCGGGGTGGCCTACAAGCCCGACATCGACGATGTCCGCGAGTCTCCGGCCCTCGACATCCTGAAGGAACTCGAGCGCGATGGAGCCGAGGTGTCGTACCACGATCCCCACGTGCCTCGCTTCCACGACGACGAGGGGGAGTGGGAGGGCATCCCCCTCACCGACGAGGCGCTCGAGTCGGCAGATGCCGTGCTCATCGTGACGGATCACGCGGAGTTCGACCTGGACCGGGTCTTCGAAAAGGCCCGGATCCTGGTGGACTCCCGGAACGCCACCGGTCGCATCGCCTCGCACCGGGGGGAGGGGTTCCCCCAGCGCTGGATCGTGAAGGGGGCCTCCCGGGGTTTGTCGCGGAGGCCCGCTTCCCGTGAGGGCTGAGGAGGGGTCGAGGGCCACCCCCGCCTCCTTCGAGGAGGCGGTGGCGCTGGCTCGCCGGCTGGACCGGGAGGTGGGGCGGGTCATCGTGGGGCAGGGCGAGGTCCGGGCCGAGGTCCTTGCCTGCATCCTCGCCGGGGGGCACTGCCTCCTGCGCGGGGTGCCCGGCCTGGCCAAGACCCTTCTGGTCCGGACCCTGGCCGGCGCCATGAAGCTCCGGTTCGGCCGGATCCAGTTCACCCCCGACCTCATGCCTTCCGACATTCTCGGGACGGAGGTCATGGAGGAGGATCCGGCCACGGGAAGGCGAAGCGTGCGTTTCCTTCCCGGACCCATCTTCTGCAACGTCCTCCTCGCCGACGAGATCAACCGGACCCCCCCCCGCACCCAGGCCGCCCTCCTCGAAGCGATGCAGGAGTACCAGGTCACGGTGGGGGGGAAGCGCCACCCGCTGGAGCGTCCCCTCTTCGTTCTCGCCACGGAGAACCCCATCGAGCAGGAGGGGACGCACCCCCTCCCGGAGGCCCAGCTCGACCGGTTCCTGATGAACGTCGTGATGACCTATCCCACGCTGGAGGAGGAGGGCGCGGTGCTCTCCGGACCGGCGGATCGGGACCGGATCCAGGTGGAGCCGGTGGCTACGGGGGCCGAACTGGAAGGGGTCCGGGCCCTGGTCCGGGATCTCCCCACCGCCTCGAACGTGGTGGAGTATGCCCTCCGTCTGGTTCGGGCGACCCGCCCCTCGGAGGAGGCCACCCCCCGGGAGGTACGCCCCTGGATCGCATGGGGTGCAGGCCCCCGCGGGGGGCAGTCCCTCCTCCTTGCGGCCCGGGCCCGGGCCGTCATCGATGGGCGCCGTGTTCCCGAGCCGGACGATGTGGCCCAGGTCGCACTCCCCGTGCTTCGCCACCGGATCGTCCCCTCCTTCGCCGCCGAGGCCGACGGGATCTCCACCGACGACGTGGTTCGGGAGGTCCTCGCCCGGGTTCCGCCATGACCCCGGGCCCCGGGAGCCTCCTCTCCGCCGAGCTTCTGGCCACCCTGAGTTCGCTGGAAGTGGCGGCCCGGGGGGTGGTGCTCGGCCTTTCCGCAGGACGTCACCCGGGGCTTCGAGAGGGCGTGGGGACCACCTTTCGCGGCCACCGTCCCTATCGTCCGGGCGACGATCTCCGGCATCTGGACTGGAAGCTCCTCGCCCGCACCGACCGCCCGTATCTGCGTCGGTACCACGATCCGGGGGAGCTCGAGCTCCTCCTCCTGGTGGATGCCTCCGCATCCATGGGATTTCCCGAGGAGGGCCCGGGTCCCTCCCGGTACCGGTACGCAGCCGTCCTCGCCGCCGCCCTTGCCCTCGTGACGCTTCGAGGCGGGGACCGGGTGGGCCTTCTCCTCCCCGGCGAGCCCCCCCTCCCGGCCCGGGGCGGAAGGCGGCACCTGGCCCGGGTGGTCGCCCGCCTGGAGGGACGAAAGCCCGAGGGGACCGGGTTCGAGCCGCGGTTCGTGGAGGCGGCCGTTTCGAGGCTCCGCCGAGGGGGGCGTGTCCTCCTCCTTTCGGACCTCCTCTCGGGGGAGGCACCTCTCCTGGAGGCGTTGGGGCGGGGGGTCGTAGCCGGACATCCGACGGACGTGGTTCACCTTGCCGCGGACCGGGAGTTTCTCGGGCTCCCACCCGGAGGGGCCGCCTTCCGGGACGCCGAAGGAGAGGGACGCGTCCTCGCCGATCCCGGACGGGACGGGGACGCGCTCCGCCTCGCCCTCGAGGGGTACCACGACCGGATCCGGGGGCTGGCACGGGGCCGGGGCATCCATCTTCACCGGGGGGCCACCGACCTCCCCCCGGCCCTCCTCCTGCGGGCGCTCCTGGGTGCGGGAGGACGGTCGGGGATGGAGGCGGGGACCGGCGGACTCCGGAAGGAGCGAGCCTCATGAGGGGGTGGGGGAATGGCGATCCGCTCGACCCGCTTCTTCTGGGGGGCGTGGGGTGGGGGTCCCCGCTGGCGGCCTGGGGGCTTCTGGCCCTCCTCGTGCCCCTCCTCCTTCATCTTCTGGTCCGGCAGCGCGCGCCGGAGGTCCGGCTCCCGAGCCTTCGCTTTCTCCTTCCGCGGGCTCCGACCCGCTCCCGGATCTCCCCGCCCTCCGACCGGGTTCTCCTGGCCCTTCGGCTGGCCCTCGTGGCCCTGGCCGTGGCGGCCCTTGCCGATCCCCGGTGGAGCGGGGGGGAGGCCTCCTCGGCCCCGGGGGCGGTCGAAGGGGCGGGGGCTCGGGTCCCGGAGCCCGCTCCCGGCGGCCCGGAGGGGCCCCCGGGCGGGGACCCCGAGGCACAGGGTGCCGACGCGGCTCCCGGGCGTTCAAGGGACGCGGGGACCCTCCGCGCTCCGGGATCTCCCGAGCCCCCGCGCCTGTCGTTCGACTCCGCATGCGACGATCTCGGCACCACCCACCCCCGGGTGTCTGCCCTCCTCGAGCGGGAGGGATCCCCCCCTGCGGACCTTTCCCTCGCCCTCCCCCTGAAACCGGAAGGGGTGGCACGGATGGCCCGGCTCGGGCGGACGGAGGAGGGGGCATCGACGCTGGGGCCTTCGGGGTCGCCCTGGGTGGACGAGGGAGGAGGGTGGTTCAGGTGGCCCGCCGCCCTGGGCGAGGCCCCCGCGGTTGCGCGCCCCCCAGGCGCGCCCGGCCGACCTGTGCTCGACGCACGCGAGCCCGGGGGCGACCCCTGGCCCGGGGACCCGAACCGGGCCGCGCGGGAGAACGCTTCGTGGGAGAACGAAGCGCAGCTGTGCCTCGACCCCGCCCGATGGCCCGACACTCCCGCGACCGCCGCCCTCCTGCTCCGCCTCGAGGCCGAGGCCCGGCGCGATCGAAGCCGGGAGGAGACCGTCGGCGCCCCCGGGCCCCCGCCGACCGGGGAAGGGGCTTCCCCCGGAGAGGAGGAAGGGGAGGAGGAGGGGCGACCCCTCCGGAGCGCGGCGTGGGCCCTGGTCCTCCTTCTTCTCCTTGCCGAAGGGTGGGTGCGGGCACGGCGGGACGGGGGGGAAGGATGAACGCCCCACCGACGTCCGGGTTCGAGACCCGGCTCGACCTGCTTGCCCACCGGGTTCGCCGGCGGGGATGGATCCAGGGGGGCGGGGTCGGGAGCCTTCTCGGGGGCGCGGGGGCCGCCCTCCTCCTCGTGCTCCATCCCGGGTGGACATCGCCCCTCCCTGTCCTGGGCCTCCTTCCGATCGGCCTCCTGGCAGGGGTCGCCGTGGGCGCCGCACGGGTCGAGGCGCGGTTCCGGAGGGCAGGCGGGGCGCGGCGGCTGGGGGCCAGCCTGGCGGAGGCCCGGATCCCCGAAAGCCGGAACCTGATCCGGACGGCCGCGGAGCATGGGGAAGTGTCCGGTCCGACCCCGCTCCACTCTCCCACCCTTGCAGCCATCGTCCGGGAGGCGGAGGCCTGCCTCCATCGGCATCCTCCACCCCGGCTTGTGCCCCTGCGCGACGCGTTGGGCCGAGCCTCCTTCCAGGCCCTTCTGAGCGTCGCCCTCCTGGCGGGAGGAGGGTGGGTGGGAAGCCCTGGGGAGGCTGTGCCCGTTCCCCCTGCCGCAGGGGGAAGCGAGGCCCGCGGGACGCCTTCCTCCCTCCCATCCCCCGACCTCCCTTCGGCGGAGGCCTGGGAAGTTTCCGTGGAACCCCCCGCCTACCGGGACGAGGCGATGCGGCGCTACACCTCCCCCCTCCAGATCCGGGCCCTGTCCGGGAGCCGGGTGCGACTCCTGCCGACCGACGGACGGGCCTCCCTCGGCGAGGGGGGGGCGGTGGGTGAAGCGGTGGCTGCCCCTGGAGCCCCGCCTCCTGGAGACGGTACCGACGCCACGCCGGACGAGGCTGCCCCTTCCGCGGGCGTTACCCCGCTCCGCCTCGAAACGTCGAGGGGCGTGCAGGACCCGACAGGGTTCGAACTCCACCCCGACGATACCTACCTCCTCCTCTCGGGCCACGGGCGTCCCGACCATCTCGTGGTCCTCGTGGTGGAGCCGGACCCCCTTCCGCGGGTGGAAGTGCGCCTTCCCGGGGAGGACCTGCATCTCCCGGACGGCGACCGGGTGCTCCAGCTGGAAGTGGAGGCGGAAGACGACGATGCGCTGGAGGCGCTGGAGCTTCGCTTTCTCAAGGTGACCGGGTTCGGAGAGCGCTGGAGCTTCGAGGAAGGGGAGATTCCCCTGGAGGTGGAACGGGTGTCGCCCACCCGCTGGCGCGGGCGGGCGCAATGGGATCTGGCCTCCCTGGAGCTCCTGCGCGGCGAGGCGGTGGTCTACCGGGCGCGGGCCCGTGATCGACGTCCGGAGGGGGGATGGAGCAGCTCGGACACCTGGGCTGTGGAGATCCTGGGCGGGGGGGCCGGGGTCGTCGGGGGCTTTGCCGGCGACGACGAGACCACCCGGTACGCCCTCAGTCAGCAGGTGGTCCTGGCCCTCACCGAGGCGCTCGAGGCCGGAGCCGACACCCTGGCTCCCCAGGCGCTCCTTTCGGAGGCCCGGACCCTGGCTGCAGCCCAGCGTCGGGTCCGCGCCGAGTTCGTCTTCATGCTCGGGGGGGAGCTGGAGGACGAACATCTCCACGCCCCCGACGGCGACGACCCCCATGCGGGGCATGACCACGACCATGACCATCCTCACGTGCACCCCCCCGGGGGCGGAGGGGACGGCGACGGAACCCGCACCGCACAGGAACTGCACGAGGAGGCCCACGCCCGGGCCGACGCCGATGCGGCCGAGGGCCGGCTGGCCCAGGAGGGGAGGATCGAGCTGGCCCGGGCCATCCAGTGGATGGCCGCTGCCGCAACCTTTCTCGATGCCGGGTCCCTCGAGCCCGCGCTGGAGGCGGAGCGGGAGGCCCTGGACCATCTCCAGCGGGCCTTTTCCGCTTCGCGGTACATCCTGCGCGCCCTCTCGGAGCGGGAGCTCCCCGACCCGGAGCGGCGCCTCACCGGCGATGGAACGGGGGCCACCGGGGTCCGTCTCCCCCCTCCTCCTGCCCGGTCTCCCGCCTGGGTGGAGGGGATGCAGCGCCTTCTCTCGGACCTGCACGCCCTGGGGCTCCGCGATGCGGCCGGGAAGGAGCGGGCTCCGGCCGTGGGGGACCCGGGCCACCCGACCCCGGGCCACCCCACCCCGGGCCTCCCCGCTCCGGGCCACCCCACCCCGGACCGCCCCGCTCCGGACCACCCGGCCCCGGGTGAGGCTGGCCGGGAACTGGGGACGGGGGACCTGGATGCCCCTGTACCCACCCGGATCGCCCTGGCGGCCGACCTTCTCCGCCTCGCCGGGGAGGACCCCGAACTCCGGGGATGGGCACCCCGTCTCGTGGATCCCGAGACCCCCCTTGCCGAGGTCATGGCCGCAGTTGCGCGCCACCTGGCCCTGGCGCTCCCTCCGGCACCTCCTCCCGGTCCGTCTCCCCTCCTCCGCTCCCTTCAGGGAGGGTGGGACCCGGGCCCGGGGGAGGGAGCACGATGAAGCACCCGCCTCCGCCCCCCCTCGTGCGCGGCCTCCGGGGCCTGGCCTTCCTCCTCGTGGGGTTCGCCCTCCTGGATCCCTCCTTCGAGCGCGACACGCCCGAGCCCCTCGAGGTCCTCGTGATGCGCGGGGACGGACGGCCCCTCGATTCCGCCTCCGACCCCGATCTCGAGGCCGCGCTCGAGGGGCTGGCCGCGGGATCCATTCCCCCGGCGCGCGGGTGGGCCCGCCTGGGCCGGTCCCCCTCGGCCCCGGGAATCCGGCTCCGGACCGAAGCGCACGAGGGGATCCGGGCCACGGTTCTCCTGGGTTCCCGCCTCCCGGACGATCCACCTCTGGGTACACCCTGGGTCGTTCTCCCTCCGGACGGGGCTTCCCCTCCTCCCCTTCGCGTTGCGCCCCCCGGGCCCCTGATCCCCGAGACGACCCTTCCCGTGGAGGTGCGCCTCCGCCATCCCGCGACCCTCTCCCGGCCCGGCGCATCCTTCCCGGAGTACCCCCTTCGTCTGGAGGGAGCGTTTCCCGCCACGGCCGATTCGGCCGCCTGGGTTCCCCTGGGCGCGGGTCTGGCTGGCGGGGCGGGGGCGAGGGAGGTGGCCGGGGCGGAGGCCGAGTCCGGGATCCTCCTCCTCCCCCCTCTCGCCTTTCTCTCCCCCGCTGCCGCCTTCCCCGGGTCACCCCCGGGAGGCGCGGACGATCCGGCGCTCCACCCGGCACCCCCCGGCCTGGGCGTGATCCGGGTGCAGGACCGGGTGCATGCCCAGTTCCTCCTCCACCCTCAGCCCCGGCCCCAACAGGTCCTCGTGCTGGAGCCCCGGCCTTCGTGGGGGTCCACCTTCCTCCGTCGCGGGCTGGAAGGGGATGCGCGCGTCACCCTGCACGTGCGCACCGACCTTGCACCCGGAGTCCGGTCCCAGGTCGGGACGCCGCCCTCCTCGGTTGCCGACCCGGCGGCCCTGGACCCCTTCCACCTCGTGGTGGTGGCTGCCCCGGAGACGCTGGATCCGGGGGAGCGCACGGCCCTCGGCCGGTGGGTCCGGGAAGGGGGAGGCTCCCTCCTCCTCCTCCTCCTCCCCGAAAGCGCCCAGGAACGTGCCGGTTCGGCCACCCCCGATCCGTGGGCCTTCCTTCACGGGGGCGGGGCCATGCGGGAGCGGCGGTGGGCCGAGCCCACCCCCATGCGACCTCCGGATCGGGGGGCGGTCCAACCCGGAGAGAATGGAGAGGGCCGCCCGCCGCCCCTCCGGGCCCGGTCCGCCCTCCTCCCCCACACCCTCCCGGGGGCGGGCGAAGCGCTCCTTCTCACGCCGGACGGGGACCCCGTCCTCTGGGAGGTCCCCCGGGGAGAAGGGCTCGTCGTCGTGTCCGGCGCCCCGGATGCCTGGGAGCACCGGGACCCGTCCCTTTCCGGGTGGGAGGACTTCTGGTCGGCCCTTCTCCTCCGCCTGGCCCATCGGCGCCTTCCCGCCGTGGACCTCAGGTGGGCGGGAGAGATCCCCGGGCCCGGCGGGGGGGTGGCCACCCCCGGAGAATGGCTCACCCTTGCCCTTTCCGTTCGGGATGAATCGGGACGGAGGGAGGGAGGCCCTCCCCGGGTCACCCTCTCCTTCGATGGGCCGGCCCCCGCCGGGGGAGGAGGCCGGGCAGACGGGCGCGGAGGGGAGAACGGGGCTTCCCCGCAGTGGGTCTGGGATTCACCCCGGGGCGCCCCCCCGTCGGGCGGCTCGCTGCGCACCACAGGGACGACCCGCTTCCCCGCACCCCGGGAGGAGGGACTCTGGTGGGTGGCGGTGGAGGTGGCCTCGGGGGCCCCCGCCGCCGGGGGAAGCGGCTTTCAGGCCCGCCTCCCCCTCTTCGTGTCGCGCGATGCCCCGCCCCCCCTGGGAGATCCCTTCCCCCTTCTGGACGCCTGGGCCCGGAGTGGAGGTGGACGCGTCGTGCCGCACGCCGAACTCGCCCACCTTCCCGCCGAGATCGTGGCGGCGGTCGCGCCCGACCGTGTGCCGGAGCGGTGGCATCCCATGAGAAACCCCTGGTGGATCCTCCCCCTGGTCCTCCTTCTGGGGGCCGAGTGGGGGTGGCGGCGCCAGCGGGGGCGTCCGTAGCGCGAGCCTGCAGCCGGCCCGAAACAAACCCCGGGTTGGCCAGCGGTGGTGCGGGCCTCTCCCGGGAGATGCTTGACGGGGGGCGGGGGCGGGCGTACCGTCTCCCCCCTTCCACGCATCCATCGTCGCGTGCGGACCCGAATCGGGTGCCTCCGAGGCCCGGGGTCCTGCATCGCAGCGTCCCGAAACCCCACGTTCCCCACGCCACCGCATGTACACACGAGACGACTTCCGCGAACTCGCCGACCGCATCCTTGACATGGCCGGCCCTGACGCGGCCCAGGTGGATCTCCGGGGCGGGGAGCGATCCGGAACCCGGTGGGCAAACTCCTCCATCACCGTGAACCTCGTCCAGTACGACCGGATGGCGAGCCTCACGGTGCACCGCGACGGGCGGGTGGGGAGCGCCTCCACCCGCGACTGGACGGAGGACGGCCTCCGGGCCATGGTGGAGGAAGCCCGGGCCGATGCCGACGCCTCCGAACCCGCCTCCTCCCTCCCCGAGCTCCTGGGCCCCCAGCCCTACCTGGAGGTGGAGTCCGCCCTCCCCGACATGGTGGACTTCGGGCCAGGGGGGCGGGCCGAAATGGTCAAGGAGAGCCTGGACCTGACCGAGGACATGGGGGTGATCGGGTACGGGTACATTCCGAAGAACGACCAGGCCACCTGCCGCGCCAACACGGAAGGGCTCTTCGCCTACTTCCGCGAGGCCCAGACGAGCTTCGTCCTCACCTGCCGCACCCCCGACGGGCGTGGTTCCGGGTGGGCCGGGACCACCGGGATCAAGGACCTTTCCTCCATCGATGCGAAGGCCCTGACCCGGTCCGCCTCGGAGAAGGCCCTCATGAGCGCCGACGCCCGGGCCATCGAGCCCGGCCGCTACACGGTGATTCTGGAGCCTCGGGCCAACGCCCGCTTCCTCTCCCTCATGACGGGGATCTTCACCGGGGGCGGGGGCGGCGGCGGCTTCATGCAGGGGCGGGAGCGCGGGGAGCAGCTCTTCAGCGAATCCCTCACCCTCCGGAGCGACATCGGAAACGAGGTCCTCCGGCAGACCCCGATCCTGAACAACTACCGCCCGGCCACCTCGGTGACCTGGGTGGACCAGGGAAGGATCGAGAACTGGGGGCAGGGACTGGGGGCCACCCCGGGAATGAGCCTGGTCATGGAAGGGGAGGATCGCTCCCTGGAGGAACTCATCGCCTCCACCCGCCGGGGCCTTCTCGTGACCTTCTTCTGGTACATCCGGGGTGTGCCGTCGACGAGCCAGCCCCTCCTCAACACCGGGATGACCCGGGACGGCCTCTTCCTCATCGAAAACGGAGAGATCACGGGGGCGGTTCAGAATTTTCGGTGGAATATGTCTCCCATCATGGGCTACAACAACATTTCCGGGATCGGGCGCCCCGTTCCCATGCACATGGGCGAGTCGTACGACGGGGGGAACACGGCCCTCATCCCCCCGGTGCGCATCGAGGATTTCAACATGTCATCAGGGAGCCCGGCGGTGGAGTAGGGGTGCCTCCGGCGCCCTCGGGGCCACGTGCGCATCCCGACGTCGCGCCCGTACCCCGCCCCTCGAGCCTGCGCCCTGCCTCCCCGCTCCCCCGAAACCCTGCCCCACCCCGCACGCCCTCCGCCCGACCTCACGCCCTTCGTTCCACCCTCCTGCACGAGTTGCCTCGCCATGACGCCGTCCCGCCGTGAATTCCTTGCCTCCATGGGGATGGGTGCCGGTGCCCTTGCCCTCTACTCCAACGACCTCATGGGGCAGCTCCTGGCCGACTCGCCTCCGGGGAATGCCGGGGACTCCCGCTTCCGGGGGCTGGCCGACATCGCCCTGGACGAGGCCCGCAGGGAAGGGTGCTCCTATGCGGATATCCGCTTCACCCTGACCCGGAATGTCCCCGGGGCGGTGGCGACCTTCCAGGCAGAGGGCGCCGGGGGTGGCGGCGGAGGTGGGGGTGGAGGTGGAGGTGGAGGCGGGTTCGGCGGAGGGGGTGGGGGCGGCACGGGCGATGCCACCTTCCAGGGAATCCCCACCGATGCCGAGCGCCAGCCCGCAGGCTTCGGGGTCCGGGTCATCCACAGTGGGGTCTGGGGGTTCGCCTCGAGCCCCATCGTCACCGAGGACGAGATCCGGCGCATCGCCCGCATGGCCGCCGAGGTGGCCCGGGCGAGTGCCATCGCGAAGCGCCGGGACGTCCGCCTCACCCCGGTGGACCCCATCATCACGAGCTGGGCCACCCCCCTCCGCATCGACCCCCTCACCGTGTCCGAGACGGACCGGCAGAACTGGGCCCAGGGGATCGTGGATCGGGCCTCGGCCGTGGACGGCGTGATCCGGGTGCAGGCGGCGGCCCGGATCCAGTACGAATGGCGCTACTTCGCCTCCACCGAGGGCTCCTACATCGAGCAGGAGGCTTGGACCACCACCCCGACCCTCTCCGTCACCGGTCGAGTGGATGGCGAGACCCGGACCCGGAACTACCCCGGGGAGGCCCTCATGGGGGGATGGGAAGTGGCCGCCGAGTCCAAGCTCCTGGCCGATGCCGAGAAGGCCGCCGTCGATGCGGTGGAAATGTGCACCGCCCGCCCCCTGGGATCCCCCGGCTTCCGCGACCTCATCCTCTCTCCGTCCCACGCCATGCTCACGATCCACGAGATCGTGGGGCATGCCACCGAGCTGGACCGGGTCGTGGGGATGGAGGCGAACTACGCCGGGACGAGCTTCATCACCCTGGAGGATGTGGGGCGCCTCCAGTACGGCTCCGAGATCTTCAACGTCACGGCCGACCGGAACTCCCGCGGCCTCGCCTCCATGGGGTATGACGACGACGGCGTTCCCACGGTGGAGTGGCCCATCGTGCGCGAAGGCGTCCTGGTGGACCTCCAGACGAACCGGGAAACGGCCCACTACCTGGACCAGGACTTCAGCCGGGCCTGCACCTATGCCTCCTCCTGGCGGGACTACCCCTTCCTCCGCATGCCGAACGTGCATGTGGACGCCGGGCCTCCCGGATCCCCCACCCTGGAGGAGATGATTGCCGATGTGAAGGACGGGGTCATGATCGATGGGCGAGGGAGCTACTCCATCGACCAGCAGCGCTACAACGGGCAGTTCGGGGGGCACATCTTCTGGGAGATCAAGGACGGGAAGATCACCCGCCAGTGCACCGATGTGACCTACCAGGCCATCACCACCGACTTCTGGGCGAACCTGGACGGGGTGACCGGCCCCGACGAGTACGAGATGCACGGCACCGGGGGCGATGCGAAGGGGCAGCCGGTGCAGACCCAGAGCCTCTCCCACGGCTCCCCCTGGCTCCTCGTCCGGAACATCATGGTGGGAGGGGCCTTCGTCTGACCCTCGAGGGCAGGTCGGGGAGCCGGGTTCAGGACGCCGGCTTCCCGATCCCGCTCCTTCCTCGAAGTACGGTGGGGCCGAGGCGGGGCGTGTCCGCGCGTGTCCGGTTCGCGCGGGTCCGGGCGTGCGAGACCCTGCGGGGGCCCGCTGCTCAGGTCATGGCGTAGGTCACGAGGTTCGCGGCGAAGCGGGTGTTGTCGTCGGTGCGGAACCGCTTGTTCCGCCAGTCGAAGTCCCACTCGCACCCGTAGTCCTTGTTCGAGTAGAGCACCCCGATCCGCCCTCGGTGCTCCACCCCGCGCAGGTACTCGTGAACCATGTTGTCCCCCCACCCGTTGAGTTCGTGGCTCGTCTGGGGTGGGCCGCCGGGCCAGTCGAAGAAGCAGTGATAGAGGGGATGATCCCCGGGGAGCCGGGGCATGGGATCGCCGCCGGCCTCGGCGGGGGGGAAGATCCGCTCCATCTCCTCCTCGAAGGAGACGGCATACAGCCCGTGGATGTCGTGGTTGCAGTCGTCCGAGAAGAGGAACCCGCCCCCCTCCACGTAGCGCCGGATCCCTTCCCGCTCGGCATCGCTGAAGCGCACGAGCTTGTGGCCTGTCATGAAGAGGAAGGGGAAGGCCTGGAGATCGGGCGAATCGGCGGTGATCACCACCTCCTCGGGGTGCACCGGGACATGGGTGTACTGGAGGATGGTGTCGAGGATGTTGGCGCAGAGCTTGGGGTTGTAGTCCCAGTCCCCCGAGTCGTAGCGAAGGCGGGCGAAGACGAACGACCCCCGGAGCGAGGCGCCCAGGGCCGAGGAGGCCCCGGCCCGGACCCGGTGGGGCGCGCCCACCCCTCCGCCTCCCGCCACCCCCTGGGCCCGGGCCGGCCCGGGCGAGAGGAGGCCCCCGCCTCCCACGACCCCCAGGGCGAGGGCTGCCGCCGCGGCCCGACCCGGGGCCTGGCGGAGGAAGGCGCGGCGCCCTTCGGTGGGGGGGGGAGAGGAGGGATCCATGAGGAAGTGCGGGCGCGGGGAGGCCGAGGGTGGGGGCGGACGAGGCGCCCCCTGGGGGGGCGAAGCGAGGGTGGAGGCAGGAAGGGAGGGGGCGAACGCGGTGTCCCCCCTTCCCGGACAGGACCCCGAAAGGGATGTTGCAGCGTATCGGAGGGGTGGGGCGGGGTCAAGGAGCGCGGGCCCCCGGGCCCTGCAGGCACGGGGACAGGCGCCCTCGCCCCTCACCCCCGTTCGCTCTACCTTCCGGCCTCGGGACCCGCTCCCCCACCCTGGATCGTGCCGGTGAACCCTCCCATCCATTCCCTGGGCTCGCAGGACCCTTCCCCCGCCGAAGGCGGAGGGGGAGAGGACCGTGGCCTTGTGGCGGCCCTGGAGGAGGCGCACCGATTTGCCCATCTGGCTGGCCGCCTGGCCCGGGTGGGAGGGTGGTCCTTCCTTCTCTCGGAGGGGCGGGCCCGGTGGTCCGACCCGGTCTGTGACCTCTTCGGTCTGCCCCGCGGATCACAGCCCACGCTGGAGGAGATCGGCTCCTTTCACGAACCGGAGGTGAGTGCTCGGATCGATGCCCTCTCCACCCGACTCTTCCGGGACGGAACGCCCTGGGAGGCCGACCTTCCCCTGGCTCCCCACCTCCTCGACCCTTCCGGACACCGCCGCTGGATCCGGGTCTCGGCGGAGGCCATCCGGAATGCCGCGGGGGAGATCATCGGGATGCAGGGGGCCCTGCAGGAGATCACGCGCGAGAAGCTCCTGGAGGCAGACCGCTCGCGCCTGGGAGCCCGGGTGGTGGAGACGCTGGAAGGGATGGGGGATGCCTTCTTCTCGTTCGATCCGGAGGGTCGGTTTTCCTACCTCAACCGGGCGGCCCTCGGGTACCTGGCCGTGGACGCGGAAGAGGTGCTGGGAAAGGGGTTCCTGGAGGCCTTTCCCGACGCCGAGGGGAGCGAGCTGCACCGCCGAATGACGGGGGCCGCCGCCTCCGGTGAACCCGACGCCTTCGAGACCTGGGCTCCCCGCTTCGGGCGCTGGTTCCGTGCCCAGATCTACCCTTCGGAGGAGGGGCTTTCCGTCTTCTTCACCGATACCTCCGAGATCCATCGGGCCATGGAGGCGATGAAGGAGCGGGAGGCCCGCTTCCGGATCGTTTCCGAGGTCACCACCGACGCCATCTGGGACTGGGACCTGACCACCGACCTGGTGTGGTGGAGCGAGGGCGTGCGAACCCTCTTCGGTCACGACCCGGAAGGGCTGAGCGAAACGAAGGAGGCCTGGGCCGAGCGCATCCACCCCGAAGACCGCCCTGCCGTGCTCGATGCCGTGAACCGGGCGGTGCAGGGGGCGTCGGACGGGTACACCCTCGAGTACCGGTTCCGCCGGGCCGATGGCGGGTGGGCCGTGGTCATGGACCAGGGGCGAGTGGTCCACGACGGTCAGGGGGCCCCGATCCGGATGGTGGGAGGGATGACGGACCTGAGCGAGATCCGGGAGCTGGAGTCCCAGTTCCTCCGAGCCCAGCGAATGGAGGGTCTGGGGACGCTGGCCGGGGGGATCGCCCACGACCTGAACAATGTCCTGGCCCCGGTGCTCATGTCCCTCGACCTGCTGGAGGATGCGCTCCCCGAGGCCGAGGACCGGGATCTCCTCGACACCGTCCGCTCCAGCGCCCGGAGAGGGGCCCACCTGGTCCGCCAGCTCCTCACCTTCGCCCGGGGGGCCCGAGGTGAACGGGAAGTGGTGGACCCGGCCTCCGTTCTCAGGGAGGTGGCCGGGATCATCCGGGACACCTTCCCCCGGAGCCTGGACTTTCGCCTCCAGGTGGCCGAGGGGCTTCGGCCCGTGCTCGGAGACCCGACCCAGCTTCACCAGGCCATTCTCAACCTCTGCGTGAATGCCCGCGATGCCATGCCCGACGGGGGTCGCCTCACCCTGGAGGCGGCGGAGGTGACGGTGGACCCGCACTTCGCCGAGCGTCGTCCCGAGGTGCGCCCCGGACCCTTCCTGTGCATCGCCGTGAGGGACACGGGAACGGGGATGGATCCCGAGACCCGGGCCCGGATGTTCGATCCCTTCTTCACGACGAAGCCCCAGGGGAAGGGGACGGGGCTCGGGCTTTCAACCGTGCAGGCCATCGTCCGGAGCCACGGGGGCTTCCTCAACGTCTACAGCGAGCCGGGGCGTGGGTCCCGCTTTCGCCTCTACTTCCCCGTCCTCGAGGGCGCCGCTGTGGGGATGGGGGAGGCCCCCCGCCGCACCCACCCCCGACGGGGTGGCGCCCGCAGGATTCTCATCGTGGACGACGAACCCGCGCTCGTCTCCGTGCTCGCGCAGGCGCTCCGGTACGCCGGTTACCAGGTCGTGACGGCGGGGGACGGGGCGGAGGGTGTGGCGCAGTTCCAGCACTTTCGGGGTGAGATCGCCGCCGTCGTCACCGACTCCATGATGCCCGTCATGGACGGCGCCACGATGATCCATGAGCTTCGCCGGATGGATCCGGGCATTCCCATCCTCGCGACCTCCGGCCTCCACCCCTCCGGGGCCATGGACCGCCTGGTGGAGGCGGGCACGGTCCGGTTCCTGCAAAAGCCCTACACGGCCGAACAGCTCCAGGAGGCCCTCTCGCTTCTCCTGGGCGATCCCCCCGGGGGCGACCCGGTGGCACAGGGCCGGGCATGAACCCTCGAAACCGATGCATGGAGGCGCAATGAAGGTAGGCGTGATCGGAACCGGATACGTGGGACTCGTGGTGGGCGCCGGACTCGCCCATTCGGGCAACGACGTCGTCTGTGCCGACATCGACGAAGAGAAGATCCGGCGCCTCCAGGAGGGCGAGATCCCGATCTACGAGCCCGGACTCGAGGGGCTCGTGGCATCGAATGTGGAGGCCGGCCGCCTCCTCTTCACCACCGATGTGGCCGAGGCTGTCCGCCGCTCCCGCATTCTCTTCATTGCGGTGGGCACGCCTCCGGGGGAGGACGGCTCCGCCGATCTCCAGCACGTCCTGGCCGTGGCCCGGGCCATCGGCCGGGCCATGGATGGGGAGCGCATCGTCATCACGAAGAGCACGGTGCCCGTGGGCACCGCAGCCCGGGTCCGGGAGGCCATCGAGGGGGAGACCCACCACCGGGTTCATGTCTGCTCCAACCCCGAGTTCCTCAAGGAAGGGGCCGCGGTGGAGGACTTCATGAAGCCCGATCGGGTCGTGCTCGGGGTGGAGGATCCCGCGGTGGGTGAGGAACTTCGCGAACTCTTCGCACCCTTCGTCCGCACCGGAAACCAGATCCTCCTCATGGATATCGCCTCGGCCGAGATCACGAAGTACGCGGCGAACGCCATGCTCGCCACCCGGATCTCCTTCATGAACATGATCGCCGGGCTCTGCGAGGCCACCGGCGCCCGGGCAGACCAGGTGCGCCTCGGCGTGGGGAGTGATCCCCGCATCGGTCCTTCCTTCCTCTTCCCCGGCATCGGGTACGGGGGTTCGTGCTTCCCGAAGGATGTGAAGGCCCTGATCCGCACCCTTCGCGCTGCCGGGGTGGATGCCGGGATCCTGGAGGCGGTGGAGGCCTTGAACGAGCTTCAGAAGGGCCTCCCTCTCCGCCTCCTCGTGGAGCATCTGGGCCCGGACCTGACCGGGCGCACGGTGGCGGTCTGGGGGCTCGCCTTCAAGCCCAACACCGACGACATGCGGGAGGCCCCGGCCCTCACCACGATCGAAGGGGTGCTGGCCCGCGGAGGACGGGTGGTGGCCCACGACCCCGAGGCCATGGACGAGGCCCGTCGCCATCACTTCGGAGACAGGATCACCTACGCCGAGAGCAACTACGCGGCGCTGGAGGGGGCCGATGCCCTCGTGGTCCATACGGAGTGGCATCCCTACCGGCGGCCCGATCCCGCCCGGATGCGGGAAGCCATGCGGGGGACCCTCATCATCGACGGCCGAAGCATCCTCCCCGCCGACCGCCTCCGCGCCGAGGGCTTCCTCTACCGCACGGTGGGGCAGCCCACCCCTGCGGGCCCTGCTTCGTCGGTGGAGCCGTCTTCCGTCGTGCCGGGGGGTGTCTCCCCGGCCGTGGCCCCGTAGCCGGTTCCACGCTCCCCGCCTCCTCTCCTTCCCCCGCAGACGCAGACCATGCGCATCGTCCTCACTGGCGCCGCCGGCTTCCTTGGATCCCACCTCGCCCATCGCCTCCTCGACGACGGACACGAGGTCATCGGGGTGGACAACCTCATCACCGGTTCCCGGGAGAACCTGGCCGAGCTCCAGGAGCGCGACGCATTCTCCTTCCGGCTCCACGATGTCTCCACCCCGCTCTTCGTGGCCGGACGGGTGGACGGGGTCTTCCACTTTGCATCCCCGGCCAGCCCGGTGGACTACCTGGAACTCCCCATCCAGACCCTCAAGGTGGGGAGCCTGGGGACCCACAACACCCTGGGTCTGGCCAAGGAGAAGGGGGCACGCTACCTCCTGGCCTCCACCTCGGAGGTGTACGGGGATCCCGCGGTCCACCCCCAGCCCGAGGGTTACTGGGGCAATGTGAACCCCATCGGCCCCCGGGGTGTCTACGACGAGGCCAAGCGGTTTGCCGAGGCCATGACCCAGGCGTACCGGACCCACCACGGGGTGGAGACGCGCATCGTTCGCATCTTCAACACCTATGGGCCCCGAATGCGTCCAGGCGACGGCCGCGTGGTCTCGAACTTTCTCGTGCAGGCCCTTCGGGGAGAGCCCCTTACGCTGTATGGTGAGGGGGAGCAGACCCGCTCCTTCTGCTACGTGGACGACCTGGTGGAGGGGATCGTTCGCCTCTTTCACGGCGAGCACCCGGGTCCGGTGAATGTGGGGAATCCGGATGAGTTCACGATTCGGGAGCTGGCCGAGACGATCCTTGCCCTTGTCCCCGAGGGGAGCGAGGGGAGGGACGACCGGGATGCGGGGGGGACGGCCGGAAGCCGCCTCACCTTCCTTCCGCTTCCCACCGACGACCCGAAGGTCCGCCAGCCCGACATCACCCGGGCCCGCGAAGTCCTGGGGTGGGAGCCGAAGGTGGCCCTGGAGGAAGGACTTCGCCGGACGATCCCCTGGTTCCGCCGGCAGGTGGAGGCCTCGGACGCGCGCGCGCGTCCCCTCACCTGAGGGACCCGATTGCGGCGGCGACCCTTTTCGCCGGGTCGGGTTATATTGCAGCATGCCTTCGCACCGTCCTGTCCGGGCCTCGAGGCCCCTCCCCCTCGCCCTCCTGGTCCTCGCCTCCCTGGCGGTGCTCGGGAGTTCCCTTCCCCTCCTGGCGGGGTGCACCGCCGCCGGATCCGAGGAGGAGGCCCTTCGGCGGGGGGATGCAGCCTTCGCCCGCGGCGACTTCACCGATGCCCTCTCCGAGTACCGTCTCGCCCTCCGGCAGGGGCGGGACGATGCCGAAACGTGGATGCGGACGGCCCATGCCTTCGCCCGGGTGAACCGCATCGACGAAGCGCGGGAGCACTACGAGGCGGCGGTGGCCCGGGACCCCTCCCTGGCAGACCAGGCGGCATCGGACCTCCTCCGGGTGGCCCGGCGCGCCGCCGATCGACGGGACGCCGTGGTGGCAAGCGCCGCCACCGAGGCCGCCTCCCGGATCCGGCCGGGGGTTTCGCTCTCGGGGGTTGCCCTGGACCTGGCCCGCTTCCACGTGCGCAACGCCCAGCCTGCCGAAGCGCTTCCCCTCTTTCAGAAGGCCATTGCCGAGGCGGGAGACGACCCGGTGATCCTCCTGGAACTGGCCCTTGCCCACGAGCAGCTCGGGGACTGTGAGCGCGCCCTCGCCTTCTTCGAGCAGGTCCGTCCCCGGATCCAGGCCACCCGCCGTTCGGAGGTGGACTGGCAGACGGGGAACTGCTCCTTTCAGCTTGCCCGGGAGGCGGCGTCGCGGGGGTTCAACGACGAGGCGCTCCGCCATTTCCGGACCGTGACCCAGATCGGGGAGCCCCGAAACCTCGTGGGGCAGGCCTGGTACGAGTCCGGCGAGATCCTGGCGCGACGGGGGGAGTGCACCGCCGCCGCCGCCGCCTTCGAACGGGTCATCGAGGCCGAGTCCGGAGCCGGCGGCCTGGCAAGCCGGGCCCGCGACCGGGTGGACGAGATCCTCTTCCGTCGGGGCGGGGGAGGGGAGGGGCCCTGCTGACCCGGCCCGATCCGCTGCGGAGACGGGGCGGAGGGGTGGCGAGGCGGCCGGACCTTCCTCGGATGCTCTCCCCGCTCCCTCCCCCGCGGGGCCCCGTCGCTCCCAGGCCACGGGCACCCTCCCTGAGCGGCAGGCGCGGAGTGCCGAGCGGACGGTGGCCCTTCCCCTTCGGCCCTGCCCCCCCGGGGCCCCCCTCCTGCCCCTGACGCCCGCCTGCCTCCCGTTCCTCCCACCGCCCCTTCCATGCACGTACCTCTTCTCGACCTGACGCCCCAGTACGCCGCCCTCAAGGACGAACTCGATGCCACCCTGGCCCGGGTGGTGGCATCGCAGGGATTCATCATGGGGCCCGAGGTGGAGGGTCTGGAGGCGGAGCTGGCGGCGTACGTGGGGGCCCCCATGGCGGTGGGATGCGCGTCGGGGACCGATGCGCTTCTCCTCCCCCTCCGCGCCCTGGATCCGAAGCCCGGAGACCAGGTGGTGATCCCGGCCTTCACCTTCTTCGCCACGGCGGGGGCCGTCTGGAACGCCGGCTTCGAACCCGTCTTCTGCGATGTGGACCCCCGGACCTTCAACGTGACCCGGGAGACGCTGGAGGCGGTATGGACCCCCCGGGTGCGGGCCGTGGTTCCGGTGCACCTCTTCGGGCAGATGGCTCCCATGGGCGAGATCCTGGCCCTGGCCTCCGAGCGGGGTGCGTGGGTCCTGGAGGACTGCGCCCAGGCCATCGGCGCGCGGCAGGCCACCGTGCAGGGGGGGGCGCCCCCCGGGCCCGATAGCGTGGGCGCCGGTGCCGCCGGCGATGCCGGGGCCTTCTCGTTCTTTCCCACGAAGAACCTGGGCGGGTTCGGCGACGGCGGGCTCGTGACCTTCCGCGATGTGGAGGTGGGCGACCGGGTGGCCAAGCTCCGGGTCCATGGGGGGCGGCAGATGTACCACCACGAGATGGTGGGGACGAACTCCCGCCTCGATGCGCTCCAGGCCGCCATCCTCCGGGTCAAGCTCCCCCATCTCGATGACTGGGCAGCGGCCCGGCGGGCCAACGCCTGCCGCTACCACGAGGGTCTCGAGGAGATCGCAGAGGTCACCCTCCCCCACGTGCTCGAGGGGAATTTCCACGTCTACAACCAGTTCACGGTCCGGGTGGAGCGACGCGACGAGCTCCGGGCCTTCCTCCAGGACCGGGGGATCGGCTCGGGGATCTACTATCCCGTGCCCCTCCATCTCCAGCCCTGCTTCGACGCACTGGGGGGGAAGGAGGGGATGCACCCCGAGGCAGAGAAGGCATGCCGGGAGGTCCTCTCCCTTCCGATCTTCCCGGAGCTGGGGGAGGAGCGCCTTCATGCGGTGGTGGAGGCCATCCGGGACTTCCATGGCCATGGGCGCTGAACGGATTGCGTCGGGTCCGGAGTTTGACGAGCATAGAGGGCTGTCGGCGCGTGATCCCGGATCCAGCGCCTCCGAGCACCGTGCTCCCGAATGCCGGCCCGGACCCCCGGGCCCCGAACGGAAAGGACCCCAGAGGACAAGCAGGATGACCCGAGCCCCCGAATCCATGGACCGAGCGCTCCCGGTGACTCGCACCGGGCCGAGAGGCGGTGCCCCGGTGCGGGGAAGCCGTCTCGGGTCTCTGGCCCTCCTCCTCGCCCTCGTCCTCGGCGCCTGCGCCTCCGCGCCCCGGTTCATCGGGATGGAAGCCGAACCGCTCTTCGAAGAGGCGCTCTCCCTTTTCGAGGCCCGCGACTGGAGCGATGCCATCGAGGCCTTCGACCACTTCCTCTTCGCCCATCCTGGCGACGTGCGCGCTCCGGAAGCCAGGATGTACCTGGCCCGGGCCCACTTCGAGCGGAGGGAGTTCATCACCTCGGCGGCAGAATTCGAGCGCTTCCTCCAGGGGTGGCCGAGCCATGGTCTGGCACCGGAGGCCTCCCTCGGGATCTGCCGGAGCTACTACCGGCTCGCACCCGTCTCCCAGCGTGATCAGACCTACACCGAGCGGGCCGTGGATGCCTGCCGGAACACGATGAACGAGTTCGCCGGGATGAATGTGGCCGAGGAGGCCCGGACCCTGCAGCGGGAGATGATCGACCGCCTGGCGCAGCGGGAGTACGAGGACGGACGCTTCTACGAGCGCCGGGGGCTCTACGACTCCGCCATCCTCGTCTATCAGGACCTGGTGGACTTCTTCCCCCAGTCCTCCTGGGCACCCCGGGGGTTCCTGGGGCTCTACCGGTCCTATCGGGCCATCGACTGGGATACCGAGGCCGAGCAGGTCCGCTCCCGCCTCCTCTCCAACTACCCGGACTCCCCCGAGGCTCGCCAGCTCCGGGGGGGGGATGACGGTGGTGCGGAAACGCGGGGCTGACGGCGATCCCGAAGGGGAGAACGGGGAGGGCCCCGCACTGCGGATGGGGGTCCTGGGGGGGAGCTTCGATCCTCCCCACATGGGACACTTCGTGGCCGCCTCCGAGGTGGCGGACACCCTGGCACTCGACCGGCTTCTTCTCGTTCCCTGCGCCATTCCTCCCCACAAGCCCGACCGGGTCCTGGCGCCGGCCCCCCTCCGCCTCCGGATGCTGGAGGCTGCCGTGGCGGAGGATCCGGTGCTCGAAGCTTCTCCCCTTGAGCTCGATCGGGAGGGGCCGTCCTGGACGGTGCACACGCTGGAAGCGCTCTCCCGCCGCCACCCGGGGGCCTCTCTCCACCTCGTGATGGGCGCCGACCAGTGGGCCGGCTTTTCCTCCTGGCGAGATCCCGCCCGGATCCTGGAGCTGGCGCAGGTGGTCGTCATGACCAGGGAGGGGCAGGGGGTGGCCGAAGGCGCACCCGTCCGGACCCTTCCCGTACCCCGAATCGACCTTTCGTCCACCCGGATCCGTGAGCGGGTCCGGGCCGGGCGCTCCCTTCGCTTCCTTGTCCCGGACTCCGTCCGGAGGATCATCGAAGCCGAGACGCTGTACCTTCGAGAACCATGAAGAACTTTCTGAAGAAGCTGCTGGGCGACAAGCACGACCGCGAGGTGCGCAAGGTGCAGCCCCTCGTGGACGAGATCAACGAGATCTTCGAGGGGCTCGCCTCCCTCACCGACGAGGCACTCGCCGCGAAGACGGAGGAGTTCCGGGGGTACATCCGGCAGGAAACCTCTGCCTTCGACGAGGAGATCGCCGACCTCCGGAGAGCCCGGGCCGAGACCCTCGAGGTGGCGGAGCGGGAACGCCTCACCGTGCGCATGCAGGAGCTCGAGGAAGAGCGCGATCAGGCCCTCCACCAGGCTCTGGACGACCTCCTCCCGGAGGCCTTCGCCGTGGTGAAGGAGGGATGCCGCCGCCTCGTGGGGAAGGAGTTCCCCGTGACCGGCCAGAAGATCACCTGGGAGATGATCCCCTATGACGTGCAGCTCGTGGGCGGAATCGCCCTGCACAGGGGCACGGCTGCCGAGATGCAGACCGGGGAGGGGAAGACCCTCACCTCCACCATGCCTCTCTACTTGAATGCCCTGGCCGGACGGGGCGCCCACCTCGTCACGGTGAACACCTACCTGGCCCAGCGCGATGCCGAGTGGATGGGGGCGCTCTTCAACTTCCTCGGGCTCACCGTGGGGGTCATCGACCTCCACCAGCCGGGAACGGAGGAGCGGCGCCAGGCCTACGGGGCCGACATCACCTACGGCACGAACAACGAATTCGGCTTCGACTACCTTCGCGACAACATGGTGCACCAGCTCGACCGGCGGGTCCAGCGGGGGCACTTCTACGCGATCATCGACGAGGTGGACTCCATTCTCGTGGATGAAGCCCGGACCCCTCTCATCATTTCCGGGCCCGTCTCCCGCGACACCCACACGGTCTACAAGCAGTACAACCCCATGGTGTCCGCCCTCTACCGGAAGCAGCTCACCATCGCCTCGGAGCTCATGGCGCGGGCGGAGGAGGCGCTCCAGGAGGAAGGGCGCGAGTGGGAGGCCGCCGAGGCCCTCCTCGCCGTGCGCCGGGGGACGCCCCGGAACCGTCGGCTTCTCAAGCTCTTCGCCGACGACCCCAAGGTTCAGACCCTCGTGCAGAAGTTCGAGGCGGACCTCATGCGGGAGAAGCGCCTCCACGAGGTGGATGAACTCCTCCTCTTCGCCATGGACGAGAAGGGGCACAACGTGCACCTCTCGGACCGGGGGTTCGAGGAACTCTCCCCCGACGATCCCGATGCCTTCCTCATCCCCGACCTCTCCGAAATGGTGGGGGGGATCCAGGAGGACGAGACCCTTTCGGAGGAGGAGAAGCAGGAGCGGGTCCAGGGGCTGGAGCAGGAGTTCGCGAAGAAGAGCGAACGGATGCACGTGATCCACCAGCTCCTGAAGGCGTACGCCCTTTTCCAGCGCGATGAGCAGTACATCGTCTCGGAAGACGGCCAGGTCGTGATCGTCGACGAGTTCACCGGCCGCCAGATGGCGGGTCGCCGGTGGAGCGACGGGCTTCACCAGGCGGTGGAGGCGAAGGAGAGCGTGGAGGTGAAGGGGGAGACCCAGACCCTGGCCACGGTGACGATCCAGAACTACTTCCGGCTCTTCGACAAGCTCGCCGGGATGACCGGAACGGCCGAGACGGAGGAGAACGAGTTCCACCAGATCTACAATCTGGACGTCCTCGTCATTCCCACGAATCGCCCGGTGATCCGGGAGGACCGCAACGACCTCATCTTCCGGACGAAGCGGGAGAAGTACAACGCGATCCTCGACGAGATCGAGCGGATGAACAGGCTCGAACTCCCGGTTCTCGTGGGAACCACGAATGTGGACGTTTCCGAGACCCTCTCGCGTATGCTCAAGCGCCGGGGGATCCGCCACAATGTCCTGAATGCGAAACAGCATGCCCGCGAGGCGGACATCGTGGCTGCCGCCGGCCAGCCCGGGGCCGTGACCATCGCGACGAACATGGCCGGTCGCGGGACCGACATCAAGCTGGGACAGGGGGTCACCGAGACCCGCACCGTGGGGTGGGCGAAGGCGAAGGGGCTCGACCTGGAGGCGCTGGCTCCCCTCGATCCCGGGCGCTGGGCCGATCTCACGACGAAGGAGGACGACTGGGTCATCGACCCTGGGGGGCTCCAGATCCTCGGGTCGGAGCGCCACGAGTCCCGGCGGATCGACCGGCAGCTCCGGGGGCGCGCCGGACGCCAGGGCGACCCGGGCTCCTCCCAGTTCTTCCTCTCCCTGGAAGACGACCTCATGCGTCTCTTCGGGTCCGAGCGGATCGCGAACGCCATGGAGAAGTGGGGCGCGGAAGAGGGGGAGGTCATCACCCACGGGCTCGTGACCAAGTCCATCGAGCGCGCCCAGCGCCGGGTCGAGGGGAACAACTTCGAGGCCCGCAAGCGGCTTCTCGACTACGACGACGTGATGAACCAGCAGCGGGAGGTCATCTACGATCTCCGCCTCTTCGCGCTCGAGGGAGGGGAGGACCTGGGCGGAGAGCTCTGGGAGATGATCGACACCGCGATCCGGGAGGCTGTGGACGAGGCCTGTGACCCCGAGGTCTCGGCCCAGTCCTGGGACCTGGCCGGTCTCCGGCGTCGGCTCCTCATGGACTTCTTCGTCGTGGTGGACTCCCTCCCGGAGAAGGAGGAGGACCCCGCCGATTTCGTGGACCGCGAGGAGGTCCTCGAGGCCGTCATTCCCGCAGCCAGGGCCCAGTTCGAGCGGAAGCGGGAAGACTTCGGCGAGCACCTGGAGCGAATCCAGAGCTGGATCCTCCTCTCGGTCATCGATGACAAGTGGAAGGACCATCTCTACGATCTGGACTCCCTCAAGGCCTCCATTTCCTTCCGGGGCTGGGGGCAGAAGGATCCCCTCATCGAGTACAAGAAAGAGGCCTACGACATGTTCGTGGACCTCATGAAGGACCTCCGGAAGACCCTGACATCGCTGTACTTCCGGGCGCAGATCGGACCCCCGCCGGCGCAGCAGGCCCGGCCGCCCCAGCGTCTGGCCTATTCGGGGCCGGCAGGGGGTTCCGGGGGAGACGCTCTCCCGCCGGGACGGGCGGCCCCGGACCGGGGTCCCCGGGGCTCCCGCCTGGACCCGGTGGGGGTGGCGGCCTCGGCCCGGGCCGAGGGGCCCGCCGCCGGTGGCGCCCTCGCCGGAGCGGGGCTTCCCCCCGGGGGGCCCAACCCGGCAACCCTCCAGACGAACCGGGGCGAAGAGGGGGCCGGACAGCAGCCCGCGACCGCACCCGACGAGCCGGGCCGAAACGATCCCTGCCCCTGCGGGAGCGGGAAGAAATACAAGAAGTGCCACGGGCGGGGATGAGGGCGGACGCCCCGGGATGACGGGGGGCGACGCGGGGGTCGTCCCGGTTCAGGTCGCTGAAAACGACGGGAAGCTTTTCGGGCGCCGGGGAGAGGGCTACGGCCCCGGATCCGGAACCTGAACGCGGGACAGCGGTAAGCGGGGAGGTCCGGGTGCCGGAAGGCCCCCCGGGCCTCCCCTTCCTGCGTTCAAACGACGGTATTCCTCGGAAGGGGAGCTTCGATCTTGCCGAGTTCCGGGGCCCGATTCCCGGTGCCATCCTGCGGGAGAACCGCAGGCGCGCGACGAAGCCCTCCCTCCCGGAGGGCCGACGGGTCCGGACTCGTTCCAGAACCTTTTCCAACGTCACCGCGAGGACCGCCATGACGGACGAACGTTCGCTCCCGCCCTGCCACCCCTCCTCCGTGCCGCGGACCGTGATCCATGCGGTCGACGCCGTGCCGCACCGGCGTCCGGCCCTCCGCTCCCTGGGGATTCCGACCCTCCTCTTCCTGGCCCTTCTGGCTCTTCTCGGTGCCCCCGCCTCGGTCGAGGCGCAGGGGGGCGGGGTCGCCTATTCCGTGGTCCCGACCTACGAGGAACTCCGCTGGGACGACCTCTGGGGGTTCGAACGAACGCGCCTTCCCGGCGCACGGGTGGGGCTCGATTTCGGTCCTCTCGTTTCGCTCCAGCCCTTCTATGCCCGGGGCACCGACGTGGCCCCGCGAGAGGGGATCTCCGATGACCGCCTCTGGCGGATCGAGACCTTTGGAGCCGACATGCAGTTCCAGCTTCTTCCGGGGAACCTCTCTCCCTTCGTGAGGGCGGGAGGGGGCGTTCTCCGCCTCGACGACGGCGAGAGCGACCGGGACGACCGGATCCTCCTCCGGGCCGGTGGCGGGCTCCGGTTCGGCGTCGGGACGCGCCTCGCCGGCGAGATCTGGGCCGAGAACTGGGCGAGCCGACTCGAAGCTCCCTACCTCTCCGATGCGGGGAGCGCCGACGATCTTCCCGAGGATGGTTTCGTTCGCTCGGTGGTCTTCGGTGCGGGGCTCCGTGTCCCCGTGGGAGGCGACGCCTCGGGGTGGCGCGCCGGTGGAGGCGCCTTCCTTCCGGGGCTCTTCGCCGAACCCTTCGCCGGACGCCTCGATTTCGACGACGACCTCGGGCTCGATCGCCAGTACCTGGCCGGTGCCCGGGCCGGGCTCGACGTGAACCGGAATGTGGGCGTCCGGGCCTACTACTGGCGCGGAGTGGACCGGGACTTCTCCGAGACCGAGCCCATCGAGGGCTACGGCGGTGAGGCCCAGTTCAACCTGGGCACCGGACCCGGGCTCGTCCCCTTTCTCGTGGCCGGTGGCGGGCGCATCAACTTCCGCGACGGGTTCGAGAACGGAAATGGGGAGGACGACACCCGTCTTCCCGAGAACCATCTCGTTCTCGGGGGTGGACTCTCGGTGGCCCTGGCCGATCGGGCACGGATCGAGGTGGGCGCCCGGAACCTCCTCTTCAGCACGAGCCGTGATCTCGAAGACGTGACCTCCCCCGACGAACTGCGCTCGAACTGGATGTACACGGCCGGACTCTCTCTCTCCTTCGGGGCCGATCCCGAGGCCCGGGCCCGGCGCGAGCGGGAGCGGGAGATCGCCCGGGTCGAGGCCCGGGAGCGGGAGCGTACGGAGGCTTCGGAGCGCGAACGACGGGAGCTCCAGGAGGAGATTCGCGCCCTTCGCGCCGCCGCGGACACCGCACGCGTCCCCCGCCCGGTGGACCCGGCGGTGGCCGGCACCACGACCCTCGTGGATCCCACCACGGGGCAGCGCCTCCTCCTCGTTCCGGTCCCCGAGGTGGGCGAGATCATCCTTCGCTTCGGCGAGGCCTATGCCGTGGAGAGTCGGATCCGGCCCGAGGCCGCTCCTGCCGGGGTGACCCCGGCTGACCTGGCCCGCCTGGAGCGGATGCTGGTGGAGGCCGTTCGGGGCGACGCGGTGCCGGGAGACACCCTGGTGGCCCGTCTCCGCATGGCAGAACTGGAGGCCAGGATCCCGGAGATCGTCCGGAGCATCGTCCGCGAGGAGCTGGAGCGGATCGAGCGGACGCGTCCCGAGGCGCTCCGCCCCGAGGTTCGCCCCGAACCCGGGGTGGCACCGCCCACCCCGGTGAGCGCCGTTCCGGGAACCGATCGTTCCCTGGGTCGGGTCGAGCCCCTCGTGGGAGTCCAGGCCACGGCGCCAACCCAGGTCCTGGCCGGGGTACGCCTCGACCTGGGACGGATCTCTCCCTCCGTCCCCCTGGATCTCGTTCCCGAACTCACCTTCGGAATCGGTGAGGGAGACCCTTCGCTCTTCCTCGGACTCCATGCCCGCTACACCTTCCGCGGGCTCGACTCGAACCGGAACTTCCACCCCTACGTCCTGGGGGGAGCGGCCCTCACGAGCCGCAATTTCATCCGGCTGAATGTGGGCTACGGGCTCGAGTTCGACGTGGGGGGCGATGAGCCCGGTGCCCGTCCCTATCGACTTTTCGTGGAGCACCTCGGGGTGGGCCTCTTCTCCGAACAGCGTTTCCTCGTGGGGGTGGGCCTGGCCCTGGGGGGCGAACGCTGATGCCCTGCTGAGCCCCCGAGGGTGAGGGTGGGGGATGCCACGCACACGCAATGCCTTCCCCCCCTCGCCCTCCGGGCCCGCCCCTCGCGCGGAGCTGCGCGCACCCCTCGCCCCCGGGCCCGAGAGCATCGGTTCCGGGGGTCGCGTGCTTCCGGACGGGCCGGTGGAGGAGATGTCGACCCCGGAACTCCTGGCCCGCGTCCTTGGGTGGCGAGGGGAGGGGGGGCTGGGGCGTGCCCGGGGGCTCTTCCAGGCGCTGGGTCGGGATCCGGGGCGACTCCTTCGCCTTCCCGACCTTGCACGGAGCCGAGGTCGCGGGAGAAAACGCGGGGGTGCGGCGGCGACCCGCCCTGGAGCCCCGGGCCCTCGGTCGGGGCGCAGGGGCGGGGTGGCCCCCCCTCCCCTTCCGGAAGGCTTCGGGAAGGCCTCCGCCCTTCGCCTCCGTGCCGCGGTGGAACTCGGACGCCGTGCCCTGGAAGCTCCCCCTCCGAACCGGGCCCGGATGCGTGGCCCCGAAGACGTGGTCCGACTCCTCGCTCCCCGGCTGCGGGGCCTTTCACACGAGGAGTTCCATGTGGTCCTTCTGAACACCCGGCATCGGGTCCTCGAGATCTGCCCGGTGAGCCGGGGAATTCTCGACGCCTCCCTCGTCCACCCGCGGGAGGTCTTCGGTCCTGCCCTCGAGGCCCGGGCCGCCGCGGTCATCCTCGTGCACAACCACCCCTCGGGTGATCCCGAGCCCTCGCCGGAGGATCACCGGGTCACGCGGCAGATGGCGGAGGCCGGGGAGGTCCTCGGGATCCGGGTCCTGGACCATGTGGTCATCGGGGACCCCGGCTGGCGGGCCATTCCGGTGGTGGGTGCGAGCTGACCGCCGGGGAAGGGACGAGCCCCTGGAACGGGAAGAGGTCACGGGGGGTTTGCGGGGGGCGAGGCCTCTTCACCCCGGCTCGCCCCGGGGGACGGGCCCCCGAGGCGCCCCCGCCGGGCTCGGGAGCCCCGCAGCCCG
>JBJHCG010000031.1:0-49589 GCA_050485885.1 Gemmatimonadales bacterium | reverse complement strand
CTTCGTCGCCTGCCGCGCCTGCCGCGCCCGTCCCGCCCGCAGCACCCGCCACGCCCGCCCCGTTGGCGCCCGCCCCCACCAGCGCCCACTGGCAGAGAAGGGCCAGGGCATCGGCCCGACGCCGCCGCGCGGCCGCCGCCGTGTCTCCCTCTCCCAGCATGGCGGCCACCTGGGCGGGGACCTCTTTCCCCTCGGCCTTTCGTGCTGCCTCCCACTCGGCCAGCGGGACCCCGTCGATCCTGAGGTGCGGGTTCTTCCGCGGGTCGGGGGCCGCGTACGCCGACCCCGGCCGCCCCTCCCGGAAGATGCACTCCGCCGCCTGCTCCACCGCTGCCAGGAGCGCCGCCCCCACCTCCGGCGTGAGCAGCCCCCGCACCTCCCACATCCCGTCGTGCCGGGGGCGCAGCGAGAGCTTCCGCGACGCCATCCGCTCCAGCTCCCGCTCCCTCTCGTCTGCGGCGCTTTTCATGGCCCACGCCCGTACCATGGCCTCCACCCCAGCCGCCGTCCGCGTGGCCGCCGCTTCCAGGAGGGCGGCCTCCTCTTCGGGGTCCATGGGCTCGATGGAGCCGGGGCTTTCCGCGGAAACCTTTCCCAATTCGCGCGTGCGCAGTCGCGTGAGGGCGCGGGCCATGGAATAGGAGATCCGGCCTTCGCCCAGTGCCGCCGAGGTCAGGGGCATCCCCTCCAGCGCACGCGCCACCCGCATCCGCTCCCGTGCCGTGGCCAGCGTCACCCCGCACCGCCCCACCATCCAGTGTGCCGTCGAGGGGAAGCCTCCCAGCAGGTAACCCTGCATGGCATCGAAGGCCCGGAGGCCCTCCAGGAACCGGAGCATGGCTGCATCCATCTGCGAGGCCAGCTCCACCAGCGCGAACTCCGCCTCCCATACCGGGTCCGGGTCCGCGAAGGGGTCCGGGTCCGCGAAAGGGTCGAGGGAGGCGCCACCCGCCCTGGCTCCGCCCTGCCGCGATCCGTCGCGCCGGAGGCCCTCTGACCGACTCGCTTCCCTTGCGTCATTCGCCGGACCCCCGCCATCGCCGCCCTCCTCCCGCCCCTCGAACTCCTCTGCCCCACCGGGGCACTTCCCCCTTCCGCACATCCGCCACCTCCTCCCCCCGGGATTCACCTTCCGCTGCTCCATCGGTGGCCGCGCACGGGGGGGAGGGGGGCACATGGCCGCGCCCGGAACACCCCACCACAAGACACACTCCAACCCCATGAAGCAAAACCAGATACATGAATCTAACAGGGGGTTTTTCCACCCCCGGAAAGGGGGGCAGGAGCGCGACGGCAGTCACACGCCACCCGAAAAGATACCGAAGCCGGATCAGCGCGCCCTCATCAGCCGCCAGGGGCCTTCAGCGCCGCGCCAGACGCCCCTCCCGGACTCGACCCCTCCCCGCACCCGAAAAGCTGTCAAGACCCTGACGGCTGGATTTCGGGCGATCGCATGGCAAGAGGGGACAACCTTCCCCGGACCCACGGGTCCAGGGGCCGCTCCACCCCTTGTGGAGCGAGCGCGGCCACGGGGGGCACCTGCACAGGCAGCCGGGGGGAGACGGCAGGTGCACCCGGAGGGGGGATCACGCCGGCACCCGAGGGAGACGGCACGTGCCCCCGGAGGAACGACCGCACACACAGCCGGCAGTTGGCCCGCACGTTCGGCCCGGGGGATCGCCCGCCCATGCCGCTGAAGGAGAGCCACCGCGCCGGCGGCCGAAAGAGCCCCCACGCGTGCGTCCCGGAGAGGGCCGCAGGGAGGACCGAAGGCGGAATCGCTCGTGGCGCCCGGCGGTCAGGGGTCGACGCGCCCCCCGCCGACGCTTCCGCGGAAACGCCCACCCCGATCCACCCGGACCATCCCGCCCCTTACATCCCCCTCACCACCCCCCGCACGAGCCGCTCGAACCGCGGGGCCGCTTCCTGCCCGGCCTCCAGGACCTCCTCGTGGGAGAGGGGAACGGGCGAGAGCCCGGCACCGGGATTCGTGATCAGCGAAATCCCCAGGACCCGCATCCCCGCCGAGCGGGCCGCGATGACCTCGGGAACCGTGGACATCCCCACCGCGTCGCCCCCCAGCACCCCGACCATCCGGACCTCGGCCGGGGTCTCGTACGAGGGACCGGTGACCGCGGCGTAGACCCCCCCTTCCAGCGGAATCCCCTCCTCCAGCGCAACCCGCCGCGCGAGACCCCGCAGCTCCGCATCATACGCAACACTCAGATCCGGAAAGCGGGGCTCCCCGGGGCGGGGCGGCCCGATCAGGGGGTTTCGCCCCATGAGGTTCAGATGATCCTCGATGACCATGAGGGTCCCCGGGGCGAAGCGTCGGTTCACGCCTCCCGCCGCATTCGTCACGAGAAAGACCGGAGTCCCGAGCGCCGCCGCGATCCGCACGGGAAGGACCACCACCTCGAGGGGATGCCCCTCGTAGACATGGAACCGCCCCGCCTGGACCACGGCGCGCCGCCCCTCCAGCCGCCCCATCGCCACGCGCCCGGCGTGGCCCTCCACCGCCGCCCCCGGGAACCCCGGGATCTCGGCAAAGGGGATCGACACGGCCTCCTCCAGCGCGTCGGCGAGAAATCCGAGCCCCGAACCCAGCACGGCAAAGACCTCGGGCGCCGCCTCACCCCAGGGGAACCGCGCCCGCAGGAAATCGGCGCCGCTCCGGGGGTCGGGAGCGCCGGCCTGGGGGTCGGGAGTGCCAGCCTGGGGGTCGGGAGCGCCGGCCTCGGGCTCGGGAGCGCCGGCCTGGGGGTCGGGAGCGCCGCTCCGGGGGTCGGGAGCGCCGGCCTGGGGGTCGGGAGCGCCGGCCTGGGGGGCGACGGCACGGCACCGGGAGTCGGACCCGGCCACCCGGTGATCGGACGCGGTCGCCCGGGCGTCGCCCGTGCCGCCCCGCACCCCGCCCGCGCCCACCCCTTCGCCCCTCCCCGCCCTCTTCGCATCCTCCGTCACAGGAGCATCCCCGCAATCGTGGCAGTCATGAAGGCAGCCAGGGACCCGGCGATCATGGCGCGGAGCCCCAGGCGGGAAAGGTCCGACCGGCGACTGGGGGCAATCCCCCCGATTCCCCCGATCTGAATGGCGATGGAGGAGAAGTTCGCGAAGCCCGAGAGAGCGTACGTGGCAATGATCACCGACCGGGGCGAGAGGTCGGCGCCCCCGGCCAGGAGGGCCGAGAGCTCCAGGTACGCCACGAACTCGTTCACCACCGTCTTGAGCCCCATGAGGGAGCCCACGGTCACGGCATCGGCCCAGGGCACCCCCATCATGAAGGCCAGGGGGGCCAGGGTCCAGCCGAGGAGGAGCTGGAGCGAGAGATCCGGGGCCCCGAGAAAGCCCCCGATCCACCCGACGCCGGCATTGATCATGGCAATGAGGGCAATGAAGGCGAGGAGCATGGCCCCCACATTGAGCGCCAGGTGCAGCCCCTCCCCCGCCCCCCCCGCCGCCGCATCGATGGCGTTTACGTAGCGCTTCTCCGGATCCACCGCGAGCCCCCCGCGGGTTTCGGGCTCGCCATCTTCCGGCACCATGATCTTCGCAATGACGAGGGCCGCCGGCGCCGACATGACGGAGGCGGCAATGAGGTGCCCGGCAATGTCGGGAAAGTACATCACAAGCATTCCCACGAATGCGGCGAGCACGCCTCCGGCCACCGTGGCGAAGCCCCCCGTCATGACCGCCATGAGCTCGGACTGGGTCATCCGCGCCACGAAGGGCTTCACGAGGAGGGGCGCCTCCGTCTGCCCCACGAAGATGTTCCCGGCGGCAGAAAGGGTCTCGGCGCCAGAGGTCCCCATGGTCCGCTGCATGATCCAGGCAACGCCCCGCACCAGGAGCTGCATGATCCCCACATGGTAGAGGAGGCTCATGAGCGACGAGAAGAAGATAATCGTCGGGAGGACGTTGAAGGCGAAGAAGGCCCCGGTCTGTGCCACCATTCCCGGGGTCTCGGCCATGGGCACCATGCCCGGCTCCCCCTCGCCCACCGGCACGGTGTTGAAGACGAGATCGCCGAAAATGAAGCGTGCCCCCTCCACCGTGAAGCCCAGAAGGGCCACCACGAGGGTGTTCAGGACGGCAAAGATCCCGGTCCCCACCGGCGTCTTCAGAATGAAGAGGGCAAAGCCGAGCTGAAGGGCGAGCCCCCAGATCACGACCCGCCACGGAATGGCCTTCCGGTTCACCGAGAGCCCCCAGGCAATGACCCCGATGAGGAGGAGCCCGAAGACGGAGCGGAGCCGGTCCAGGAAGGAGGTGTCCAGCGCCTCGGCGGTGAACCCCGGCTGAAGCCCGGGGGCTGCCTCCGGACCCTCTGCCTCCAGGAGTTCGGCCACCGTGTCGGCCGGAAGGGGAACCGGGTCCTGCGCCATGCCGGCCCACGCACCGGCCAGGAGGAGGAGGGCAGCCAGCGACCAGAGCAGGAGAATGGAGCGCTTCGGACGGATCATGCGGGGCGGGGAGAGGGCAGGGAGGGGGGAGGGGAAGGCCAGCGCACGGGAAGGCGGAAGGATATCGCCCCGGCCCCGCCCCTGCCACTCCGGCGGACCCGACCCCGGCGGCGACGCCCCTCGGCCCGATTCCCCTGACGGATCGGCAGGCGGCGCACCCCGATCGGCAGAAATCCCTCTCCGTTCCGGCCTCCAGCGGGGCACGGGGGTTGCACTTCTCGCGGCAACGGTTTCGCAGACCTCGCGCCCACGGCGGTGCGTTCACTCAAGGTGCAAGGAGAGGATATGGGTAAGGTGATCGGCATCGACCTCGGAACGACGAACTCCGTCGTGGCGGTCATGGAAGGTGGTGAGCCCGTGGTGATCCCCAACGCGGAGGGGGGTCGGACCACGCCTTCGGTGGTGGGCTTCTCGAAGGACGGGGAACGCCTCGTGGGGCAGGTGGCCCGCCGCCAGGCCATCACGAACCCCAGGAACACGATCTTCTCCATCAAGCGCTTCATGGGGCGGGCCTTCGACGAGGTGGGCGACGAGAAGCACAAGGTTCCCTACGAGGTGAGCGCCGATGGCCAGGGGCGGGTGCAGGTCTCCATTCCCAATGGAGAGAAGCCCATGACCCCCCCCGAGATCTCGGCCATCGTCCTCCAGAAGATGCGGCAGACCGCCGAGGACTACCTGGGGCAGAAGGTCACGCAGGCCGTGATCACCGTGCCGGCCTACTTCAACGACTCCCAGCGCCAGGCCACGAAGGACGCCGGAAAGATCGCCGGCCTCGAAGTGCTCCGGATCATCAATGAGCCCACCGCCGCCGCCCTCGCCTACGGCCTCGACAAGAAGGCCGACGAGAAGGACGAGACCGTGGCGGTCTTCGACCTCGGGGGCGGGACCTACGACATTTCCGTGCTCGAGCTCGGAGACGGGGTCTTCGAGGTGAAGGCCACGAATGGCGATACCCACCTGGGAGGCGACGACTTCGACCAGCGGGTCATCGACTGGCTCGTGGAGGAGTTCCGGAAGGACCAGGGAATCGACCTCTCGAAGGATGCCATGGCGCTCCAGCGGCTCAAGGAGGCCGCCGAGAAGGCAAAGATGGAGCTCAGCTCCACCATGTCCACCGACATCAACCTTCCCTTCATCACCGCCACGCAGGAGGGTCCGAAGCACCTGAACGTGACCCTCTCCCGGGCGCGCTTCGAGCAGCTGGTGGACGACCTCATCCAGCGGACCATCGAGCCCATGAAGGCCGCGCTCAAGGACGCCGGCCTCGAGCCCTCCGATGTGGACGAGGTGATCCTGGTGGGAGGATCCACCCGGATCCCGAAGATCCAGCAGGTGGTGAAGGACTTCTTCGGGAAGGAGCCCCACCGGGGGGTGAACCCCGACGAGGTGGTGGCCATCGGCGCCGCCATCCAGGGCGGGGTCCTCTCGGGTGATGTAAAGGACGTCCTCCTTCTGGACGTGATCCCCCTCTCGCTGGGGATCGAGACGCTGGGCGGGGTCATGACGACCCTCATCGAGCGGAACACCACGATTCCCACGAAGAAGCAGGAGGTCTTCTCCACCGCCGAAGACAACCAGACCACGGTGGAGATCCATGTGCTCCACGGTGAGCGGAAGATGGCCACGGACACCCAGACCATCGGGAAGGTCCACCTCACCGGGATCCCGCCGGCACCCCGGGGGATGCCCCAGGTCGAGGTGACCTTCGACATCGATGCCAACGGGATTCTCCAGGTTTCGGCCAAGGACCGGGCCACGGGGAAGGAGCAGTCCGTGCGCATCGAGGCCTCCTCCGGGCTCTCGGAGCAGGAAATCGAGAAGATGGTGCGGGATGCCGAGTCCAACCGCGAGGAGGACGATCAGCGCCGGAAGGCGGTGGAAAGCCGCAACCAGCTCGACTCCCTCGTTTACTCGGTGGAGAAGGATGCCGGGGAGTGGGGCGACAAGGTCGACGCCGACCACAAGGCCCGCCTGGACAAGGCGGTGGCCGATGCCAAGGAGGCGCTGAAGGGCTCCGACGCCGAGCGGATGAATGCCGCCCGCGACGAGCTCTCCCAGGCCTTCAGCGCCGCCGGGCAGCAGGTCTACCAGGCCCAGGCGGCGGAAGCCCAGGCTGCCGAGGAGCCCATGGCCGAGGGCCCGGTGGTGGAGGAGGAGCCGGCGGGCGCCGGGTCGGCCTCTGCCGACGATGACGTGGTCGATGCCGACTACGAGATCGTGGACGAGGGGAAGAAGTAGGCCCCGCCCCCTCCCGTCGCCATGAAGAAGGGGCCCGGGGCAACGCTCCGGGCCCCTTCGAACGTCCGACGATGGTGAGCGGCACGGGACGCGCCGGGAGCGGCGTTTCCGCCCACCCGGCGCCGTGCCGCCCGGGATCCCCCGGCCCCCCGGCGGGTAGGGATTTCCGGAGAAGTCACAACACCACCCGGGCCGGGAGGACCGCCTCCCGCACCCGGGATTCGCATGAACGCATTGACACGAGGTGGACGCATGCTGGACCCGCTCCGAACCAAGCTCAGAGTGCTGCTCGTGGCCGCGGTGGGAGCAGGCGCCGGAATCGCCGGAGCCTCCGCCCTCGGGTGGACCTCGCTCACCGCGATGCCCTTCATTTCGGAGCAGCCCCAGGTCTCGGCCGAGCTCGTGCAGCCGGCGGTGGACCTGAGCAACGCCTTCATCAACATTTCCGAGGCCGTGACCCCGGCCGTGGTCCGGATCGAGGTGGAACGCCCTCGCCCCACGGCGCGGCAGGGACAGCCCCGGAACCCCCTGGAGGAGTTCTTCGGGCCCGACACCTCCCCCCAGGTGGGGGGCGGCTCGGGGTTCATCGTCTCCCCCGACGGGTACATCCTGACGAATGACCATGTGGTGAGCGGGGCCACCCGCCTCACCGTTTCCCTTCCCGATCGACGTCAGTACCGGGCCGAGGTGGTGGGGACCGATCCCACCACCGATGTGGCCGTGATCAAGATCGAGGACCGGAACCTCCCGACGCTCAGCTTCGGCAGCTCCGAAGATGTCCGGGTCGGCGAGTGGGTCCTGGCGGTGGGGAACCCGGGGTTCGGGGGGGCGGGATCTCTGGATTACACCGTCACCGCCGGGATCATCAGCGCCCTGGGGCGTCCGCTCGACCTGATCCGGCAGGAGCTGACGCGGCAGGGGTCGGAGGCAGCCCAGTTCGCCATTGCCGACTTCCTTCAGACCGACGCGGTGATCAACCCGGGGAACTCGGGTGGCCCCCTCGTGAACGTCCGGGGGCAGGTCATCGGGATCAACTCGGCCATTGCATCGCGTACGGGCTTCTATCAGGGGTACGGGTTCGCCGTCCCCATTGACCTGGCCCGCCGGGTCATGGAGGACCTCATCGAGTACGGGCAGGTCCGCCGTCCCCTCCTCGGGGTGGGGATGGACAACGTGGACCTGGAAGATGCCGACTACCTCCGCCTGCCCCGGGCGGCCGGAGCCCTGGTCCGGTCCATTACCGAAGGCTCGGGGGCGGCCTCTGCAGGCCTCCGGGTCGACGACGTCATCGTGGCCGTGGACGGAGAGCCGGTGGAGCGCTCCTCCCAGCTCCAGACCCGGATCGCCCAGCGGCGCCCCGGGGACCGGGTCCAGATCCGGTTCTACCGCGACGGCCAGCCCCAGGAGGTCTCGGTGCGCCTCGGGGAGGCCCCTCTCGCGCCTGCTGCCGAACGACCGGCCGCCACCGAACCGGCCATGGATGCGCGACTGGGCATCCGGTTCGGTACCGATGACCAGGGACGGGTCATCGTCGAGCAGGTGGCGCCCACCGGCGAGGCGGCACGACGCGGGTTCATGGCCGGGATGCGGGTGGACGCCATCAATGGCGTGGCGGTGGACTCGGTGGATCGGGCCCAGGAGATTCTCTCCGGCGTCGAACGCGGGGAGGTGGTCTCCTTCACGGTCTCCGGCAGCCAGTTGGCGGAGCCTCGGGCCGTGCGGGTCCGGGTGCCCTGACCGGGTTCGCCCGGACGGGCCCCGGTTCCGCCCCGGACGGGCCCTGCAGCATGGGGGACCCGGTCTCCGCCTTCGGGTGGGGGCCGGGTCCTTTCCCTTGAAGGTTCCTTTCCCTTGGAGGGTCCGTTCGCGTGGGGGGGCGGGTCTCGCGAGGGTCGTCGCGGGGCCGGCGAGGCGGCACGGGCAGAGGCCACGCCAGCCACGGATGGAGCACGCCTCCTCCCCCTTCGTCCTCGTTGATGCGCCGCCCCCTTCCGGGTTATGTTTGGGATCGCAGCTTCGCGAAAGTGGCGGAACTGGCAGACGCGCGAGACTTAGGATCTCGTGGCCCCTGGCCGTGGGGGTTCGAGTCCCCCCTTTCGCACTCCCCTCTCCCCTCGTAGACCAGGTTTTTCTGCATGCCCATCGACGTGTCCCGCCTCCAGGTTTCCTTGGAGGAAGGCGAGCGCTGGAGCCGTACTCTCTCCATTACCGTGCCGGCCGAGATCGTGTCGGCCGAGCGGAAGGCCGCCGTCCGCAAGCTCTCCGGCCAGATCCGACTGCCGGGCTACCGCGCCGGGAAGGTCCCGCCGGCCGTCATCGAGAAGCGGTTCGGGCAGGCGCTGAACCAGGAACTCGTGGACCGGGTGGTGGGCGAGGCCTACCGCGAGGTGCTGAAGGACCGGGACCTGCGCCCCATTTCCGAGGGAGAGGTCTCGAAGGTGGACTTCGACGGAAGCTCCGATCTCTCCTTCGAGGTCTCCTTCGATGTGGCACCCCAGGTGGAGGTTGCCGTCACCGAGGGCTTCAAGGTCACCCGCCCCGCCCTCACCGTGGGAGAGGCCGAGGTGGACCAGGTCCTGGAGCGCCTCCGGAAGGAAGAGGGAACCTGGGTCCCGGCGGAGTCCGGCACCCCGGAGGAGGGCGATCGGGTGAGCGTCCGGATCCAGCGTCTGGCCGACGAGGACGATGAGCCTCGTCCCTACGAGTTCGACCTGGGCGAGGGGGAGGCGATTCCCGACATCGAGGCCTCCATCAAGACCCTCGAGGTGGGGGGAAAGGGAGACTTCACGGTGACCTTCCCCGAGGACTTCCCCAACGAGGAGAAGCGGGGCACGAGCGATGAGCTCCGCATTGCCCTCGATGGCCGGAAGGTTCTGGAACTCCCCGAACTGGACGATGCCTTCGCGGCTCGGGTGGGGGCCTTCGAGTCGCTGGCCGACCTCCGGGCGCGGGTCCAGGGCGACCTCGAGAAGGAAGCCGAGGAGGAGGCGGAGAGCGCGGTGCGGGGGCAGCTCGTGGAGCAGCTCATGGCCGCCAATCCCTTCGAGATCCCGGCCTCCATGGTGGACCAGTACATTCGCTCCATGCTGGGCGAGGACCAGAAGCTCTCCGAGGAGCAGCTCGCCGGGGCCCGGGCCCAGCTCGGCACCCAGGCGGAGTACGGGGTGAAGCGGTTCATCCTCCTCGACGCCTTCGCGAAGAAGGCCGGGATCGAGGTCACCGCCGACGAGGTGGACGAGCGGATCGAGGCCATGGCCGAGCGGACCAAGTCCGACCCCGGGGAACTCTATGCCCGTCTCCAGAAGGCAGGGCGGCTCGAGCAGCTCGAGCGCGAGATCCACGAGCGGAAGATCTTCGAGGCCCTGAAGGCGGGCGCCACCATTACCGAGGGATCCTGAGTCCATGCCCATCTACCCGCCCTACGTCATCGAGCGGACCAGCCGCGGCGAGCGGAGCTACGACATCTTCTCGCGGCTCCTCATGGACCGCATCGTCTTCCTCGGAAGCGGGGTCGATGACACGGTGGCCAACATCATCGTGGCCCAGCTCCTCTTTCTCGATGCCGAGGATCCGGAGCGTGACATCTTCCTCTACATCAACTCCCCCGGGGGGAGCGTGTACGCCGGGCTCGCCATTTACGACACGATGCAGCACCTCCGGGCCCCGGTGGCCACCGTCTGCGTGGGAATGGCCGCCTCCATGGGCGCCATTCTCCTGGCGGGAGGAGCCCCGGGGAAGCGCCAGTCCCTCCCGAACTCCCGCATCATGATCCACCAGCCCTCCTCGGGCTTCAGTGGAACCGCCGCCGACATCCACATTGCGGCGAAGGAGGTCCTGGGCATTCGGGAGCGTCTCAACAAGATCCTCTCGGACCACAGCGGGCGCTCCCTGGACCAGATCGAGAAGGATGTGGACCGCGACTACTTCATGAGCCCGGACGAAGCCGTGGACTACGGCATCATCGACCGGGTCGTCTCCCGCCGGGGTTCCGTCGAGAAGCCCAACGACACCGACGAAGCCCCCAAGGACTGAGCCCGACCATGGCCTCCGACAAGCACCTGCGCTGCAGTTTCTGCGGAAAGTCCAAGGACTCCGTCCGGAAGTTCATTTCCGGGCCGAGCGTCTACATCTGCAACGAGTGCGTGGTGCTCTGCAACGAGATCCTGGCCGAGGAGGAGGAAAAGGTCCAGGTCGAGTCGCAGGTCCCCTCCCTCACGCCCCGCGAGATCAAGGCGATCCTCGACGAGTACGTGATCGGGCAGGAAGAGGCCAAGCGCTCCCTCTCGGTGGCGGTGTACAACCACTACAAGCGGGTGAACAACCAGGGGGTGCTGGACGATGTGGAGGTGGAGAAGGCGAACATCCTCCTCATGGGGCCCACCGGAACGGGGAAGACCCTCCTGGCCCAGACCCTGGCCCGCACGCTGAACGTTCCCTTCACCATTGCCGATGCCACGACCCTCACCGAAGCGGGGTACGTGGGCGAAGATGTGGAGAACATTCTCGTTCGGCTCCTGCAGGCGGCGGAGTACAACGTCACCGACTGCGAGCGGGGGATCATCTACATCGACGAGATCGACAAGATCTCGCGGAAGTCGGAGAACCCTTCCATCACCCGCGATGTGTCGGGTGAGGGGGTGCAGCAGGCCCTCCTCAAGATTCTCGAAGGTACGGTGGCCTCCGTGCCTCCCCAGGGGGGCCGGAAGCATCCCCAGCAGGAGTACATCCAGATCAACACCCGGAACATCCTCTTCATCTGCGGGGGTGCCTTCGACGGGCTCGAGCGGATCGTGGAGTCCCGGGTGGGGAAGCGGCGGATCGGCTTCGGGGCCGAGGCCGGCGGCGAGGGTTCGCGCCCCACCGCGCCCTCGGCTTCACGAAAGGGAGGCACGGAGACCCGGGCCTTCGGGCTGGCCGGGAAGGGGGACCGGGTCGAGGACGAGCGCCAGGACCTCATGAACCAGGTGGAGCCGGAAGACCTCCAGCGCTTCGGGCTCATTCCCGAGCTGGTGGGGCGGCTCCCGGTGGCGGTGAGCCTTCGGGATCTGGACGAGGAGGCCCTGGTCCGCATCCTCCAGGAGCCCAAGAACGCCCTCGTGAAGCAGTACCAGAAGATGTTCGAGCTCGAGGACATCGGCCTCACCTTCGACCCCGACGCCATTCGGGCGGTGGCGCGCAAGGCCCTCGACCGGAAGACCGGGGCCCGGGGGCTCCGGGCCGTGCTGGAGGGGATCATGCGCGACATCATGTTCGACCTCCCCTCGCGCGACGATGTACGGGAGGTGGTCATCACGCCCGAGTGCGTGGATGGCTCCGTCCCGCCCCTCCTGGTCCTCCACAGCGAGAAGCGGAAGAAGGAGGCGTGACCTCCAGCCCGACCCGGCTTCCGGTCCTGCCGCTCCGGGACCTGGTCTACTTCCCCGCCATGGTGCTCCCGCTCCTGGTGGGGAGGCCGAGGTCGGTGGCCGCCCTGGAAGAGGCGGTGGACGGGGGCGAGGCCTCCCTCCTCCTCCTGGCCCAGCTCGACCCCGAGGTGGATGACCCGGCTGCGGGAGACCTCCACCGGGTGGGAACCGTGGTCCGGATTCTCGACGCCTCCCCCCTCCCCGACGGAACGTGGCGCGTGGTGTTCGAGGGGGCGGAACGGGTCCGGGTGGAGCGGTTTCTCCCCCCCGGGCAGGAGGGCCCCCTTCGGGCTCGTGTCCTCCCCTTCGCCTACCCCGCCCTCGCGGACGACGACACCGACCCCGGGGTGCTGGAGACGCGGGCGGTGGCCCGGCGGGTGGAGCGGGGGGCCCGGGAGTACGTTCACCTCCACCCCGACCTCCCCGACGACCTGGCGGGCTCGCTGGGCGACCCGGAGCACCCCGTTCGCCTTCTCCACCTCGTAGCTGGACACCTGGCCCTCCTCCCGGCCGAGAAGCAGGAGCTCCTGGAGGTGGAACGGGTGGACGATGCCCTGGCCCTCCTCTCCTCCCTCCTGGAGCGCGAGGTTCAGGTGCTCCGGATCGAAGAGCGGCTGGACCGGGAAATGCGGAGCCGGCACCGGGGGGGAGGAAGCGGGCTCGAGGAGGGCGGCGGACTCCCTGCGGCACTGGCAGGGTTCGGGCCCGCACCGGAGGAGTGGGCCGACCTCGAGGCCAAGCTCGCCGCCGCCGAGTTCCCCGACGCGGTGCAGGAGCGGGTGGACCGGGAGTTCTCCCGCCTCGTGCGCCTGAGTCCTGCCTCGCCGGAGGCCGGGGTGATCCGGGGCTACCTGGACTGGGTCCTGGCCCTTCCCTGGACGGCCCGGGCCCCGGGCTCGGCCGAGGTGGCCCGGGCCCGCTCCGTTCTGGACGAGGCCCACTTCGGGCTGGAAGAGGTGAAGGACCGGATCCTGGACCATGTGTCCGTCCTCTCGCTGGTCGGTGAGCTCCGGGGCCCCATTCTCTGCATGGTGGGGCCGCCGGGAGTGGGGAAGACCTCCTTTGCCCGGAGCCTGGCCCGGGCACTCGACCGCCCCTTCGTCCGGGTGGCGCTGGGAGGCGTGCGCGACGAAGCCGAGATCCGGGGCCATCGACGTACCTACGTGGGGAGCCTCCCGGGGCGGATCCTCCAGGGGATGCGCCGGGCTGGGGTCCGGAACCCGGTCTTTCTCCTCGACGAGGTGGACAAGCTGGCCCACGACGCCCATGGCGACCCGGCCTCCGCCCTCCTCGAGGTGCTCGATCCGGAGCAGAACCGGGCCTTCCAGGACCACTACCTGGAGCTCGACTACGACCTCTCCGACGTCCTCTTCCTGGCCACGGCCAACACCCTCGCCGGAATCCCCGAAGCCCTCCGGGACCGCCTCGAGGTGCTGCGCATTCCCGGGTACCTGGAAACGGAGAAGCGCGTGATCGCCCAGCGCTTCCTCTTTCCGACGCAGCTCGCCGCCCACGGGGTTCCCGGGGCCCTCCACCTGGGAGACGAGGCCGCCACCTGGCTCATCCGGACCTACACCCGGGAGGCGGGGGTGCGGGAGCTGGACCGGATGCTCGCCAGGATCGCCCGGAAGGTGGCCCGGGAGGTGGCCGAGGGGCACCGGAATCCGGCGCCCGCGAAGCCCGAGGTGCTGGATGCCCCCCGGATCCGGTCCCTCCTCGGGCCCCCGGTGGCCCCCCGAGCCGGGCGCCAGTCCGGCGAGGACCGGGTGGGGCTCGCCACCGGCCTGGCCTGGACCCCGGCCGGGGGAGAGATTCTCGATGTGGAGGTGGCCGTGCTCCCGGGCACGGGAAAGATCCAGCTCACCGGAACCCTGGGCGACGTGATGAAGGAGTCGGCGGTGGCGGCCCTCACCTGGGCCCGGTCCCGGGCCGAGATGCTCGGCCTCCGCCCCCACTTCCACCGCGAAGTCGACGTGCACGTGCACATTCCCGAAGGCGCCACCCCGAAGGACGGGCCCTCGGCCGGGATCACCATGGCCGTGGCCCTCATCTCGGCCCTCACCGGGAGACCCACCCGGGACGGGGTGGCCCTGACCGGGGAACTCACCCTCCGGGGACGTGTCCTTCCGGTGGGCGGGGTCCGCGAGAAGGTCGTGGCCGCCCTCCGCCATGGGGTGACCACCGTGGTCCTCCCCTCGGGGAACGCCGGAGAGCTGGAGCTCGTGCCCCAGGAGGTGCGAGAGGCCCTCCGTCTGGTCCAGGCCGACACCATGGACGCCGTGATCACGGAAGCCCTCCTTCCCGGCGTCTTCCTCCCTCCCCCTGCCCCCACCCCCGGAGCCCACTGATGGTCATTCGGTCCGTCACCTACGCCGGCACGGTGGCCCAGCCCGACGGCCCCATTCCCGGAGATCACCCCCAGGTGGCCTTCGCGGGACGCTCGAACGTGGGGAAGTCCTCCCTCATCAATACCCTTCTCCGACGCACCCGGAAGAAGATCGCCCATGTCTCGGCCACGCCGGGGAAGACGCAGGCCATCAACTTCTTTCTCGTGAACGAGACCTTCTTCCTGGTGGACCTTCCGGGGTTCGGGTTCGCCAAGGTACCGAAGGGGATGAAGGACGCGTGGAAGGCCCTCATGGAGGGGTACCTGGCCCGCCCCGACGGGCCTCGGGCGGTGGTGCACCTTCTGGACATTCGCCGGGGCCCCACCCCCGACGACCGGGTCATGTTCGGCTACCTGGAGAAGCTGGGGATGCCGACGCTGGTGGTCCTCACCAAGGTGGACAAGCTGAACCACCAGGCCCGCCTCAAGCGAATCCGCGAAATCGAGGCCGAACTCGGGCTCGACCCCGACCAGGTGGTGACCTCGTCGGCGGTCACGGGAGAGGGGCGAGACGAGATCCTGGGGGCGCTGGCCGCGATCCTCGGAGACGAGGGAGACAAGGAAGGGGAGGAAGGGGAGACGGTGGAGGGGGCGGAGGTGGCAGAGGAGGTGGAGAACGCCGACGCGGCGGAGTCCGGGTGAGGGGCGCCTGGGTCAGGGGAGCCGGATCCAGGGGCGCCCGGCTCGGGAGCACCCGGAGGAAGGGGTGCGCGCGGGCCCTGGGGCTTCTCGCCCTCCTCAGCCCCGCCGGGTGCGGCCTCCTCTTTGAGGATCCGGGCCCCCCTGCGCCGTCTTCGCCGGGAGCGGGTCCGGAGCGAACCACCGCCACGGTGGAGGGCGCCAGCGAAGCCCCCACCGCCGAGGGACTCCCTACCGGCCAGGGAACGCTCCGGCAGGAGGAGATCGCCATCCGGATCCGCCGCGGTGAACTCGAGATCTACGTGGTTCCCCTCCACGAAGGGGTAACGCGAACGGCGGCCCCCGACACCTGGGCCCGGCTCTCGGCCCTGGCCACCTCCCACCGGGGATGGTTCCAGGAGCGGACCGGCTCCGACGCCCCCTACGCCCTCTTCCTGGTGGCGCTCTACTCCGAGGCCGAACCCCTTTCCTTCGAGGCCGAGGAACTCACCCTGGTGAGCGGGGGGATCCGCCAGCGCCATACGGCGATCCGGGGGCTCACCCCCGGATGGGACCAGGCCCTCCTCCAGCCCGGAGAGGCCCAGATGGCGGTATACGCCTTTCCCCCGCAGGTAACCCTCGATGCCGACCTCGAGGTGGAGTACCGGGAGGTCCGGAGCCGCGACTGGGTGCGGATCCTCCAGGCCATTCAGGCCGAACAGGCCCGGATCCGGGCCCGGGGAGGCGGGTGACTCACCCCTCGATGTCGTACCGCTTGATCTTGCGGTAGAGGGTTCGCTCCCCGATCCCCAGGCGCTCGGCGGCAATGCGCCGGTTCCCCTCGGCCTCGTCGAGGACGGCGCGAATGGCCGCCTCCTCGATTTCGTCCATCGTCATTCCGGGATGGATCTCGAGGAGGGGGGGAGGGCCCGGGGGGGCGGGGCCGGGGCCCGACAGGGGGTCTGCAGGAGGCCGCGCGGGGTGGGGGCGTGCCGGTTCCCGGCGCCCGGAGTCGTCGTACTCCGCCGCCACCTCGTCACCCAGGATCCCGTCGCGGGCGGCATTCCTCCCCTCGCCCCAGGGGGAGGGATCCGCCTCCCGCCCCCGCCGGGGCCCGGCGGCCTCCTCCCGGTAGGCCTCGAACTCCCGGCGGAGCTCCTCCATGTCGACCCGGAGTTCCACCAGGGTCCGGAAGACGAACTCGAGTTCGGGCCGGAGGGTGCTCCCCGAGGCCTCCACCGGAGGGGGCGGGACCGGAACGGGGAGGGGAGGCCGCTCCCCTTCCCACCGCACCGGGAGCCGGGCCGCCGGGCGGCGGATCTCCAGGGGGAGGTCGTCGGGGCGCAGCGGCCGGCCGGGAGAGAGGACGACCATGCTCTCCACCAGGTTCCGGAGCTCGCGCACATTCCCGGGCCAGTCATGGTTCTCGAGAAGATCGAGGGCCTCGGGGGTGAGCCCATGAAAGGACCGCTCGGAGCGGGCCGAGACCTCGCGGACAAAGTGGCGGATGAGGAGGGGAATGTCCTCCCGGCGCTCCCGCAGGGGGGGGAGGCGAAGGTCGAGAATGTTCAGGCGGTAATAGAGATCGCGCCGGAACTCTCCCCGGGCCACCGCCTCCCGGAGTTCCCGGTTCGTGGCGGCCACCACCCGCACATCCACCGAGAGGGGGACCTCTCCTCCCACCCGCATGAACTCGCGCTGCTCCAGGACCCGGAGGAGCTTGGTCTGGGTGGCCAGGGGCATCTCGCCGATCTCGTCGAGAAGGAGGGTCCCCTTGTGGGCCAGTTCGAAGAACCCCTTCCGGGTGTCGATGGCCCCGGTGAAGGCCCCCTTCTCGTGGCCGAAGAGCTCGCTCTCGAGCAGGGTATCGGAGAGGGCCGCCACATTCACGGCCAGGAAGGCCCGGTGCTTCCGGGGAGAGAGGGCATGGATCCCCCGGGCCACGAGCTCCTTTCCCGTTCCGCTCTCGCCGGTCACGAGGACGGTGGAGTCCACCGGGGCGATCTGGACCACCCGCTCCAGGAGTTCGCGAATGGGGTGGGACTCCCCCACGATGCCGGTGGAGAGCTGGAGGCGGCGGCGCTCCACGGTGCGCTTCCCCACGAGGGCCACCTCGTCGGGAGGGGTGCCCGGGGGAAAGAACTCCACCACCCCGGCCTCCCGGGCCTGGGCCTCGAGCCCCGGCGGGGGTGCCTCCCCCCCCAGCGCCACGAAGCGGGGCACGCCGAGGGTGGCCTCGGCGAGCTCCACCCACCCGTCGGCCTCGTCCATGTCGCCGGGCACCCCCGTCAGCACGAGGAGCACGGCCTCTCCCTCCCGGGCGGCGCCGTAGTCCGGCGCCGGAACCAGGTCCACCTCGAAGCCCTCCCGTCCGAAGGCCTCGCGGAGGCGCCCGGCAAGGGGGAGGTCGTGGGTGGTGAGAAGGACGAACTCGGCCATGGAGGGGTCCGCGAGGTCAGCGACGAATGGAGCCCTGCGTGTAGAAGGGGGGACGCTCCACACGGGCGGGGAGCTCCCGGTCACGCACCTGAATGGCCAGCGTCGTCCCGGGAGCCGCCAGCTCGGCAGGGACCCAGGCCAGGGCGATTCCCTCGCCCAGGGAGGGGCTCACCGTGCCCGAGGTGACGACCCCCACGGCCGAGCCCTTCCCGTCGGTGACCGGGTACCCGGGACGGGGGAAACCCCGGCCTTCGAGGCGGAGGCCCACGAGACGGCGGGCGATCCCCTCGGCCTTCTGCCGGGCGAGGGCCTCCTTCCCCACGAAGTCCCCTTCCCTGCCGAGCTTCACGATCCACCCGAGCCCGGCCTCGAGGGCGGTGTGCTCCCGGTCGAGGTCGTTTCCGCAGAGGGGGTAGCCCACTTCCAGGCGGAGGGAGTCCCGGGCGCCGAGCCCGGCCGGGAGGATGCCGTGGGGTGCGCCGGCCTCGAGGAGGGCCTCCCAGACCCGGGGGGCCTCGTTCCAGGGGAGGTAGAGCTCGAACCCGTCCTCGCCCGTGTATCCGGTCCGGGCCACGAGGGCGGGGACGCCGGCCACCCGGGCCTGGGTGAAGCGGTAGTAGCGCAGGGTGGCAAGATCGGGATCCCGGGGGGCCATGGGAAAGTCGGGCCCGGGATCGGCAGAGAGGAGGGGCTGGAGCACGGCCTCGGCCCGGGGCCCCTGAAGGGCCAGGAGGGCGGTGGCATCGGACCGGTCCTCCAGGCGGAGGTCCATCCCCCGAGCCTGCGCATCCCGGACGTGCTCCGAGATCCAGGCCCAGTCCTCCTCCCGGTTCGCGGCGTTCACCACGAGGAGGTAGGCGTCAGGCCCGGTGCGGTACACGAGGAGGTCATCGCGAATCGTGCCCTCGGGGGTGCAGAGGGCCGAGTACTGGGCCTGACCCACCTCGAGGGTGGAGGCATCGTTCACCGCCACCCTCAGGACGAGGGCCAGGGCGTCGGGCCCCTCCACCGTGAACTCCCCCATGTGCGAAACGTCGAAGAGCCCCACCCCTTCCCGCACGGCCCGGTGCTCGGCCTGGATCCCGGCGGCGTACTGAACCGGCATGGACCAGCCGGCAAAGGGGACCATCTTTCCCCCCAGCGCCTGGTGGGCGGCGTCGAGGGGGGTGCGGCGAAGCTCGGGCGAGGGCGTGGTCATGGGCGGAGAAGCTGGAGGAGAAGGGCCTTCTGGGCATGGAGGCGGTTTTCGGCCTCCTGGAAGACCCGGGAACGGGGGCCGTCGATGACCTCGCTCGTGACCTCCTCGCCCCGGTGGGCAGGGAGGCAGTGGAGGAAGATGGCCTCCGAATGGGCCCGGTCGAAGAGGGTCTGGTTCACCTGATACGGACGGAAGCGCTCGAGCCTTTCGTCGGCTTCGTTCTCCTGCCCCATGGAGGCCCACACGTCGGTAGTCACCACGTGCGCGCCCTCCACCGCCTCGGCCGGGTCCCGGGTCAGGAGGATCGAGGTGGCCTCCCGGGCTGCGGCCAGGGTGGCCGGGTCGGGGTCGTGCCCCTCGGGAATGGCCAGGCGGAGGCGGAACCCCAGGCGGCGGGCGGCATTCAGCCAGGAGTTGGCCATGTTGTTCCCGTCGCCGACCCAGGCCACCTCCATGGATGCCCAATCACGATCCCCCTCCGGGGCGAGGTCGAAGCACTCCCGCACCGTCTGGAGATCGGCCAGGAGCTGGCAGGGGTGGAAGCGGTCGGTGAGGCCATTGATGACCGGCACCCCGGCGTGGGCGGCCACCTCCTCCACCTCGGCATGACCGAAGGTCCGGACCATGATGGCATCGACATAGCCCGAGAGGACCCGGGAGGTGTCGGGAATGGGCTCCCCCCGCCCGAGCTGGGAGTCGCGGTCGGAGAGGAAGATCCCGTGCCCCCCGAGCTGGTGGATCCCCACCTCGAAGGAGACCCGGGTCCGGGTGGAGCTCTTCCGGAAAATGAGGGCCAGGGTGGCCCCGGTGAGGGGGCGATCCTGCCCCACCTCCCCGGCCTTGAGCCCCACCGCCCGCTCCAGGAGCCCGACCAGTTCGTCCCGGGAGAGGTCCAGGAGGGTGAGAAAGTGCCGGGGTGCCGCCGCGGACCCACTCACAGGATGTACTTCCGCAGGTCCTCGTCCTCGACGATGGCCGCCAGGTGCGAGGTGACGAACTCCCGGTCCACGAGAATCGTTTCGTGCCCCCGTTCGGGGAGCTCGAAGAGGATCTCCTCGAGGAGGGTGGTGAGCACGGTCTGGAGCCGGCGGGCCCCGATGTTTTCCATGCGCTCGTTCAGACGGGCGGCGATCCGGGCGATCTCCCGCACCCCCTCGTCGGCAAAGATGATCTCGGACCCCTCCGTGCGGATGAGGGCCTGGTACTGGTTCACCAGGGCATTCTGGGGCTCGGTGAGGATGCGAACGAAGTCCTCCTCGCCCAGCGACTTGAGCTCGACCCGAATGGGGAAGCGCCCCTGGAGCTCGGGAATCAGGTCCGAGGGCTTGGACACATGAAAGGCACCGGCGGCAATGAAGAGGACGTGGTCGGTGCGGACGAGCCCGTACTTGGTCTGGACATTCGACCCCTCCACAATGGGGAGGAGGTCGCGCTGCACCCCTTCGCGGCTCACATCGGGGCCCGAGGTGCCCCGCTCTCCGGCGATCTTGTCGATCTCGTCGAGGAAGATGATCCCCATTTCCTCGACCCGGTCCAGCGCCTCGTTCACCACCTCGTCCATGTCGACGAGGCGGTCCAGTTCCTCCTGAATGAGGACGCGCCGGGCCTCGGCCACCGTCACGGTGCGGCGCTTCTTCCGCTTCGGGAGCATGTCCTGGAGCATTTCGGTGAAGTTCGGGTCCATTCCCTCCATGCCCATGGGGACCATCATCCCGTCGAGGTTGGGGGTCTGGTCCACCTCGATCTCCACCATCCGGTCTTCGAGCTTTCCGTCGCGGAGGAGCCCCCGCAGTTTCTCGCGGGTGCGGTGGCGGCGCTCCTCGATGGAGACGGGGGCGTCGTCCTCTCCCCCTTCCTTCGGAGCGGAGGACTCTCCGTTTTCCGGGGGGCGCACCCCCTCCGACCCGACCACGAAGATCCGGGGGCGGGAGGAGGCCTCTCCGCCCAGGACCTCGGAGGCCGGGCGCCGGGCCGTTTCCACCCGAACTCCGCCCCCCATGGGGGTGCCGGCAGGTGGGCCCGAGCCGGGGGCGCCGGGCCCGTCGGAGGCCTCGCCTCCCCCGCTCCGGGGACCTCCTGCCTCTCCCTCGCCACCGGGAAAGAGGAGGTCGAGGAGGCGCTCCTCTGCGCGCTCCTCGGCCATGCCCTGCACCTCGTCTTCCCGCTCGGCCCGGACCAGGTTGACGGCGGTGTCGGCCAGGTCGCGGACCATGGATTCCACATCGCGCCCCACGTACCCGACCTCGGTGAACTTGGAGGCCTCCACCTTCACGAAGGGGGCCCCGGCCAGGCGTGCCAGGCGCCGGGCGATCTCGGTCTTCCCGACCCCGGTGGGCCCGATGAGGATGAGGTTGTTGGGGAGGATCTCGTCGCGGAGCTCGTCATCCACGCGCTGGCGCCGCCACCGGTTGCGGAGCGCAATGGCCACCGACTTCTTGGCATCCGTCTGCCCCACGATGTATCGGTCCAGCTCTCCCACGATCTGGCGGGGGGTGAGCTCGTCGAGCCAGGCAGAGCCTGGGTCGGGGTGGGGGCCGGCGTCGGAGGCGGGTGCGTCGGGGCCGGCGGCCGGTGCGTCGGGGCCGGTGTCGGAGGCGGTGTGGGCGTCGGGAGCGCCGGACGCGTCGGGCGCGTCAGGGGCGTCGTTCGGGGGGGTGTCGTGGCTCATGCAGTCTCCGGCGCGGCCGGGGTGTTCCCCAGCTCCAGGACGCGGATCCGGTCGTTGGTGTAGATGCAGATGTCGGCGGCGATCCGGAGGGCCTCGCCCACGATCTCCACCGGAGGAAGCTCGGTGTGGTCCCTGAGGGCCCGGGCCGCCGCCAGGGCGAAGGAGCCCCCCGAGCCGATGGCGGCCACCTCGGAATCGGGCTCGAGCACGTTTCCGTCGCCACTCACCACGAAGAGGTGGTCCACGTCGGCCACGAGGAGGAGGGCGTCGAGGCGGCGAAGGTAGCGGTCCATGCGCCAGTCCTTGGCCAGCTCCACGCAGGCCCGGGTCAGGTTGCCGGGGTAGCGTTCGAGCTTCTCCTCGAGCTTCTCGAAGAGGGTGAAGGCGTCGGCCACCCCCCCTGCAAACCCGGCGAGGATCCGGTCACCCTTGAGCTTCCGGACCTTCACCGCGCTCCCCTTGACCACGGTGTCACCCATGGTGACCTGTCCATCGGCGCCCATGGCCACCCGCCCCTCGCGCCGGACGGCCACCACCGTGGTGGCCCGGACCCGGGGACGCCCGTGGCCGGCAGGAGCCGGGGTGGCCCCCCCGACGGGAAGGGCCTGGGCAGAGGTCGACCCTGGGGTCGGAAGGGGGGCATCATCCATCAGGAAATCGTTCGGCATGGGCAGGGACGGCTCGACAGGGACGGAGGCGGCTCGACGGGGCAGGGACGGCTCACCGTGGGCAAGGGCGGGAGGATCAGGTGGAGCGGGGGTGGGCATCGCGGTACACCTGGCGGAGCCGCTCCCGGGATACATGAGTATATATCCGTGTGGTGGAGAGGGAACTGTGGCCCAGAAGTTCCTTGACGGCCATGAGATCGGCCCCTCCATCGAGAAGATGCGTGGCGAAGGCGTGGCGGAGCGAGTGGGTGGAGTGCTCGTCTCCTTCGCCGGCGGCCTCCAGAAGGGCGGTGACGGCCCGCTGGATGGAGCGGCGCGAGAGGCGGCTCCCCCCCTGGTTCACGAGGAGGGGACCCCGGCGGTCGGAGGCCCCCGTTTCGAGGCGGCGCGGGAGGTAGCGGCGGAGCGCGGTCACCGCCGGGGCGGTGAGGGGAACGATGCGCTCCTTTCGCCCCTTGCCCAGGACCCGGGCCTGTTCCGAGACCGGGTCCACCGCCTCCAGGTCGAGGCCGTGAAGCTCCGAGAGGCGGAGCCCGCTCCCATAGAGGCATTCGAGGATGAGAAGGGTGCGGGTTCCCACCAGGGTGTTTTCGGCGGCCCGCGCTTCGGCCATCTCGAAGAGGGCCCCGATGGCCGCGTGGGGAATGGGGGTGGGGAGGACCCGCTCCTTGCGGGAGGCGCGAAGGGTGCGGGCGGCATTCCGGTCGAGCTCGCCCTCGGCATGGAGAAAGTGGAGGAAGGAGCGGACGGCGGAGAGCTTGCGGGCCAGGGTGCGGCGGGAGAGTCCCTTGCGCTGCCCCCAGCCGAGAAAGGCGCGGAGGGCGAGGCGGTCGACGTCCTTCCAGGACCAGGTGGGGGTGCCCCAGTGCCCGGTGAGGAAGGCGGTGAGGTCGTCGAGATCCCGCCGGTAGGCAAGGAGGGTGTTCGGAGAGAGCTGGCGCTCTCCCTCGAGGTGGGCCAGGTAGCGCTCCACGGCGGTCAGGGCGCCACCTCCGCCATCCACCCCCGGAAGTCGGCGGCGGCCCGCTCTCCAAGCATCTGGCGCTTCTTCCCCTTGTCGCGGATGCGGCCGGGGAGGGGCTCCACCAGGCCCCAGTTGGCGTTGATGGGCTGGAAGTGCTTCGGATCGCTCTCGGCCAGGTACCGGTAGAGGCCCCCAAGCATGGTGGTGGGAGGGGGCACCACCGGGTCGAGCCCCCGGAGGGCCCGGTCCAGGTTCACCGCGGCCAGGATTCCCGAGGCCGCCGACTCGGTGTACCCCTCCACCCCGGTGATCTGCCCGGCAAAGAGGAGGTCGGGCCGGTCGGGGAGGGCCCCGGCCCGGGTCAGGCGGGCCGGAAAGTTCAGGTACGAGTTCCGGTGAATCGAGCCGAAGCGGAAGAACTCGGCCTCTTCGAGCCCCGGGATCGTGCGGAAAACGCGCTTCTGCTCGCCAATGCGGAGGCGGGTCTGGAAGCCCACCAGGTTCCACATCTGCCCGGCCCGGTCCTCGCGCCGGAGCTGGGCCACGGCCCAGGGGCGCTCCCCGGTGCGGGGGTTCGTGATCCCGATGGGCTTCATGGGGCCGAAGCGGAGCGTTTCGGGGCCGCGCCTGACCATGACCTCGATGGGGAGGCACCCCTCGAAGTAGGGGACCTCATCCCAGTCGTGACTCCCCTGGTGAACGTCGGCCCCGGCCACGGCCTCGACGAAGGCGTCGTACTCCTCCTTCGTGAAGGGGCAGTTCAGGTAGTCGGCGTCCTGGTCCCACCGCCCCTGGGCGAAGACCACGGACTCGTCGAGCGACTCCCGGTCCACGATGGGGGCAATGGCGTCGAAGAAGGCGAGCCCCTCCACCCCCAGGCGGGCCCGAATGGCCTCGGAAAGGGCATCGGAGGTGAGGGGGCCGGTGGCCACCACCGCGGGTCCCGGGGGGAGGTCGGTGACCTCGTCCCGGACCAGGCTGATCCCCGGGTGGGCGCTGACCTCGCGGGTCATGGCCTCGGAGAAGAGGGTGCGGTCGACGGCGAGGGCGGCGCCGGCGGGGACCCGGGTCTCGGCGGCGCATCGAAGGAGGACGGAGCCCAGCGCCTCCATTTCGACCTTGAGGGCGCCGTGGGCGTTGGAGGGGTCCTCGCTCTTGAAGGAGTTCGTGCAGACGAGCTCGCCCAGACCCTCGGACTGGTGGGCCGGGGTGGACCGGACGGGGCGCATTTCCACGAGGCGGACGGTGTGCCCGCGCCCGGCGAGCTGGAGGGCCGCCTCGCACCCCGCGAGCCCGCCCCCCACCACGGTGACCTCAGCCACCCTTCTTCTTCCTCCCCCCACCCCGGGCCGCGCCCTTCTTCGCGCCGCGACCGCCCTTTCCGCCCCCGCGGGCCGCCTTCTTCGCCAGCATTTCCACGGCGGCTTCCAGGTCGATTTCGTCGGGGTCGGCGGACTTGGGGAGGGAGGCGTTCGTCTTCCCGTCGGTCACGTAGGGGCCGTAGCGACCGTCCCGAAGGGTGATCTCGGCCCCGCTCTCGGGGTGGGTGCCCAGCTCCTTGAGCACGGCGGGCCCCTGGTCGACGGCCAGAAGCTCCAGCGCCTCGGGGAGCTCCACCGAGAAGAGGTGGTCCATGTCGCGGAGATTCCGGTAGGTCCGCTCGCGGCGCACGTAGGGCCCGTAGCGGCCGAGTCCGGCCTCCACCGGCTTTCCGGTCTTCGGGTCGTCTCCCAGGGCGCGGGGGAGGGAGAGAAGCTTCACGGCAAAATCGAGCGTGACCGCCTCGGCCTCCATCTCCTTCGGGAGGGAGGCCCGGGGAGGCTTGCCACCCTCGGCTCCGTCGTCTCCCCGCTGCACGTAGAGCCCGTAGGGGCCGCTCTTCAGGTAGATGGGCTCGTCACTTTCGGGGTGCCGGCCCAGCTCCAGGTCGTCGGAGAGCTCTCCGGGGGTGTCGAGGGAGCGGGTGTTCCGGCACTCGGGGTAGGCCGAACATCCGAGAAAGCGCCCCCGCTTGTTCCACCGCACGAGCATGGGGCTCCCGCACTTGTCGCAGACCTCGCCCTCGACTTCGGAGATCTCCCGGACAATGGCATCGACCGATTTCTTCCCCTGCTCGAGCTGCTCCACGAAGCCGGGGTAGAACTCCTCCAGCACCTGGCGCCAGTCGGTCTCGCCATCTTCCACCCGGTCGAGCTCCCCCTCCATGCGGGAGGTGAAGTCGACATTGAAGAGGTCGTGGAAGACCCGGACCATGAGGCGGGACACCGTCTCGCCCAGGGGGGTGGGGGTGAAGCGCCGGTCTTCCTGCTCCACGTACCCCCGGTCCTGGATCGTGCCCAGGATGGAGGCGTAGGTGGAGGGCCGCCCGATGCCCAGGCGCTCCATCTCCTTGACGAGGGAGGCCTCGGAGAAGCGGGGCGGGGGCTGGGTGAAGTGCTGCTTCGGCTCGATCTGCCGGAGGGCGGCCACCACCCCCTCGTCGAGGGCCGGGAGGGGGTCCAGGTCGTCGAGGCGACGGTGGTCGCCGGACTCGGTGGCCTCCTTATAGAGGCGGGTGAAGCCGTCGAACTTGACCACCGATCCGGTGGCCCGGAAGGTGTAGCGCCGGGCTCCGCCTTCCGGCTCCAGGTGGAAGTCGGCCGTGGTGGTGTCGTACACCGCGGGCTCCATCTGCCCGGCCACGAAGCGGAGCCAGATGAGCTCGTAGAGGCGGTGTTCCGCACCCTCCACCCCGGGGGCGTTCTTCAGCTCGTCGGGGTGGATCGAGGGGTCGGCGGGGCGAATGGCTTCGTGGGCCTCCTGGGCTCCTCGCTGCTGCTTCCCCCCGTAGAGGCGGGGGGACTTGGGGAGGTACCGCTCGCCGAACTCGCCCCGGACCAGGTCGCGGGCCGCCCCGGCGGCCTCGGCCGAGACCCGGGTGGAGTCGGTCCGCATGTAGGTGATGAGCCCCACCGTGCCCCGCCCCGGAATGTCCTTCCCCTCGTAGAGACGCTGGGCCGTGGTCATGGTCCGGCGCGCCGAGAAGCGGAGGCGCTTGGCCGCCTCCTGCTGGAGGGTCGAAGTGGTGAAGGGCGAGGGGGGGTTCTTCCGCCGCTCTCTCCGCTTCACCTCCGACACCTGGAAGGGGAGGGCCGCCACATCGTCCACCACCTGGGTGGCGGCGGCCTCGTTGCCCAGGGTGAAGGCCTTTCCGTCGATCTTGTGGAGCTTGGCCTCGAAAGCCTGCTCCTCCCGCTCCAGGTGGGCCGTGATGGACCAGTACTCCTCCTCGACGAAGGCGCGGATCTCGTCTTCGCGCTCGCAGATGAGGCGCAGCGCCACGGTCTGCACGCGCCCGGCGGAGAGGCCGGGGTAGATGGAGCGCCAGAGAATGTCCTTCGAGACCTGGTAGCCCACGATCCGGTCGAGAATGCGCCGGGCCTGCTGGGCCTCGACCTTTCTCATGTCGAGCTCGCCGGGCTCGGAGAGGGCCTTCTCCACGGCCCGCTTCGTGACCTCGCGGAACTCCACCCGCCGGAAGCGGCTCGGGTCCTTCTTCCGGCCCAGGTACTCGGCCACATGCCAGGCAATGGCCTCGCCCTCCCGATCGGGGTCGGTGGCGAGAATGATCGTGTCGGCCTTCCGCGCCCGGGTCTTCATGTCGTCCAGAACGGACTTCTTTCCCCGGATCGTCACGTATTTCGGCTCGAAGCCCCCTTCCACGTCGACCCCCAGGTCCTTCGTGGGAAGGTCACGGACATGCCCCACCGAGGCCACCACCTCGTACCCCTTGCCGAGGTACTTTCCGATGGTGCGCGCCTTGGTGGGGGACTCGACCACCACCAGCTTCTTTCCATTCGTGCCAGATGCCATGCTCAACCGTCGGTTTTGAGGCGTCGCACGACGCGCCGGGCGAGCTGCGCCGGCGAGCCGTGGTCCCCTTCGAGGATCCAGTGTGCCATGTCGTACCAGGGCTCCCGGGCTTCCAGGAGCTCGCGAATTCGGGCTTCGGGGTCGGGAACGTCGAGGAGGGGACGCGTTCCCTTCCTGCGTGCGGCCCGCTCGGCGATGAGTTCGGGTCGAACCCGGACCCAGACCGAGAAGGTCCCTTCGGGGAGGGCATCGAGCCGGCCGGGGCGGCAGGGCCACCCCCCTCCCGAGGCGAGAACGACCTTGTCCAGGGCCAGGAGCTCGGCGCCCACCTGGGCCTCTCGGGTCCGGAACACCTCCTCGCCTTCGGTCCGGAAGATCGCCGCCACCGAGCGACCGGCCCGGCGGGCGATCTCGCGGTCGAAATCATGGAAGCCCCATCCCAGCTCCCGGGCCAGCGCCCGCCCGATGGCCGACTTCCCCGAGGCCATGAAGCCCACGAGGAGGATCCGGCGCGGGGGGGCGGGGGGGGCCTCCGTCACGAGGCGGGGGATACCACCCCGGCGGGCGTTCCTGCCTCTCGTGTTCCCCATCCGCGCTGAGCGAGGTACGCGAGCCAGGCATCGAAGTTCCTGCGTGTCTCGGAGAGGGCGTCGCCCCCGAACTTCTCGAGGAAGGCGTCGGCCATGACCAGGGCGACCATGGCCTCGGCCACGACCCCGGCGGCGGGAACGGCACAGGTGTCGCTTCGCTCGGTGGCCGCCGCGGCCTCGGAGCCATCCCGCAGGTCCACCGAGGGGAGGCGGTTCTTCATGAGGGTGGAGATGGGCTTCATGGCGCCCCGGACCACCAGGGGCGCCCCCGTGGTCACCCCACCCTCGAGCCCGCCGGCGCCATTCGAGGCCCGGCCGAACCCGCCGGAGCGGGTGTGGGCGTCGTCGCGGACGATGGGATCGTGCACCCGGGAGCCCGGCCGCTCTGCCGCCTCGAACCCCAGCCCGATCTCGACCCCCTTGATGGCCTGGATCGACATGACGGCGGCGGCAAGGCGGGCATCGAGCTTTCGGTCCCACGAGACATGGCTCCCCAGCCCAACCGGAAGGCCGGTGACCACCACCTCGAAGGTCCCGCCCAGGGTATCGCCCGCCTCCTTCGCGGCATCGATGGCGTCGATCATCCGGGGCTCGGATGCGTGGTCCAGCGTCCGCACGGGGGAGGCGTCGGAGCGGGCGTTGACCCCGCTGGCCAGGATCTCGTCGAGGTCGGCGGGGTCGGCGGCCTCCACCTCGCCGATCCGGCGAACGTAGCTCCCCACCTGGATCCCGAATTCGGCCAGGAGGCGACGGGCCACGGCCCCGCATGCCACCCGGGCCGCCGTTTCCCGGGCCGAGGCCCGCTCCAGGATGTCGCGGGTGTCGCGCCGGTCGTACTTGAGCACCCCCACCAGGTCGGCATGCCCGGGGCGCGGAAGGTACATGGCCCGGAGGGCACCCGGGTTCCCCTCGGGCTCGGGCGGGAGGTGCGACATGGCCGTGGTCCAGTTCTCCCAGTCGCGGTTCCAGATGACCATGGCCAGGGGGGAGCCCAGCGTTTCGCCCAGACGCACCCCCGAGAGAAGCTCGACCCGGTCCTGCTCGATCTGCATGCGCCGGCCCCGGCCATGCCCCTGCTGGCGACGGGCCAGATCGGGGTCGACATCGCGCTCCATGACGAGGGAGAGCCCGGCCGGAACCCCCTCCATGAAGGCGGTCAGGCCGCGTCCATGAGACTCGCCGGCGGTGCGGAAGGAGAGAATGCGGAGCACGGATTCGGGGGGAGCGGCGGGGAGGAAGGGATGGATGGGAGCGCTGCCCCCAAAGGTGACGCCCGGTCCGGAGGGTGTCCAGACCGGGCGTCGGGGGGAAGCCGTGGTGCGGGGAAGATCAGGGAGGACTCGTGTCGCGCAGCCGGACCGTATCGGCGCGCACATTCCCGGCCACGTCCCGTGCCGTGACGATGAGGAAGAAGAAACGATCGGGGGAGGCTGGCGTCGAGGTGATCTGTAGCGAGTGGTTCAGCGTGAAGGGGTTCACGATGCTGGTGGCGCGACCCAGATCCTGAAGGGTGAAGTTCACCGGAGTCACAAGCTGCTGCACCGTCACGCCCCCGGTGGCCGCGTTCCCCGTAATGGCCTGGGCCTGGATCGTGATGAAGTTGATTCCGGACGGGACCGGGCCCTGGTTGTCGGCCACGACCACGCTCACCGGGATCGACTGCGCCGTGTTCACCGCGTCGTTTTCAGAGGGCGACTGCACGGTGACGCTGGGCGCTTCCACATCGTGCTGGAGGGTCACCCGCACCGTGTCGGCCGTGACGAAGCCTGCCGCATCCTCGGCCTCGACGATGATCGACACCTCCTCGTTGGCCGAGGTGGGGGGATTCGCCGTCATGCTGGCCGCATTGAAGGGGAGCACGCGGGTCAGGGTCGTATCGGTCCTGACCGCGGTGAACTCCCGGCTGACGGGCTGGAACCGGGCGACTTCGGAATCGGTGCCGAGCGCCGGATCCCCGACCAGGGCCACCGCACGGAACCGCATGGCCACGAGCTGGGCATTGTCGGTGGCACGGGCCGTCACGACGAGGCTGTCGCCGGTGACGTACATGCTCCCCGCGGCGGGCGACTGGATCTCCGACGTGGGCGGGTCCAGATCGACAAAGGCGACCTGAAGCGCACTCGGAGCCGATGTGGAACGGTTGCCGCTCACATCGCGGGCGAAGGCACGCGCCTCGTACGATCCGAACACCGGGGTGGCGGGAACGTTCACCGTGAAGGTGGTCGAGGCACTGAGCCCGCTTACCGACACGGAATCGGAGCGGAGAATGGCGCCGTTCGGCCCACGAATGTCGACACCGATCCAGCGAAGGCCAAGGTTGTCCTGTGCCGTTACGGTGGCTTCGAAGGTCTCCCCCTGCCGGACCGCCTCGGGCACCCCGGAAAGGGTGGCGGTGGGCGGTGTTCCGTCGAGCACCCGCACCGTCCGCATGGCCGGGAGCGACACGTTCCGCTGGGCATCGACGGCGAAGGCCTCGATGGTGAAGACCGTGTCGGTGACCGCCGAGGGGAGGTTGAAGGTGAGAACTCCGTCCACCTCGAGCTGGCGCGCCTCGCCGGTAAGGCGCTGGCGAGCGCTGAAGGTCCCGCCTTCGACGGTGACCACCACCGAGTCCAGGCGAATGACCGCCACCCCGGCCACGTAGACCTCGAGGGGGGTTCCGGAAGCGGCGGTCTCGGGGGCCTGGAGGGTCACAATGCTGGGGGCCACGCCCACCGGGCCGAAGGCGTTTCCGCCATCGCAGGCTGCCACCCCGGCCCCGAGGGCCAGGGCCGCCAGGACCACGGCAGGGCCGCGCCTCCCCCTCACCCCCGCGCCCAGGGGGGTGGAACTCGTTTCATGCGTCATGATCCGACTCCCTTCCTCGGGTTCAGCGGCGGTTGATCTGCGGGGTGATCATGATGATCAGGTCGCGCTGCGCCTTCTCCTCGCGGGTGAGGCGGAAGAGGCGTCCGACCACGGGGAGGTTCATGAGGAGCGGAATCCCGCTCCGGAGCTCGGCGGTCTCCGTGACCGTGAGCCCTCCGATGACCACGGTCTCGCCGTCTTCCACGAGGACCCGGGTCTGCGCTTCCTGGGTGTTGAAGATGAAGCCCAGGAAGGAGTCGACGATGTCGACGCCGGAGCGCTCGGCCAGCACATCCATGAGAATGAGGTTGCCGGCGGCCACCTGGGGGGTGACCTCGAGCTTGATCCCCACCTCCTGGAACTGGATCGTGAAGGGCTGGAAGAGGGCCTGACCCTCCTGCCCACCCCCCACGGTGGTCTGCTGGGCCACCGGAATGGGCACCCGCTCACCGACCAGGATCTGGGCCGTCTGGTTTTCCAGAACCCGGACCTGGGGGTGCGCCTCGATGTCGGAGAGGTTCACCGACTGAAGCGCCTCGGCAAAGGAGAGGAGGGTGTGCCGGCCAAGGACCAGGGAGGTGAGGAACTGAACGGCCGGCCCCGTCACCCGCTGGTTGGCATTTCCGATGGCCGCCACCGAGTTGCCCCCGAAGGCGATGACGTTCGTCCCGATGGGCACCCGCTCGTCCTGCGAGATGCGGCCGTCGCCATCTTCATCGATGGCCCCGGGGAAGGTCCGGTTGATCTGGTTTCCGCGGGAGTCCTTCAGCTCGTAGACGATGCCCGTTTCCTCGAGATCCGTCCGGTTCACGAAGATGATCTTGGCCGAAATCGTGATCTCGGGGGTCTGCACGTCGAGCCCCTCGATGAGGGCCTCCACCTGGTCGAGCACCCCGGGAATGTCGGTCACCACGATCGTGTTCGTGCCCTGCGAGGTGGAGAGCGTCCCGCGGGAGGAGAGAAGGCTCTCCACCGAGGGCGCCACCTCGCCGGCCCGTGCGAAGGAGATCCGGAAGATCCGGGTCAGGAGGGGTTCCACCTCCACCCGCTCCTGGATGTCCTGGAGCCGGTCCACCCGGATGATTCCGGAGGCCTGTTCCTGGGCCGCGAGCCCGTTGGACTCGAGAATGGCCTGGAAGGCGATGTCCCAGGGCTGGTTCCGGATCTCGGCGCTGATCGTCCCGCTCACCCCCGACCCGGCGACGATGGAGCGCCCCGAGAAGTCGGCGAAGGTGAAGAGGACCTCCCGAATGGGGGTGTCGACGAAGGTCACCGACATGGAGCGGGAGAACTCCTGGGCTGCCACCCCCGTCCAGCCGCTTCGGCGGGTGGAGGCGGCAGGCGCGGCGACCGTGGTGTGACGGCTTGACGCTCCACTGGCCGCAGGTCCGCCGTTGCCGCCCTGCCCGTTCGCGGCTGCCGCAGGCGCCGACCAGGGCTCGAAGTCGCCGAGCACGTTCTCGAGGGTGACGCGGACGAAGCCGTCGCCGGCCTGCACCGCATACCCCACGAGGGCGGCGAGTTCAAGCTCGACCCGGACCACATCGGGGGCGTACTGCCGGGCCCGGATGGCCTGGATCCCGCCCAGGTTCAGGTTCGGAAACCGCTCCGAGGCCAGGGCCGAGGTGGCACCGATGAGGTCCACCACGAGGCGGTCCGGGCCCTCCATGGTGAAGTCACGGATGTCCACCGTCCCGTCGACGGCAAAGATGACCTCGACGAGGGGCCCCTGCAGGTTGGAGCCGGGAACCACCTGGAGATCCCGAAGGGTGCCCGGTTCGTCCACCGGGGCCGCAGGGCCTCCGACCCCCAGGGCGAGACTGGTCCAGAGTGCAATGAGGGGCTTCATTCGGAACCTCCGTTCCCGGTGCCTGAGAGCATGAGGGTGGTGTCGGGGATGATCACGTCAGGGGGCGCCATGTCGCCGCCGGCGCCCGTGGTGTCAGGGGGGGGTGCATCCGGGGGCGCATCGCCCCCCACAGCCTCGGGCTCCTGGCGGCGAAGCTCCATGACCCGGGTCTCGCGCTGCCCGAATTCGTCCACATCCACCAGGATCTCGCGCAGCCGGATGGTGCGGACCCGCATGTTGCCGAGCACGTCGCCCTCCCGGACCCGGAAGGTCCGGGCCTGCTGCCCGCCCCCGGTCCCGCGCAGGGCCAGGGTGGCCACCGATCCGGGGCCGTCTTCCACGAGGATCACCATGCGGAGCTCCAGGTCTTCGTAGCGGGGCCCGTCGGTCTGCCCCGTGAGGGGCGCGAAGGGATTCCTCCGCTGGAAACCCGGATAGGTGAAGACCTCACGCTCGAAGACGAGCTGGATCGTGTCGCCATTGATCACCTCCGGGGGGAGAGGTGTCATCGTTTCCTGCTGGGCCGGCGCGGCCTGGGCGCCTGCCTCGGGCGGAACCTCACACCCGGCCATGGCGAGAAGTCCGGTCATGAGGACCAGCCCACCGGCGGCGGGAACGCGCTTCACCTTCGGATTCATCGGTCGAGCTCCTCGGCCAGTCCGCCGTTGCCGTTCCCCTGGAGCGACGTGTAGGTCTGGACGCGGAAGGTGGCAAGAACCGGGCTCGTCACGCCCTGGGGCGGAATCGGGCCGGTGTAGGGAGCGATTTCCAGGTCCACCGGGGTGATGATCCGGGGGAGCGAGGCAATGGAGGTCAGGAACTGTCCCACCCGGTGGAAGTCACCCGAAACCTGAAGCTGGTAGCTCTCCCGCACGTAGAACTCCTCGGTAATGAGGGGTTCGGGGCGGAGCGAGCCCATGACCACGTTGAAGCGGTTCGCCTCGGAGGTGATGGTGTTCAGGAGGGCGGGGACCTCTCCGGTGCGGGGAATGAGTTCTTCCATCCGCGAGAGGTGCCGCTCGTACACGGCGAGCCGCTCTTCCAGCTCGGGGCCGCCCCGGGCCGCAATGACCTGGGCCCGGCGGTTCTGGTCCTGAAGGGCCTCGAGGCGGGTCTCGAGCCGCTCGATCTCGAGCTTTCTCGGCTCGTACCACTGGTTGAAGAAGAGGTACGCGAGGGCAATGGCGGCGATCCCGGCCAGGAGTGCGTACTGCTTGTGCCGTTCGGTGGGGAGGAGTGCCATGTCAGTTCCCCTCCTCGTCGGAAAGGCCGGGGGCCGGGTCGAGGGGCTCGTCCTCCAGCCCGGGAAGGGCCACGGAGGGTCCGAAGAGGGGCTCCCGCTGGATCACCCCGGCGGGGGGATCCTGCCAGCCGGCCTCGAGTTCGAATTCGTACACGTTCCGGCTTCCGGCGCCCGGCACCGTCATGACCACCTGGTCCGAGGTCACGAGGCGAACGCCACGCACGAAGGGCGAGGCCTCGAGATTCTCCATGAAGGTGGTAAGGGCGAAGTAGTTGGAGGCCCGCCCCCGCACCCGGAAGGTGAGGTTCGGAGGCGAAGAGACCTGCTGCATCCGAATGAGCCAGGTGAAGTTCGGCAGCGCCCGGCCCACCTCGTCCATGAGATGGGGCCACACGTAGCGTGCCCCGTCGATCTCCTGGAGGACCATGACCTGCTGGACAATGGTGTCGCGGCGTGCCTGGAGCGTTTCGGTGCGGCGGATCACATCGGCGAAGCGTGCGGAGTCGCGCTGAGCCATTTCGATCTCGACGCGCAGATCCTCGGCCTGCCCGGCCACCGAGATCCAGAGCCATCCCACCACGAGAAGGGCCACGAGAACAATGGCCCCGGCACCCAGGACCCAGCGATCGCCCCCGAGTCCGCCCATGGCGGGGCCGGAGGCGCGACGCTTCGTCGACGCCTTCTTCCCCTTGGTACTACCCGGTAGAAGATTGACTTCAATCACCAGCCACGCTCCGGATCAGGGGTGCCTGAGGGCCAGGCCCACGGGGAGGAGGAGAACCGGACTCACTTCGTCGAGAACCATCCGGATCGGCGCTCCAGGGGTCACGGGAATGCGTTCGAAGGGGTTCGTGCGCGTCACCGGCACCCCCATCCGCTCGGCCAGGGCGGCTTCGAGCCCGGGGATGCGGGCACCGCCTCCTCCGAGGAAGACCCGCCCCAGACCCTCTCCGGCGTACTGGGCCATGAGGAAGCCGGCGGCGCGCTCCACCCCCACGGCCACCTCGTCGGCGCCGAAGCGGACGTAGCGGTCGAGGGCGTCGTGGAGCTTCCGCCCCTGGACGATGTCTTCCGCCTCCTCGGCCGTGAGCCCCTGCTCGCGCTGCAGGTCCTCGCGGATGCGCCGGGAGCCGAAGGGGATGTCACGCGTGAGAATGGGAACCCCGTCTTCCAGGATGTTCACATTGGTCATTTCATGACCGATGTTCACGAGCCCGACGATCCCCCCCATGGCCTCGGGGTGATTCCGCTCCAGGGCGTTGTGAAGGGCGAAGGCATCCACATCGATGAGCTTGGGGTTGAGCCCCGCCGACTGGAGAAGGGCCACCTTGTTGTCGACGAGCTCGCGCTTCGCGGCCACGAGGAGCACATTCATCTTCGGGTCCGTCCCCTCGGGATCGAGGATCTGGAAGTCGATGACCACGCTCTGAATGTCGAAGGGAACGTGCTGCTCGGCCTCCCACCGGATCACCTGGCGGGCATCGTCGGCCGTCATCCGGTCCATTTCGATCTTCTTCACGATCACGTCGTGACCGCCCACGGCGGTGACCACGTCCTTCGATTCGATGCCGGCTTCGGCCCAGAGCCCGCGGATCGTGTCGGCCACGAGGCCCGGATCCATGACCTCCCCCTCGACGATGGCGTCCGGGAGAAGAGGGCTCATGGCCAAGCGCACGATCTCCGGCTGATCTCCGGAGTGGTCCATTTCCACGACCTTCACGAAGCCTGAGCCAATGTCCAGCCCGACCGTCGTCTTTTTCCGCCCGAAAAGCGCCATCTCAGCCGCCTGAAATCCCGGGGAAACATATTTTTCCCACCTTGCCTCGGCACGTTACCACCGGGCGCCGAGCCCTGTCAAGCAAGGCAGGTTCGCGAATCCTGCGGTCGGGCACTTTTCGAAGATGCTACCCTTCGAATCCGGCCCCTGTGAGATCGACCCACCCCCGGTTCCGTACGGGACGGAGCGAGTTCAGACCCGAGAGGTTCTGGAGCGCCGTGTCGATGGCGCAGCTCGAGTACTGGACCACCGAGGCCCCCACGAAGGTGGAGAGGTCGGGGTCGATCTCGAGGCCATTCTCGGCAAGCACGGTGCCAAGAACCCGATTCCCCGCTCCCTGCACCCCGACCTGGCCCCGGGTCAGGATGATTCCGTGGAAAAGGAAGTCCCCGCGCAGATCCAGGTCTCCTTCCACGAGGAGGATTCCCTGCCCCCGGCCCCCGGACTGGATCCGCGCCGTCCCGTTCACGTGGATGATCGGATAATAGTTCCGGCAATTCGTATTGGGGTGGAGCCGCTCCGGGTCTCCCCAGTTCAGGGCCTGGGTACGATCGCACCGGTCGTCGTCGTCGAAGCGGGGTCCGGTGTTGTTGATGTTCCCCCCGGGAAGGCGGATGTTGGCCAGGGCCACAAGGTCGTCCCACCCCAGGTCCCCGAACTGGAAGAAGGTGCTGGGATCGTAGGGTCGGCGTTCATCGCGGGGGCTCCCGGTGACGGAGGAGTTCCCCACCTCGGTCACCGAACTCCCCGGGGTGGTGATGACCCCGGTGCGGTTCTGCGGGGGATTCATGCAGGTGTAGCCCGCCGGGGCCACATCGAAGCCACTGATGCTCGCGCCGCCCCGGGTTTCCACGTTGCCCCGGGTCACGAGGGCGGCATCGGCCTCGAAGTCGAGGGTGTTCAGCCGGGCCAGCATCCCCAGGGTCCGGGTGGCCCCGGAGAAGCGGCCGACCTGATCCACGACCCCGGTGCTCTGCACGAGGTAGAGCCGCTCGCCTACCCGGGTGAGGGAGGCCTGCCACCCGCCATTCAGCCCTTCGACGGCCCCCTGGCATCCCAGGCAGACGGTCAGGGGGGCGCCCCCGAGCGTCGGGTTCCCCTGCCCCGGCTCCCAGGTGGCGAGGACCTCGTTCACCCCGGATTCGGCGAGGAGGGTGGCCTGAGCCGCGAATTCGGACGACTGCCCGATGTTCCGCTCCTGACCGGCCAGGTAGAAGCCCGACATGACGAAGAGGGCCACGACCACCAGGGCGAAGAGGGCGGCGGGGAGAGCGAACCCCGCCCGGGCTCCGGTTGGGCGCGCCCCGGGTTCGGCCAAAGGTCGATGGGACGGGGGCAGGAGGACGGGGTGGGTAGAGGGGGTCACGTTCATGAAGATCCCCGTTCAGTTTCGGAGATGGATGATTCGGGTGGCGACATCGCCGGCCTGGCGACCGCTTTCGAAGCGGGCTTCCGAAGAGGCCCGGAGGGTGAGCTCGATGGTGCGTACCTGGGCCGGGTCGGTGGTCACATCGCCCTGGCCATCGCGATAGACGAAGCTCACGCCGCCCACCGCGTCGATGGGGCCGACCAGGGGAACGGGGGTCCCTCCGGCCTCCCTCCTCCCGAGGTAGGTGTCTCCATCGAGGAGGACCGGGCCATAGGCGAAGGTGCGAAACGATCGGACGAGGGCGCCGAGCTGGACCTCGAGGGCGGCGTCGAGAGGCGAAAGATCCACGAGCTGGAGCTGCTGGGTCGTGGGCTGGCCCGGGCACCCGGGGCCTTCGGCGGCGCTGTTCACCCGCCCCTCGGCCCAGTAGTCGTCGGCGGCCGACTCCACATCGTCATCGACGAAGAAGGTGACCGGATCGTCCGCTCCGAAGGGGGTGCCCAGGCGGGCCACCTGTACGGTGAGGGGCCCGCGACTTCCAATGGCACAGACGATCCCGGCCCGCCGAAGGGTCCGGACCTCGAGTTCGGTGGCGCCCAGCGAGAGAAGGTCGCCGAGGGCGGGGCTCAGTTCACGGAGTTCCTGGGCCACCACCTCGGCCCCGGCCCGTACGGTCTGCTGGGTCTGGACCTGGGCGGCATTCACGGTGAAGAGCCGCTGGTTCGAAAGGAGAATCGTGACGATCCCCCCCATGAGAAGGGTGGCCACCACAATGACCACCAGGAGCTCCACCAGGGTCAGTCCTCGGCGGTTCCGGAAGCGCTGCGTCGGGCTCATCGAACGACTCGGTAGAGGAGGGTGTCGACGGCCGCGGGTGCCAGGGTCGGGAGGGCTCCCCCGGCCCTGACCTCGTGCCGTTCTCCCCTGAGAATGATGCGAACCTGGGTGGAGTTCACCCCGGTCCCCATGGGCTCCCAGGTGGCCTGGTAGGTGCCGGGAAGGTCGAGGGCGCCTCCCTCCGCCAGCGAGGCGTCGTCCAGGGCGCGCACCTGTTCCACCGCAGACTGGAGCGCCGTGGCCCGGGCCGTGTCGATGCGGGCCCCCTCGGTGCTCCGGAGAACCCACCCCGTTCCGGCGGCGAGCCCGAGCAGGCCCACGGTGAGGAGGAGCATGGCCACCACGACCTCGATGAGGGAGAACCCCTGCCGGCGCCACCGGGGAGGTGGCGAGGCGAGGGTGCCGGTGGGCTCGCGGGTCGGGGCGGCCGGGGCACGACGGGACCGGTGGGTGGAGATGCGTCGGATCGTCATGCTCAGCGCTCCCGGGCCTGGCCGAGGGGGAGGAGCTCGATGGTGCCCGTTCGGCCACCCCGGGACAGGGCGATGGTGGCCGGCCGATCGAAGGTGGTGCAGGCGAGGTCGGCCACACCTCGGGGGGTGAAGCACTGGGTGAGCCCGCCCCCGGCGACGAGGGTGACCTCGAACTCCCCGGCCACATCGAGGCGGTTCAGGACCTGACCCCCCGCCTCGACCCGAACCTCGCCACGGGCCTCGTCCACCACGAAGTTCACCATGGCACCCCGTTCCACGGCCAGGGCGCGGGCCTGGTGGTGGAGGCTCAGCACGTTGGACACGGCGCTGCTCGTGCCCAGCTGCCCGTGAACCCGGGAAAAGGTCATGAAGGTGAGGGAGGTGAGAACCCCTCCCACCGAAACGACCACGAGAAGTTCGAGGAGGGTGAATCCCCCACGGCTGCGGGGCGCTGAAACGGGCTTCATGTGGACGACTCCGTGCGACTCCAAAGGGGGGGGAGGGACCCTGTAGAGGCGACCCGCGAAGGCACCCCCCGACGCGTCGACCAAAATGCGAGGGGTGTGCCACCGCTCCCGGATGACCGAATCGGGGGAGGAAGGGGGAATTCCGCGCGGTTGTGGAAGATTCTTCCGAACCTCCTTCCGAATCCCGCAGGACCTCGTGTCGGAAAACCCCGGCCGGGGCATCAGAATCGCCCCAGACGCCCCTGGAGATGCACCAGAACGGGGCAGGTCGGGAGGAGGGAGAGGGCGGCCCGCCGCACGGCCGGATCGTCCACGAGGGGATGCGCCCCGGGGCTTCCTCCAGACGCCCCTCCGGGATCGTCTCCGGGGTCATCCCCGTCCATGGCCCCGGCCCCCTCCACCACCACACCCCCCCCGGCCCGCACCCCTCCCCGTACCCGGACCCCCTCGCCCACGGTGAGGGTGCCCCGCAGGAGAATCACCCCGCTGAACTCTCCGGCCCCTGCCAGGGCCAGATCACCCTCGGCCGCAAGCACCATGACCGGACGGCCCAGCGCCGTTCCGCTCCAGAGGCCAACCCGGGGGAGCATCCCGTCGGGTCCGGGAAGGGGGAGGAGCTGGAGCGGTGCACCGTCGGATGGGGAGGGAAGCGGGACGGGCGGCGGGGTGACCCCGCCCTCCTCGAGGAGTGCCTCCACCGGAACGGGCCCCAGCTGCGGGGGGAGGGGGGTGGAGAGGGGGCCTCCGGTGGGGGCCCAGGGGGCGGCCCCCTCGGCCACCGGGTCGAGACACCAGGCCAGGTGGTGGAGCCGAAGCGGCGAGGCCCGGCGGGGATCCAAGCCCCCTGCGCCCCCTGCGCCCCCTGCCGCCTCCCGGGCCTGAACCACCCGGAACCCACCGTGCAGATGCGCCACGACCTGGTGGTCGTCGGGGGCGGGCCCGGGAAGGGTCGCGGCGCCGGCCCCCCCCGCCACCCAGGCCCGCTGCCACTCCACCCCTTCGTGCTCCGCCGAGGCCAGGGTCAGTGCCGCAAGGGCAAGGGAGGTGATGGCCAGGACGGCCAGGAGCACGAAGGGGAGGAGAAAGCCCTGCCGATCGGTCAGCCGGACCCGGGAGGAGCCCGGAGCAAGGGGCGGGTTCGACGTGTTCATTCGAGCCCCCCTCCCGGCGAGGGGCCGAAGGGGGCGCCCGAGGTGGGATCTCCGGCAAGGGGCCAGGCCAGGGGAGGGAGGAGGACCCGGACCCGCCCCGACGGGTCCGCCTCGAACCCGCTTCCCGGGGGGAGGACCTCGGCCGTGAGGGGCTGGCGGGCACCGGCGCCCTGCCGGTACCGAAAGGCACCGTCTTCCAGGCTGTAGCGACCCCGCTCGAAGTAGCGGAGGAGGACGATCTCCTCGCCGGCGGGCGGACCCCCGGGGCCCCAGTCGAGGCGCCATCGCTCGCGGAGGGGAGGGACCCAGGTGTGCTGGAGGGGTGGGCACCCCGGATCTGCACCGGCCCCCTCGGGTCCGACCCAGCCGAGGCCGGCCACGAGGTGGCGCCCCCGGGCGGTGATCACGAGCACCGAGTCCCGCCCCGGATCGGGGGCGCGGTCGCCCAGGCGGACCAGGGGGAGGGGGTCGGGAAGGCCCTCCCCACAGGGCAGGGCGTACCCGCGGAAGGCCCGGAGGCGCAGCGCCGTTGCGCTCTCCACCTCCCAGTCGGGGCCCTGTCGCCCGATGGAGGTTTCGGCATGGAGGAGGGCCGCCACCGTTCCCTGGAACTCGGAGGCCTCGCTCCGGGCCACGAGGTCGATCACGGCTCGGGAGGAGGCATGGAGGAGCGCCACGGCCGCGGCGCCCACGAGGGAGGCGAGAAGGAGGCCCACCACGAGCTCGGCCAGGGTGTGGCCCGCTCGGGAGCTCTCGCCCTTCGTGGTCTGCCACGCTCCAGATGCCCGCCTCATGGCCGTCCTCCCACGGGCCAGCTCGGGCTTCGGGGATGCTCGAACACGGGGGCGCCCCCCACCCCGGGCCGGAGAAAGCCCGGCCCCACGGGGAGGGAGTCCGGCTCCGGAGGCTCCGCGCCGGACACCCGGGCGGAAACCCCGGCCTCGAGCCAGGCCCCGGCCAGGGGGAGGGCACGCCCCCGGGCCTCGGCCGTCTCGAACCAGGTGAGGGCGTGGGTGAGAAGGGCCAGGGTGGCGAGGGCCACCACCGCCAGGAGGAAGAGGGCGAAGACGGCCTCCAGAAGGAGGCTCCCCCGGCGGTTCACTGCTCCCTCCGGGTACGCCCGTACGACGAGACCACCAGCGCCCGGGTCACCCCGCCCCTTCGAAGCTCCAGGGTGAGGGAGGTGGCCCGCCCGAGCCCGGTGGGCCCATACACGAGCTCGAAGGAGGCGCGGCCGCTCCGGGGCGCGAGGCGAACGCCGTGGACCCGGGGATCGTAGCGTCGCACCACCGAGTCGGCCCGCACCCGGAGCTCCACCGCGGCGCCCTCTTCCCAGACCACCCGGGCCCCGCCATGAACCCGCGCCACCGACCGGGCCTCGCGCAGGAGTCCGGCCACCTCTTCCCGGGCCACCTGCACCGCCAGGGTGTCGACCTGGCTCCGGGCCCCGCCCACCGCCACCAGGGCAAGGATCCCCAGGAGGCCCACGACCACGGCCAGCTCGAGGAGGGTGTGCCCCCCCTCGGCGCGCCGTCCGGTTCTTTGACCGCTGCGTCGGCCGATGCGTTGACCGCTGCATTGACCGCTGCGTTGGCTCCCCTGCCTCTCGGCCCTCCCCGTGGCATTCATGGAGGAAAGCTCCCTCCGGCCGCGGGGCGAAGGGATGGCGGGCGGGGACGACCTCGATCCAGGCAGGGCGCCGGGCCCGGCCCCGGAAAGCCCCCGGCCTCGGCAGAACCTCAGCCCCCCCGCCTCAGCTCATTGCCCTCGCCCCTCCCCCTCCCCCACCTCGAAGCTCACAAGGCGCACCCCGTTCTGGCCGTATCCCAGGCGGTTCCAGGGAGGACGATGGGGCTGGGCATTCCCCGCCTCGTCGTGGGCCCGGCTCCGGAGAAGATGCCGTCCGATCTGGCGCACCTCCACGGTGCAGGAGAAGCCCACCCAGGCCCAGGGCGCCTCGGGGCGCGATGCGACGAAGGCATCCTTCCACGCTTCGCCTCCCCCCACGGCCACCTCCACCCGGCTGATGGCTCCGTACCCGGACCAGGCCCATCCCCGCACCTCCACCTTCCCCGGCGGGACCACCGCCCCCGGTGCAGGGGTGTGGATGAGGGAGCGAACCCGCATGCGGGTCACGGGCTCGGGGGGGGCACCCCCGCCCGGGTCGTACACGTACCGGTCGTGCTGGAAGAAGCCCCGAAAGGGCTCGGTCAGCACCTGGATCCCGGCCAGCCACTTCACGCTGGCCATGCCGTACCATCCGGGCACGACGAGGCGCACCGGGGCCCCGTGCTCCGGGGGAAGGGGGGCGCCATTCATCTGGAGGGCCAGAAGGGTGTCGGGGTGGAGGGCCTTGTCCAGGGGGAGGGACCGGGCAAAGCCGAAGGGCTCGGGAGCATCCTCCTTCCTCCCTCCGTCGGCGGCGTCGAAGCGGACTTCCACCGCCCCCTCCTCGACCCCGGCCCGTTCCAGAAGGCGCACGAGAGGCACCCCGGTCCAGCGCGCCGTGGACACGGCCAGCACTCCCCAGGGCTCCCCCACCACGGCCGGCTGCATCCCCATGCGGCCATTTCCGGCGCACTCGGTGGTCACCTCGAGGGTCCGCTGCTCCATGGCCTCGATCTCGGCCACCTCCACACGGAAGGGCCGCGCCACCGCGCCTCCCACCTCGATCCCGTGGGTCGCGGCCTCGAGCCGCGGCACGGAAAAGTTCGAACGGACGAACCAGGCCTCGTTCGGGGTGAGGGGTCGGGGGAGCTCGGCAGGGTGAAGTTCGGCATTGAAGGGCTCCCGCCGAATGGGCTGCGGGGGATGCGGGGCGTACGGGGGATGCGAAGGATCCGGGAGATGCGGGGCGTGCGGGGCATCCGAAGGATTCGGGGAATGCGGGGCGTGCAGACGATCCAGGGCCGCCGGGGCGCGCTGGACGGGCGGGGCGTCCGGAGAGGGCGGGCTGCGCGGGGCGCGGGGGGGGCGACGATCGGTCATGGCGGCCCGGGTGAAGGCAGAAGGACAACCCGGGCCGAACATAGCCATGGCACGGCGGAGGGGGCCAGCGCGCCTGTCGAAGGGGGCCGCAGGCGCCGGGAGAAGGGGGCCGCAGGCGCCGGGAGAAGGGGGGCCAGCGCGCCTGTCAAAGGGGGGCGAAGGCGCCGGGCGACGGGGGCCGCACCACCGGGAGAGCCAGGCGCGTGTCCGGTCAGGACGACGTCCCGGTTCAGACGATGAGGACGCCTGCGGCGTTCGCCGCCCGATCGAGGACCGCCCGACCCGGGCCGGTTCGCAGGACGACCCCCGGCTCGAGGGGCTCCAGGTCGTCCTCCTCGACCCGATCGCCGAAGAGGACCAGAGAGCGCTCGGCATTGAATTGCCGGCTCATCCAGACCAGCCCGTCCACGTCGTTCAGGGTTCGATGAAGGGCCTGTGCCCATGCCACCGTCCGGGAATACGCTTCGGGGCCCGTGTCGGTCACGCTCCCGGGTCGAAGCCCCAGACGGCGGAGGCCGTGCCCCACGAGTTCGACCAGGGAAAGATCTCGCCGGGGCCTCAGGCGAACGAGGCCGTACGCGGCGACCAGGCTCTCGGGCACGACGGCAGGCTCCCTGACCCCCACGGGAAGATCGTGGAAGATGGTCTCGCTGATGGCGGCATCGTACCCTTCGGCACCGTACAGCACAGGCACGCGTTGGCCCCCGGGGCCTTCGAAGAAGGGGAACCGCCCCGCGGCCTCCGTCCGGATGCCCGGGTTGAACCGGGTCGGGCCGTACGCCAGCCGGTAGGCCCGCACGATTGCGCGATCCTGCGGCCAGGAAACGGTTCGCGGGGGCGCCTGGAAGACCTCGGGCACGGGGGGGACCGAACCGGTGGAACGTCCCACGGGCCCGCCCTCAGAACCGATCGATGTCGGTGGCCCTGCGAGCGGCCTCGACGACCCGGTCCGGGTCCGATGCGAGCACCTTCCGAGGCTTTTCCCCTCCGAGCCAGGGAGAGGGAGCGTTCATCCAGAGCGCCAGGGACCACGGCGTGTCCTTCGAGAAGGCCTCCCGGATCGCGGGAATGGCGGGACTCGGTACCCCGTCAATGATCTGCTCCACCGGGTAGAGGTCCACCCCGCGATGGGCAACCGCCAGGAGCTTTCCCTCGCGCTTGAGACGGTTTGCCATGGAAGCCCGGTTGCGGGCGGTGGACCCGAGCACGTCTCCCACGCCCGCGCTGTCCAGAAGGGGCACTTCCTGGAGGAAGGCCCGTCTGGCCTCCGCCTGCATGCGCAGCTGGAGCAACCGCTCGGGACCCATTACGGCAGGCTCGACGTTCTCGAGGAGGAGGTCCAGGAGCTGGTCGTTCCGCTCTCCCTCGATGAGTGCAGCGCGTACGACCTGACGGAGGGCGCGGACCCGGGCCACGGGGCCGGTCACGAAGAATCCCTCTTCGGCCGCGTCGGAGCCCACGACCCCGGCGGACCGCGCCAGGCGCCGGACCGCCTTCCGGTCCAGGTCGGCCACCCGTGTATCCGACATGGGCCCCTCCATGATCTTCGTGATACCCGCAAGTACTCCTCATCAAGATCACGGAGGCTGGGCAGAACGTCAACGATGACCCTGAACGCACCCCCTACCCTCCCCGCTCCCCCCCTCGCCCCCCTCGGCCCCTCGGCCGCCTCCTGCCTCCTACCCTGCCCCGTCGCTCCCCTCGTCGCCCTCGTCGCTCTCGTCCCCCAGGTCGGATGCCCCGTCTGCGCCACTCCCGCCATCGAGGCCGTACTCCCGGATCTTGTAGCGGAGGGCCCGGTCGGAGAGCTCGAGAAGCTCGGAGGCCTGGCCCCGGTGGCCCCCGGTCTTTTCCAGGGCCTTCCGGATCAGGTCCTTCTCGAGGGAGGCGGAGCGCCGCTTGACCGAGAGGTCTTCCAGGCCATCGGGCCCGAAGGCGTCGGGACCGAGGACGCCCCCTGCCCCCCCTGGCCCCGCACCGCCGGCCCCGGGCCCACCGGCCCCCGCCGGGTACCCGCCTCCGCCGGCAGGCCCGGCGGCTCCCCCACCGGGGCCGCCGCGTGGTGCACGGGTGGCATCTCCCGAACCGGGCCCCATTCCCATGGATCGCCCTCCGCCCCCCGGCAGCCCCCCTCCCCCGCTCCGCCCCAGGGGAATGGGACGGTCGGGAAAGGCCGGGGCCTCGATGGCCGAGGCCAGGCTGGCCGGGAGGTCGCCGGCACGAATGAGGCGCCCCTCGGCCATGATGAGGGCGCGCTCCAGGACGTTTTCGAGCTCGCGCACATTGCCGGGCCAGCGGTGCACCCGGAGCACGGCCATGGCGCCCTCGCTCACCTCGGGAACCTCGACCCCCAGGCGCCGGGCCCGCGATTCGAGGAAGTGGCGCATGAGGATCTCCAGGTCTTCGGGGCGGTCGCGAAGGGGGGGCACCTCGAGGGTGACCACCGCCAGCCGGTAGTAGAGGTCTTCGCGGAAGCGCCCGTCGGCCACCTCGTCGAGGAGGCGGCGGTTCGTGGCGCCAATGACCCGCACATCGACCTGGGCCTCCTGGTCGGAGCCGAGGCGGCGCACCGTCCCCTCCTGAAGCGCCCGGAGGAGCTTGACCTGGAGGTTTTCGGGGAGCTCTCCCAGCTCGTCGAGAAAGAGGGTGCCGCCCGAAGCCGCCTCGAAGAGCCCGGGGCGGTCGCGCTCGGCCCCGGTAAAGGCGCCCTTCATGACCCCGAAGAACTCGGACTCGAGAAGGGTGTCGGGAATGGCCCCGCAGTTCACGGCCACGAAGGGGGCCGAGGCGCGCTGGGAGTTGTCGTGAATGAGGCGGGCCAGGAGCTCCTTTCCGGTGCCGGTGGGCCCCTGCACGAGGACGGAGGTGGGGTGCCGGGCCACCTTGAGGGCCATTTCGGCCACCTCGATCATGCGGGGCGATGCGGCCAGGAGGGCCCCGAAGCGGCGCCGCCCCCCGGGGGACGGCTCCTCCGCCTCGTCGGACCGGAGGAGGTTGAAGCGCTCCTCCACCTTCCGGAGGGTGAGGAGCACGTCCTGCGCCCCGAAGGGCTTGGCCAGGTAGTCGGAGGCCCCGCGCCGCACGGCCTCCACGGCCAGGTCCATGCTCCCGTAGGCCGTCATGACCACCACCGGGGTGGTGACGCCCGAGGCCCGGAGCTGCTCCACCAGGTCGAGGCCATCGATGCCGGGCATGCGGACATCGCTCAGGATCATGTCGGGGCGGCCATTCCGGGCCCGCTCCATGCCATCGCGCCCATCGGAGGCCAGGTCCACCTGGTAGCCCCCGTCCTCCAGAATGAGGGTGAGGGCCCGCCGGAGGCCGGAGTCGTCGTCAATGACCAGTACCTTCATCCCCTACCCCCTCGCCTCGTGGTCCGCGGGTTCCCCGGATGCGGGCATCCCCTCTGGAGGATCGGTCGCGGCCCCCGGAATCCTGACCCGGAAGCATGCGCCTCCCTCCGGGCGGTTCTCGGCCTCCACCCCTCCGCCGAGCTCCCCCACGATGCGCGCGGTGAGGGCGAGCCCCAGCCCCACCCCCTGCCCCGGCTCCCGGGTGGTGAAGAAGGGATCGAAGATGTCGGCAATCACGTGCTCGGGAATGCCCGGGCCATTGTCGGTGACCTCCATGACCATGTCGCGGTCGGCCCGCCGGGGGGGCGGCGCACCCTGCACCTGGAGGAGGGCGTGGAGGCGGCGGCGGTGTGCGTAGTTCACGGTGGGGGGGTCGCTGTCGCGCCGGGGCTTGATGAGGGGCGCCACCGCCGGGGTGGTGGTGATGCGGATGCGAAGGCGGGCATCGCTCCGCCCCTCGAGGGCCTGCGCCGCATTGCGGCAGAGGTTCGAGAGGATCCGCTCCAGGTGCTGGGGGTGGGCATGCACCGCCGGCACGTCGGGGTCCATGGCCACCTCCACCGCCACATTCTCGAGGCGCCGCACCCGCTCCAGATCGGCCCGCACCCGGTCGACAATGGCCTCGTACCCGTCAAAGGGCGGAGGAAGGGCTTCGGCGGCCTTTCCGCCATTCTTCCCCCTCCCGCCGGTGGCCGCGCCCCACCCGCCATGGGCGCCCCACCCGGGGTCGGCCCCGGATCCGGCGCCTGCGGCCTCCCTCGCTGCGGCGGCCTCCAGCTTCTCCGCATCGTCCTCCCTCCGGGCCCGCTCTTCCAGGTGCTCCCGGGTCCGCTCGTCGGAGAGGGGGCGCGAAAAGGCGAGAATGGCCCGCACGATCTCGTCGATCCGCCCCACCTCGGTCTTGAGCTCGGTGACAATCTCCTGCACCGGCCGCCCCACCGCCACCCGGGCCTCGAGCACGTCGAGATACCCCCGGGCCGCCCCCAGGGGGTTCCCGATTTCGTGGGCCACCCCGGCGGCGAGGGTCCCGATGGAGGCCATGCGGGCCGCCCGCACGAGCTCCTGCGAGGTCTCGGACAGGGCCTGGTTCGTCTCTTCGAGGGAGGCCACGTTCGCGGCCAGAAGGGTCTTCTCGGCAATGAGCCGCTCGGCCAGGTGGTTCACGGTGTGAACGAACCCGTCGAGTTCCCGGGTGCCCACGGCGGGGATCCGGTGGTCCAGGTCGCCCTCGGTAATTCGTTCCGCATGCCCCTCGATTTCGGCGAGAGGTTCCAGAATCGAACTCCGGAGGAGGTGGCGCAGAAAGAAGTACAGGATCGCCAGATCGGCCAGAACGAGGGCCGAAATGGGAATGAAGGCCGAGGCGGGGGTGGTGGCCAGGGGAAGAATGACCGCCACCGCCAGCACCGCAAAGAGAACCGCCCCCACGAACACCACCGTAATGGGGAGGAGGACCTGCCGGTGCATGGTGGGTGTGCTCATGGAGGTGCGATGGCGGCAGCGAAGGGGAGGGACCAGTGTTCGCCGGCAGGGGGCAGGGCTCACCCACCTGAGAGAGCACCCCGATGCGGCAGATGCGTGCCCCGGGCCCCGATTCCTTCCGGCACCCCGGCACCGTTGAAAACAGCAAGAGGCGTGCGCGTGGGGCGGGGTTTGGGGGGTGGTGGCGATCCGGAGCATATCGACCTCTTGCGGTTCCACGAGGGCGCGAAGGTGGGCGCATGGGCGGCGTAGCGCCCGCGAGTGGCCCCACGCCAGGAGTACTCCCCCATGCCCGCGGTAGCGCAAGCCTCTTGCGGCCAGTCAATCCCGGCGGCAACTTGCTCAAATAAGGTTTAGTCAATCATACCCGAACAAATGTGGTCCCATGGAGCGGGTTCAGGACATGGTCGGCCGGGAGGCTGAATGGGAGCGACTGGCCGCCTTCGCCACGAGCCGGGAACCAGGTGCCAGCCTGGGCCTGGTGTGGGGGCGCCGTCGCATCGGGAAGTCCTTCATGCTCCAGGCGTTGGCCGAGCAGACCGGGGGCTTCTACCACCATGCCGTTCGCGGTTCGAGCGGAGAAGCGCTCAGGGAGCTGGGCGAACAGCTGGGCGCGTACGTGGGATCGGTGGCGCCGCTCTCGTTCGGAACGTGGGACGAGGCCATCGGGGGCCTCATGGCCATCGGGGGGCGGGGGACCTCGCTCGTGGTGCTCGATGAATTCCCCTACCTCCTCGAGCATACCCCGTCGCTGGATTCCCTCGTGCAGCGCGCCCTGGCACCACGGGCAGGGGCTCGACAGGCCTCGCGCACCCGGCTCCTCCTGTGCGGATCAGCCATGAGCGTCATGAGGGGTCTCCTCACCGGAGCTGCGCCGCTCCGGGGACGGGCCTCCCTCGACCTGAGAATGCAGCCCTTCGACTTCCGGATCGCTCGCGAGCTGCACGGGATCGAGGACCTGGAGACGGCCGTGCTCACCTACGCCGTGATCGGAGGGGTTCCTGCCTATGCCCGAGAGATGGTCGGCCACGACCTCCCCTCCGGCCGCGAGGATTTCGACCGCTGGGTCACGGGACGCGTGCTTTCACCCTCGGCACCTCTCCTTGGCGAGGTGGATCTTCTTTTCGGCGAGGATCCCACGACTTCGAGAGCCCGTAAACCGAACCTCTACCACAGCACCCTTGCCGGGGTCGCACTCGGCAACCACACCTGGAGTTCGCTCACGAGCCATGTGAAGATCCCGGGGGGCTCCCTTGCCAGCATCGTCTCCGCCCTCGTCGCCACCCTGTTCCTTGCCGAGGTCAGGGATCCCGTGCGAGACAACCGCCCCGTATACCAGCCGGCGGACCCCCTCCTCCGCTTTCACTATGCCATCCTCCGTCGCCACCAAGCACGGCTTCGGCGGCACGGAGCGGACGTGCAGGGGGTGTGGTCCGAACTCGTCCCGACCTTTCGCTCGCGTGTTCTGGGCCCCTGCTTCGAGGCCATGGCCCGCACCTGGGTCAGGGAGTTTGCGAGCCCGGACACCCTGGGAGGATCCCCGGTGCATGTGGGTCCCACCACGGTGTCGGTTCGAAACCCGCGCACGGGCTCGCAGGAGGCCAGAGAGGTGGACGTGGTGGTCACCCCCGACGATTCCGAGATCCCGGGCGACCGCACCGTGTGCGCCATGGGCGAGGCCAAGGTCGGAGAACGCCTTTCGGTTCGGCACCTGCGCCGCCTCGAGGAGGCCCGCACCGCCCTGGGCCCGAAGGCGAGCTCGGCCCGGCTCCTCCTCTTCGGCCAGCACTTCGAACCCGAGCTCGTCCAGATGGCCCGCGCGCGCGGCGACCTGGAACTCATCGACCTTGTGCGGCTCTACGAGGGCGCGTAGAGGGGACCATGGATGCGGGGGGCCGCGCTCGCGGGAAATCGCCAGCTCAACTCCGCGCAGGCTGCGCAGCTCCAGCCGAGCACGGCAAGGATGCCTGAGCCCTACCGCAGTGCTGAGGGCAACCAGCGGGGCGGCCTCTACAGCCCTCGATGGCGAGGGGGCTCGCCGCTTCGATCGGAGACGCCTGGCCGACGAACCAGGACATCCTTCACCCAAGGGTCCCATCGGTCAGCATTCCCGCATGAACCAACCTGATTATCAACCCGCGAGCTATGCTCGGAAGTTGTGGATCGCCGGCCCGAGGGGGGCTGGGTTGAGGGGATGAGAAAAGCGGCGTACCCTCCCGTGTGAAGCAATCACGATCACACGAATCCCGGGTTGGCGCCCGGGG
>JBJHCG010000030.1:0-51599 GCA_050485885.1 Gemmatimonadales bacterium | reverse complement strand
CGCCGGGGCCTCGCCCGCCGCCGCCACAGCCGGGGCCGCCGCCGCCCCCCCCACCGCCCCCGCCGCCACCGCCCCCGCGTCCGGGCGGACCCTTCGCATCCCCTTCGACACCCTCCTCGTGGCGGTGGGGCGTCGGGCGCGGGTGGAGGGGTTCGGGCTCGAGGAGGTGGGGGTGACGCTCACGGACGATGGGCGGATCGAGACCGACGACTACCTCGAGACGCGGGTTCCCACGATCTACGCCTGCGGGGACTGTGTGGGGCCCTACCAGTTCACGCACGCGGCGTCGCACCAGGCGTGGCATGCGGCGGTGAACACCCTTTTCCGGAATCCCTTCAAGCGCTTCAAGGTGGACTACCGCGTGCTCCCGCACGCCACCTATACCGATCCGGAGGTGGCGCGGGTGGGGCTCTCCGAGGCCGAGGCGAAGCGGAAGGGGGTGGCGTACCGCCTCACCTGTTATGACATGTCAGGACAGGATCGGGCGCTGGCCGAGGAGGCGGCGGTGGGGTTCGTGCGGGTCCTCACGGTACCGGGGAAGGACCGGATCCTGGGCGCCACGGTGGTGGGGCCACAGGCCGGCGAGCTCATTGCCGAGTTCACCCTGGCCATGAAGCACGGGATCGGGCTCAACAAGCTCCTGGGAACGATCCACGCCTACCCTACCCTCATGGAGGCGAACAAGGCGGTGGCCGGGGCGTGGAAGCGCGAGACGAAGCCCGAGGGGCTCCTTCGCTGGGTGGAGCGCTGGCATGCATGGCGGAGAGGGTAGGGAAGACATGGGATCGAACAAGACGCCGCCCGGCCGAACGCTGGAAGCGGGGAAGGCGGGACTGCTCCTCCTCCTGCTGGTCACGCTCATCGGGGCCTGCTCAGAGCTTCCGGACCCGGAGTCCCCCGATGCGGCGGTCCCCGGGACCGGAGAGCATGGACGCTCCCTCCCCACAGGGTCGGCCCCTCCCCGGATCGTGGTCGACTCGGGCCCCATGCTCGTGGGTACCGAAGGCTCGGGGTTGGCCGAATGGGCGGTGGTGCTTCCGCTCACGGCGGGAGGCTTTGCCGCTGGCCCGACCCTGGGGGAGCACCAGGTGCTCGTCTACACGCCCGAGGGTCGGTTGAGGCACGGCCTCGGCGGACCCGGACAGGGGCCAGGCGCGTTCAGTGACCGGATTCGCCCGGTGCCCTTCCGTGGAGACTCCCTCGCGGTTTTCGACGCGGCGCTTTCGCGGGTTTCCTATCTCGATCCCCTCGCTGCGGGGGGGGAGTTTCGAAGCGTGACGCTCCCGGTGCGACCTGCCTTGTTTCCTTTCGCCAACTGGATCAGGGCTGGTGGTGATTGGGTGACCACGGGGATCGGTACGGACCGGATCCTCGCCGAGGGCCCGTTTCATCGCATCTCGACCGAGGGCGAGCTTCTCGCCTCCTTTGGCGGGACGTACGGGGCGTTCAGATCGGACCAGCCGTGGGGCGCTGCCCGAGCGATCACGGCTCGGGGAGACACGATCTGGGCCCTTTCGCACAACGCGTACCAGCTCGAGGCGTGGAGTCTCGCCGGCGAGCTTCTGGACACCATCATCATGGATACCGACTGGGTTCCGACATGGCGTGAGCCCGATCCAGCAGCACCCTTTGCTGCCCGGCCTCACGCTGAGGCGATGGCCCTGTGGGCTGACGCCAACGGGCTCCTCTGGGTCGTGGCCCTCACCGCGTCCGAGCAGTGGGCGCCCTACCCACCCGAGGCCAGGAATCGCGACTTCGATGCGGCCTTCATCAACGAAATCCACGGGACACGTCTGGAGGTGCTCGATCCGTCGACACGCGAGGTCATCGCGCAGATCTCGCTCGAAGGCCGCCTCCGCCCCACCGGTGTCGACGGTTGGCTCTACCGCACGGGTTTCTCACCTGACGGGGATCTGTATCTTCAGCCCCTCAGGCTGAGCCTCGATAGGGAGGATCCCGTGAACTCCTCCTTCCCGCTCAGGCCCCGTCCATGACGGATCACCGCCCTCCCTCGACGTCACGGGGTTGACCCGCCCTGCGAAGCTGAAAAGCCCCCCCGTGTCTTCCGGCTCCGTTCGCACCTGATGATGCGCTTCTCCGGGGGAGGGAAGCGGGCAACCCAGACCGATCCATCGCCGGCGAAGCGGAGATCGTCGTAGGCCGGAAGGGTGGAAGGAGCACCGAACGGGTCGAGGCTCCGGAGGGCGGCAGGTCGATCGGCGGCGGGGAGCCGCGACAGCACTGAATCCCGCCAGGCCCGCATCATGGCCGGAGTGGGCTCGAGGGGGGGGTCGTTGGTTCCGAAGCTGAAGGAGGTCCCATCGTCCCGGAAGACCTCGATCCGATACGCTTCGGCCGTGCCCACGAACACTCCCGCCGGGCCCGCTCGGGCGAGGGTGTTCTTCCCGAGAGGTCTGGGCCCGTCGCTCAGATCGTCCCCAGGGAATCGAAAGCGTTCGGGTCCGGGAAAGTCTCCGACCACCCGCTCGAGTCGACCCGCAGGATCGAGAACTCCAACCCGGGTCTCCGGGCGGTACGGACCCTGGACGAGCCTGTGCCCCAGCACATCGAACCAGGAGACGACGGCGAACCGGCCGTCGGGGCCGCAGTGGAGAGCATACGGCGGACGTTCCGGCGCCGGAGACTCCACGGAAAACTCCTCGAGGAGGGTACCCGAGGGGCTCCAGCGTGTCACCCGCCGTCGCTGGAAGTCATAGACCGTGATGCTGTCCATACCGCAACCATCCGCCCATGCCATGCTTCGAAACTCCCGCGGGCCGTCCCCTCGACGTCCGAATGTGGCCAGGAAGTCACCGGTCTGGTTGAAGACCCGGAGTTCCGACGAGCCACCGTCGGCCACCACGACCAGGGTATCCTCGGCGATGAGGGCGCCCCGAATGTCATGACAGACAAGACTGGAGGGTCCGTCGGCCAGGCCAATGACCAGCGAGGCCCCTTCCTCGAGGGTCCACCTGGCCTGAGCCGCTAGCGCCTGCGTTCCAGCGAACCCCACCGCGAGGAGAATGCTGGCCGAAAGGCCCGAGCGGAGCCGGGTCACCCACCGCATGACCTTGGCGTCAGCGTCAGGGATCCGTCTTCGAACGTGTTGATGTCGAACGCGGGCCTCACCCCTCGGGCAGGGCATCGTAGGTGAGGCGGAGCTCGAGGCCGGTGCGCGTCCAGGTGGCGCGGGTGGATTCGCGGAGGTCGCGGTAGGGGTCGAAGCGGATGCGGTCCTGATGAAGGCCCGCCTCGAGGCCGAGGGGTCCGCGAAGGGGGATGCGAAGGCCGACGCCCCACCCCTGGCCGAAGCCGATGGCGGCAAGGGGAAGGGAGGAGAGTCCGCCCCCGGGCTCGAGGGTGAAGGCCCGCCTGGAGGCCAGGGCGCGGAGGTGGAACACGGGCCCCACCGGCCAGTGCTCCAGCGGGTGCCAGCGGCCCTCGAGGGCGAAGGTGGCCAGCGAGAGGTCGGAGTAGCGGGGATCGGCGAGGAAGGGGATCCCGGCCATGAGCCCGTCGATGCTTTCGGGCTCGAGCGCGGAGCGCCCCACGTGGATCCGGCCCCCTATGGCCAGGTCCCGCCAGAGGGTCCAGTGTCCGGAGGCAGAGAGGGCGACGCCCGGCTGGGGCTGGAAGTGCCCCCGGTGTTCCTCGCGGCCGAAGCCCACCGAAGTGCGGACCCGGTAGGCCAGGGCCACCGGCTCGCCGAAGGGGTCTACCTCGATGTGGCGGCGGGTCCAGGCGGCGATCACCCCGCACTCGGCCGTGCTCCCGCTGAACTCCCCCGGTACCGCCGCCGCACCGCGGTAGATCTCGATGGCCTCGATCTCGCCGACGGAGGTTTCGAGGAGTTCGCGCACGGGGTCGAGGCGAGCCAGGAGCGAGACCGAATCCTGCTGGAGGTAAAGGGAGCGGTCGATGACGCGGTGGCCATCAATATAGAGAGAAGCCCAGCAAGGCCCCCCCATGGTGGCCATCCCTCGATTCGTAGTCACCCCCACCTCGATTGCCAGGTGGTTTGAGGGAAGGCTCACCTGCACCCCCATGGACCCGCGAAGGATGTCTTCCAACCGCGCCCCCGGCCGTACCTCGAAGTCCTCCCGAGTATAGAGTTCCCCGAAGCCCATGCGCTGGCGCTCGCGGATGTCCTGCATGAAAAAGGGCTCCCATGCGCGCGAGGTGACCGTGAGCGGATCGAGGGGGATGGCATCGACGCCCATGCGAACCTCGACGACGGCGAGTCGTCCCTGCTCGAGACGCACGGGCTCGGTCGTGACTTGGACAAAGCCCAGCGCTGCGGCGCGGAGGCGGTAGTTTCCGGTTTCTCGCGCCGAGAGGGTCACGGTGCCCTCCGGTGCCAGCGCCTCGGTGAGCACCCGCGATCCATCGTCCGAAAGAAGCGCCACCTGCACCGAACGTACGGGCGTACCGCCCTCGGCCTCCACCACCGTGACCCGGACCGCCTGCGCCGACACCCCAAGGGGTAGCGCGAGCCCGACAAGGAGGAGGGCGGCGAGTCGGCCCGAGGAGACCCTGTGGCGGATGGGACGGTTCATCGGCTTCTGGAGCGTGGGGTGCAACGTCGACGAAGGTGCGTCAGGAACACGGGTCCGATCGGAAGACCATGAAGGGCGGGTGCCCGTTGTTCACCGCAGATCGTTCCCGGACCCTACCCCCACGCTGCAGGTGTCGGCAAGCTCCCCGAACCCGGATGCGGGTGGGCCTGGCGACGTGATACCCTACCGATACATTCCGTCGCGATGGGGAGAGGTTGAGTCCACGATACGCCGGGGGCGGCGGAAATCAAGCATTTTTTTCATTGCGGAGATCACCGAGGCTCAAGGCTTCGATGTCCACTCCGCTTCGCTCTCCAAGCCCTCGCGACGCCCGCGAGGACTCACACCCGGACCAGGCATGCCGCGACCGGCGCCACGCAGGGAAAATGCAGAGGGGTGCTCCCCAAAACGAATGGTTGGCTGGACCCATTGCGCGCCTCTTCGTCGCTTGGCACCATGGTGGAAGTCCGGGTATACTTCTACCATACCCACGACCTGGAGGCTCCGATGGCCCTGAACATCAAGAACGAGGAGACGCACCGCCTCGTGGTGGCGCTTGCGCAGGAAACGGGCGAGAGCCTTACCGAGGCCGTCACCGTTGCGGTCCGTGAGCGCCTTGAGTCCCTCCAGCGGAAGCACCGCCGCCGCGAGGTGGCCCGGGCCGTGAAGGAGATTCAGGCGTTCGTGGCGCGCATTCCGGACCGCGACACCCGAAGTGCGGAGGACATCATCGGGTACGACGACCGCGGGCTTCCGGCCTAATGGTCATCGATACCTCGACACTCGTGGCGATTCTCCTTTCGGAGCCTGAGGCCATGACCTTCGTCGAGCGGATCGCGTCCGCGGACCGTCGGCTCGTCGGAGCGCCGACCCTCGTCGAGGCGGCCGCGGTCATGCAGGCGCGGAAGGGCGACGAGGGTGTGATCGCGCTGGACGCGCTCCTTTCCCGACTCGGCATCGAAGTCGTACCCATGAGCCCGGCGGCCGCCGCGTTCGCGCGCGACGCCTACGCGCAGTTCGGCAAGGGGATCGGTTCACCCGGGGTCCTGAACTACGGAGACGTCCTTTCGTACGGGATTGCCCGGGCCGAAGACGAGCCCCTCCTCTTCAGGGGTGACGACTTCGCCATGACGGATGTCGTCTCGGCGAGTCCGTAGCGCGCTGCAACCAGACAGGCGGAAGAGGGTCCAGGATTCGCCGAGATGCCGGCCGGGAGAGAACCACCTCGGTGCCTGTCCGAAAAAGGCAAGCGTGCTTTGCCCCCGGCTTGGCCAACGCCACGCTTCCGTGCGAAACGTTGCCATCCCGACCGCCCTCAGGATCAACCGTCCCTGTCACCGCGACCATCGCATCACCTGCGTTCTCGGGTCGCTCCAACTTGAGCGGGCGTTGGGACGAGGCACGGCCCACGGTCCTTCCTTCACCCCCCGTGATCCATGATTCGCGAATCCTGCGGAGTTGAACCACTACCGCGCTCCCGCGCTGCTGCGATCCCGAAGTGAATGGCAGTGAACAGGCCGAACCAAGCCAGCCACTCGGTCGCATACAGCCGGTCATGCCAGCCGAGGTGATTCACGGCTGTGATGTCAGGAATGGCAATGGTGGCAGCCATGGCGCAGAATCCAATCGTCTTGTTCCGAGGGGAAAGCGCCCACCAACGGTCGCCGAGCAGCAAGAGCACCAAAGCCACGAGTCCAAAGGGCAACCCGAGGGTGAGCAGATGGGTCGGACCCATGATCCAGGACAACCCGATCATGAGGGCTGTAGAAGCAACCAGGCCTCCCGGCGCCCACCTCCGCATCCTCGGGCTGGGTGGGTCGGGTTGCGACGCGAACGTTTCGACGTCTGAGGTTTCCGGAACGTTGGGCACGAAGGTCACCTGTTGGATTGTTTCCGAAGGGATGGATGCACCTGCCCTGCCCCCTCCCGGAGATCATGGACAGGGAGTGCACTTGATGTTCCAGGGGGAGGGTAGCGGCGGTTCTGCCGCATGGTGATACAGGACGGAGCCAGGGGATGTCGTACGCGTCCAGCTCAGGGTGGATTCTGGCCGGGTCCGGGGAAGCCCGTCGCGCCGGCGCGGGCCTCACCCCTCGGGCAAGGCATCGTAGGTGAGGCGGAGCTCGAAGCCGGTGCGGGTCCAGGTGGCACGGGTGGATTCGCGGAGGTCGCGGTAGGGGTCGAAGCGAATGCGGTCCTGATGAAGGCCGGCCTCGAGGCCGAGGGGTCCGCGGAGGGGGATGCGGAGGCCGATGCCCCACCCCTGGCCGAAGCCGAGTGCGGCAAGGGGAAGGGAGGAGAGTCCACCCCCGGGCTCGAGGGTGAAGGCCCGCCTGGAGGCCAGGGCGCGGAGGTGGAACACGGGCCCCACCGGCCAGTGCTCCATCGGATGCCAGCGGCCCTCGAGGGCGAAGGTGGCCAGCGAGAGGTCCGAGTAGCGGGGATCGGCGAGGAAGGGGATCCCGGCCATGAGCCCGTCGATGCTCTCGGGCTCGAGCGCGGAGCGCCCCACGTGGACCCGGCCTCCTACGGCGAGGTCCCGCCAGAGGGTCCAGTGTCCGGAGGCAGAGAGGGCCATGCCCGGCTGGGGCTGGAAGTGCCCCCGGTGTTCCTCGCGGCCGAAGCCCACCGAAGTGCGGACCCGGTAGGCCAGGGCCACCGGCTCGCCGAAGGGGTCCACGTCGATGTGCCGGCGGGTCCAGGCGGCGATCACCCCGCACTCGGCCGCGCTCCCGCTGAACTCCCCCGGTACCGCCGCCGCACCGCGGTAGATCTCGATGGCCTCAAGCTCGCCGACGGAGGTTTCGAGCAGGGCGCGAACGTCGTCGGCTCGGGCCTCGAGGAGAGGCAGCGTGAGGTAGGTGGATCGATTGACGATTCGCGCTCCATCAATATAGAGGGCTGCCCAACAGGGCCCACCGGCGACCGCAAGACCGCGATTCGTGGTGACCCCCACATCCAGCGAGCGATGGTCAGGCGGAAGGCTCACTTCCAGTCCAATCGACGTCCTCAGGACATCGGCAATCCGCGCCCCCGGCCGGACCTCAAAGTCCTCCCGGGTAAGGAGTTCCCCGAAGCCCATGCGCTGGCGCTCGCGGATGTCCTGCATGAAGAAGGGCTCCCACTGTCGCGATGTCACCGTGAGGGGATCCAGCGGCACGGCATCCACATCGAGCCGGATCTCGGCGATGGTGAGTCGGCCTGCCTCCAGGGCCACGGGCTCGGTGGTCACCTGGGCGTAGCCGAAGGCCGAGGCCCGGAGCCGGTACATCCCGGGCACTCGCGCCGATAGTGTGACCGTCCCCTCTGCTGCCAGTGCTTCGGCGTGCATCCTCTCTCCATCTTCCGAAAGAAGCGCCACCTGCACCGCACGTACGGGCATACCGCCCTCGGCCTCCACCACCGTCACCCGGACCGCCTGCGCCGACACCCCAAGGGGTAGCGCGAGCCCGACAAGGAGGAGGGCGGCGAGCCAGCCGGTCGACGGTCGGGGAAGGGCGGGGGCGTACATGAACTCCTGGATCGTGGGGAGGGGCAGGGCTCTCCTGAGCCGACGCCTCACGCGCGTCGGAGGTCGGGGCACCGTCGGGATCGGAGGGCCCGCTGGCTGCGGACCTCCGGTGCGGACCGCCGACGACAGGGTGGGTGCCGGAACCTCTTCGGCACCCGGACCCCGAGGGACCGGTGGACCGTTCACGCGACCCATGCTTTCCGCCGCGATGGGAAGAGGTCGAGGCCACAATGCCTCGTGGCGGGGGTGAAAGTCAAGCACGGCTCGTAGCTCGGTGCTCCGTCGTTCCTGATGGGCCGGAACGCCCCTGCACAGCCACCTCATCCCGGGGCCACGGTGGGGGGCAAGAGGCGGGCGCGCGCCTCGCCCAGCTCACCCAGGCCGTGGGATGCGGGAACCGGTCTCCTTCAACTTCCGAGCGAGCAGCACCCCGTCCAGGGGTTCCGGCACCCGTGCCGCGTGACCGCCTCGCGAAGGAGGAACGGCCCGAAGCCGGAGAGAAGCCGCCGGATCCGTGTGCGCGCCCTCATGCCGCTGCCCGGCGCCAGCGCCAGCTCCCAGCGGATCGCAGCACTCGGCAACGATGCCTTCAGGGCGCCGTGCATCCCACGAGCTCCTGGATGATCCGGACGCCTCGTTCCACGGGCCATGTTTCTGCCGTGGCTCGGGCTCGACGACCGATCGCAGGAAGGTCGCGCCTGTGCCGAAACGCGTGGACAAGCTGGGCTGTCAGCGCCTCCACATCCCCCGCCCGGTGCAGGAATCCGTTGTGCCCATGCTCCACTCGATCAAGGGCGGACCCGCTTGTGTCGGACGCCATCACCACCAGGCCGGCGGCCATGGCCTCGAGCACGGCGTTCGGGAAGGGGTCGTGCGTGGGAGATGGGTGGAGGAGCATGTCCGATGCCTGGTAAGCCCGCAGCACGGCATCGGGCTCCTGCCATCCCACGATTTCCACGATTCCACCGAGGCCAAGCCCGCGCACGAGCTCCCTCAACTCCTCCTCATCGGGGCCTGCCCCGACGATCCGGTAGAGAACCTCCATCTCGGGAACCTCCGCCCTGGCCGCGGCCAGCGCCCGGATCGCGATGTCGTGTCCCTTCCGTCGATTCTCGACGCGGGCCACGGAAAGCAGCCGGAGGGGGATCGGGTGACCCGGGGTCGCGAGGTGTTGCCGAAACAGTTCCAGATCGTGGAAGAAGGGGAGGTTCAGGAGGCGTGCGCGTGGCGCTCCCAGGCGATGCAGCGCCTCCAGGGCACCCTTCCCCGTGCCCATCGCTGCGGTGGCTCCGCGAAGGATCCAGCGGAGCCATACCCCCCGCGCAACGGCCTTGATACCGCGCTTTCGGATCGGGCTCGGGGTGTCCGACCAGATGGCGAACGGTCGGCCGAGGAGCCGGAGGGTCGAAAGGAGGATCCACGCGGTGGGGTGGTCCCACCCGGCCACCACGAAGAAGCTCCGGGAGTCCCGCAACGGCGACAGCGCCACCCGCCAGTCCACGCCGAACCTCGTCCGGTAGTACTCCGCATCGTACCCGTCCGTGAACGAACTCACCCATGGATGCGATGCCGCCACCCGCTCCCGGAAGTGGACGGTGAGCCGCAACTCTCTTTCCAGCTGGCGAAAGAGATACGCGTTGTAGGGTGTCGGCTGCCATGCGAGCCAGCGCACTTCGCACCGATGGCGTTCGTCCTTCATCGGGCGTCCGAAGGCGAGCCGAGGGTCGAAAGGGCCGCTCCCCTGGGGGCGTCGAGGAGGCGGCGCGGGGGAGGCTCGTCGGAGCGGAGGTCGCCGGCCCGGGCACGCAGTCCTGACCTCGTCCATCGGTGGAGCGGCGCTTCGAACCCGCCCCTGGGCCGCGGCATGACTTCGCTCGGAGGGTACGGCTCCTTTTCCTTTCCGAGCGCCCACCTCCCCACCGGAGCACCCTGCCTGTGGGGGGTCTTGAGGCGAGCCGCGTCCTCGACAGGGTCGGGATCGAGAAAGGACCCCCGCACCTCCACCCCTGCCGCGGCCTCGCGAAACCCCGAGGCGCAGAGATCGGTCAGCCCCGACTCCGGCGCCCGGTCCAGGGGGTTGGCCAGACGGAGATCCCCGTCCATCGCCGCACCATTCATGAGCTTCGTGAGGCGCAGGGCCCCCGGTCGGCGCTGGTTCCGGGCCGCGAAGGCAAGGATTCCGTTCAGCCTGGGAAGCACGGCCGCTCCCTCCCGGCGTTGTGGACGATTGCGGTGGCGCCATGGACGCTCACCATGGGCGGGTGGCCTGCCTGGGAGGGGTCCAGAATCGAGAGCCCCTGACGGCGGAGCCGACCCGGCTTTCCGAACCCGCGGCGGGCCCGGAGGTTCGTCCCTGCAGGTCCAGTAACCCGATCCGATGAACCGATGGGAACCTCCCCGACCCTCTGACGCGGGGCGCCAAGGTAGGGCGGGTCGCAGGGGCGAGCAAGCCGACGGAGGGCCGGTGCCTGGGGGGGCGTTCAGGCGGTGCCGAACCCCCGGGCGGGAGGGCGTGTCGCACCGACGGGGGACCGACCCCCCCGTCAGCGATGGAGATGGTGCACCCGGAGCACGTGCGATCCCAGCGCGCCGCGGTCGCGGACGAGGATCCGGTCCGGCCCCACCTCGAGAAGGTCTCCCATCGGGCTCATGGGAACGGTGACGGTGCCGAGCCACTTCCCCTCGGCATCGCCGGCCCCGGCTTCGAGGGAGGCCCGGATCTCGGGGAGGAAGTCCCGGGTGTCCGGCTGCTCGAGGCCGTAGCGAAGGATGCGGGTTAGCTGACCCTCGAGGTCGAGGACGCGGATCTCCGGCTCCTGTCCTGCCGAGATGAAGATCGCGGGCGAAGGCCCGCTGCGAACGGCCACCGCTCCCCGGGCCACGAAGGGAGATCCCACCACCGTGCGACCCCCGACGGCCTCCGGCACGGCGAACTCCATCCCCCCGAGTCGCTGGAAACTCCGGGACTCCGGGGGCACCACGCCGACCTCACGCCGACCGGCCCGGGGATCCACCGACGAGAGAACGAGGGTGCCATCGCGGAGCACGGTGCGAACGTCGGCGGTATTCAGGTTGACCCCGCCCACCGTACCGGATCCACGCTCGAGGCGAAGGAAGCCCCCGTCCGCGTCGAAGGCATGCACCCCCAGCCCCTGGTCGAGCACGAGGAGGGTGCCGTCGTCCAGGCGGTCGAGGCCAAGACCGGTCCCGAAGCCCATGCCGCCGAATCCACCCGCGCCCCCCAGTTCGCCCGGCCCGTCGCCTGGGCCGCCGAAGCTCCCCAGGAGAAGGCCGTCTTCGCTGAAGCGGAACACGAGGGCCCGGCCCGGATCGGCCACGATCACATGGCCGTCCGGAAGGAGCAGGGCGCCCGACATCTCGGCGAAGGCCTCGTCCCCCTCGGCTGCATCGCCTCCGACCTCGAAGATCGGCGTGGCCTCCACCCTCCAGGGCGTGGTTCCTCCCCAGTCGGGGAAGCCGGCCTCCGCCACCATGATTCCTGCGCTGTCGTGCTGTACGAAGGCGGCCACCGCGGGACCGGACCCCGATCTCCCGGCGTCCACGCAACCGGAAACTCCCCCCGCCACAAGCAGGACCAGCCCCCCGAACGGGATTCCCTGCCACGGGTGGATTCCGCGGAGGGAGCGCCGGGGGCGGCGGCGGCGATGGGGCAGGGCCGGTGCACGCCGCATGCTCTCCTGACCGGGGTTCGCGAAACCGAGGGCCTTCATGGAACGTTCTCGTTGTTCGGGTGAGGGGGTGTTTGGCACCGTGCACCGGTGGGAGCCCCGTGCATCGTCGAAACGTACCAGAAGCATCGTCGATACAGGTGCGCCTCGAGCCACGGGAAGTCAAGGATTCTCCCGACACGCCGCTCCGCGCGACCGTTCGAAGCGGACTATGGTCGCCTCCCGACCTGTACGCCCTCGCGCGGGACGGGGCCCGGGTCGAGGGTGGCGAGGGGCTGTCGCACCCTGCATCTTCCCCCGATGCCCGCGTCCCACACGCCCCGGATCCTCGCCCGCCTCCGCTTCTTCCTGGAGCGCTTCCTCCTCCGGGGGCCCCAGTACCGGCTGCTCTTCATTGCAGCGGTGATCGGGCTTCTCTCGGTGGTGGCAGGGGCGCTCGTCCTCCCCTCCGGCGCCTTCGAGCGCCCGGGCGAGGCCATCTGGTGGGCCTTTCTCCGCCTCTCGGACCCGGGGTATCTGGGCGACGACGAGGGGACCTGGGTCCGGGTGGTCTCCACCGTCCTCACCGTGGCCGGGTACGTGGTCTTTCTCGGCTCTCTCGTGGCGATCATGACCCAGTGGCTGAACGCCACGATCCTCCGGCTGGAGCAGGGTCTGACCCCGGTCACACGCCAGAACCACGTGGTGATCCTGGGGTGGACGAACCGCACCGTGCCCATGGTCCGCGAGCTCCTCCTCTCGGAAGAGCGGGTCCGGCGCTTCCTCTCCCTCCGGGGGGCGCGTTCCCTCCACATCGTGATCCTGGTGGACGAGGCCACCCCGGCCCTCCGCCACGAGATGCGGGAGCAGCTCGGCCCCCTCTGGGACGAGTCCCGGATCACGCTGCGCTCGGGTTCCCGCCTCCGGATCGAGCACCTGGACCGGGCCGACACCCTCCGCGCCGCCGTCGTTCTCATTCCGGGCTCCGACGTCCAGCCCCACGGCGACGGCTCGGTGGCCCTCGACACCCGCACGGTGAAGACCCTCCTCTCGCTGGACGGCGCGGTGGAGGCCCGCGGCACGCCCCGCGCTCCCCTCGTGGTGGCCGAGATCCACGATGCCCGGAAGGTGGCCATCGCCCGCCGAAGCTACCGTGGCCCGGCGGAGTTCGTTGCCTCCGACGCCGTCTTCGCCCGCCTCGCGGCCCAGAACCTCCGCCACCCCGGGCTCTCCCACGTGTACGGCGAGCTCCTGGCCCAGGGCGACGGAAACGAGATCTACCTCCCCGAGGCCGGCCCCCTCGTCGGCACCCCGGTGGCCCACCTTCCCGCCGCCTTTCCCCGCGGCGTGGTCCTTGGGCTCGTACGCTCGGACGGGGACCGGATCCGCCCCCTCCTGGCCCCGGACCCGGCCCTCGTCGTGGAGGAAGGTGACCGCATCGTCACCCTCGCGCGGCGCTGGACCGACGTGCAGCCCGAGGCCCGGCGCGCCCCCGCACCCCCCGATCCGGCGGCCGGCATCGCATCTCCGGAAGGCCCCATCGCCACCCCCCCGAACCCCCCGGGCGAAGCCCTTACGCGCCCCCGCCGCGTCCTCCTCCTGGGGTGGAGTCTCAAGGTGCCGGCCCTCCTCCGGGAGTTCGCCACCTACCGCGACGAGCCCTGGGAGGTGGACCTTTTCTCCCGGGTCGAGGCCTCCCGCCGCGCGCACCTCCTCGAACGCCAGGGGGTCGAGTCGATCCTCCCCCGCGTGCGCCACCTGGAGGGAGACCTCACCGTGCACACCGAGCTCCTCCGGGCGAACCCCATGGAGTACGACGGGATCGTCCTCCTGGGCGGCGACACCCACCGGAGTGGTGAGGAAGCGGACGCCCGCACCCTCCTGGGCGCCCTCCTCCTCCAGGAACTCGCCGGGCGCCGGGAACGAAGCCCCACCCTTCTCGTGGAGTTCCTCGATCCGGCGAACGAGCGCCTGCTGGCCCGGGGGTCGAGCGAGGTCCTCGTGACCCCGATCCTCGTGAGCCACGTGCTTGCACAGGTGGCGCTTCGGCGGGAACTCCGGGCCGTCTTCGACGAGCTCTTCACCGCGGGCGGCCCGGAAATCGCCTTCGTGCCGGCCGAAGGGTACGGGCTCTCCGGAACGGTGTCGTTCGGGGAGATGCAACGGGTGGCAGGTGCGCTGGGCGGTGTGGCCCTCGGGGTTCGCCCTCCCGGGGGGACGATGGAGCTGAACCCGGGGCGTGAGGCCCGCTACCCGGCGGACGGGTGCCAGGTGGTGGTGCTCGCGAACCCCGCCACGGGGCCGCGGGAACCCCGGTTTGACGATAGACGAACGACATCGTAGCATCGCCGCCCCGTTCGTTCCCCCCCTTCCTCCCTCGAGCCGGAGTCTTCATGCGCCCCTGGTCCCGTGCCCTGCCTCGCAGCTGCGTCGCCGCAGCCGCCCTCGTCCTCGCCCTTCCCGGATGCGGTAACGGGACCGCGGGGGGCCCCGGCGGGCTGGCCGAGGCCTCGGTGTCGGACTCCGCGGGGGTGACGATCGTGACCCACCCGGCGGGGCTCTTCTCCGAGGGGGCGGTGCCCCGGGCCCCCTTCGCGTCGGACTTCGCCGGGGAGCCGGCACTTCGGATCGGATTGGCCGAGGGGGAGGAGGCCTACCAGTTCACGAACCCGCTGGGGGGGGCACGGCTCTCCGACGGACGGTTCGTGATTCTCGACGGGCAGAGCCGCACCCTTCGCTACTTCTCTCCCGACGGGACCCACGAGCGGACCGTGGGACGCAGCGGTGACGGACCGGGCGAGTTCCGGACCCCCCGGCAGCTCCTCCACCTCGAGGGCGACACCGTCGCCATTTTCGACCTGGCGCAGCAGCGGATCCACCTCCGCGCCCCCGACGGCAGCCTCGTCCGGGAGCACGCTCTTCCGGATGCGGAGTTCGGGAGCCGGACCTCCGGGATCGCCCCGGGGCCCGGGGGGTCCCTCCTCACCGTGGGGAGCTCGGTGGCAATGGCCTCGGGCGGTGAGATTCCGGAGGGAGAGGTGCGACCCGACGCGGTTCTCCACCGGGTGGATCCGGACGGAGCCGTGACCCGGATCGATACCTTTCCCGGGGAGACATCGGTCATGCAGGTGATCGATCAGGGCGGGGGGAGGGTGGCGGTCATGACCTCGAGCTGGTGGTTCCTCCCGAACCTCCTCACCGCCCCTGCCCCGGGGTTGAGGGCGGTCTGGCACACCGACGGCGTGGCCGGAGAGGTGTCCCTCCGCGGAGAGGACGGCTCGCCCACACGCGTGGTGCGTTTTACGGACCCCCTTCAGCGCTTCACGCCCGAGATCGTGGCCCGGATCCACGCCGATGAGCTGGAACGGGCGACGACCCCTCAGGCCCGGGAGACGCTCCTGTCGTCGCAGGACCAGCGGGAATATCCGGCCTTCCTGCCCCCGATCCGGGACCTCTGGGGCGACCAGGTCGGACGCCCCTGGGTGGGTCCCCTCGCTCTCCCCGTGGGGAACCTTCCCTCCGGCCTCGGGCGGGACCAGCGCGACTGGCTCGTTCTGGACCCCGACGGCGGCGTGATGGGGGCGGTCCGCCTCCCTCCCCGGAGCCGGCCCCTCTGGGCCTCGGACGAAGGGGTGCTCCTGGTCCGCCTGGGCGACCTGGACATTCCCGTGGTGGAGTGGTGGCCGGCCGGGGGGTGAACCCGCGCCGGGGCTGGGCGCGGCCCCCGTCTCCCACCCCCTCCTGGGCCTCCTCCCGGCGCGCCCCGCGCGGCGCTCCGGGGTGACGCCGGGAAGCGAGGAGCCACGCCTCGGGTGAGTGCGGGCCCGGGCTCGGGGTGCGGTCCGCCCCCGGCGGGCGTTCCCCTGGATCGCTGCCTTGCCGCGCACTTGTCAGGGCCCGTAGCATCCCTCGAGGTCCGACCCTCCACCCCCCGCCAGGTCGCCGACATGTCCTCGATCCACCCCCTTCGCATCCTCCGCCCCCGCCCCTCCGCACCCCGGCCCACCCCGGCCCGGCCAGGGATCCGCGCCCTCCTCCTCGCGCCGCTCCTCCTCCTGGCGCAGGGGGCCGTGCCGACGGCGGGTGTGGCGGAGACGGCCCTGGCGCAGGGAGTCCTCGCGCAGGGCGCCCCGGCCCAGCCAGGCGACGACGACCCCCGAGGCACGGCCCTTCTCCGGTCGCCCACCGTTTCGGCGGAGCACGTCGTCTTCGTGTATGCCGGCGACCTCTGGGTGGTGGAGCGGGAGGGGGGAGAGGCGCGGCGCCTCACCTCCTCGCCCATGACCGAGTCCAACCCCCGGCTCTCGCCCGATGGCGCGTGGGTCGCCTTCACCGGGCAGTACGATGGCAACACCGATGTCTACGTGGTCCCCACCCGGGGCGGCGAGCCGGTGCGCCTGACCTTTCATCCGGGCGCGGACCAGGTGCAGGGGTGGACCCCGGATGGATCGGAAGTCCTCTTCGTGTCGGGGCGGGAGGGGTATCCCACGGCGAACACGAAATTCTTCGCTGTACCCCGGGAGGGGGGCTTCCCGAGGGCGCTCCCCATTCCCCGGGCGGTGACGGGGCGGCTTTCGGAGGACGGCCGCCACATCGCCTACACGATCCCCCAGTACTGGGACCCGGAGTGGCGAAATTACCGGGGCGGCCAGGCCCTTCCCATCTGGGTCGTGTCGATGGAGGATCTGGAGCTCGTGAAGACCCCGTGGGAGGGGGAGCGGCACATGCACCCGGTCTGGCTCGACGGGGTTCTCTACTACCTCTCCGAGGCCGACTGGATGATGAATGTCTGGTCGTGGGATCCGTCTACCGGAGAGGCCCGCCAGCGCACCTTTCACGATGACTTCGATGTGAAGCACCTGGACGCCGGGGGCGGCGTTCTCGTGTACGAACAGGCCGGGCGCCTCCACCTCCTGGAGCCAGGCGCCGCCACAGGGGGCGAGGACCGGGTCCGGCCCCTGGTGATCCATGCCCGGGGAGACCAGCCCCACATTCGGCCGCGCTGGGTGAACCTCTCGGCGGGGCAGCTCCAGAATCCCGCCCTCTCTCCCACCGGGCAGCGGGCCGCCTTCGAGGTCCGGGGGCAGATCGTGACCGTCCCCGCAGAACACGGCGATGTCCGGAACCTCTCCGAGGCCCTGGCCACGCACGAGGGGGGCACGGTGTCGGGGGCGGCGCACCGCTTCCCGGCGTGGTCGCCAGATGGCCAGGCGGTAGCCTTCTTCTCGGATGCCACCGGAGAATACGAACTCGTGGTGGTCCCGCAGGCCGGGGTGGGGGTGGGCACCGCGGGGGCGGCCAGCGCGGAGGTGACTCGCTATCCCCTGCCCGAGCCCTCCTTCTACTTCCACCCCGTCTGGTCGCCCGACGGCGCGCGCATCGCCTTTCGCGACGCGGGCATGAACCTCTGGGTCCTGGAGCGGTCCACGGGGCGCTCCACCCGGGTCGACACCGAGCGCCACGCCTACCCCGAGCGGTCCCTCGACCCGGCCTGGTCGCCCGACGCCCGGTGGGTGGCCTACGCCCGGCGCCTGGACTCCCACCTCCGGGCCATCTTCGTGCACGACACCGAAACGGGCGAGACCCGCCAGCTCACCGATGGCCTTTCCGACGCCTACCGCCCCCAGTGGGATGCCTCGGGGAAGTACCTCTGGTTCCTGGCCTCCACCGACTACGGGCTGAACACCGGATGGCTCGACATGTCGTCGTACGACCGGCCCGTGACCCGGGGGGTGTACCTGGCCGTCCTCGCGGCCGATGCGCCCTCTCCCCTGGCTCCGCGGAGTTCGGAGGAGGGTAGGGGGAATGCGGGGGCTCCGGGGGGAAGCGGATCGGGCGCCGGCTCCGGAAATGCCGGGACGGAGGGCCCGAATGCCGGCGGCGCCGAGGCGGCCCGGGGCGGGGGCGCGGGGGCGGGCCGGAGCGCCTCTCCCCCGGTCCGAATCGACTGGGAGGGGATCGACCAGCGGATCCTGGCCCTCCCGGTACCCACGCGGAACTACACCCTGCTTCAGGCGGGGCCCGAGGGCACGGTCTTCTACGGCGAGGTCGTGGCGAACCAGCCGGGGCTGACCCTTCACCGCTGGCAGACCTCCGAGCGGGAGGCGGCGAGCTTCCTCACCGGGGTGCAGGAGGCCCAGGTCTCCCACGATCGCCGGAAGCTCCTCGTGCGCACGGGGCAGAGCTGGCGGATCGTGAACACCACCGGTTCCGCACCCCAGGGGAATGCCGGCGCCCTCTCCCTGGCGGGAGCCCGGATCCGGGTCGATCCGGCCCACGAGTGGGCCCAGATCTTCCGCGAGGGATGGCGGATCCAGCGGGACTTCCTCTACGTGGACAACTTCCATGGTGCCCCCTGGGATGAAGCCTGGGAGTGGTACAGCCCCTGGCTCACCCATGTGCGCCATCGCTCCGACCTGAACTACCTCCTCGACCTCATGGGGGCCGAGATCGGGGTGGGGCACTCCTACGTGTCGGGCGGAGACCTCCCTCCGGGCTCCGGCGTTCCGGTGGGGCTTCTCGGGGCCGACTGGGAGGTCTCGGAGGGGCGCTACCGGCTGGCCCGGATCTACCGGGGCGAGAACTGGAACCCGGGGCTCCAGTCTCCCCTGGCGGGCCCCGGGATGGACGCCCGCGAGGGCGACTACCTGGTGGCGGTGAACGGGCGGGAACTCACGGCCCGGGAGAACCTCTACCACGCCTTCGAGGGCACGGCAGGGCAGCAGACGGTGATCCACCTGAATGACCGTCCGTCCCTGGAGGGAGCCCGGGCCCATACCGTGGTCCCCCTGGCCAACGAGGGGCAGCTCCGGACCCGGGAGTGGCTGGAGGACAACCGGCGCCGGGTCGACGAACTCTCCGGGGGGCGCCTGGCGTACGTGCACATTCCGAACACGGGGCAGGGGGGGTACACCGCCTTCAACCGGTACTTCTTCGCCCAGCAGGACCGGGAGGGGGTCATTCTCGACCAGCGAAACAATGGCGGGGGCTCGGCTGCGGACTACATTCTCGACGTTCTCTCCCGCGAGCTCGAGGGGTACTTCAACTCCCCGGTGGGCGACCGAACGCCCTGGACCCAGCCCCAGGCCGGGATCTTCGGCCCCAAGGTCATGATCATCAACGAGCAGGCGGGCTCGGGGGGCGATCTTCTCCCCTTCCTCTTCCGGCAGCGCGGCCTGGGCACCCTGGTGGGGACCCGCACCTGGGGCGGCCTCGTGGGCACCTGGGACACCCCCGCTTTCGTCGATGGCGGCCGGATGATCGCCCCCCGGGGCGGCTTCATCAACCGAGAGGGCGAGTGGGATGTGGAGGGCATCGGGGTGGCCCCCGACCTGGAGGTCCACCAGACCCCCCGCGAGGTCATGGAGGGGCGGGACCCCCAGCTGGAGCGGGGGGTGGCCGAGGCCCTCCGCCTCCTCGAGCTGAACCCCGTGCGCTTCCTCCCCGAGCCCGATCCGCCCGTGCTCTGGCGCCGCCCGGGCACGCCGCCGGGGTGAGGACGGTGCGGGTGTCGGCCCGGGCGTTGGAACCACCGCACAGGGGTCGCGCGGGCGAGGGCGGGTGACCAGACCCGCAAGGCCCTCCGTGCTGATCGGCACGTTCAAAATAAAAACGCTTGACACGATCCCCCCCCCCCCCCAACTATGCAATCCGGGAGGGAACTCAGGGCCATCGGAGATCCAGACCACGACGCCGGAACCTGAAGTCCGGGGAGGCCTCCCTTCGCGTCGATCTGCGGCGCGCGAGTCGACAACCACAGATGGGAGGCATCATGATGACCGTCGCTACGAGACGAAATTTCCTGGGTTCGATGCTGGTGCTTCTGACAGCCTGCCTTTTCGGAGGGCCGGGCTCGCTTCATGGCCAGGATGCAATCGGGCTGTGTGCGGTGTGCGCAGAAACCGAGATCCAGCCGGACTCCCTCGAACCGAGCTATCTGGCGCATTACTGGGTCGGAACCTGGCCCTGCGAGGCGAATCCGAACGGACCGAGCTGCCGGGTCTGCGAAGGGACCAACTGCAGCAACCCTCAAGTCCCGCATTTCGGTTCTTGCCCTGATACAGGGTGCGAATCGGGCGGTGGGGGTCCTCCGGTACACCTTGCAATTCGCGCGCTTGAGGCTGGCGAGCTCGATCGATTCCTGGATTGGATGGAGGCTGCACCGGATCGATTCGGTTTCGACCGTGAGAGGCAGGCGTATCAGATTCTTGATTGCTCCGGAATGGTGATCGCGCATATGCCCATGTCCTTCGTGGCAACGACCGTAGCTCTCGTTTCACCGCATGCCAAGCCGGAAGCCCTGCAGTCGACGGGTGGGTCCGAAGCACCGCGGCGATGACCGATCGACAGGTTGATTCCATTCCAGTTCTTACACATCGGACCCGACAGGCCCCTCAGGCGGGCCGGGAGCGCGACATGTCGGACGGACGCGGGTGGGGTTCTCCCGTGAGACCATCAGGAGTCGATGGCCAGGGGGCGCCTGGGTTCGTGCCCCTGTTTCTCCTCCTTGCCCTCGTGGCTCTGGGATCTCCCGGTGCTGGGCAGGAAATCCCCCCGGATCGCGTCGTCAACGGGGTGCCGGTTTGCTCGGATTGCGAGATTCGCATTACGAGCCGGGCCGTTCTGGGCTCGGAGGAGGATGCGGCCGGACCGGTGGGGAGGGTGCAGGTGGTGATGGGAGGCGGCGGGGAGTTCCTGGTTGTGTCGGACCACCTCCCTCTGCCGGGGGTTCTGGCCTACGGTCCCGATGGGGGGTTCCGTGGGGTGCGGGGGAGGGAGGGCCAGGGGCCAGGGGAATTCGGACGCCCCTGGCGGTTGGGTGGCGCGCCCGACGGAACCGTGTACGTCTTCGACCAGTTCCAGGCGTCGGTGCATGTCTTCGCGCCGGAGGGCAGCTGGAGCCGGACCTTGCGCCCGGTGGTCTCCCCTCTGCATGGGCCCCTCCCCGTCTCGGACTCGATCCTGGTGGTCGTCCCCGGGGGAGCCCGGCCCCCGGAAGCTCCCGACCGGGAGATCGTTCTGTACCATCAACGCACCGGGGCAGTTCTGGGAGGGATCAGTCCCACAGGTGCGTTCGTCCCGGGGCAACCGACGAGGATCTCCTCCGTGGCTGCCGCCCATGACGGATCGATCTGGGTCGGCCGTGGAGGAACGGGTGTGATCGAACGATGGGACCTTTCGGGGCGCCTGAGGACCCGCCTCGAATGGGAAGAAGGTTGGGCGCGTCATGCGCGCCCGGATCGCCGCACCGCCGCCTTTCTCGCGGCACATCTCTGGCAGGATCCGGAGACCGGACTCCTCTGGGTGGTAAGCAACTCGCCCGACCCGTCCTATGTGGCACCCCCGGTCACCCGACCGCAGCCCGGTCAGCCCCTGCCGGAAGGCATCCTCGATCCATCGAGCCTCAATGCGCGCCATCGCCCGATCGTGAGCGTACTGGATCCGAACACCGGGGAGGTCATCGCCCACCGAATGATCGATCGTTATGTGCACACCGTCCTGGTGGATGGTCGGTTGGTCGTCATGAACGAATCGGCCTCCGGACATCAGTGGGTCGAGATTCTTCAACTGGAGCTGGCGGGGTTTCGGTAGTCGGGTGCCGACATCTCGGGAGGTGGGTTGGGCGCCGGGAGGACATTCTCCACAGACTCGATCTGCCGAACCGGACTCCTTGGGTTTCCCCCCCTCGAGGTCCATTCCGATGCCGGGATTCACCTCGACCCGTCCCGGTCTTTGATCTCGCCGTCCGCGACGTTGTCCACGAGTCCGGGTTCGATCTGTCCTCCGCCTCATCCTCCGAACCCGCACCCCAAGGCGCCCGAGGTGGTCTTCCGGAAGGCCGAACCTACCCGAGTCGAGGCGGGCGAGATCACCGCGGCGTTCCGCCGATGGAAACGCCCAACGGTGGCCGCAGGCGGCACGCTGACCACCGCCATCGGTGTGCTCGGAATCGAGGCCGTGGACCGGATCGATGAGGCCGGGATTACCGAAGCCGACGCGTCGCAGGTGGGCTTCCCCGGGGTCGAGCCTCTCCTGGCGGAGCTTCGGAAGCGATCGACGGGCGAGCACTTCCGCATCACCTTTCAGCTGAAGAGCCCGGATCCCAGGACCGAGCTTCGGGAGCGGCACGAGCCGGACGAGGCCGAGTGGGGCGAGCTCCGGACCCGGCTGGACCGGCTCGATGGGGCCAACCGGATCGGACCATGGACGCGGGCCACCCTGGTGACCATAGGGGGGGCCGAAGGGGGCCGGACCGGCGACCTCGCCGCGTGGCCACGCGACCCTGGCCCGGCTCCGGTCCTCATGGTACCCCCTTGACCCCACGACACGAGCGAAGGACCGGCGACGCTCCTCGCCGACTTCGGCCCTGAGGAGGGCGCATCGACCGTGGACCCGATCTCGGGGACGACGGTCACCCTGCGGGCCCGGCATGCGGCGGTCGAGCGCTTCGGGGCCCGGTACGCCGACGTGGTCGAGGTCGAGCACGCCATGCCTTCGGGCACCACGGCCACCTACTGGTTCGCCAGGGGCAAGGGCCTCATCGGGGTGCAGACGCGGGACCCCGACTCCGAGGTGCGACTGGTGGCCGCCACGGTGGCGGGTCAGGCGGTGATCGGGCCGAGCGGGAGGTAGCCGCTCCATCCCCCTGCCCCATCGCTCCAGGGAGTCCTGGAGTTCCCGCGGACACTCCTGCACAGGAAAGCGCCCCCCCCACGTCGTGGGAGGGGCGCTTCTTCATTCGGTGTGCCGGCCTTTCGGCCTCAGGCCCGTGTCCACCGCGGTCGGGCCGTCAGGACCACGGCGGCCGACCGGCGCCGGTTGCACTGCAGCGCCGGCGCCCGACCTCGCCTCAGTTCTCGTCGGCCGCGGCCAGCGCCGTGAGGGTGTCGGCCAGGGCGCGCATGCGGTCCTGGTCGTACCCGCTCCCCATGCCGCCGGAGCGAAGCATGTCGGCGGCCTGGCGGAGGGTGCCGGCGGCGGTGGCACGACCCTCACCCCCGGCTTCCCAGCGCTCCAGGACCTGGAAGAGCATCTGGCGCTGGTCTCCCGACATGGCGCCCGTCCGGGCGAGCTGGTCCACGTAGGCACGGGCCACGGCAGGGTGGGCGGGCCACTCCACCCGGGGCTGATGCTGGGGGTTGAACTCGTCGAAGGTCACGAGGTTCGCGGCCTCGAGCTCGTTCTCGGTGAGGTGCTCCGACGGGGTCAGGCGCAGCACGTCGAGCCCTCGGGCGATTTCGGACCCGATGATGAGCCCGTTGTACCAGTAGGTGGACCACTGCCCGGCCGTGTAGAGGCGCTCGTCAGACAGGGGGCCCCGGTCGAAGTAGGCGATCTCGAAGGGGTTCTCGGGGTCGGTGAAATCGAAGACCGAGATCCCGCCCTGGTACCAGGCCTGGACCTTGATGTCGCGCCCGGGCACCGGAACGAGGGAGCCGTTGTGGGCCACGCAGTTTTCCTCATCGGTCTGGGGCACGGGGAGCTTGTAGTACCCCACATGCTCCATGGCCCCGTCGACCACGCGGAAGAGGGCGTTCGCCCCCCACTCGGGCCGGTCGGTCTCGCGGCAGCGCGGCGCGGTGCCGCCCCCCCACTCGTCGGTGAAGATGATCGTGGATCCGTCGTTGTTGAAGGTCGCGGAATGCCAGTACGCGAAGTTCGTGTCGACGACCTCGTCCACCCGCACCGGGTTGGCCGGATCGGAAATGTCGAGGAGGATCCCGTTTCCGGAGCAGGCCCCGGCGGCAAGGCCGATTTCGGGGTAGATCGTGATGTCGTGGCAGTGGTTCGTCATGGCGGAGCGCTGCGTGCCATCGCCATGGTCACCCCCGGGCCAGAGGCCCGCGATGTTCCCGTCGTCATCGGCGAAGACCCGGGGCTGACTCACGATTCGGGCCTCGGCCGGGCTCGCCAGGGGCACCTGGATCACCTCGATCCGGAAGAGGGCCGACGCATCCGGATCCTCTTCGGGCACGGTGCCGATGCACCCCTCGAGCTCCTCGGGCGAGCGCACCCCGGCCGCGCCGGAGTTGTACACGTAGAGGTTCTCGTGGTCGTTCGGGCTCTTGAGGAGCGTGTGCGTGTGCGAGCCGCGGCAGGTCTGGATGGCCGCGATCTGCACCGGGTTCTGCAGGTCGGAAATGTCGAAGATCCGGATGCCCCGGAAGCGCTCGGGGTTCACCTGGCCCGGGGCCCCCTCGGTGCCGCAGTCGATGCGGCCGTTGTTCGCCTCCACCGACATGAAGAGGAGGTTCTGGTACACCGACACGTCGCCCTGCCCGCCGGGGCAGAGGACACTCGTGACCAGGGTGGGGTTCTCCGGGTCGGAAATGTCGTAGGCCATCCACCCGCGGAAGTTGCCCACGAAGGCCAGGTCGCCCTGGAAGGCCAGGTCGGAGTTCGCGAAGCCCAGATTTCCGGGGTTCTCGGGGTCGTAGAAGCCGTCGGGTCGCGGAACGTTCGAGATGAACTCCATGTTCAGGATGGCCGTGCCCGGGTTCCGGATGCCGGCCTCGAGGCCGATGCGCGGATCGGAGGCGTCCCACCACCGGCTGTCGCCCTCCTGGGCGGAGGCCGGTGCGGCATGGAAGAGGGTCGTGGCGGCCACGGCGACCCCGCCGGCCAGGGCCAGGGCCCGGCCGAGGGTGCGGGGCGTACGAACGGGGCGTGCAGTCATGCGATTCCTCGGGAAGGGTAGGGAGGGGTACGGGTCAGGGCCCCGGGTGGGGTCAGGGGGCCGATGCGCCTCGGGCCAGCATCGTGAGCATCCGGTCGATCTCGATGCGCTGGTCCGAGTCCACGTGGGCGGCGAACTGGTAGATCTCGCTCTCCTGCCCCCCGTGGGGAGAATCGAAGAGTTCCTTCACCATGAGAATGGCGCCCTCGTGGTGATAGATCATGAACTCGAGGAAAAGGCGGTCGAAGTCGGCACCCGACGCCTCGGCAAGCGCCTCCATCTGCTCGGGCGAGAGCATCCCGGGCATGGAGGTGTGGTCGTGGGCGCCATGGCCGTCTGCGCCATGCCCCGCGTGCGGATCCGGATCCCCGTGCCCGGCATGGTGGCCGTGGGCCGCGTGGGCGGCGTGGTCTCCATGCCCCGCATGGTCTCCGGGGTCGGCGTCGAGTTCGATCCCGGCGATGGCCGCCTCGGGAGGCACGGCTTCGCCCCGGTCACGGAGCCACTGCACCATGAGCTTGATCTCGTCGAACTGGGCCAGGTGAATGCGCCGGGCCAGGAGGAGCACGTCCTCGCGCTCGGCCCGGTCCGGGGCCAGCGCCGACATCTCCAGCGCCTGGGCGTGGTGGGCGATCATCATCTGCATGAAGTCGACATCGGCCTCCACATGGCCCGGGGTGACCCGGGCCTCCTCGGCGGTGACCACCCTCCCCATCTCGCCGGGGGCGCCCGGTTGCACCGTGCGTGGGCGCTCCTGCGCCTCGAGGAGGGAGGCCGGGAGGAGGAGGGCCGCACCCAGGCCGAGAAGCGCGAGTCGCGTGGCGCCCCGCAGGGGAGCAGGGGACGACTCGCCCCCTCCGGCCATGGAGGCCTCGGATCGGTTCCGCCCCGGGCCGGGCGTGGGGCCTGGCGTGGGCCTGGGGCCGAGGGAAGGGTTCCCGGAAGGAGAGGCGGATCTGGTCATGGCCATGCGGAGGATGGGGGCTCGGGATCGTGGCGGGCGGCGAGTCGATCCGGACAGACAGCATGCCGGACAGACAGCATGAAAGCATAGGGCGCACACCGTCAGGCGGCAATGACGGTGGCCCGGGCCATCCCGGACCCGGGAGGTGGCCGGTTCTGCCCTGACTCTTACGCCGGAGGCCGCCCCGGGGATCCCCCCGGGCGTGCGGACGGCCCGGCTCAGGGCGGTGACCCTACGCCCCCCGACCCGTTACCGGACCGATGCCCGGGGGCGGCCGTTTCATGCCCGTGCGCGGGGAACTTGGGGAGTCCCTCCTGCACTCCGGACCGGTCGCGGGAGGGGGTCCACACTTCCCCCAACTCCCTGAGGAGCCATGAACACCTCGGTCGTTCGTCGCATCCGGGTCGCCATCCCCCTCTTGGCGACCCTCCTTCTCCTGGCCCTTCCGGGCCTTGCCGAAGCGCTTCAGGCGCCCACCGGCGCCATTACCGGGCGGGTGGTCGCCGCCGATCAGCGCCCCCTCACCGGTGCCGCCGTCCAGCTCGTCGAGCGGAACGCGGGCACCATGACCGGGAGCACCGGCGACTTCGCCTTTCGGGGTCTCCCCGCCGGGAGCTACACCCTTCGCATCACCCTCATCGGGCACACCGCGCAGGAGATCGCGGTGGAGGTCACCGCCGGGCAGGTGGCCCACCGGCTCGTCACCCTTCGCACCGCCGCCATCGAGATCGACGGGGTGACGGTCTCCGCCGCCCTCCAGGGGCAGGGGCTGGCCCTTCTGGAACAGCGCAACTCCGACAACATCGTCTCCGTGGTCTCGGCCGACGGGATCGGGCGCTTTCCCGACCTGAATATGGCCGACGCCCTGAACCGGATCTCCGGGGTATCGCTGGTCCGGTTCCGGGGCGAAGGGGTGCAGGTGAACATCCGGGGGGCGCCGCCCGAGTTCTCGGGGGTGGCCATCAATGGGGTGACCATGCCCACCGCCTCGGAAGGGCGGGAGGCGAACCTGAACGCCTTCACCACCGATGTGGTGGGCGCCGTGGAGGTCACGAAGGCCCTCACCCCTGACATTGACGCCGCCTCCATCGGGGGGCGGGTGAACATCCGCACCCGGGGGGCCCTCACCGCCGGCGAGCGCCGGATCCAGGTGACCCCGGCCTTCGGGTACAGCGCCCTGGGCGAGGTGGGGAACTACAACGGGTCGCTCTCGGTGGGCGAGGTCTTCGGGGAGGACCGGAACGTCGGCCTTCTCCTCTCGGCCTCCCGCTCCCGGATCGGGCGGCAGATGGACAACGTGGAGAACTCCTGGTCGTGGAACGAGGAGGCGAACGACTTCCGCCCCACCACCGTGGCCACGAAGGCGTACGACATCGTTCGCACCCGGGCGGCCTACTCGGCCCGCCTGGACTGGGTCCCCTCCGACCGCACGAACTTCTTCGTGAGCGGCACCCACTCCTTCCTCGACAACGAGGAGGAGCGGCACAACGTGAGCTTCCGGATGGGCGATGCCCGCCGCCTCGCCCCCGGTTCCAACTCCGTGACCGGGGTGGCCGAGGAGTTCACCGTGCGCTGGAACTACCACGACCGCCGCTCCCAGACCCGCACCCAGTCCTTCTCGGCCGGGGGCACGCACCAGTTCGCCTTCGGAAACCTCGACTTCACCGGGGCCTTCTCCCGGGGTCGCTCCGAGACGCCTCCGGGGCGGATCTACGCCGAGTTCCGGACGCCGAATGCGAACCGGATCTCCTTCCGATACGACTACTCGAACCCCGACTTCCCCATCTGGACCCCGGTGGAGGCCGGGACCGGGGCCGTACTCAACAACGGCTCCTTGATCCAGGATCCGGCGAACTACGCCTTCTACGAGCTGAACAGCCGGGAGAACCTGGTGCGCGACGACCGGATCTCGCTCCAGACCAACCTCTCCGTTCCCACCACGGTGGCGGGCCGCCCCACCACCCTTCGCTTCGGTGTGAAGGCCGACATGGCCGAGCGTGATCGGACCTACCGCTTCTACATGAGCCGGTCCGAGCCCGACGCCCCCGTCCTTTCGAGCCTCCTGGGCACCCGGGTGAACAACAACTTCGGGCGCTTCAACTTCGGCACCCGCTTCGAGAACGACCTGGTGCAGGGGCGGGCCGCGTCGGCACAGAACATGGAGCTCATCAATGCCTCCTCCTACCCCAGCGACTGGGTGCTGAGCGAGGACGTCTACGCCCTCTACGGGATGCAGACCACCGACATCGGGCGGCTCCGCCTCGTGGGAGGCGTGCGGATGGAGCACACCCGGACCTCGGGAGAGGGCTTCGTGAGCCGCGACAACTGGGCCACCTTCGAGGAAGCCACCACCGGGCGGAACTACACGAACCTCTTCCCGAGCCTTCACGCCAACTTCCGTCCCAATCGCGACCTCGTGGTGCGGGCGGCGGTCACCACCGGGATCATCCGGCCGCGCATCTCGAACATGCGGCCCAGCGGCTCCATCAACGAAGAAGCCACGGTGCCCACCTTCTCGGGCTCGAACCCGGACATCCGCCCCACCCGGTCCCTCGGGTTCGACCTCATGACCGAGTACTACGTCCCGCTGGGCGTCTTCTCGGCCGGGGTCTTCTACAAGCAGCTCCGCGACGTGGTCTTCAGCGTGACCCGCGACGGCACGGCCGACGACTTCTTCCTCGACCAGAGCCTCCTGGGCTACCGGATTTCCCGGGCCGAGAACTCGGATCGGGGCGAGATCTACGGCTTCGAGGTGAACCTGGACCGGCCCCTGGACTTCCTCCCCGGCCTCTTCGGAAACCTGGGGGTGATCACGAACTACACCTATACCCAGTCCGGTGCCCGGAACCCCTCGAGCGACGAGTGGGTGTCGCTGGCGAGCCAGGCCACCCACTCGGCCAACCTGGCCGGGTACTTCGATCGGGGGCCCATGAACCTCCGGCTCTCCTTCAACTACCAGTCCGACTACCTGAACTCGCTGAACGCCGACGAGCGCCTGCACCTCTACATCTCGGGGCGCGGGGTGCTGGACTTCGCCGCGAGCTACGACCTCCCCCAGGGGGTGGGGCTCTTCGTGGAGGCCACGAACCTCACCGATTCCCTGCAGCGCCGGTACCGGGGGGTGGTCTCGCGGGTGGACGAGCTCGAGCAGTTCGGTCGTCAGCTCACCGCCGGACTTCGCCTCACCTTCTGAGGTTTTCGCGAGGCCGTTCTCCGGTAGGGAACTTCGTCTCCCCATGACGGGCGCGGTCTCTTCATGAAGTCGAGGGGGCTGGATCGACGGGTTCTGTCGGTCCAGCCCCCGCTTCGGCCGAACACCCCCTCTCCTGATTCGAGGATTTCCATGTTCCCCTCCCCCCCTTCCCGCGCCTCCCTCCGGAGGCTGGCAACGCCTCTCGCCCTGGCCGTCGCCGCCCTCGTGGCGGCTCCCGCGGCCGCCCCTTCGGCGTCTTCCCTGGCGGCCCACCTTCCCGGGGCCCTTCCCGGGTTCCTGGTCGAAACCCTGGCCCTGCCTGCCTCGGCCGAAGCCCAGGCGCCGGCCGCCGTCTTCCTGACCTGGTCCGACGACCCCACCACCACCCTGACGGTGGACTGGCACCTCCTCCCGGGGCAGGACCTCCCGGCCGTGGAGCTTCGGGGCCCCGGCCTCGAGGGGTGGCAGGCCTTTTCGGGGAGCGCCATCGACTTTCCCTACTCCGACCGCACGGTGCGGCGGGCCCATGTGACCGGGCTCACCCCCGACACCCTCTACGAACTCCGGGTGGGCACGGAGGGGCCCGTGTACCGCTACCGCTCCCTCCCCACCTCCCTGACCCGTCCCGTTCGCTTTGCCACCGGGGGTGACACGCAGTTCTCCGACGAGTCGTTCGGGGTCATGAACCGGGTCGTGGCGGCCCACGACCCCGACTTCGTCCTCTTTGGTGGCGATCTTTCCTATGCCAATGGCGACCCCCGCAGGGTCGAGCGGAAGGAGGGGTGGTTCGAGACCGCCACCCGCTCTCTCGTGGCCGAGGGGAACCGCCTCATTCCCGTGGTCGTGGCCATCGGGAACCACGAGGTGTGGGAGACCCGGCGCGTCCCGGAGGACGAAGACGCGGAGGAATTCCACGCCCGCTGGGGACTCACCGAGCGGCAGGCCACCTACTTCGAGCCCCTCTTCGCCTTTCCCCGCGACGGCTTCCACGATGTGCTCGACTTCGGGGACTACCTGAGCATCGTGGCCCTCGACTCGAACCACATGACCGAGGTGGAAGATCAGACCGCCTGGCTCGACGAGACGCTGGCGGCCCGCACCGCCCGTCCCCATGTCTTTCCCGTGTACCATGTGCCGGCCTACCCCTCGGTCCGGAGCTTCGACGCGAGTGTGAGCCGGCGGATCCGCGAGGCCTGGGTCCCCCTCTTCGAGACCCACGGGGTGCGCCTCGTCTTCGAGAACCACGACCACGTCTACAAGCGGACGATTCCCCTGCGGGGCGGCGAGGCCGACCCGAACGGGATCGTCTACCTGGGCGACGGCGCCTGGGGGGTGGGGACCCGCGAGATCGGCCGTGACCAGGGGGGGGAGCCCGCCTGGTACCTGGCCCGGGGGCTCTCGGAGAACCACGGCATTCTCGTGACCCTCGAGGGCACGGAGCGGCACGTGATCGTCCTGAACCGCGAGGGCGAGGTCATCGACGCCTACCCCGACGGAACGCGTGCGCGTCCTTGACCCCGGGCTTACCTTCGGAAAGAGGGTGCGTCCGCATCCGGCGGGCGCACCCGGAGGTCCGAACCCGGAGTCCCCTTCATGCCCCCTCGTACGCCCCGCCCTCGCACGCCCCGTCGCGCCCGTTCCGCCTGCCAGGCCGCGTCCGGCCCGACCCCTCCCCTGAACCCCGCATGCGCTCGCCGCCTGACCCGCCTCGGGCTGGCGGGTGTCGCGGCGCTCCTCCTCCCGGTGGCCCTCGCGCTTCCGGGGGAGGCCCAGAGCTTCCGTGCGCTGGACGGGTCGGACCTCCCCACGGCCGTGGAGGGGGATCGCGGCCAGGAGGAAGCGCAGGCCGAGGCGCAGACCCGCGCCCAGACCGGGTACGGGGCATCGCTCGCCGTGGCCGGTCACCGGATCTTCGTGGGCGAGGGGGCCACGGCGCTCCGTCCGGGTGCGGTGCATGTCCTGGTCCGGGGGGGCGATGGGGCCTGGGCGCCTTCGGTCCGCCTCGAATCTCCCGATCCGGGAACGGCCGATTCCTTCGGCCGGGCGCTCGCTGCCGGGACCCATGAGGGCGCGGCCTGGCTCCTCGTGGGTCAGCCGGAGCGGGGTGCGGCGCACCTCTTCCGGGCGGCCGATGGCGCCGATGCCGGAAGCTGGACCCTGGTGGAGACGCTGAGGGGCGAGGGAGAAGAGGAAGGAGAGGGGGAGGCCCGGGCCTTCGGTTCGGCGGTGGCCCTGCATGCGGAAACGGGGGTCCTCGCCGTGGGGGATGCCGCCGCAGGCCGGGTACACCTCTTCCGGGTCGGAGCCGACGGGGCCGTGACCCGGCTGGCCGGCCTCGCCTCGCCTGAGGGAACGGCCGCAACGGGAGAAGGCGGCTTCGGAAGCGCCCTCCTCCTGACCGGGGAGCGGCTCTACGTGGGCGCCCCCGGGGCCCACGACGGGGCCGGGAGTGTGGCCGTCTTCCGGGCCGACATGGGCGGATGGGAGCCGGTCACGACCTTCCGGCCCCGGGGGGGTGGGGCTGCGGGTGACGCCTTCGGGTCGAGCCTCGCCGCCGACGGCCCCCGGGTGGTGGTGGGCGCCCCCGGCGCCCGGGAGGCGGGAGCCGCCTACCTCTTCCAGGCCGGGGCTTCCGGGCTGAACTACGGTGAGGCGGGAATCCTCGTGGCGTACGACGGACGCCCCGATCAGGGCTTCGGGGCCGCCGCGGCGGTGGCCGGAGGCGAGACCTGGGTGGCCTCGCAGGCCGGACTCCACCGCTTCCACCGCGAGGGGCAGCTCTACACCTCCTCGGCCCGGGTGGCGCTGGAGACCCCGGGGCGGGGGATGGCCCCCGGCGGGGCCGTGGCGCTGCACGAGGGGGTGGCCGTGGTGGGGCTCCCCGGTGCGGGGCGGGGGGCGGGCGGCGTGGCCGTGCTCGAGCGGGACGACGACGGCGCCTGGACCCAGGCCGCCATCTTCACCGCCGAGGCCGAGGTCCTCCCCCGGGTGGTCACCGGCGAGACCCTCCCCTGCGAGAACGGCCGGGTGGGCGAGTACTTCGCCTGCTCCAATGTGGAGCTCCTGGCCTTCGTTCCCATTGCCGAGATCGGGGGCGAGGACGGGATCCGCCTGAACGACACCTGGGGGTGGCACGACGAGGAAACGGGGCGGGAGGTGGTGCTCGTGGGGCGGACGAACGGGGTGGCCTTCGTCGACATCACGAACCCCAACGACCCGGTCTACCTGGGAGAGGTCCTCAAGACCGAGGGCTCCCCGAACGCCGCCTGGCGCGATTTCAAGGTCTACAAGGACCACGCCTTCATCGTGGCCGACGCCTCGGGGCGCCACGGGATGCAGGTCTTCAACCTCCGCCGTCTCGACGAGTTCAACGGGGAGCCCATTACCTTCGAGCCCGACCTCACCTACGACCGGATCCACTCCGCCCACAACATCGGGCTGAACGAGGACACGGGCACCCTCTTCATTGTGGGGGCCAGCCAGGGCGGTGAGACCTGCGGGGGCGGGCTTCACATGGTCGATGCGAACGAGCCCCTGAACCCCACCTTCCTGGGGTGCTTTGCCGATCCCCGCACCGGCCGCACCGGGACCGGGTACTCCCACGACGTCCAGTGCGTGACCTACCATGGCCCCGACGAGCGCTACACCGGGCGGGAAATCTGCATGGGGTCGAACGAGACCCACCTCTCCGTGGCCGATGTGACGGACCGGGAGAACCCGGTGGCGGTTTCCATTGCCTCGTACCCGAACGTGGGGTACACCCACCAGGGGTGGTTCGACGAGGAGCACCGCTACTTCTACATGCAGGATGAGCTCGCCCTCATGCAGGGGCTCATCGACAACACCCGCACGATCATCTTCGATGTGGCCGACCTGGAGGATCCCGTCGTGGTGGGGGAGTTCTTCTACGACACCCGGGCCGTTTCCCACAACCTCTACATTCTGGGCGACCTGATCTACGAGGCGAACTACTCGAGCGGGCTCCGGATTCTCGACATTTCCGACCGGGAGAACCCGGTGGAGGTGGGGTGGATCGACACGGCTCCGACCCATGCCGCCGAGCCCATGTTCGAAGGGGCGTGGAGCACGTATCCGTACTTCCGGAACGGGGTCGTCTCGGTGTCGAGCATCGGGGAGGGGCTCTTCCTCGTCCGCTTCCGCGATCCGAGGCCGGTGTCGTGAGGCCCGGGTTGGTCCGGGGGGCGCTGCTCCTCCTCCTCTTCCTTCTCCCTGCAGGATGCGGAGGGGTGGCCGCGGGCCAGGGGGTGGAGGGCCCCACGCCTCCTCCCTTCGACGCGCCCGACCGGAACCTCCTCGTGGTCTGCGTGCAGGACGAGGCGGAGGTGGCCATTGTCGACATGGACACCTTCGAGGTGGTGCACCGGATCGACCTGACTGCGCTGGGCTACTCCTCGCGCGCCCAGCCCCACCACGCGGTGGTGGAGCCCGACGGCTCGTACTTCTACGTGACCCTCATCGGGGAGAACCGGGTCCTCAAGTTCGACCGGTCCTACGAGGTGGTGGGGGAGGCTCCCATGCAGGCCGCCGGCATGCTGGCCCTGGAGAAGGGGGGCCACCGCCTCTTCGTGAGCCGCTCCATGAGCGCGGTGAACCCGCCCCAGCGCATCGGGATCGTGGACCGCCGCACCATGGAGATCGAGGAGCTGGACATCTTCTTTCCCCAGCCCCACGCCATGGTGGTGGACCGGGAGGGGCGCTTTGCCTATTCGGCGAGCCTCTCGGTGAACCAGGCGGCGAGCGTGAATCTCGAAACGGAGCGGGTCACCCTGGTGGAGATCGAGGGGCCGCCCCATGCCATCGTGCAGTTTGCCATCTCTCCCGATGGGCGGTGGATGGCGGGAGCGGGGGAGATGTCGGGCGAGCTCGTGGTTCTGGACCTGGCCGCCGACCCGGAGAACCCCCCGGTGGCGCGGCGCGTCATGGTGGGGCACATGGCCTTCGATCCGGCCTTCTCCCCCGATGGTCGCCAGCTCTGGGTGCCGGTGCGCCACACCGACGAGGTGGCCGTGCTCGACACCGAGGGCTGGGAGGAGGTGCGCCGGGTTTCGGGCGAGGGGATCGATGCCCCCCACCAGGTGCTCTTCTCTCCCGATGGCCGCCGGGCCTTCGTCTCGAACAACAACAAGAACCCCCATGCCATGCACGGTCCGGTGGAGGACACGGGGGGGGACGGGGCCGTGGTCGTGGTGGATACGGCCACCGGGGAGCTCCTGGAGGTGATCCGCCTGGGGCGGAATGTGACGGGGATCGGCACCCGCCCCCACGCCTCCGGGGCCGCCGCGCCGCGCCCCTCCGGGCCCTGATCCGACCGTGATCGACGCGGACCAGCGGGGCCGTTGGGGGGCCCGTGCCCGGGGCGGCTCCACCCGTGCCGCGAGGAGGGGCCGGGCGCGGGCCTCCTCCTCCCTCCCCACGAGGCTCCGGTTCGGGGTGGGCGGTCTGCTCGGCGGGGTCGCCCTTGTGGCATGGGTCGGCGGATGCGCCGCGGGAGGCGGGGCGGGCGCAGGGCCGGGCATGGACTCGGGCATGGATGCGGGGCTCCAGCGCGGGGAGGCCGGGCTTCCGGAAGGAAACGGCGCGTCTGGCTTCGTGCGCGACGTGTACGCGCTTCCGGTTCTGGACGAGCACGGGACCCCGTACACGCACCCCTTTCTCGGGGGATTCGTGGTTCCCCGGCCCCAGTTCGTGGACCTGGACGGCGATGGCGATCCGGACCTCTTTCTCCAGGAGCGGTCCGGCGAACTCATGCACTTCGAGAATGTGGGGAGCCCGGGGGCGCCGGAGTACGTGTGGCGGAGCGACCGCTTCGGGGGGCTCGAGGTGGGGGAGTGGTTCGTCTTCCACGATCTGACGGGCGATGGGCGCTACGAGCTCATGAGCGAGCTTCCGTACTCCTGGATCCGCGTGTACCGGAATGCCGGGACCCCGGAGGCGCCGCGCTTCGAGGTGGCGGTGGACTCCATTCGCGATGTGGAGGGCCGTCCCGTCTTTGCCGACCGGCAGAACATCCCCCAGCTCACCGACCTGGACTGCAGCGGGACCCTTGATCTCCTCCTGGGCCGAATCGACGGGATGATCACGCACTACCGGGAGGCCGAGCGGGTGGACGGCTTTCCGCGCTTCGAGCGGGTCACGGACCGCTTCGAGAACATCGAGATCATCGGGCAGATCGGCTCCATGCACGGGGCCAATGCCATGGCCTTCATCGACTGGACGGGGAATGGGGCGCAGGACCTCCTCTGGGGCGATTTCTTCGAGCCCAGCGTGCTCCTCCTAGCGAACCGGCAGCCCTGCCCCGGCTACGACCTCGATACCCCGCCCGAGCCCCTGCGCACGCCTGAGGGGAACCTCCTCACGAGTGGGCACAATGTGCCCGTGCCGGTGGATCTCGACGGGGAGGGGCGGGCGGACCTGGTGGTGGGGGTCCTGGGCGGCGCCTTCAACCCGGTGCTCACCGCCTCGAACAACCTGCACCAGTACCGGCGCGGGTCCGACGGCCTCTTCCGGGTGGTGACGGAGCGCTTCCTCGACGGGATCGATGTGGGGAGCGAGAGTGTGGTGGCGGTGGCCGACCTTACCGGGAACGGCCTCCCCGATCTCGTGGTGGGGAACAAGATCGACCCGGTGCAGAACCGCACCGGGCGCCTCTACCTCCTGGCCGGGGAGCGGTGGGAGGGGGAGGGCATGGGAGGGGGTGGAGCGAGCGGGTCAGGCGGGTCGGACCGATCGGAGGGGCCCGGTGAGTCCGAGGGGCTCGGCGGTTCGGGGGCGGGTGAGGCGGAGGGTGCGGAGGGATCCGCGGCGGGAGCTGCAGCCCGGGCTGGGATCCGCGCAGGAGCCGGCGCCGGCGGAGCCCTTCCCCAGCCGGGGGATCTCGTCTTTCGCCTGGCCGATACCCTCTCCCTTGCCGCCTCCTTCCACTATGCCCCCGCCCTGGGCGACCTCTTCGGGAGCGGACGCCCCGACCTTCTCCTGGGCACCTGGAACGATGGGGTCCGCGTGTACCGCAACACGGGGATGGACGGGGCAGGGGAGGACGCGGGTGGTGCCTCCGCCGGCCCCGGCGCTCTGACCTTCCCCGGCTTCGAGGAGGTGCCCGGCCTGACCCTGGAGCTGACCCGGGGGAGCCACGCCGTCCCGGCGCTGGGCGACCTGACCGGAAACGGGCTCCTCGACGTGGTGGTGGGTCGCTCCTCGGGCCACCTCACCTTCTTCCGCAATGTGGGCACGGCGGAGGCCCCGGCCTTCGAGCGGGTCACCGACGAGCTGGGAGAGATCCGGGTGGGCCGCCGGAGCGCCCCGTACCTGGCCGATGTCACGGGAAACGGGCTCCTGGACCTTCTCGTGGGGCGGGAGGAGGGGGGTGCGCTCCTCTTCCGGAATGTGGGCACAGCCCAAGACCCTTCCTTCGAGCCTGTGCCCGATTTCGAGCTCCCCCTCTTCGGGCTGGGCCGCCCCGTTCCGGTGGACCTCACCGGCGACGGTCGTCTCGAGGTGGTGAGTGGTGCCGATACCGGGGGGGTGATTCTCTTCCGCGATGCCGGAGGCGGGTTTGGCCAACCGGGAGGCTGAGGCCCGCCTCGCACTCGAGCGCCCGTGCCGGGGGAGGTTCGGCCTCGCGTGGAGCCCCGCGGGGGTGACCACCTTCCTCCTTTTCCTGGCTCTGCCCTGTCTCCCCTCATGTACCTCTGATGCCCCCCGCGCCACCCCCACCCTCGAGATTTCTCTTCATGCGATCGCCGAGATTGGTCCGGACGTGCACGGTGGACAGATCGGGACCGGTGGGTTCGCTCTTGGCCCGGACGGCAGTCTTGCCGTGATCGACCCCGGAGATCGGCAACTGGTCCTGATCCGAGGGGAGGGAGACCAGGCGACACGCGCGGGGAGGTCAGGGGGCGGGCCAGGAGAGTTCACCGGTCCTCGCCTCGTGGCGGCGCTGGACGATGGTGGAGTCGCCATCTACGATCGAGCGCTCAGGCGTCTGTCCTTCTGGGGACCAGGGGGCGAGCTCCTCGAGGAGCGGGTCCTCCCGAGGTCCGTCTGGTCGATGCGGGGTGAAGAAGGGAGTGTTCTGCTGAAGGTCGGGAGAGAGGGCGTGGCCGCCGAGGACGGTGGTTTCGCGATCCTTCGGGTCGGACCCGAGTCGCAGGAGGCGACACTCTTCGAGACGTCGCGCGGAGCCCCCCTCGACGGGACCGTCTCGGAAGGTAACGCCGTCCCGCAGATCTGTTCCGTCTGCCCCTTTTTCCGGACGGGGGACGGCGAATGGGTCCTGCAGCCAGGAGGGTGGGCAGACCCCATCGTGGGTGTGAACGACAACGGGATCGTGGCCACCGTCTGGTCGCGTGGGCGGGAGCCAGCACCGCTTTCCGATGCCGAGTGGCTGGAAGAGCGCCGCCGGCTTCACGATGAGGCTCGTGCCATGGCCGAGGACCTGACACCGGCCCTCGGAGCCGTGTACCCCGAGTTCAACCCCCGAACCACCGGAGATCCTCCCCTCCGGCGTATCCTGAGCCAACGTGGCGCCTTTGGCGTGGATGGTCAGGACCGCGTGTGGACGCTCCCCTCCCTCTCGCCCGACTCCCTGCCCCGACTGGAAGTCCACGGGCGCGACGGGACCTTTCTGGGGGATGTCGAACTCGAGGGGCGACCGGTGCGTCTTGATGTTCGGGGCGCATGGATCGCGCTCGTCGTCGAAGACGACTTGGGACTGGCCACGATCCGCCTGTTCAGGATCGTGGAGGACTGAGTCCAGCGCGGACGCCGGAATGGCCCCGGGGGCGGCGCAGGCGGGGAGATGTTCTTGCTGCACGAAAAGCCGAGACGGGAGGCCGCCAAAGGCAGGACCGGGTCCGTTTCAACGCCCGTGGCTTTCCCGAAGCCACCACCCCCCGGGACGGGCCCGGGGGGTGATGGCCGGGGGGTGATGGCTCGGGGGGGGATGGCGGTCAGAACCGCGCGACCCCCACATCAATGGCGCCCTGTCCGCCGGCGATGGAGTCCGTGAGGGCGAGCCCTTCGTAGACGAAGACCTGCGCCGGGAGCCCCTGGCCACTCGACCCGAAGAAGGCCTGGTAGATGCGCGCCCCTTCGGTGTCGAAGCGGGCGGCGGCGGCCCCTCGGCATCCTCCTTCCGAAAGGGGGGCACAGAGGGGGTTGTCGGGTCCGCGCACGAATCCCCGCGAGGCCGGGCGGGAATCCCAGAGCACCGAACCGAAGGAGAAGCTCGAGAGGAGGGCCCGTCCATCGGCGTCGAAGTCGATGGTGCTGGCCCCGGCACCGAAGCCCGGCACCACCTCGAGGAGGGTGCCTGCGCCCGGGTCGATGATGGCCACCGAGGCGTCATCCACGTAGTTACGGGTGTTCACCACGTAGAGGCGCCCGTCCGGTCCCAGGGCTGCATCGGTGGGGTTTTCATCGACCGTCTCCACCACCGCCACCACGGCCAGGGTCGCCCCGTCGAGGATCGTCACGACTCCGGGTCCGATGGGGGCCCAGTTCTCGTCGAGGTTCGACGAGACCACCGCCACCCGCCCGTTCCCCACCGCCACCACCGCCGTGGGGCCGGGGGCCACCGACACGAGCTGGGCAATGGCATCACCACTCTGCCCCAGCTGGATCCGGCCCACCTGGTTCGTGCTCAGGTTGGCGGCAATGAGGGTCTGGTCATCGACGAAGGCCGCGCCCGTGGCATTCCCCTCGGGGAAGACGAAGAAGCGCGCCACCTCCATGGCTTCCGGGTCGAGGAGGGCGACGGAGGCCGCATTCCCCAGGGGGACGGCAATCTGCCGCCCCCGCACCGCGAAGCCGGTGGGGGTGATCGTGCTGCTCGCTCCGAAGGAGACCACCCGGGTCTCGCTCGGGTCTCCGGCCTGGAAGAAGCGGAGGGCGTTTCCGGTGGAGTTCAGGATCATCCCGATGTCCGGATCGGATGCGGTCCCATCGAGAAAGGTCCGCTCGACCTCCGGGGCGGTGCTGGAATCGCACCCCGCCATGGGGAGGACAAGGGCGAGGGCCAGGGTCAGGGTCCGGGTCAGGGCGCGTGCCGAGGAGACGAAGGGAGATGTCGGGCTGGGTTGCATGATTCTTGTGATGTGAAAGTTTGAGATTGCACAAAAATTGTGCAGTATCGTGCCCGCCCAGGGAGGGGGCGGGAGTGAACCCTGCGGCGCGATGCGGGGCGGGGGTGCATCGGGGTCGGGGTGAGGGAAACGGGGGGTCAGGGCGCGCCCAGGCGGAGGCCGAGGGTCCACCACCGACCGGGAAGGGGGTAGTCGGCCAGGAAGGCGGCCTGGGCATTCGTGAGGTTCCGCCCGGTGATCTCGAGGCGGGCTTCGGTGCCCAGGGCCCGGAAGGGGATCGAGGCGCCGGCCTCGGCAGTGGCGAAGGGGTCGAGGGCGTTCAGCTCCGAGCCGGGAACGGTTCGGCGAGGCCCATGGGCCTCGAGCCCGGCATGGAGCTCGGCCCCCGCCACCCGTCCCTGCAGCCGGAGGGTTCCCTTCCAGGCCGCGCGGTAGACCACGGGCCCCTCGAGGACGGGGCCGGCGTAGGTCACCGCATTCCGCTCGAGGGAGGCCTGGATCCCGGCCTCCCGGGCGGGGAGGCGCAGGTCGAGGGAGGCGCTTCCCCCGCGTCTCCGCACATCGATGTTGTTCGGGCTCCAGACGAAGCGGAAATCGGGAAACCAGAGGATCATTCCCTCCACATCGCCCTGCCAGACCGCCACCGAGAGGCGGCTTCGGAGGGGACCCGCCTCCATGCGCCGGGAGACTTCGGCCGTCCACTCCCCCCGGACCCGCTCCGGGGCGAGTTCGGGGTTGGCCCGGGCCAGCACCCCCTCCTGGAAGAAGAGGTCGGCCAGGGAGGGGGGGGAGAAGGCCCGGGCCCAGCGGAGGGAGGCGGTGGTCCCGCCCCGGCGGAGCTCTCCGGCCACCGCAGGCGACCAGGTGAGCCCCCGGACGAGGTCGTGGGCATCGGCCCGAAGGGTGCCGGTCAGGGAGAGGACCAGGGGCGCTTCGTCGCGCCGCACCCCGGCCTCGATCCAGAGGCCCCCTTCGCGGATCCGCTCCGGAGTGCCCGGGTCGAGGCTTGTGCCCCGGATTCCCCGCACCCGCGCCGAGCCTCCCCCCTGGAGGGTGAGGGCGGGGCCTTCGCGCCAGTGGTGGAGCTCGAGGCCACCCTCCCGGATCCGGGTCTCGGTGTCGTAGGCGCCGCCGAAGGGGGGGGAGGGGTCCCGGTGCTCGGCCCGGTGAGCGGCCCCCGAGCTGCGGAGGCGCCATCCACCCTGGGCGGTGGGGGCGCTCCGCCAGCTCACCGAGCCCCCCACCCGCGCCTGCTGCTGCCGGCCGGTGGCAGAGGGCTGGGCCACCGTGCCCGGGGCGCCCCGGTCCATGCGCTCGGCGTGGGCCTGGAGCCGGAGGGGGCCGGGCTCCACCGCCAGGTGGGCGCGGAGGGCCTCGTGGTCGGCATTGATGCGCCGGGCACTTCCTCCCCCCCGGAAGGGAGGGAGAGGGTGGGCGAAGTCGCCCCGGGCCCGATCCATCTGGAGGCGAAGCTCGGTGGCGGGGAGGGCCAGCCCGGCACCGGGAAGGGCTCGCGGGGCACCGCCCCCCCCGGGACGGAGCCCCGCCACGAGCAGGCCCCCCCGTTCGCCGTGGGAGCCGGCGAGGAGGGCCCCCGAAAGGCGCGGGGTCGCCCGCCCTGTGGTGGCAGGCCGGGTCTCCACCAGGATCACCCCCCCCAGGGCGCCACTCCCGTAGCGAGCCGAGGCCGCCCCGGGCACCACCACCACCCGGGCCACATTCCCCAGCGCCAGGGCCCCCAGGTCGGCCTCTCCGGTGAGGGGCGCATTCAGGGGAACGCCGTCCACGAGGACGAGGACCTGGTCGGCCGATGACCCCCGAATGGAGACGGTGGCCGGCGACCCCGGTCCCCCTCGGCGCACCACGGTGACCCCTGTCACCCCGGCCACGAGGTCGGCCACACTCCGGGTGCCGGGGGCGGCTTCTTCGGGGCGGAGGATCACCCCTCCGGGGGGGAGCCGGGCGCCCTCTCCCTCCACCCGGAGCTCCTCCAGGGCCAGGGGGGCGGGGAGAAGCACGAGGTGGAGGGCGGCGGTGCGACCGGTGGCCGCCTCCACGGTGGCGGTGGCCGGGGCATACCCCAGGTGGGAGGCCCGAACCGGGTGGAGACCCGGAGGGAGGCCCCGGAGCCGGACCCGGCCCTCGGAGTCGGTGCGCCCGGCGATCCCCGTGCCCTCGGCCTCGACCCAGACCCCCGGGAGGGGGGCGGCGTCGGGGCCCGTGGTAACCCGGACCTCCACGGCAGCCGGGAGCTGGGCCGCCAGGGGGAGGGGGCCGAGGAGGGGGCCGGGGAGGGGGAACGAGAGGGGGAGGCCCGGGGCGAGGGCCGAGGCGACGAGGCCGATGGAAGCGACGGCGGAAGGGCCGGCCAGGGCAAGGCCCACCCCAACGAGGAAGCCCAGGGTTCGGCCGGGGGTCCGGGGGCGCGAGCCGCGGCCGGGCGTCCGTGGGCAGCAGCCCCGCGAGCGCGGCCGCAGGCCGAAGACCGGCCCCGAAGGCCGCAGGCCGGAGCCCGGCCTCGAAGGCCGCGGGCGCGGGCCCCGCCCGCACGATGTCAGATCATGAAACACGAATCCCCGTCCTCCTTGGCAGAGTGACGGGGAAGAGAACAGGAGCGCCGCGACCCCTCGACGGTGCCGCGGGGGGCGCGGAGGTCACCGGGACCTCCCCCCTCCCATGGCGCCCGAATCGGTCGCGCGTGGGCCCATTCCCCTCCCGCGAGGGGTGGATGGATAACGGGCGCCGAGGAGGTCTCCTGGCTCGAGGCAGCGTCGCTCACCTTCCCGGGCTGTGTTGCCCAGTGGCATCTTGAGCGGGCCATCCGGAGGCGACCGAAGTCGCTTCCGCACCTCTGACAGTGGCGGGGCCGCGCCGGATTTGCACCGGTCTTCCGTGGTCCCCCGCGCCCATGAACTGGAACCTGCCCCGAATGGATACCCCCCCTCCAAACCGTGCGCAACCCCTCGTGGGAGCGGACCTCGTCGGGGGGTGGGCACCGGGGAGCGGGGGAGAACTCTTCCAGGGATGGGTCGAGGGACGGGGGTGGCGGCAGGTGGCTCTCCCGGTGGCCGTGGGGCGGTGGGCATGCGCCGACCCCGGCGGGGAGGGGGAGGGCGACCCCCCCGGTCCCCGGGTGCGTGCCCTTCTCGAGCACCTCGCGGAGCGCCTGCCCGAGGCCCCGGCGCTCCGGGGGGCCGGGGCCGGTTCACCCCCGACCCCCCCACCCCCGAGCATCCCCTCCCCGGCCCTCCCTCCCCTCCGTCTCGGTGGCGACGACCTGGCCCCCGGGGCCGGGCTGGGGAGCAGCACTGCCGACCTGGGGGCCGTGCTGGCCGCCCTGGAGGCGCTGGGACTCCTCTCCCCCTCGAGCCCCCTCGACCGGGCCCGCCTCGCACTGGCGGTGGAGCCCACGAACTCCACCCTCCTTCCCGGCCTCACCCTCTTCGACCACCGCGAGGGGCGGGATGCCGAGTGGCTGGGGCCCGTCCCCCCCCTGGAGGTGGTGCTCCTCGTGCCCGGGACCCGTCTCGAGACCCGGGTCTTCAACGCGGGCCTCCCGCTCCCGGATGCGCGCTCGCGGGAGGGGTGGGCTCGGGCCCTGGCCCTCCTCCGGGAGGGGGCCGCATCGGGGGACCTGTCGGCGGTGGGGGAGGCCGCCACCCGGAGTGCCCGCCTTCGGGACGAGGCCCTGGCCGTGCCCGGGCTCTCCCGGCCCACGGCAGCCGACCTCCAGGCCCTCCTGGGCCGGGCGCCGGCCTCGGTCCGGCGGGAGGTGGTGGGAATCGTGGCCTCCCATAGCGGAACGGCAGCCGGGTACCTCATGGCGGGCCCCGCCTCCGAGCTTGCCCGGTGGCTGGGCCATTCCCTCGCATCGCCGGGCGAAGGCCTCCCGGCGCCACGGGGCCCGGACGGGTTCGCTTCCGGGCCGGCGTGGGCCCAGCCGTCTCACCCGCCCCTTCGCATCCTCCACACCTCCAGCCACCCGGGAGGGGTGCACCTCGCCATGGAGCGAGGGCAGGTCGGGTCCAGGGTGCGGTGAAGGCAGCCGATTCGAGCATGACCCCGACCCGGGCATTGCCTCCTCCGGGCGGTGGGTCTATCCTCCCGAAGACATCCATCGAACGGGGCTGAACGGAAACCGGTGTGACTCCGGTGCGGCCCCGCCACTGTGAGAGGCCCGGGCTTCGGCCCGGTTCCGCGTCGTCCGAAACACGCCACTGGGAGCGGGTTCCCGGGAAGGCGGGCGGCGTGCCTCGAGCCAGGAGACGAAGTCCCGTTCGAGCCCACCATACATCCTCCGAGGGGCGGGGATGGGGGCATCCAGCCTGGGCCACCGACACCGGGTCCCCGGGGTACGCGGACACACACCGCAGACCCCGCTCCCCCGCTCGGTCACCGCCCCGGGCCTGCCTTTCGTTGCCGCCCCCGAACCCTCCGGCCCGGCCCCTCCACGGGACCCCGGCGCCGGACCCGACCTCGGCTCGGCGCGCGGCGATCCATGGCCCCTTCCTCCACTCCTGGCCCTTCCTCCGGCGGGCTCCGCGCCCGGTGGGGAGCGCGGCATCGGCGGCTGCGCTCCGGCCACCGCCTTCCCTTCGTGGCGGCGGCTGTGGGGGTGGCGCTCGTGCTGGTCCTGGCTGGAACCGGGTGCGAGGCGTGGGGACCTTCCGGGGGGGCGGCGCTGCAGGGGGAGGTGGCCGGAGAGGGGGGGGAGGGGCGCTCCACGGAGGTGCGCTCCACGGAGGGCCCCGCGGCCGTCGACGACGACCGGGGCACGGAATTCCGCCTTTCGGCCCCCCCGAGCCGCGTCGTCTCGGTGGTACCCTCCCTCACCGAGCTCGTGGTGGCGCTGGGGGCGGGCGATCTCCTCGTGGCCCGCACCCGCTTCGATCGGGAAGCGGCGGTGGCCCACCTTCCCTCGGTGGGGGGGACCCAGGACCCGAGCCTCGAAGCCATCGTGGGGCTCCGTCCGGACCTGGTCATCGGGTGGGCCGACGAGGATCGGGCCCGGATCGGCGCCCGGATGACGGCCCTGGGCGTACCCGTTTACCAGGCCCGGATCCGGACCCTGGCCGAGCTCGTCTCCCACACCGAGCGCCTGGGTCACCTCCTCCACCGGGAGGGGGAGGCCCGCGCCCTGCTCCATGCCCTCGATACCCGCCTGGGTGCGGTGCGGGCTCGGGGGGACGCGGCGGCAGAAGCCCGCAGCGGGCACAGGCCCACCGTGCTCTACCTGGTCTGGCACGATCCCCCGCAGACGGCGGGCCCCGGCACCTTCCTCACCGAGCTCATGGAGATCGCCGGGGGACGAAACGTCATGGACGACGCCCCTGTTCCCTGGCCCGTGGTCTCCATGGAGGAGGTCCTCCGCCGCGCCCCCGATGCCCTCGTGGTGGCCCCTCGCCACGACGGGCAGGTTTTCCGGCCACCCTGGCTCGACACGGCCCCCTGGCAGGAACTCGAGGCGGTCCGGGCCGACCGGATCCTCCTCGTGGACCCGGACCTCTTCAACCGCCCCGGCCCCCGGGTCATGGAGGCCGCCGAGGTCCTCGAGGCCTTTCTGGCGGGCCTCGAGCTCCCCTGATGGCGCGATCCACCGAATCCCCGGTCGGGGGCGTGCGCGGGAGCGGGGGCCTTCGGGGAGCCCTGGCCTTCCTCACCGTGGTCCCGGTGGGGGTCGCGGGGGCGCCCCACCCCACGTGCACCCGGTGGTTTCCCCTGGTGGGGGCCTTCGTGGGGGTGGGGGTGGCGGGGGTGCTCCTCGCGGGTGCCGCGGTCTTTCCCACCCTTCCTCCCCTCGTGCCCGCCGTGCTGGCCCTGGCCCTCTGGTCCCTCCTCCCGGGGGGGCTCCATGAAGACGCCTGGTGCGATGTGGCCGATGCGGCCCTCCCCCCCGTGTCGCGGGAGCGTCGCGTCCAGATTCTCCAGGATCCCCGGGTGGGGGCCCATGGCGCCACGGCCCTTGTCCTCGTGCTCTTCCTGCGCGGGGCCCTCCTGGCGGCGGCGGGAGGGTGGAGCGTGTCGGGGACGGGCTTCGACCTGCACGCCGCCCTCCCCATGCTCGCCGCCGTGGCCCTGGCCCCGGTGGTGGGGCGCGCCGTCATGGTCTTCTCCCTGGCCTGGGCCCGCCCCCTCCGGCCCCACGGCCTGGCCGCCGACTTCGCCGCAGGGGCTCGCCCCCTGGGCGCCGCCGCCGTCCTGGCCCTCCTCTTCGGTGCCGCCCTCCTCCTTGCCGATCTTCCTCCGTGGGTGGCCGTCGGCCTCCTGGCCGCCGGACTCCTGGCCGGGTTTGCCATGGTGCGCTTTCTGGAGGGAAGGCTTGGGGGTCTTTCGGGCGACGGCCATGGCGCCGCCGGATACGCAGCCGAGACGGCGGCTCTCCTGGCCGGCGTGACCCTCCTCCACGGGGTGGCCCTCCCCTGGGGCACCCCGGGAGTCGGCGGATGATCTCGACCGCGAAGGCGCCTCGCCGGGCCCCTGCCCTCCCTCGGCGCCTCCTCACCCTGGCCGGGGCGCTGGCCCTCGATGCCCTGGTGGGGGAACCCTCTCCCCATCCGGTGCGGGGGATCGGCGCCCTCCTCCGTCGGGGGCGGGCGGCCACCGGGGTCCGCCCCCCCCTCCCGAGCCTTCTCGGGGGGGCCCTCACCCTGGGGGTGGTGGCGGGAGGGGCCGCGCTGGCAGGGCGGTGGGTCGAGGGGCGACTGGCCCGGGCTCCCCTCCTTCCGGGGGCCGCCGCCGGGGCCTTCCTCCTGAAGCCCGCCCTGGCCCTCGATGCCCTTCTCGATGCCGGTCGCTCCGTGGAAGAGGCGCTGGCCCGGGGCGACCTCCCGGAGGCCCGACGTCTCCTGGGATGGCACCTGGTGAGCCGCGACACCGGGAGCCTCACCCCGAGCCAGGTGGCCTCGGGCGCCATCGAGTCGCTGGCCGAGAACCTCGTGGACTCGGTGGTGGCCCCGGCGGCGGCGGCGCTGGTGGCCGGCCTTCCCGGGGCCTGGGCCTACCGGGTGGTGAACACCGCCGACGCCATGTTCGGATACCGCACCCCCGAACTCGCGTGGTTCGGGAAGGTCCCGGCCCGGGTGGACGACGCCCTGAACCTCCTCCCCGCCCGGTGGACGGGGGTGGCCCTCCTGGCGGCAGGGGAAGGAGCCCGGGGGATGCGACCCGGGCGGGTTTTCCACCTGGCCCGGGAGGCGAGGAAGGCCGCCGGTCCCAATGCCGGATGGCCCATGGCGGCCGCCGCCCTGGCCCTGGGGGTGACGCTGGAGAAGCCCGGGGTCTACCACCTGAACCCCGGGGGCCGACCCCCCGAGGCCGATGACATCGGGAGGGCCCGGACCCTTCTCGTGCGCGGGGCCCTCGTCTCGCTGGGCACGCTGGCCGCGGCGGTGGCGGCCGGGGCGAGGGTGGCGGGAGCGACCGCGGTGGTGGCCGGGACGAGAGTGGCGGGAGCAACTGCGGTGGCGGCCGGGGCCGGCGCGACGGGAGCGACTGCCGCTGCGACTGCGGGTTCGGCCCCGCGGCGGCCCGGCGCCGGGAGGCCCCGTCCATGACCCGCGATCCTGATCGCCGATTGCCCCACGGCCGCCCCTCCGGGTGGCATCCGCCCCCCCCGGCCCCGGGCGCAGGCGTCCTCCCCCCCCTGGACCCGCACGGGGGGACCCGCCCCGGGGAGGAGGGCACCGTGCTCGACCTGAGCACGAATGTGGTCCCCTTTCCCCCCGACGAGGAAGTGGTGGCGGCGGTGCGGGGAGCCCCCCTCGAGCGGTACCCGGACCCGGAGGCCCGGGGGGCCCGCCAGGCGCTGGGCGCCCACTGGGGGGTGGACCCGGCCCGCCTCCTCCTGGCCCCGGGGGGGAGCGAGCTCCTGCACCGGGTGGCCCTGGCCTTCCTTCGCCCCGGCGACCGGGTCCTCGTTCTCGGCTCCACCTTCGGGGAGTACGCCCGGGCCGCCCGGCTCCGGGGGGCAGAGGTGGTGCACCTGGGGCGGGGGAGGGACCACCTCCCGGCGCCTGCCGAGGCGGAGGCCGCGGTCCGGGGAGGCGTGGACCGCCGGGACGCGGGACGCGTCGGGGCGGGCGGCCCCCCCTTCCGCCTCGTCTTTCTCTGCACCCCAAACAACCCCACCGGCGATGCCTGGTCCCAGGCCGAGGTCCGGGGGCTCGCCGAGGCCATCCCCCCCGGAGCCCTCCTCGTGCTGGACGAGTCCTACGCCTCCTTCCCGGCCCGGGGGCTCGTGCCTCCGCACCTTCCCGGATGGGGCCCGGTCCTCCACCTCCGTTCCCTCACGAAGGACCTGGCCCTCCCGGGCCTCCGGATCGCCGCCGCCGAGGGAGATCCCCGGGTCCTGGACACCCTCCATGCGGTGGCTCCCCCCTGGCCCGTGTCCACCCCGGCGCTGGCCGCGGTGGAGGCTGCCCTCCGCCCCGGGCCCCTGGCCCGCCTGGCCGAGCGCCTGGCCGAAACGGCCCGCCGGAGGGAGGCGCTGGCCCGGGCCCTCGAGGCCCGAGGGTGGGCGCCCCGGCCCTCCTGCACGGGGTTTCTCCTCCTTCCCGTGCCGGCGGGAACCACGGGGGCCGAGGTGGCCCGTCGCCTCGAGGCGGCGGGGGTCCGGGTGCGCGATGCCACCTCCTTCGGCCTCCCCGGGCACATCCGGGTGGGCGTGGGCTCGGCCGCAGAGCACGCCCGGTTCCTGGAGGCGCTGGATGCGGTGGGGCTGGGGGCGGCGCCCGCCCCGGCCCCCGCCGCCGGTACGGCGCCCTCTGCCTCGCCTCCCCGGACCCTCGTCCTGGTCCGCCACGGCGCCACGGCGCTGAACGAGGCCCGGCGCTTCCAGGGGTGGAGCGATCCCTCGCTCTCGCCCGAAGGTCGGCGCCAGGTGGAGGCGCTGGCCGCCGGGTGGGAGGCCCGCTTCGGGGTGCTCCCCCCCGTGATTCATGGGAGCGACCTGGCCCGGGCCCTGGAAACGGCCCGGATCCTGGCACCCGGGGCCGAGCTCCGCCCCGACCCCCGCCTCCGGGAGCTTCACTTCGGCGCCTTCGAGGGGTGCACCGCCCAGGAGGCCGAGACCCGGCACCCGGAAGCGTGGGCCCGCTGGATGAAGGACCCCGATGCCCATCCGCCTCCGGGAGGGGAGGCGCTGGGGACCTTCCGGGCCCGGGTGGGCGCCTGGCTCGCGGAGCTCCTCTCCCTGGAGGACGACGGGAGGACCTCCCCCCTTCGCGGCAGGACCGCCCCCCTTCGCGGCGAGAATGCTCCCCTCGTCGTGGTGGCCCACGGGGGCACCGTGGGGGAGATCCTCCGCCGCCTGGGGCGGGAGGACCTCCCCGTGCCCCGGCCGGGTGAGGCCGTGGAGGTGGCGCTCCCCCGGGATCGACCCCTCGCCCCGCCCCGGGATCGGGGCCACCCCTGACCCGACACTCACGACCCATCGGCCCCCGGGCCTTCCCCTTCGCACCTCCCTTCCTCGAACCTGCACCGCATCCACGGACCCATGACCGATTCTTCCAGAACCCCCGCCGACGACCCGACGAAGCCGGTGGACGAGGCCCCCCGGCATCCGAAGGCCCCTCGCCCGAAGCAGCGCACCCCCGGGCCCTACCGCCTCCCGCCGCGGGAGAAGCGGACCGGGCTCGTGATCGTGAACACCGGAAACGGGAAGGGGAAGACCACCGCGGCCCTGGGGATCCTCCTGCGGGCCACCGGGCGCGAGATGCGGGTGGCCATGCTCCAGTTCATCAAGACCGCCGGCTCGGAGCGGGGGGAGCATGTGGCAGCGCGGCGGCTCGGGGTGGAGATCATCCCCATGGGGGCGGGGTTCACCTGGCTCTCGGAGCGGATCGAGGAGGACCGGGCGCTGGCCCGGGAGTGCTGGGCCCGGTGCCGGGAGGTGCTGGAATCGGGGGACTACGACGTGGTGATCTTCGACGAGCTCACCTACGCCCTGGCCTACGGGTGGCTCGATCACGACGAGGTCCTTCCCGTGCTCGCCGGGCGTCCGGTGGGGACCCATGTGGTGATCACGGGGCGGAAGGCCACCCCCAAACTCGTGGACTTCGCCGACCTCGTCACCGAAATGACCGAGGTCAAACACCCGTACCGGACCCACGGTGTCGGGGCTCAGCCGGGGATCGAACTGTGAGGGAGGCGTCGGAGGCTGACCGGGCTCGCCGGATCCAGGCTCACCTGGACGACCTGACGAAACCGGTGGGGGCGCTGGGACGGCTCGAGGAGGTGGCCTTTCGCCTGGCCATGGCGCTGGGAGATCCGCCTCCTCCCCTGGACGATGCCCTGGTCCTCGTCATGGCCGGGGATCATGGGGTGGCGGCGGAGGGGGTGAGCGCCTACCCCGCCGAGGTCACCCGGCAGATGTGCCTGAACATGGCCGGAGGGGGGGCGGCGGTGACGGTCCTGGCCCGGTCGGTGGGGGCACGGGTGGAGGTGGTGGATGTGGGGGTGGCCGGAGAGGCCCCGGTGGGGGACGGGGTCCACCCCTGGCGGGTGCGGGGGGGGACGCGGAACCTGGCCCTGGAGGCGGCGCTCACCCCGGAGGAGGTGGAGGCGGCGCTGGCCGTGGGGCGGCGGGCCGTGGCGGCCTTCGGGCCTGGGTCGGGGGGTGCGGCGCCCCCCTCGTCCGGGAGCGGTGTGCTCATTCTCGGGGAGATGGGGATCGGGAACACCACGGCCGCCTCGGCCCTGGCCGCCCTCCTGGTGGGGGTGCCCCCGGAGGCGGTGGTGGGGCCGGGAACGGGGGTGGCGGGTGCGGCTCGGGCGCGGAAGGCGGCGGCCGTGGAGGCGGGGGTGGCACGGGCGCGGGGGCGCGTGGGAGCGGCCAAAGCCCTCACCGGCCCCGAGGCCGTTCAGGTGGCGCTGGAGGAGGTGGGGGGGCTCGAGATCGTGGCCCTGGCCGGCGCCACCCTGGCCGCCCGGGAGGCCCGGCTCCCCGTACTCGTGGACGGTTTCATCGCCTCGGTGGCGGCCCTCGCGGCCCTTCGACTGGACCCGGGGGTGGCCCCCTGGCTCTTCGCCGCCCATCGCTCGGCCGAGCCTGGGCACGATGCCGTGCTGGAGGGGCTGGGGCTCCGTCCCCTCCTCGACCTGGAGATGCGTCTGGGCGAGGGCACCGGGGGAGTGCTGGCCCTTCCCCTTCTCCGGGCCGCGTCGGCCGTGCTCCGGGAAATGGCCACCTTCGCCGGGGCCGGGGTCTCGCGATGACGGGGCGGGCCCCCGTGCTCATGGTGCAGGGGACGGCCTCCGGGGTGGGGAAGTCCCTCCTCACCGCGGCCTTCTGCCGGATTCTGGTGCGCCGGGGGATCCGGGTGGCGCCCTTCAAGGCGCAGAACATGTCGAACAATGCCGCCGTGACGGTGGAGGGGGGGGAAATCGGAAGGGCGCAGGCCCTCCAGGCCCGGGCGGCCCGCATCGCACCCCACGTGGGGATGAACCCCATTCTCCTCAAGCCCATGGCCGACACCCGCTCGGAGGTGGTCCTCCTGGGGAGGGGCGTGCCCGGGCTCTCGGAGATCCCGTGGCGGGAGCGGCGGCCTCACCTCTGGCCCTCGGTGGCGAGCGCCCTCGACACCCTCCGGAGCCAGGTGGAGGTGGTGGTGGCGGAGGGAGCCGGGAGTCCGGCCGAAACGAACCTCCGGGCCAGCGACCTCGTGAACATGGCCGTGGCGCACCACGCCGGGGCCCAGGTCCTCCTCGTGGCCGACATCGATCGGGGAGGGGCCTTTGCCTCCCTCTTCGGCACCTGGTCCCTCCTGGACGAGGCGGACCGGGGGCGGATCCGGGGGTTTCTCCTGAACCGCTTCCGGGGCGATGCCTCCCTCCTGGCACCGGCCCCCGCCGATCTTGAGGCCCGGACCGGGGTGCCGGTGGTGGGGGTCGTGCCCTGGATGCGCCACCTCCTCCCCGAGGAGGACGGCGGGCCGATCCTGGAGGGGGGCCCTGAACCGAGCGTGTCGACGCCCTCGGTGCGCCGGATCGGGGTGCTCCGCTTCCCCCACCTGGCCAATGTGGACGACCTGGACCCCCTCCGGGCCGAGTCCGGCGTCCGCCTTCACTGGGTGCATCGCCCTTCGGATCTCTTCGGGGCCGAGGCCCTTCTCCTTCCGGGTTCCCGGAACACCCCGGCCGACCTGCGCTGGCTCGAGGCCACCGGGCTCGCCCACGGGATTCGTGCCCTGCACCGGGAAGGGACCCCCATACTCGGCCTCTGCGCCGGGTACCAGATGCTGGGGGCGGTGGTCCACGATCCCCACGGGGTGGAGCTTCCCGGCGGGGGCTCGGTGCCCGGGCTCGGGATCCTCCCCCTCGAGACCACCCTCGCCCGGGGAAAGTCCACCCGCCTCACCCGCGCCCGGGTCGTGGGGGGCGTCCTGGCCGCAGCTGCGGGCGATGCCCGCGCCGCCCAGGATGACATGGTGGAGGGGTACGAGATCCACCATGGACAGACACGGGAGGTGGCGGGCGCTCTCGCATCGGGGGTCGATCTCGCGCCCTGCGAGCCCTGGCTTGTGAGGGTCGGGGAGGGGGGCGGGGTGCTGGGCCATGCCTCCGGGGGGGTCGTGGGCGCCTACCTTCATGGGCTCCTGGAGAACCCGTCTCTCCGACATCGGTGGCTCCGGATGCTGGGTGTGGACCCGGACCGGGGAGAGGCCGGCCCCTGGGGTCCCCGCCTGGACCGGGAGCTGGACCGGCTGGCCGATGGGGTGGAAGCCTCGGTGGAGATGGACCGCATCCTGGCGTGGCTCGAAATGGAGGGACGATGAGGATTACCCTGGTCACCGGTGGAGCCCGGTCCGGAAAGACCCGCCATGCCCTGGCCCTGGCCTCGGCGGCCGCCGCCCGGCTGGGCTCGGAGGTGAGCTACCTGGCCACTGCCGCGACGGGGGCCATGCCTCGGCGTACGAGCATCGGCGCGCTC
>JBJHCG010000029.1:0-54003 GCA_050485885.1 Gemmatimonadales bacterium | reverse complement strand
ATCCAAGTCCTACCAGCGGGTACCGCAAGCCGCAAAGCCTTGCCGCACCGAGGGCTGCACGGCCATGGCGACCCGATCCTCCTAACTCCGGTTAAATGGATACCCCAGTTCCGCTGAAACGTCGCCCGGCCAGGCGTCCGAGGCCGCAGCGGGGGTCGGATCGGGGGTCGGAACCGAGCCCGCACGCCCCTCCACCCCAACCTCCACCTCCACGCCCACCGGCCGCTCCCCTGGCCCGCGCGCCGCGAACCCAGGCTCCCTCGTTGGCTCCGCGAACTTCAAGAGATAAGGACACGCTTCCTGGGAGGTGTGCCGGCTGGCCCGTCTTGTGACTCGGCTCGCCTCTGCCCATCGAAGCCGTTGAGGGACATCGGGATGAAGCCGACCGAACGGTGCGCCCATTCGGCTTCTGGGGAGGTGGTGCCCTCCGTAAGGCCGGAGGAGGTACACTCCCCAGAGACTCCCGGGGCTTGCCCCATGATGCCAGGCGATCAATCTTGAGGGGGTCCGTTTTTCCACTTTCTGGAAACTGGAAATGCTCGCATCAAGGCAACCCTCCCTGCGCCCGGTCGATGTCGTGGTGGCCCTCCACCTGGTACTCCGACCGGAGGATGGATACGAAACGGTCGCGGACTTGCTGGGCATCGGGCTGGGTTCGGGCCATCGCTCCGTGAAACGCCTCGTGGCGGGGGGTCTTGTACTGCCGCACCGTCGGGCAGTGAACCACACGAAACTCCTGAACTTCGTGGTCTACGGGGTGCCCCATGCCTTCTACGCCATTCTTGGAGCAGAAGCCCAGGGAGTCCCAACCGCCCACGCCGGTCCCCTGCTGTCGAAACACATCGAGAGCGCAGGCCCCATCGTCTGGCCAGGTGTCGAGGGGCAGGTTCGAGGCCAGAGCCTGATCCCGCTCTACGAGGGGGCCGCAGGTCTCACAAGCCGCGCACCCGAGCTGTACGATCTCCTCACGCTCGTGGATGCCCTCCGCGTCGGTCGGGCGCGGGAGCGCCGGCTCGCCACGGAGCTCCTCGAGACCCGGCTTCGGGAGGCGCCAGCGCAATGAGGTCCAACATTCCCCTCCTGCAGGGGATCGCCGGGCAGCTCGGCCCCCTCCTGCCAGAGCTTGTCTTCGTCGGAGGGATCACTACGGAGCTCTTCTTCACGAACCCGGCGGCGGCCGATGTTCGGGCAACAAACAAGGGATGCCGATGTGATTTGCGAAGTCTCGGGGCGGGTGGCGGTTCACCAGCTGGCCACTCGGCTGCGCGAACTCGGGTTTCGCTAGGACGTCTCCCCGGGGGCTCCCCTCTGCCGATGGAGGTCTCGAATCGGACTGCTGGACGTAATGCCGACCGACCCGGAGATCCTGGGGTTCAGCAACCCGTGGTGCCCACGAGCCATCGCCACTGCCAAGTGGGTGGCCCTTTCCCACGACCTTCGCATCCGCGTCGTTTCCGCACCCATGTTCATTGCCACGAAGCTGGCAGCCTACGAAGGGAGAGGCGAGAACGACCTGCTGCGGAGCCACGACATCGAAGACGTCCTCGCCGTGGTGGCGTACCGCGAAGAAGTGGTCGACGAAGTGCGGGCTGAGCCTGACCCATCACGTCTCTGGGTCGAAGCGCGGATCCGGCAGCACCTCGTAGAGGACCCGAACGCGGAGTACGCCCTGGTCGGAGGGGTTCCGGGAGCGGCGCAGGTGCCCGGCCTGATCTCCACCGTGAGCAGGAGGATCGCGCTGCTGGCCGGACTCGATCGTCCAACATGACGGAGAGGCCCGACTATTTCGCTCCCGCGCCCGACTCGCCCGCCCCACGCTTCCACACCTCTGACAACCCCGCCTCAAGCTCTTCGAGCACCCAGGGGTGCGACTCGGGTGCTGCCGCGGAGGCCAGTAGCTCTTCCGCCGCCGCTCCCTCCACCCGCCCCAGCGCCCACGCCGCATGCCCGCGCACGAGGGGCTCCGGGTCGGAGAGCGCGGAGGAGAGCACTGCCAGTGCCTCGGCCGGCGGCTCACAGGGCGACAAGGAGGCCAGCCAGTTCCCCATGGCCACGCAGATGTTCCGCGCAAACCCCGCCCTCCCTGCCCGGCGGAACGCCGACCCCCTCGAGAACGACTCCCAGGCCTCCGGATCCAGCGCCATCTCCAGGAGCGCCACCAGCGGCGGGGCATCGGTGCCGGGGTGGAGCGGGCCACCGGGAAGGGTGGGAACCGCTCTCGGTGAACCGCCGCCAGGCCGGGGTTCCGGAGCCGACCTCGACCCCGACGTTTCAGCGGAAACGTCGCCCGGCCCGGCGTCCGAGGCCGGATCGGGGGTCGGATCGGGGGTCGGAACCGAGCCCGCACGCCCCGCCACCCCAACCTCCACTTCCACGCCCACCGGCCGCTCCCCCGGCCCTCGCGCCGCGTACCCGGGCTCCCTCGTCGGCTCGGCGAACTTCAAGGGAAACGGGCAAACCTCCTGACAGATATCACACCCATAGACCCGGTTCCCCATGGATTCCCGCAGCTCCACGGGAATCGCGCCCCTGTGCTCGATGGTGAGGTACGAAATGCAGCGCCGCGCATCCATGATGGGCGCACCCTGCGCATCCCGCCCCAGGAGCGCGCCGGTGGGGCAGGCATCGAGACAGGCCCGGCAACTCCCGCAGTGGTCGCGGTCGAAGGGCGCATCGGGGGTGACGGGGGCATCGAGAAGGAGAACCCCGAGGAAGAAATGCGACCCCCGCCGCGGGTGGATCAGCATGGTGTTCCGCCCGAACCACCCCAGCCCGGCCCGCCGGGCGAGCTCCCGCTCCAGCACCGGCGCACTGTCCACGGCGATCCTCCAGGGGGGGAGGGAATGCGACGGCACGGCCGCCTCCACCCGCCGGACCACGGCCCGGAGCCTGGACTTGATCACCTTGTGGTAGTCCCGCCCCCGGGCGTACCGGGCAATCACCCCGCGGGAGGGGTCGCCCGGGGACCCCGGAGGGTCGGGAAGGAAGTGCCCATGTCCCACCACGAGGGCGCTCCCCGGAGGGGATGGCGGCTCGGGGCCGCGCTCGCGGCCGCGCTCGGAGCCTGGCCCGGAGCCGGGCTCTGGCCCAGCCCTGGCGGAGCCGTCGGCAGCAGAAGCTTCCCTCCTGCCGGGCGCTCCCACCGGGGGCGTCCCTTTCCACCCGCGCGTCCCGCTCGGGCGACCGGCCCCGCCTGCCCAGCCCGTCCCTCCCGGCTCGTCGCGCCCCTCCGTCCCGCCACCGCGAAGAAGCCGGTGCGGGTCCTTCCGGAGGGCGAGGGTGGTGGGGTCGGCGATCCAGTGCATGGTGCCGTGGTGGCCGGCCTCGATCCAGCGGTCGAGGGCCTCCCCATGCTCCGAGGGGGTCAGGCGGGCCACCCCGGCCAGCTCGAACCCCTCGGCATGGGCCGCCTCCAGGAGGAGGGTCCGGAACCGGTCCGGATCCAGGGGAGGGGTAGCCGGAGGGTCGCCCGGGGGGTCGCCTCGGGGGGTCATGGTGCGCCCGCCTCCTTCCCGTACCGGCGCCCCTTCCACTCGATCCGGCGGGAGCCGCGTACCCAGCTGCGAAGGGCGATCCCCGCCACCACGAGGGCCCCCACAGGGTGAAGGAGCCCATATCGCATGGGCGCGCCCATGCGGGGGTAGGCGCCGAGCCAGATCGCCGTGGTGCAGAGGGTCGCACCGCCGGCCCACACGAAGAGGGGAAAGGGCGCGCCTTCGGCCAGGAAGCCGAGCCGGGCGGCCCCCTCCCATCCAAGGGAAAGAAGGAGGGTCGCTGCGGGAAGGACCCATGCCACCACGAGGAAGAGCACGATCCCGGGAATGGCCGCCCTCCCCCACCCCGGTGCCGCCTGGGAGGCGCCCACCGCCACATTTTTCGTCCATCCGGCCACGAGGTCGCGGAAGGAGGTGTACATGCGGGTCGAGAACGAACCCACCGCGCCACGCACGGTGAGTCGCCCGCCTGCCCGGGTCATTTCCTGGGCCAGGCGGAGGTCCTCCACCACCTCCCCGCGCACCGCACCATGCCCTCCCACCGCCTCGTAGGCGGCGCGACGCGCCAGCACATACTGTCCGTTGGCAATGGCATCCTTCCAGCGGTCCGGCTCCACCACCCGGTCCAGTCGCCGGAAGCGGATCCCGATGAGGGCGAAGACCTGGGGCTGGACGAGGCGCTCGGCGAAGGTCTCCATTTCCTGGTCCCCGATGAGGGAGAGGAGGTCGGCCCGGTCTTCCTCGAGGGCCGCCACCGCCCGCGCCAGGAGCTCGGGAGCGTGCGAGGTGTCGGCATCGGTAAAGAGAAGAAGGTCTCCCCCTGCCTCCCGCGCACCCCGGGCGCAGGCCCAGGGCTTCCCGAACCACCCCGGGGGGAGAGGCTCCCCCGCCACCACCCGAAGGGCGCGGGCATATCCAGGCGGGACACCCTGGGCGAGATCGCCCGTGCCATCGGTGGAGCCGTCGTCCACCACCACGATCTCGAAGTCGGGATAGCGCTGCCCCGCCAGGCTCGAAACGCACCGGACGATGTTTGCCGCCTCGTTCCGGGCCGGGACCACGATCGTCACGGAGGGAAACGTGGCGGAAGGCGGCGGCGCGGTGGCGGGCAGAGGCGCGGCGGCGGAATCCTGCGACGGGCCGGAGCGCGGGACGCCCACCAGGGGGAGGGGGCGTGGCAGGCGGACGGCCGCGGCGAGGAAGAACCCCAGTCCCAACCATGGAAGGAGGGCCAGCCCGACCCAGACCAGGCCCGCCCCGGCGAGCCCTGCAACCTCCAGGGCGGCAAGCCCCTCCACGAGTGACCGCCCCGGTGTCACGGTGCAGCCGGAGCGGCAGGGAGGAGGATGGAAAAGACCGTGCCCTGCCCCGGCCGGCTCCACACCTCGACCCGTCCCCCGGACTGCTGGGCGATCCCGTAGACCGAGGCAAGCCCCAGCCCCGTGCCCTGCCCCACCTCCTTCGTGGTGAAGAAGGGCTCGAAGACCCGGGCCCGCGTGGCCTCGTCCATCCCGATCCCGGTGTCTTCCACCGAGAGCACCACGTGCGGCCCCTCCAGGACCGCCTCCTCGGCGGCAGGATCACCCGGGGCGTTCCGGGTTCGGATGGTCACCGCGCCACCGCGGGGCATGGCATCCTGGGCATTGACCAGAAGGTTCAGGAGGATCTGCTCCACCCCCGTCTGATCGGCCAGGACCGGGTGGAGGTCGGAGGCCAGTTCCGTTTCCAGCTGCACATTGGCCCGGAGGAGTCGCCGGAGCATGCGCTCCACCGACCGGACGGAGGCATTCAGGTCGATCCGTTCGGGGCGCAGGATCTGCTTTCGACTGAAGGCCAGGAGCTGGCGGGTGAGTTCGGCGGCCCGGTCCGCGGCCCGAATCGTTTCCTCGATCTCTTCCCGTGCAGGGGAGGCGTCGGGGATGCCTTCAAGGGCGAGGCGGGCGTTCATCCCGATCACGGCCAGGAGGTTGTTGAAGTCGTGGGCCACCCCCCCTGCCAGGCTCCCGATGGCCTCCATCTTCTGGATCTGGCGGAGCTCGGACTCCCGGGCCTGGAGTTCCTCCCGGGTGGCGATGAGATCCGTCACATCGGCGGCCACCCCCACGATCCGGCGGCCCTCTCCCTCGGCGTCGAGCACCCGACCGCGGAGTTCCACCTGCCGCACGAGCACACAGTGATCCCCGACCCGGTCCGCCCCCTTGCCGTTTCCAGAGCCCGGCCCCTTGCTGCCGCCCGATCCGTTTCCACCTCCGGACCGGGTCCTGCCTCCGTTCCCGACATCGGCCCCGGCAGGTCGGCGCCGGGTCGGGGCCGCACCGGGAGGGGCAGGAGGCCGCACGGCGAAGTGCACGCCGAATTCGGTCACCTCGCCCGAGGCCACCCCGTCGAGGGCCGCCAGGAGTTCGGCGGGATCGTCGTCGGCATGGACTTCCAGCAGACGCCGCCGAAGTCCCTCCCCGGAGGCGGGTGGGGGTCCGAAGAGCGCGGTCGCTCCTTCCGTCCATTGCACCCGGTCCGTGTCCAGCTCCCACTCCCAGGTCCCCATGTGGGCGGCCTCCAGGGCAAAATGGAGCTGTTCCTCGCTCCGCCGGAGGGCCTGGGAGGCCCGCTCCCGTTCCTCCACCACCTGGAGAAGCCGGGCTTCCCGGGCCTCGAGGGTCAGGATCCGGTTCCGGTAGAGCCCGAACCCCAGGAGGAGAACCAGAAGGAAACCGCCGGCGCGGACCACACCCCACTCATGGAACCGGGGGGTGAGCGTCAGCTCGACCCAGGCCTCCCTCCCCGACCACCCCTCCCCCTGATCGCCGGACTCCACCACGAAGCGGTACCGGCGCGGCGGGAGATTCGTGTACCGGGCCCGGCGCTCCTCCCCGACCTCCACCCACTCGTCATCGAACCCCTCGAGCCGGTATCGAAGTCGGAGTCGTTCCGGCGCCAGAAAGGTGGGTGCCGAGAAGGTGAATTCCAGATTCCGCTCGTCGGGGCCCAGGCGAAGATCCCGGTGAAGGGGAACGACCCGGTTCCCCACGAGCCCCGTTTCCAGCACGGGCGCGGCGGTCACACGCGGACGCACCGTGCGATCGGGGTCCACCCGCACGACCCCGGCCATGGTGGGGAAGTACAGGTGGCCGTCGATCCCCACGAGAGCCGACCGGTGGACTCCCCCGTTGGCCTCGGCACTGCGGAGCCCGTAGCTCCGATCGTAGTGGCGGATCTCCGTGCGGGAGAGAAGCCCATCGGCCACCGAGTCCAGGGCAGCCCGGGACGCACGGAGCAGCCCCTGGCTCGTGCTCATCCAGAGAGCGCCACGAGCATCTTCCGCCACGGCCAGAGGCTCCAGGGGCGGCAGCCCGGCCTCCACACCCAGGGGAACCACCCGGTCGTCCCGGACCCGGGCCAGGCCCCCCATGGTGGAGACCCAGCTTCCCCCCTCGGGATCGTGGTGGATCGAGGTCACATGGCCGTGGGGGAGCCCCTCCTCCAGTCCGAAGATGTGCAGCTCCCCCCCCGCCTCGATGCGGGCCAGACCGCTTCGGGTTCCCACCCAGAGCCGGCCAAACGCGTCGTCCGCCACGGTGGTGATGGCGCCCGAGGGAAGCCCGGCGGCCACATCCCAGTGCAGCGGTGGGCCCGGCCGCCACCGCTGGATTCCCTGCCCGCGGTACCCCACCCAGAGGCTTCCTCCCTGGTCCACATGAACCACCGAGACCTGGGGCCCGAGGAGCCCGTCCTCGGTCCCGAACCGTTCGGCCCGCCCCTCGCGGATCCGGCTCACCCCGCCGCCAAGCGTCCCCACCCAGACGTCGCCGTCGGGGGCAGCGGCCACCGAAATGGCAAAGTCCGACCCCATCCCCTCGGCCACGCCCCACCGCTGGACCTCACCCTCGTGGACCCGGTTCACGCCTTCCCCGGGGGTCCCCACCCAGAGGGCCCCATCCGGCGTCTCGGCGAGCCCCAGGGCCACCTCCATGGAAAGCCCCTCGGGGGGCCCGATCCAGTCGAAGATCCCGTCCTGGATCCGGACGAGACCGGCACTCGTCTGGCCGACCCAGAGGTGGCCTTCCCGATCCTCGAGGAGACTCCGGACAAGGTCGCCGGGAAAGCCCACGGCAGTGTCGAGGGTCTCCAGGGCGTCGTCGTGGAGGCGGTGCAGCCCTTCCCCGTTCGTGCCGATCCAGAGCGCGCCCTCCCGGTCGCGAAGGAGTGCCGACACGAAGGCCGTCCCCACCCCGGCTTCCCCCCCCGGGGGCAGAAGTTCTCCTCCCCGCATCCGAAGGACCCCCTCCCCCCCGGTTCCGACCCAGAGCGTATCGTCGTCCTCGTGGAGGAGGGCGGTGATCTCGGTGCGGCCGGCGAGCCCGGCAGGCCGGCCCACCTCGAAGGTGGCCCCATCGATGCGGGCCACGCCGGAGGGCGTCCCCACCCAGACTCCGACGTCCGCCCCCTCTCGCGACACGGCCCCCGCCACGGGAGTCAGCGCCGTGATGAAGGGGTTGGGGAGGCCGTCTTCGACCCCCACGACCCGGGGCGGGGGCACGGGTGCCGGTTCCTCCCCCCGCTCGAGGGCCTCTCGTGCCACCGCCTTCCAGACCCCGGAACCCACCTCCGGAAGGGAGAGAACAAGGACGCCGGCGCCTTCCGTTCCAGCCCAGAGGCGCCCCCGGGCATCGCGATAGAGGCCACGGATCGAAGAGCCCTGGGCCAGGTTCTCGTCGGGATCCAGGATTACCTCGAACCCCTCGAGCCCCAGCCGGACGATCCCCCCGTTGCCCGTGCCCACCCAGAGGGCACCATCGTGGGTGTCGGCATGGAGCGAGGTGACCCAGGCCGAGGGGAGGCCCGGGGTGTTTTCGGGGGTGAAGACACGGAAGCGCACCCCGTCGAAGCGGACCAGCCCCCGCTCGCTCCCGCTCCAGAGGTACCCGTCCGGGGTCTGGGCCAGGGCCGGGACGAAGTTCTGCGGGAGGCCCTGGCGCTCCGTCCAGTTCTCGATGCCGAACTGGGTCAGGGGGCGGGTGGGGTCGAGCCCGGGGAGGGGCGCCCGCAGGTGCATGGCCGGGGCGCGCGCTCCCGTCCCCCCCGGTCCCGGCCTCTCCTGCACGCCTTCGCATCCTCCGAGGAGGAAAAGGGCGAGAAGGCCCGGCAGGGGGAGGGAGGCGAGAACGCGACGCCGTGCCCGGGGCCGCCCCCCCCGACGCCGGTGCCCCGGAGGCCGCGCCCCCGAAGGCTCTGGCCCCGGTGGAGGCGGGGTCCTTCGGCACGATGCGAGGGGAACCTCTCCCCGCCCCGGGGGCGGAGATCGGCGGACCCCGGGCGAAGGAGGCCTGGATAGAGGGAGGGTGCAGAAGGAGATCGGGAGCATGGGAAGGCCCCCAAGGTACAGGGTCGGGGCCCTCCTGCGCACCCCTCAGCGCTCCCGGATGCGGGCTCCGTCCTCGGCCCGGTCCGAGGGGTAGATCACGACGCGCTCTCCCTCGACAAGCCCCTCCACCACCTGGGCCTCGGCCGGGCCTCGAAGTCCAAGGCGAACCGGGCGCTCCTGGAGACGTCCCCCCTCGGCCACGAAGACCGCCCACCCGTCACCCCGGCGGAAGAGGGCTCCCGCGGGAATGCGCAGGGCGTCGTCCACGCTCTCCACGAGAATACGTGCCTCGACCCGGAAACCATCGCCCAGGGAGGGCCAGGGTCCGGGTGCGGGTTCCAGGATCACGTGGACCCGCTGCTCCTCGATCCCGAGGGCCGATACGCGGGTGAACCCCGCCGGCTCCACCCTCCGAACCCGGGCGGGCAGGCGGTCTTCGCCGCCCCACCCGGAGAGTTCGGCCCGGGCCCCTTCGGTCACCCGCACGGCGTCGGCCGAGAGGAGGTCCACCACCGCCTCGAGGGCCGAGGCGTCGCCCACCTCGAGGAGGGGCTCCCCCGGGGCCACCGCCCCCCCGCTCTCCCGGTGCACCCGGAGGACCACCCCGTCCACCGGGGCCCGGAGTCCGAGCCCACCTCCCCCCTCCCCGCCACCCCCGGGGGCGGCCAGGGCGAGCCGGAGGTCTTCCACCTCGCCCTCGGCGGCCTCCACCTGGAAGCGGGCCGAACGCGCCTCGGCCTCCCGGGCCCGGAGAAGGGCCCGGGCCCGCTCCAGCGCCGAGGCCGAACCGCTCCCGCCCTCGAGAAGCACCTCCTGCCGACGGACTTCCTCCCGGGCATCCACCACCCCGGCCTCGGCCGCCTCGGCCAGGGCCCGGGCTCCCTCCACCCCCGCCCGGGCCGCCGAGAGGCGGGCCTGGAGCTGGGCCCGGGTCCGGGGGTCGGCGAGGGCGGCCTCGGGGCCATCGAGGGTGGCCAGGCGCTGGCCGGCCTCCACCCGGTCCCCGGCCTCCAGGGCAATGCGCCGCAGGGTGCCGGCCACCGGGGCGGTGACGTGGTAGCGGTCCCGGACCCGGGTCCTCCCATCCTCCTCCACCACCACCTCCACCAGCCCCCGGGTCACCTCGGCCAGGTCCACCCCCACCGGCTGGGGGCGAAAGGAAAGAACGAGGACGACCAGGAGAGCTGCCCCGATCCCCACCCCCACCAGGGTCCGGGTCCGCCGGGAGAACTCCCCGCGCACCCCCCCGCCTCCCGTGCCGCCGCCCTTGCTGCTCATCCTCACTCCCGCGTCTTGAGGACCCCGATGAGGTCCAGTTGGTCGAGGCGGCGGCGCACCAGGAGGGCGCTCACCGCCGACGCCACGAGGACCACCCCCACGGCGTAGGCATACGTTCCGGGGGCGAGAACCACCGGAAGGCGGTACCGCTCCGGGTCCACGGACCCGGCGATCCCTTCGCAGAGCTGGATCCCGATCCAGAGCCCGATGGGAATGGCCAGCGCCACCTGCACCCCCATCTCCCCCAGGAGAATGGCCGAGATCTCCCGACGGGTGAAGCCCAGCACCCGAAGGGAGGCCAGGTCCCGTTCCCGCACCGAAACGGCCACCCGGGCATTGTTGTAGACCACCCCGGCCGCGATGATGCTGGCAAAGAGGGTCAGGATCAGCGTCATCACGAGAAGGAGCTCCCCGCTCTGCTCCCGGAAGCGCCCCACCAGCGCATCGCGGCTCGCCACGTCCACCACCGCCGGAAGGCGGGCCAGCCTCCGTTCCAGCTCGGGAAAGGCCGCGGGGTCCACCCGGAGGAGGGCCTGGGAGACCCGGGGCCCCTCGCCCAGGAGCCGGTTCAGGTCGGCCATCCGCAGGTGGCCCTGAAGCCCGAACATCTCGCCCACGAGCCCGGTCACCACGAGGTGGGCATCGCCGGGGCGCCCCTCCCGGAGTTCCACCCGCACCGTGTCGCCCACCCCCACCCCCAGCACCTCCCCCAGCTTGGCGGTGATGACCACCCCACCGGCCGGCATGGGAAAGACCCGCCCCTCGTCATCGGTGAGGCGCCGGAGCGCGCTCCCCTCCGCGTACCCCTGGAGGGGGACGTCCCGCCAGCGATGCCCGAAGTGCATGCGGGCGGCGGTGATCCGCACCCCTTCGGCGGCCTCCACCCCGGGAAGGGGGAGGAGCTCCCGAATGGCCCGGTCGGGGAGGGGGCCGGTGAAGGCCACCGTCACATCTTCCCGCCAGGCCCGGTAGAACTGCTCCTCGATGAGGAACTCGAGGGCATCGCCACTGAAGCGCGAAACCACGAGGATGCCGAGGGAGAGGGCGATCCCCAGCGCCGAGAGTCCGGTGCGCAGGGGCCGACGCGCCACTTCCCGGAGCACCATGCGCCCCGAAGGTCCCACGAGGCGCCCCACCCCCAGTCGCTCCAGGAGAGAGGCCCGGTAGCGGGCGGGAGGGGCGGGCTGCATGGCCTCGGCGGGGGAGAGGGCCAGGATCTTCCGGAGGGCCCCGAAGGCCCCCACCCCCCCGGCCGCCACCGCAATGAGGGTCCCCGCCACCGGCGCCCCCCACCCCATGCGGTACTCGAGCACGGGAAAACCGAAGAATCCCCCGTAGAGCGAGGTCATGGCGCTTCCCAGCCAGGCACCCAGTCCCACCCCGAGCACCGAGCCGGCCAGCACCACCCCCGACATCATGAGGAAGTAGTGGCTCCCGATCTCGCGGTTCGTGTACCCCAGCGCCTTGAGCGAGGCCACCTGGGTCCGCTGGAGGTGGAGGAGGCGCGAGAGGACCACGTTCAGGAGAAAGGCCGCCACCCCGAGAAAGATCATGGGGACCACGGTGGCGAACTGCCGGAGCTGGGCGAGCTCGCCCTCGAGAATGAAGTTCGAGGGCTGGAGATCCCGGCCGTAGGCGCCTCGCCCCCCCCAGGGCTGGAGAACCCGGTCCACCCCAGCCAGGACCTCCCGCTCCGAGGCCCCCGGATCGAGGCGGAGGACCACGTCATTGAAGGCCCCCTCCATCTGGAAGAGGGGCGCCGCCCCCCGGCGATCCATCCAGAAGACGGCGAAGCGCTCGTCGTCGGGAATGAGGGCGCCCCCCGACGGCACGGGGTAGATGAACTCGGGCGAGGTGGCGAGCCCGGTAATGCGAAGGGGGCGAAGGGTCCCATCGAGGACGGCGCGCACCGTGTCGCCCGGGGCGTATCCCCACCGTTCGGCGAAGGTGTCGAGGAGGAGGGCCTCGTCGGACCGCCCGGCCGCCGGGAGGCGCCCCTCCCGCAGCAGGACCCCGTTCAGGGGAGGATCCCCCCCCGGGGGGAGGGAAACCACCACCCCCATGGGCGACTGGACCACCCCCTCCCGCGGGATCCGCACCGGCTTCACCATGCGCGTGTAGGCGGTGGTGACCCCGGGAAGGGCCTCGAGCCGGTCTCCCAGCGACTCCGGCGCCCGCTCCAGCTGGGCAAAGGCATGCCCGAAGCGGTACTGGTCGTAGTAGGTGTCCCGCGACTCCTGGAGCGAGGCGAAGGTGGTCCGGAGCGCAATGAAGCCCGCGATTCCCGCCCCTACCACCAGGGCAATCGTGATCCCCTGCCCCAGCATGGAGGCCAGATCCCGGACGAGCTTCCGGTCCAGGGCACCGAGGCGGCGCAGGAGGGGATCAAGGAGGGCCGACATGGGCTCCAGGGGTCAGGGGACCGGGGTGCGGGTCCGGGGCACGGCTCCGGGGTCCGAGGTGCGGGGCCGGGGTGCGGGGCCGAGGTGCAGGGCCGGGGTCCGTGTCCGGGGTGCGGGAGCCCCGTGGCCTCCTCGGGGTAGCCGCCCCACTGGCGACATTCTACCCTCCCCCGCCCTTCCTTCCCACCCCCCTCCTCCCTTCGTTCCCCCCCTGATGCCTTCCCACCCCACCCCCCTGGCCCCCGACGAAACGGCCGAGCTCCGCCGCGATTTCCCCATTCTCCACACCCACACCTACCTGAATTCGTGCTCGCTGGGGGCTCTCTCGCACCGCGCCGAAGCCCGCCTCGCCGACTTCACCCGGCGCTGGCACACCATGGGCGCTTCGGCCTGGTACGAGCACTGGATGGCCCGCCTGGACGAGCTCCGGGGCCGGGTGGCGGGCCTTCTCCACGCCGGGAAGCACGAAATCGCCCTCTCCCCCTCCACCTCGGTGGCCCTCTCCTCGGTGGCCGAGAGTGTGGACTGGGAGGCCCGGCCCCGGGTCGTCATCACCGAGCTCGACTTTCCCACCCTGGGGCACCAGTTCGCGGTAAAGCCCCAGGTGGAGCTCGTGGTCCTCCGCTCGGACGATGGCGTGGGGATCCGCCCCGAGCAGTTCGCCGAGGTGGTGGACGAGCGCACGGCCTTCCTCGCCACCTCCCATGTCTTCTTCACCACGGGCTTTCGCCAGGACCTGGCCGCCCTGGCCCGCATCGCCCGCCGCGCCGGCGCCCTCTCCCTCATCGATGGCTACCAGGGCGCCGGGCAGCTCGTGACCGATGTGCGCGCCGCCGGCGTCGATCTGTATACCACGGGCCCCCTCAAGTGGCTCTGCGGCGGCCCGGGGCTGGCGTATCTCTACGTGCGCGAGGGACTCATCGGCGACCTCCGACCCCGGATCACCTCCTGGTTCGCGGCCCGGGAAATGTTCGACTTCGACCTCGAGGGCTTCCAGTTCCGCGATGATGCCCGACGCTTCGAAATGGGGACCCCCGCCCTCCCCACCGTCCACACGGCCCTGGGGGGGCAGGAACTCCTGGACGAGGTGGGAATGGGGAGGGTGGAGGCCACGAACCGAGTGCTCGCCGAGCTCCTGGTGGAAGGGCTCCAGGCCGCCGGCTTCACCCTGACCCAGGCGGCCGATCCCTCGGAGCGCACGGCCCTCGTCATGGTGCGTCATCCCGAGCCCCCGCGGGCCGTGGCCGAGCTGGCCCACCAGGGGATCATCGTGGACCACCGGCCGGGGCACGTCCGCGTTTCCCCCCACGTCTACAACACCCCCGACGAGGTGCAGCGCTTCGTCGAGGCACTGGCCCGAATCGGGGGCTGAGGCCCCGCATCGCCCGGAAATGCCAGGGTCTCGGGGCCAGGGCCGCGAGGCCCGCCTGACCCGGGCAGACGCCCAACGGGACATTCTGGCCCACGATTCGAGGGCCCCGGGGTACGGAGCGCCCCCTCCCTCTCGCTGCCTTCGCCGTTCGACCCCGGGGCTGGGACCCGGCAACGTGTTGGCATTGAACGCGTTGCATCTCCAAAAGTCCCCCACGGCCCCTCGGGCCACCCCTGGCCCTCCCCTTGCCCCCTCGATGCGGCATCCGAGCGCCCCCCCGTGCGGCGCCGGTGACGACGCGAGATCCCGGCGCGCCCCCCTCCCGGCGGGTGCGTCTCACCCGGATGGCAGGGGACCCCTTCCATGGCTACGCGCACCCAGATCACGACCCTCGGAGGCGGCACCGTTGCCGGCGCCCTCCTCCTTCTTTCGGCCCTTTCCCCGGCGCCTCACGGGGCGCCTGCACTGGGGCAGCTCCTCGCCCCCGCCCCCCTCGCCGCCCAGGACGGCGCCGCGGCCTTCGCCGTGAACGGCACCCTCCGGGTGGACGGGGGCTCCACCGTGCGGTCCTGGTCCTGCGAGGCCGGCACCCTCGATGTGCGGATCGATGCGAACCCTGGCGCCTCCCTCACTCCCGAGGGGGTGGCCGCTGCCGTGCGCGCCCTGCAGGTGGCGGTGCCCACGGCGCGCATGGACTGCGACAACGACACGATGAACGACCACATGTGGAACGCCCTCGAACGGGATCGCCACCCGGAGATCCGCTTCCGCATGGCCCGCTACACGGCCACCCCCGCCGAGGCCGGCGCCCTGACGATCCGCCTCGAGGGGGAACTCGACATGACGGGGCAGACCCACCCGGTGACCCTCGAGCTCCGGGGCACTCCCCACGAGGGAGGGCTCCAGATCACGGGGACCCACACCCTGAACATGACCCGGTGGGGGATCCGTCCTCCCCGCCTCATGCTCGGCACCCTCCGGGTGCACGAAGAGGTGACGCTCCATCTCGACCTGACCCTTCGGCCGCGCTGATCTCGGCCCCAACCCTGTGGTTTCATCCCCCTGGAGGGATTTTCCATGAACCGGATGCGCTCGACCCTGCTGGCCGCCACCGCGGCCCTCCTCCTGGTCCCGGCAGCCGCCGAAGCCCAGCTCTCCAACACCCAGCTCCAGCACTTCCGCCCGTACGACAAGCACGGGCTGCACATCTTCGAGGCGCCGCGCACCGACACCCCCTACCAGGGCTTCCAGATCTTCTGGGGCGCCTCCTTCACCCAGCAGTTCCAGGCCCTCTCCCATGAGAACAGTCATGGGGAACCCTCCGACACCCCCACCGAGAATGCGGCCCAGCTCCGGAACATCGGGGCCGGCTTCAACCTGGCCACGGCCAACCTCCACCTGGGCGCCCAGCTCGCCGACGGGATCCAGGTCAACCTGACCACCTACCTCTCCTCCCGGCACCACCCCGAGGCGTGGGTGAAGGGCGGGTACGTGCAGATCGACCGCTCCCCCCTCGACGTACCCGTTCTCCACACCCTCATGGAGTACCTGACCGTGAAGGCCGGGCACTTCGAGATCAACTACGGCGATGCGCACTTCCGTCGGACGGACAACGGAAACGCCATCTACAACCCCTTCGTGGGGAACCTCATCATGGATGCCTTCACCACCGAGATCGGGGGGGAGGTCCTCTTCCGGCACCCCTCGGGGGTCCTGGCCATGGTCGCGGTCACGGGGGGTGAGATCCAGGGGAGTGTGCTCCGCCCCGACGAGCGGTCCCCCTCCTTCTACGGGAAGGTGGGGGTGGACCGGATGGTGGCCGATGACGTGCGCTTCCGCCTGACCGGTTCGGCCTACACCACGAGCGCCTCCCTGAGCAACACCCTCTACGGAGGGGACCGGGCCGGATCGCGGTACTACTTCGTCATGGAGAACACCACCTCCACGGCGGCGGCCCAGTTCACCTCGGGGCGGATCAACCCCGGGCTCCGGAGCGAGGTCACGGCCCTGGTCCTGAACCCCTTCGTGAAGGCGGGCGGGCTCGAGCTCTTCGGCAACTTCGAGCGCGCCGAGGGGAAGGCGGCGAACGAAACCGAGAACCGGGTCTGGACCCAGCTCTCGGCCGAGGGTGTGTACCGCTTCTACCAGGACGAGTCCCTCTTCGTGGGGGCGCGCTACAACACGGTGAGCGGCGAGCTCCAGGGGAGCGGGGCCGAGGTGGGCGTGAACCGCCTCCAGCTCGGTGCCGGGTGGTGGCTCACCCCCCAGATGGTGCTCAAGGCCGAGTACGTGAACCAGCGCTACAACGACTTCCCCGCGGCCGACATCCGGAACAACGGCCGCTTCAGCGGACTCATGGTGGAGGGGGTCATCTCCTTCTGATGCCCCTCCCAGGGACAGGACACCCGTCGGGTGCGTCGTCCTCCCCAGGGGAGGCGACGGCCCGGCGGGGGTCACCCGGACCATGACTCCCCTCGCCCCCCCTCCGCATCGCCTCGGCCCGTTCCGGGGACCCCTGGCCACCGCCCTCCTGGGCGTCGTGGCCTTCGGTGCATTTCTCCTTCCCGAGGCCCGGGGGGCTTCTCTCTCCCTTCCGCCCATGGCCGATACCCTGGCGCCCCACCTGATCCATGGCGAGGTCCTCCGCTACACGGGCGACTTCGGGGTCTTCGGACAGGTGGGCACCGGGATCCTCCGCACCTCCCACCCCGAATGCCGCGACCGCGAGGCCCTGGTGCGCCTCGACTTCTCCTTCCAGGGGCGGGTCATGCTCATGCGGATCCGCGATGCCACCACCTCCTGGCTCGAGGCGGGCACCCTCCGCACGGTGGAGTACCGGAAGGAGGAGTCCCACCCCATGGGAAGCCACACCGAACGGGTCCGCATGCACCTGGAACAGGGGTGGTGGGAGCCGGAGGGCGGGGTGGTCCAGGCGCTGGAGACCCCGAACCCCCTCGACGAGCTCTCCTTCCTCTTCCTGGCCCGGGCCATCGAGCTCGGGCAGGGTGAATCCGTCGAGGTGAACCGTCACTTCGACCCTGCGCGCAGCCCGGTGCGCTTCCGGGACCGGGGGGTGGAGCGAGTCCGCGTCCCGGCGGGGACCTTCGAGGCGCGGGTGGTCGAGATGGAGGTGCACGATCCGGGGCGCTTCGGGGGCCAGGGTCGCATCGTCCTCCACCTGACGAACGATGCCCGGCGCGTCCCGGTCCGGATCGCCACGGCCATGCCGGTGGTGGGCTCCCTCGTCCTGGTCCTGGAGGAGCGGTCGGTGGAGGGGGCTCCGGACCGGGCGGCTGGAGGGGGACCCGCTTCTTCCTGCTGAGCGGGGGGCCTCGAAGGGGGGCCTGCGGAAGAGAGAGGTCCCCGGAGCTCGGGTCCGCCAGGCATGGAGAGGGACCTCTCCGACCGCCCTTCGTGCATCTCCCCCTCCACCCCCGCCTCTTCGCCCTACCCTTCGCCCGTCACCCCGTCCTTTCGGACCCACCGGGTGGAGTCCCGCACCCGGTACTTCTCCAGCGTCCGCTCCAGCGCCTCCGAAAGGTCGATCCCCTGCTCGTTCGCCAGCGCCAGGAGCACGAAGAGGACGTCGGCCATTTCCAGCGCCAGGTCCGCCTCGGGTTCGCCGGGCTTCTTCGTCTTGGCCCCGTGCCGGTGGTTCAGCTCCCGGGCCAGCTCCCCCACCTCCTCCATGAGGCGGGCCAGGTTCACGAGCGGGGGCCAGTAACCTTCCTCGAACTGGGAGATCCACGCATCGACGCGGGCCTGGGCTTCCTTGAGATCCATGGGCACGAACCAACGGTGAGGGTTGGGGATGCAAGGGGCGCAGCCCCGCCGGCCACCGGCGCGGGGGAGCTTCGACGGGGCGCCGGAAGGTTCGACGGGGCGCCGCGGGGCATGCCCCCGGGAGACCGCCCTCCCGTGCCCGGGTTCGCTCCCGGAGGACGGTTGCTCGAGGCGGCATTGCAAGGTAACCCCCCGCTCCTCCCACCGGCGATTTCGAGCCTCCTGACACGGGATACTGGCGCGGCGCGGCAAACCCTTGCATCCTGAAGGCCCGGGGAGGAGGCAGGCCCCGGAAGGCGGGTCTCCACGACCGCCTCGGGGGCGGGTTCTTGCGCCGCCCCCGCGCCTCCACAGGCTTCCGCTCCCCGCACCCAAGAGACGCCATGGATGGAGCCATCCCCCTCGGCGCCGCCCCCTCCGGCGACCCCGCGAAGCGCGGGCCGACTCGGGGCGAGTCCCAGCCCTCGCCCGGACGCCGGCCACCCCCCCCCTCCCTGGGCCGGGTCTGCTCCCGGCGCATGGCGACCCTGGAATCCCACGGCACCGTGGAAGAAGCCGCCATCCGGATGGCCCGGCTCGGGGTCGACACCTTGGTGGTCCTCGACGATACCGGCGAGCCCATGGGGGTGGTCACCGACCGGGACCTGGTGGTCCGGGCCCTGGCCCGGGGCCTGGCCCCCGGAGAGACCTTCGTGGCCGAGATCATGACGAGTCCCCTTCCCCCCGGCATGGACCTGGAGTTCCTGGACCTGGCGATCCAGGGGGGGAACGGGGACCAGCCCCTCGTCCTGAACGACCGGTACGAGCACCTCTCGAGCCTCCTGGCCCTGGACGATGCCCTGGCGCTTCTGGACGAGGAGATGGAGCGCAGGGTGGGGCCGGACCGGAAGGGCTCCGATGCGAGCGAGCCCCGGGAGCGTCGCCGCCGACGGCGGGACACCCCCGGGAAGCGCAGGCCGCCCCGGGCGTGGGGGTAGCCTCAGTTCCCCAGCCGCCCCTCGGCGAGGGCCCGCAGAACATCGGTGGCTGAAACGATCCCGGCCAGCCGCCCCTCGTCCACCACGAGGGCTCGATGAATCCCCCGGTCCACGAGGAGCCGGGCCAGGGTGTCGAGCCCGGTGCGGGGGGTCACTGTCACCGGCTCCCGTGTCATGATGTCTTCCACCCGGTACCCTTCGAGCGCCGTGGCGGGGAGTTGGCGGATCCGATCACGCACGTCGACGAAGCCACCCCCCGGGGTCACGAAGTAGGCGTGGAACTCGGTGTCGGCGGGAATCTCCGGAAGCGCTCCCCCCTCCCACCCCTCGGGAAGGGGCGCGCCGATCCCCCAGTGGGCCGCCTCGGGCACCTCGAGGACCTCTCGCACGAGGCGCATCACGTCGCGGACGGTGACCACTCCGGCAAGGTTCCCCGAGGCGTCCACCACCGGAGCGCCGGTGATCCCGGCCCGATCCAGGAGACTCGAGAGCTCGGCCACCGGCAGGTCGGGAGGGACGGTGACAACGTCGGGGGCCATGATGTCCTGTACGCGGTCCATGATCTGCCTCTGGGTCGAGAGAAGCCGGGATTCAGTCGGGGATGCTCGGGGAAGGGGGCAAGGGACATACCACCGAACCCCCCCGATCCTTCCGTCTTTCCCTCGGTGCAGTGGGTCAGGGTGGCCCAGCGGGCGGGAGGGGGGTGGCCAGGGTGTCCTGCAGGTACCCGGCCTCCTCCAGGAGCCCCCGAAGGGAGTCGGCCAGCTCGTTCCGGGACTCGAGCAGGGACTGGCACACCGATTCTCGGGCGCGCAGGGCCTCGAGCTCCCGCTCCCACTCCGGGACCCCGGCATTGAAGCGGTCCACCGTTTCCAGGTAGACCTCGTAGGAGTCGGCGGGGACCCCCCGGGGGTCCATTCCCTCGAGGCGCCGGATCCGGGCCTGGAGGGCCTCGGAGGCCTGGGCCCGGGTCCGGAAGCGCCGCTCCACCACCTCCAGGGAGTCGAGGCAGAGTTCCCACTCGGCCCGGGCCTCCCGGACCTCGTCGCGTACCACCTCGGCCTGGCGCAGGGGGGAATCGCGGGCCTCGCGGCGATCCAGCCAGAGGGTGGCCACGATCACTCCAACCACAACGAGGAGGCCCAGCCAGAGAAGGGCTCGGAACCCGGCACTCACGGGGCCTCCCCGGAGCCCTCATCGTCGGGTCGGTCCCCGGCCTCCTCCCCGCCTGCACCCTCGGGCCGGGCCCGGTCGGGGTCGGTCTCCTCGAAGCGGGCCTCCCGGATGCGGACCCCCTCCTGGAGCTGGGAAAGGGCGGGCCACCCGTCCACCACCACCCCGAACACGGTGTAGTCGTGGTCCAGGCGGAGGTTGTCGACCAGGTTCACGAAGAGCTGGCCATCGCCGGTGTCGCGCCCCCGGGTGGAGACCCCCACCGTCCCCTTCCAGTGGCCGGGCACCCCCAGCTCGTCGCGGGTCCAGGCCCCATGCCCGGCGTATTCGTTGGCTCCGGGACTGCCGCCCTGGACCACGAAGTTGGGGACAACCCGGTGAAGAGTCCGCCCCACGAAGGCCCCGCTCCGGGCGAGCTCCGCAGTGCGGGCCGCATTCGTGGGGGCCTGGAAGGGGAGGAGCTGGATGCGCACCTCGGCCGGCTCCCGGAGGCCCCCGCCCTCGAAGACGAGAACGAGGTGCCCCCGCTCCAGGGCGACGAGTTCCTCCCACGAGGGAAGGGGGAGGTTGTCCTCTCCGGTGGGGCGCGGAGCATCGGGGTCGAGGGAAGGGCTCGGGGGGGAGCCCGGGCCCGCGTCAGGCACGGCCCCGCGGGCGTCGTCCATTGCCAGGAGCCCGCGACGGAGGGCCACCCGGGCATCGTGATCCGTGCTCCGTCCCTGGCGCTCGAACCGTTCGAGGGCCGCCTGAAGCGCCTCCCGCACGGGCCCGGGGTCGTCCACCTCTCCCTCCTCCAGGAGACGGACCACCGTCCGGATGAGCTGGGGGTCGTCCAGCTCCAGAGCCGACACGAGGAGGTCGCGTCCCTCCCCGGGAGTGACCAGGGGGGGGGCGGGAGGGGGCGTGCCCGGGCCGGCTCCGCTCGACGCTCCGGAGAAGACACCGGCAAGAACCCCGGGGAGCGCCGCCTCCCGCACGTTGGGGTCGGGGTCCCGGGCCAGGGCAAGGTGAAGCTCCCCGGGGAGGCCCGAGGCAAGGGGCTCGTTCCGGGCCAGGTGGGCCCGGACGAAGGGATCCTCGTGGGCGGCCATGGCCTCCCGCCCCCGGGCCAGGGCGGCCTCGGCCGTCGGGTCCACCAGCGCCCCCCGGGCCTCGATCCGGGCCAGCGCCTGGAGGGCCCGCACCGGGCGGTGCCAGGAGGGCCAGGCCAGCGGATCGGAGGGGAGCCGGTCGGCGACCCGGGCAAGCTCCCCGGCCTCGCCGGCCCCGCACGCCACCTCGCCCAGGGCCTGGAGGGCGGCCAGGGCCACAGGGTCCGCCGGGTCCCGCGCCCCCTCCACCAGGTTGGCGCATCCCTCGGCCCCGGCATGGTGGCGGGCCCACCCCCGGACCCCCTCGGTGCGCACGGTGGGGTAGGGGTCGGAAAGGGCGGCGAGAACCACCGCCCGCCAGGCGGGGTCCGTGGTGTCGCGCCCGGGTGCCGCCGCCCCCTCGGCGGCGAGACGGCGCACTTCCGGGTCCGGGTCGTCCAGGAGGCGGGCGGCGAGTTCGGGGTCCAGGGGGCCCGACGCGCGCCGTGCCGCCGTGGCCGCGCGGCGCACGGCAGGGGCCGCCGCCGGATCCAGGGCCAGCGCCTCGGCAAGGGCAGCCAGGTGGGCCAGGGCCTGGGTCCCCTCGGGGGTGGCCCGGAGGGACCCCCCGACCCCGCGGGCCAGGAAAAGGGCGCCCCTCGCCACCCCGAGGTGGAGGTCGTCCACGTCCAGGTGGGGGTCGTCCGCCCTCGCCTCCACCAGGGCCGCCAGCCGCTCCACCCGCTGGGTCAGGTCGTCGGGCCCGGCGCCCGGCGCGAGGGGGATCCGCCCCAGCGCCCGGGCCAGCGCCCCCTGGACCCGGGGGTCGGACTCGGTCTCGAGGGCGCGGTGGAGGACGTCGAGGGCTGTGCGGGTAGCCTCCTCCCCCTCCCCTCCCCCTTCGTCTGCACCCTCGTCGCCTGCGAGCCCCGGTCCTTCCTCGTTTCCGCGGCCCCGTGCGGACTGGGCCAGGGCGTTGGCAGCCTCGACCCGGACCGCGGGGTCGGGATCGTTCAGGGCCCGGGCCACCACCGGGAGAAGGGCGGTGCGCTCGAGGCGCCCCAGCGCCCGGACCGCCATGCGGCGGAGGCCCGGCCCCCGGTGGTCGAGGTGGCCCGCGAGCTCCTCCACCGCGCGACGATCCGGGGCCCGGGCATCTTCCAGGCGGAGGATTCGGTGGGCGGTGCGGCGATCCTCGGCCAGATCAATGGCCAGGAGGGGCCGGTCGAACTCGAGCTCGGCGGGAAGCTCGGGCACCACCGAGAGGGAAGCGGCGCCTCCCCCCTGGAGGTTCAAGTCGACGGAGCACCCGGCGAAGGCGAGGGGAAGAAGGAGGGCGATCGCCCCCAGCGCCCCGGACGAGAAGGGTGATCCAGTCATGACGCTCCTCCTTCGGCCCCGGGAAGGACCACGATCTTTCCGAAGACCCCGCCGGCCTGGAGGATCTCCTGCGCCCCCCGGACCCCCTCGAGCCCCACCCGGTCGTGGATCACCGGGGCCACCTCGCCCCGGAAGACGAGCTCCATGACCTGGGTGAAGTCGGCCGGACTCCCCATGGTGGTGCCCAGAATCGACAGCTGCTTCCAGAAGACGTGGCGCAGATCCGTCACCGCCTTCGGCCCCGTGGTGGCGCCGTAGGACACGAGCCGCCCCGCCGGGGCAAGGACCCGGACCAGGGCCTCCCAGAGCGCCTCCCCCACCGAGTCCACCACGAGGTCCACCCCCCGGCGCCCGGTGGCCTGGCGGAGGATCTCCTTCGGGTCGCCGGCGGTGCGGTCGAGGGCATGGTGCGCCCCCAGGGACTCGAGACGGCGCACATTCCCGGCCCCCGAGGTGAGGGCGAAGACCTCGGCCCCGGCGTGGCGGGCGAGCTGCACGGCGGCGGTGGCCACCCCCCCCGAGCCCCCGGTGATAAGGACCCGCTCCCCGGCCCGGAGCCCCCCGCGCCCCACGAGGGCCCGCCAGGCCGTGACGAAGACGAGCCCCGCCGCCGCCGCCGTCTCGGCCGCGACGTGCTCCGGAAGGGCGCGGAGGTTGGCGGCGGGGACAAGGGCGTACTCGGCGAAGCCCCCCTGGGTGTGCTCTCCCAGGACCCGGAACTCGGGCTCGGGGAGCGCGCCGCCGCGCCTCACCCCGGTGATCCACTCCCAGTCCAGGGTCGGGTCGACCACGACCCGGGTCCCCACGAGGGCCGCATCGACCCCTGGCCCCACCCCATCGACCCGTCCGGCCATGTCCGAGCCCCCCACATGGGGCATGGGCGTCCGGATGGGGAGCCCCCGGCGCACCCAGAGGTCCAGGTGGTTCAGGGAGGAGGCCTCGACCTGGAGGCGGACCTCCCCGGCCCCGGGCTCGGGCACGGGGAGTTCCACGAGCTCCAGGACCTCGGGTCCTCCATGCGATGCGAAGGCGACGGCTCTCACGGGGTGGCGGGCTCCAGGGGCGGAGGTGGCAGGGGACGCGCAGGGGGCGGGCGTGTGGGCAGCAGGCGGACAGCGACCAGGCAGGCCGTTCGGGAACGTAAGCCTCCCTCCCCCGGAGTGTCACGCAGCCGGGTGTCACGCCGACCCGACCCCGCTCGTTTCAGCGGTGTACGCCGTGAGGAGGACTGCGCCGGGGCCCACCCTTCGCCGCACCCGGCCCTCCCATCCTTCCGTTCCCTTCGCATCCCCCAAGGCATGCCATCATGACCTCGCCCCTTCACCCCGGCACCCCCCGCCGCGGACGCGGCCCCCTTCTCGCCGGCACGGCCCTCCTCCTCCTGGCCGGGACCGCCGGATGCGACTGGATCACCGGGAGCGATCCGGCCCCGGATCTCCCCCCCGAGATCACCTCCCTCCCTCGGGACCTGACTCCGGCGGAGTCCGTCCTCCTCGAGGCCGGTGCGGGATTCGGGATCGAGCTCCTCCAGCACCAGGTGGCCCGGGCGCCGGACTCGACGCACCTGATCTCTCCCTTCAGCGCCTCGGTGGCGCTGGGAATGGCGCTGAACGCCGCCGACGGCGAGACCTTCGAGGAAATGCGGCGCACCCTGGGCTTCGAGGGCCTCGACCGCGAATCGGTGAACCGGGGCTACCGGGACCTCCTGGCCCTCCTCACCACGGTCGACCCCAAGGTGTCGTTCCAGGTGGCGAACAGCGTCTGGTTCCGGGAGACCTACACCCTCCGGGGCACCTTCAGGAGTGCGGTGGAATCGCACTTCGACGCCCGGGTCGAGGGGCTCGACTTTGCCGCCGCCACGGCCGCGAGCCGGATCAATGGCTGGGTGAGCGAAGCCACCCGGGGGCGCATTGCCGAGATCGCCCCTGACCCCATTCCGCACGATGCCGTGGCGTACCTCATCAATGCCCTCCACTTCCTGGGCGACTGGCGTCATGCCTTCGACCCCGCCGAGACCCGGGATCACCACTTCACCGCCGCCGACGGGACCACCACCCCCATCCGCCTCATGCAGCGCGAGGGGACGGTGCGGGCCGGGCAGTGGCAGGGGCACCAGGCGGTGGACCTGCCCTACGGCGGCGCGGCCTGGTCCATGACGGTGGTCCTCCCGCGAGCCGGGGCCGGGCTCCCTGACCTCGTGCAGGAACTCACCCCGGCCGGGTGGCGGGCGCTCGTGGACGGACTGGGCGAGTTCAACGGAATCGTGGGGCTTCCCCGCTTCACCGTGGCCTGGGAGGGGAGCCTGAACGAGGCCCTTCAGGGGATGGGAATGGAGCGGGTCTTCGAGCCCGGGGTGGCGGATCTCTCCCTTCTCTTCGAGGAGGCCGACGACCTGTACGTGAGTGCGGTGCGCCAGAAGACCTGGATGCGGGTCGACGAGCGGGGGACCGAGGCGGCGGCCGTGACCTCGGTGGACATTCGGGTTACCTCGATGCCTCCCTCCTTCATCGTGGATCGCCCCTTCCTCCTGGCCATCCGGGAGCGGCACTCGGGGACCCTCCTCTTCCTGGGGGCCATGGCGGAGCCGCCGGTGGAGGGGTGAGGGGCGTCGGGGGGTGGGGCGGCCTCATGCCGGCGGGTCTGAGGACCCGAGCCGCCTCATCCCCCATCGCACCCGCTCCACCACCGTGAGCGCCACGAGCCCGGCCATGACCCACACGAGGGCCAGGCTCCAGGCGGGCAGGGCGAGGATCAGGGTGTAGAGGACCACCGTTTCCGTTCCCTCGATGATCCCCCGGGGGAGGGGCGCCGAGGTGAAGCCCTCGCCGCCAGCGGGAGCGTCCGGGCCGACGCGTGGATCCGGGCCCGCGCCGCCACTCTCTCCCGCCGCCAGGAGCCCCGAGAGGTACCCCCACGAAACGGCGTTCAGGTAGAAGGAGGCGAGGAGAAAGGCCACCGCGGTCCACCACCCTGCGGTGCCGTGATGGGCCGCCAGCGCCAGGGGGATCACGGCGTATCCCACCGTGTCCAGGACCAGGTCCAGGTACCCTCCCCGGGCCGAACTCTCGCCCCGCGCCCGCGCAACCACGCCGTCGAGCCCATCGAGGATCCGTCCGGCAAGCCAGAGCCCGGCGGCAACGAGAAAGGCCCCCTGCCAGGCCGCGCCCGCCGCCCCGAGGGTGACCCCCAGCGCCGTCCAGGTCACGACCCCGGCCGGGACCCTGCGGCCCACCCCTCGGGCCAGGGGAGCAAGCACCCGTTCCTTGACGGGGCGAAGGCGATCGTCGAGCATGCTCGAAGCTACCCCCTCGGACCCCGGCCCGCCTCCCATGCCCGCACGCGCCCCTGCCCCCTCGTCCCTCTTCCTCCTTCCCCTCCTTCTTTTCCTGGGAGGATGCCAGGGAGAAGCCGGAGAGGCGCGCCCCGGCGCCGGAGCCCCGCTGGCCGAAGACCCGGCGGCCCCGGCCCCGGCCGCGCCCCCCCTCGTGGAGGGTCCCTGGGAGCTGGCCATTCATGGGGCGCGCATCGTCGATGGGAGTGGGGGCGAGCCCTTCGAGGGCGGTGTGATCGTGCACGAGGGCCGGATCGTCTACGTGGGGCCGCTGGACCCCGACACCTTCGTGGTGGTGGCCCGCTCCGGGGCCGATGCCCCCGACCCGGTCACCCCCTTCGCATCCCTCGTGCATGCCGAGGGACGGGTCCTGGCGCCGGGCTTCATCGACGCCCACGCCCACGGCGACCCCCTCCAGACCCCGGGCTTCGCCAACTTCCTGGCCCAGGGGATCACCACGATCCTCCTGGGAATGGATGGCGGAAGCCCCCGGGCCTCGGCGCTGGCCGGGGTCATGGCCGAGGCCCAGGCCCTCGGACCCTCGGTGAATGTGGGGTGGCTCGCCGGCCATGGAACGCTCCGCATGGAGTCGGGGATGGGGTACGAGCCCTCGACGCCCGAGGGGCGGGAGCGGCTGGCGGCGCTGGTGGGCGAGGCCATGGATGCCGGGGCGCTGGGGCTTTCCCTGGGTCTCGAGTACGACGCCGGACTCCCGGCCGATGCCGAGGAGCTGGTCCGGGTGGGGGAGGAGGTGGCGGCCCGCGACGGGATCATCTCGAGCCACATGCGGAGCGAGGATGCCGACCGGGTGGAGGACTCGCTGGAGGAGCTCCTGGCCCAGGGGGCCGGTTCCGGGGCGCGGGTCCATGCCTCGCACCTGAAGGTGGTGCTGGGCGATGACCCGGGGCTCGCCGACCGGATCCTGGCCCGCATGGACCGGGCCCGGGCCGAGGGGATCCGGGTGAGCGCCGACGTCTACCCCTACACGGCGAGCTTCACCGGAATCGGGATCCTCTTTCCCGACTGGGCCCGCCCCCCGGCCGACTACGACGCCGTGGCCCCCGCCCGCCGGGACGAGCTCCTGACCTACCTCCGCGACCGGGTGAATGCCCGGAACGGCCCGGGCGCCACCCTCTTCGGGACCGGTCCCTACGCCGGCCGCACCCTGGCCCAGGCGGCCGAGGCCGAGGGAAAGCCCTTCGAGGAGGTCCTCTTCGACCTGGGGCCCGCCGGCGCCCGGGCGGCGTACTTCGTCATGGACGACGCCGTCATGGCCCGCTTCCTCCTGGACGAGCACACCGTGGTCTCCACCGACGGGAGCCCGATCATGGGCCACCCCCGGGGGTTCGGGGCCTTCGCCCTCGTGCTCCGGCGCTTCGTGGTGGAGGAAGAGGCCCTCCCACTGGCCCAGGCGGTGCGGAAGATGTCCGGGCAGACCGCAGACCTCTTCGGCCTCTCCGATGCCGAGCGGGTGGGGCTCCCCCGAGGCTACCTCCGCCCGGGCTTTGCCGCCGACCTCGTGCTCTTTCACCCCCATGAGGTGGAAGACACCGCCGACTTCGAGGAGCCCCACCGCCTGGCCCGGGGGATGTACGGCGTCTGGGTGAACGGGGTCCGGGTTGTGGAGGCGGGGCGCGCCCCGGGCATGGAGGCGGAGGGCGGCCCGGGCGCGGTGGTGCGGCGGCGGTAGGGCGAGTCTCCCGCGTGCGGGACCTCGCCCACGGCCACCTACCCGCGTGCGAGCACCTCGAGGCATCGCCGGCCTTGCGCGGCAGTCTCCTCCTCGCGCCGGCTCATGGGCTCGTGGGATGTGCCACCCACCACACGGCCTTCATCCATGGGCATCGGCGCACGACTGGCAGATGCTGTGGGTGACGCTGGCACCGGCCTCCTGCAGGTACGCCTCCAGGGGAAGCCAGCTCCCGGCATCGTCGCGGATCCGATGGCACCATGCGCAGATGGGGAGGAGCCCCTCGAGAGATCGGACTCGGGCCAGCGCCTCCTCGGCGCGCCGTCGAGCGTCCAGGAGCTCCCGCTCGTACCGACGTCGTTCGGTGGCATCGAAAAGGGTGAACCGGATCACCTCGGTCCGGCCTTCGGGGGTCTCGACCTCGCGGCGAACGGCATTGAAGAGCACGGGGAGGCGGGAACCATCGGCACGGCGAACCTCCACCGCGATCTCCCGCACCGCCCCCTCCACGGCCAGGAGGGGGGTCAGATGCGTTTCGAGAAAGAGTCGGTCCCCCACGGCAAGGAGGTCCTGGAAACGGGACTTCCCCACAATGGCCTCCCGCCCGTGTCCGATCCAGTCCAGGAGCGTCTGGTTGATCTGCACCACCAGGCCCGAGCCATCGGTGGAGAGGTACCCGCAGGGAGCGTGCTCGTAGAGGTCCTCGTGGGAGAGGTCGGCGGTCATCATGTTCGGTCGAGGAAGTTCCGGATTGCCCCCACCACCTCGTCTGGCACGGTGAGGTGGGGAAGGTGGCCCACGGTATCGAGAATCACGAGTTCACTGTGCGGAAGCCGGTCGGCCACGAACTGACCCACCTCGAGGGGGGCCACGAAATCGTCGGCCACCTGGAGCACCAGGCATCGCGCCGTGACCGATGCCAGATCCTCACGGTTGTCCGAGAGGAAGGTGGCGCGGGCGAACTCCTCCGCGATGGCGGGATCGGTTCGGCAGAAGCTCGAGACGAGCTCCTCCCCGAGCTCGGGCCGATCGGGGCGCCCCACGAAGGCTGGTGCGGTGGCTGCCGACCACCCCAGGTAGTTGCTGGCAAGGGCATCGAGGAGCTCCTCGACCTCGCCCTCGCTGAACCCCCCGCGGTACCCGGCCGATCCCTCGTCGATGTAGCGAGGCGAAGGCCCCACCAGGACGAGCCGGTCGAACTGGTCCGGGCGGGCGATCTGGGCCAGGACCCCGAACATGGCCGCCACCGAGTGGCCGATGAAGACGGCGTCCCGGAGCTCCAGCGCGTCGGCGATCTCGTTGATGTCGCGGGCGTACCCGTCGAGGGTAGCGTACTTCCTCGACTGGTAGGCCGAGAGATCGGAGCCACCGGCCCCCACATGATCGAAGAGGACCACGCGGCAGCTCTCCTCGAAGTGCGGGGCCACGAAGCGCCAGAGGGTCTGGTCGCATCCGAAGCCATGGGCGAACACGAGGGTCGGTCCATCGGGCACGCCGGAAATGCGCACGTTGTTGCGCCGGAGCACGGGGTTCCACCGGAGCGTTTCCGGGCGCGGATCCGCAGACTGCGTCATGGGTTCGGTCCTGGGCCGTGAATCGGGGGCGCAGTGCCGAAGGGGGTCGCGCCGTCATCCCGCGAGGGGCGCCTTCCCGGGGACCCGGGGCGGCGCGCCTCGTGGGGAGGTATACGGGGCCGAAGGCGGACGCGTCAAGCAGGTGCGGGCGGGTGCGAGGGTCAGCTCACGGAGTCCATGGCGGAGGCGCAGCGCAGGCAGCTTCAGGCCCCGGACGCCGACCGAGGCGAGGAAGGGCCGCTCTCCCCGCCAGGTCAGGGCCTCATGACATCAAACAGAACCTGTCCCACAAGCAGCAAGGCGCAGGCGCCGAGCAGGACGATAAGACTCACCAGGGTGGCGTCGCGCGGGCCGCCCTTCAGGCTCCGAAGGTGGCGTTGCCTCGGGAAGGCCAGGATCAGGAGCACCACGAACGGGGAGACATGGGAGATCATGGGTCCGTCCTTCGGTCGAGGGCATGGATGAGGACGCGGGGGGTACCGGATGGAGGCGAAGAGGGTCAGGTCTCTTGCCCGGCGTCTCAAACGGTGGGCACCAGTCCCGACTCGAGAATGCGGCGATCCTGCGTAAGGAGCGTTGCGCCGATCGTCAGCGCGGAAGCCACGATGATCCGGCCGGCAGGGTCCCGGTGGAAACGGTCTGGAAGCTCCGCCACCGTGGCAGCCACCGTCGGCGAGAGGGACACGCGGCGAACGAGAGGCGGGGCAACCGCCGCCTCCAGCCAGTCCCGAAGGGGCAGGTGCAGCCTTATCCGCCCGAGGTTCACGAGGGTCGCGATCTCCCACAGGCTGATGTCCGAGACCCAGAGCGGCGCATCGCTCGAGGCCTGCGAGAGCACCGCAACCTGCGCTTCGCTCAGCCTGGAGTCCCGTTGGAGCCAGTAGAGGAGCACATGGGTGTCGAGGAGCGCCTTCAGGGTCCCTCCCCCCGCTCGGCTTCCCACACGTCGTGCCGCACCACGGGCTCGACCACATCCCCCAGGAACTCCACCGTGCCTGCGAGGGCTTCCTGTGGGGGTCCCGCAGAGAGGGGAGACGGGGGCACGAGCTGAGCCACGGGTCGGCCATGCTTCAGGATCGTGAGCACCTCGCCGGTCTCCGCCACCTCGTCGAGGATCGCGAGGCACTTCGCCTTGAACTCGGATGCATTGATCGTCCTCATATGACCAGTTTATCTGACCAGTTCTTTTCTGTCCAGCCTCTGCCTCGACCCGCAGCCCTACCGCCCCGGCGTCCGCACGCGGAATTCCCGGCGGAAGTCGGCCTCGGGCACGGTCCGGGACTCCCGGTTGGCAAAGGGGAGCCATCGAGGGGCATGAAGCTCGAGGAGGAGGGGAAGGGGGCGACGGCCGGTCGCTTGAGCCGGGGAGCGTGAGTCCTACCGCAAGGCGCTCGGCCCTATCGCAGTACCAGCACCGAAACCGTGCAGCGGCGGAGCATGGCGGTCGTGGTGCTCCCCAGGATCAGGCGGCGAATCCGCGAGTGCCCGAAGGCGCCCATGACCAGGAGATCGATGCCCTGTTCGGTCTGGTATAGCGGGAGGGCGTCGTCGGGGTCTCCCGGGACCAGCGCGACGGGTGCGTCAAAGCCCGAGGCCTCCAGCGTGCCCGCCGCCTCGGCCAACCTCGCCCGGGCCTCGGGTGTGTCCGTGCCCGCGTAGACCAGGTGGCAGGGAATCCCCCGGAAGAGCGGGCTCGACGCCACCATCTCCAGCCCCCTTCGGGCGGTGACACTCCCATCGAATGCAAACATGATCCGCTCCGGGGGGGCAAAACTCTGCTGCGCCACCAGGATGGGCCGGCTCACGGCCCGGATCACCTCCTCCAGGTGCCTCCCCAGGTGTCCGTGCTCCGCAGCCGACTCCGACCCCCGCTTCCCCATGACCAGCATCCGCGTCTCGGGCTCCAGCGCCAGAAGGGCGTCCACCAGTTCCCCGTGACGCTGCCGGGTCTCCATGGGGCGGGTGGCAGCTTCAAGCCCGGGAGCAACCGTCCGGGCACGCTTCACGGCGCCGGCCAGGAGTTCCCGCCCCTGCTCCATGGCGAGCCGGGCCCGGGCCTCATCCAGCGCGGCGAGTTCCTCCAGGAGGTCCTCCCGGGCGCCGAGCCCGATGGCCCCGGTCAGGTTCCGGGCTCCCTGTACATTCCCCGAGGTGGCATCCAGGACGTGCAGGAAGGAGAGGGGCGCCGTCATCCGCTGCGCAGACCAGGCCCCGAAGTCGCACACCGAGGTGGCATAGGGAGATGCGTCGATGCAGGCCAGGACCTTGCCCGTCCGCTGCGCCGTGAGGGGGGAGGACGACATGAATGCTCCGGGGGATGCAGGGGAGATGCAGGGGAGATGCAGGGGGAGGCGCGGCCGAGGCGCAGATCAGTGGGCCAGCAGCCGCTCGGCGGCATCCGGCTTGTCATGAAGCGCGAAGCGGTCCACCATGGTGGCACTCGCTTCGTTCAGCCCCAGGAGCTCCACCCTGGCGCCCTCCCGCCGGAACTTGATCACGGCCTTGTCGAGCGCGCCGACGGCGGTGATGTCCCAGAAGTGGGCCCGCGTCAGATCGATGGTCACCGTATCGAGGGCTTCCCTGAAATCGAATCCCGCAAGGAAGGCCTCGGCCGAGGTGAAGAAGACCTGCCCCGACACCCGGTAGATCCGGTGCAGTCCGTCCTCCGACAGTTCGGAACGAATCGAGAGAAGCTGCCCGACCTTCCGCGCAAAGAAGAGGGCGCTGAGAAGTACGCCGACCAGGACGCCCAGGGCAAGGTTGTGCGTCACCACCACCACGGCCACGGTGGAGGCCATGACCACGCTCGACCTCTTCGGGTTCGTGGGGAGATCCCGGAGCGAAGCCCAGCTGAAGGTCCCGATGGAGACCATGATCATGACGGCCACGAGTGCCGCCATGGGGATCTGGGCCACCCACTCCCCCAGAAAGACCACCAGCACGAGGAGCACGACCCCGGCCACCAGCGACGAGAGGCGACCCCGTCCCCCCGACTTGATGTTGATCACCGACTGCCCGATCATGGCGCAGCCGGCCATCCCCCCCAGGAACCCGGCCCCCACGTTCGCCACCCCCTGCCCCACGCACTCCCGGTTCCGGTCGGAGGTGGTGTCGGTAAGATCGTCCACAATGGTGGCGGTCATCATGGACTCGAGAAGCCCCACGACCGCAAGCATCACCGAATACGGAAAGATGATGCGGAGGGTCTCGAGGTTCAGGGGCACCTCGGGCCAGAGGAAGATGGGAAGGCTGTCGGGAAGGGCCCCCATGTCGCCCACGGTGCGGAGGTCCAGCCCCAGAATCATGGCCGCCGCCGTGAGGACCACGATGCAGACGAGGGGCGAGGGAACCACCTTCGTGATCCGGGGGAGCCCGTAGATGATGACGAGCCCCACCGCCACCACCGCGAATACCAGTGGACGCGCATTCTCCCCGCTCATTTCAGGGAGCTGGGCCAGGAAGATGAGAATGGCCAGGGCGTTCACGAAGCCGGTGACCACGGAGCGCGAGACGAAGCGCATGAGCCCGCCCAGCCGGAAAACGCCTGCCAGCACCTGGAGCACCCCACAGAGAAGGGTGGCGGCCAGGAGGTACTGGAGGCCGTGCTCCCGGACGAGGACCACCATGAGAAGGGCCATGGCCCCGGTGGCCGCGGAGATCATCCCGGGGCGCCCCCCGGCAAAGGCGGTGATCACCGCGATGGAGAAGGCCGCATAGAGCCCCACCTGCGGGTCCACGCCGGCGATCACGGAAAAGGCAATGGCCTCGGGAATGAGTGCGAGCGCCACCACGAGCCCGGCCAGGACGTCACCGCGGAGATTGAAGGACCAGGTTTCTCGAAGGGAACGAAGCATGGGTTCTGACAGGTGAGTGCAGGCGCGCACCTTGCCAACACGGAGGTGCTGGACGGGGCTGGGCAGCGTGGAAGCCACCGGGTGGCCGCGAAAAAAAGGGGCGGCCCCCGGGCTGGGAGCACCGGGCACCGCCATCGATTGGGTTCAGGGAAGGCCCCATCATAGCGGCTTTCCTGACCTGGGGTAGCGGAGCCCCCGCCTTTTCGCTGCCTCGGACGGCCCTGCACGAGCGGACCCCCGTCCCCGCCCGGTTCCCTCGGAAGTCCTGGCAGATGGCCGGCCACTTCGGCCTCTCCGATGTCGATCAGACGGGTGGTGCAGCGCCAGGGGAGGGATCGCGGAACGTTTGCGAACCCCTCGTTTCAGCCGTGCTGCGGGATCGTGAGCACCTCGTCGGTCTCCGCCATCCCGTGGAGAATCGCGAGGCACTTCGCCCTGAAACCGGATGCTTCGATGATCCTCATGCGACCCGTGAGCGTGCCCCGTCCATCCCCGTCCATCCCCGTCCATTCCCGTCCAGCCTCTGCCTCGAGGCGCAGCCCTACCGCCCCGGCGTTCGCACGCGGAATTCCCGGCGGAAGTCGGCCTCGGGCACGGTCCGGGACTCCCGGTTGGCAAAGGGGAGCCAGCGAGGGGCATGAAGCTCGAGGAGGAGGGGGAGAGGGCGACGGCGTTCCACCACGAAGGGCCGCTCCTCGGCCAGGAGGAGCCCGCCCCCGGCCACCGGGACCCGGAGTTCTCCGGTGAAGGGCGCCCCGCCCACCTCGAGCCCCCCCGTCACCTGCACCCGGATCCGACCGAAGACGATCCGCACCGCCTCGTACTCCCCCTCCTGGAGCGACGCCCGGGCCACCACCACCGGGGTGGGATCGTCCAGGGGGAGGACCACCTCCTGCGGCCCATCGGTGATCTCGATCCACCGCGCCCGCCCCTCGCGGAGGAAACTCCGCACCGTGACCGTCACCGTACCCTGCAGGCCTGCGGGGTTCGGGAGGGGGTCGGACAGGGTGGGAAGCCCGGCGCTTGGCCCTGTGCCCGGCCCAGTGCCCGGCCCTGTGCCCGGTCCGGCATCGGCGCTGATTGCCCCGCTCACCAGGGCGGCCCCCATGGCCTGGTGCACCATCTCCCCCACCGCATCGGAGGAGACCTGCACCTCCACCTCGCCGAAGCCGCCCGAGGTCACATTCCCTCCGCATCCCCCGAAGAGGAGGACCAGGAAGCATGGGAGGAAGGAGGCGGCGGGGACCGACCGGACAAGGCGGCCCCCACGGGTCTCCGCTGGCTGCTCATTCGGCATCATTCGGTACCTCCAGGGGGGTCCGTGCGAGGGTCGTGGGGGGGGCGGTGCGTGGGGAGGTCGTGGCGAGCGTCGTTCGGGCGAGGGTCGTGGGGAGCGTCGTACGTAGGAGGATCGTGGGGACCCGCCTCCCCGGCGCCTTCCCGGTCATTCTCCAGCGCTGCGAGAAGGGCGTCGGCCTCGGCCTCGGCGGCGTCGGCGGCCTCGGCGTCTCCATCGTCCCGGCGAAGGCCAGCCCAGAGCAGGAGCGTCTCCACCTCCTCCCGCGCGGGGAGGGCGTGGCGCCGGACCAGGGTGCGGGCATGGTCAAGAAAGACGAAGGCCTCGCCCTCGCCCCGGGCCCGGGTGATCCGAGCCAGGATCCGGTAGAGCTCGGGAAGCCGCCCCAGCGCCCCATGCCGGAGGGCCGACGCCTCCGCCTCCCGCGCCACTTCGGCGGCCTCCAGGGTGCGTCCGGCCTGGAGAAGGGCGGTGGCCAGGTTCCCCTGCACCCCGATCCGCGAATCCTCCGGCCCGGGCCCCGCCAGGGCCTCCCGGAACCGGGCAATGGCCAGCGCCACCTCCCCCCGGGCCAGCGCCACCTGGCCCCACCCGTGGGTCAGGTCGAGGCGCCACCGTCCGTCATCCTCCGGGTTCCCGGCAGCAGCCTCGGCAGCCCATCCCTCGCCCCGGGAGAGCCACCCCTCGGCCTCCTCCAGCCGCCCCTCCTCCCGGGCCACGATGGCCAGGTTCTGGGCCAGGGGCCACTTCAGGGCCGGGCGCGCGTCGTCTCCGATCCGCTCCGATCCGGCCAGGGCCAGCGCGGCCTCGTACCACCTCCGGGCCTCCCCCCACGCCCCCCGGTCGATGGCCACATTCCCCCGCCCCGTCCCGGCCACCACGGCGTCCACCCAGGCCCCCTCCCGCTGCCCCTCGAACCAGGCCTCCCGGTACCCCGCCGCCGCCACCCCCAGCGCGCCCGCTCCCCGCGCCGCCCGCGCCCCCCGCCGGAGGGCCTCGGTCCGCCGAGGGTGGCCAAGGCGAATCGCCAGCGCCCGTGCCGACCCGTACCATCCCCGGGCCTCTTCGTGGTGGGAGGCCCCCTCGGCCGATTCCCCCGCATGGAGGAGCAGATCCACTGCCTCGGCCCCCCGGCCCCGGGCCAGGGCGCGGCTCAGCGCCACCACGGTGCGCCCCCGGGCCTCGAGCCTCGCTGCCTCGGCCCGAAGGGACCCGGAAAGGGCGGCCTCCAGTGCGTCGGGGGTGACGATCCGCGTGCCCAGCGTGCCCAGCTCCCCCGAGCCCGCCCACCGCCGCCCCGGATCGGGGCGCGACGCCGCCACCAGCGCCCCCAGGAGGGGCCCCTCGGCAGGGTCGGGGAGGAGGGCCAGGAGCGCATCGAGGCGGAGGGGGAGGGTGGGGGCGGAGGGGTGGGCAGGAGCGGGGGGGTCGGCAGGCCCGGGGGGGTCGGCGGGGGCGGGGGGGTCGGCGGACGCGGGGGGGTCGGCGGACGCGGGGGGGTCGGCGGCCCCGTCATCGGACGGCGAGGGGGGTGCGCCTGCGGCGGCGGCGGGGGCCTCGCCAGAGGCCGCCTTCCGGGCCTGGTCCGGCGCCTCTTCGCAGGCTGGGTCCACGGGCTTCTCGGCTGGCTTCCCAGCAGGCTTTTCGGGAGGCTTTCCGGCAGGCTTTCCGGCAGCCTTACCGGCAGGCTCTCCCGCCGACTTTCCGGCCGACGTGCCAGCCGACTTCCCGGCAGCCTCCCCTGCCGGCTCCGTCCCGCCGGATCCGCCCGATTCCCCTCCAGGAGCCCCGGAGGGCGACGCACCCCTGTCCGTGTTCATGCCTCTCTCCCCGTGCAGGGCATGTGCCGCACCCTGGCCCCGCCTGGACGGGCCGTCGCCCGGGAATCCGGGCCTCGGATTGCACGATTTCTGTGCATTTCCAGGCTCCTCATGCAGGGTTTTCGGGCAAGCGTGACGGGCCTTCGGGCCCCTGGGGCGCGGGATTCGAGGGGTCGATCCCGTAGGTGCGAAGCTTCGCGCCCACCGTGTTCCGGTGCACGCCGAGAATGCGGGCCGCCTCTCCCAGGTGGCCCCCGGTGTGAGCGAGCACGCGGCGGAGGTGGCGCTCCTCCACCTCGCGCAGGGTCAGCTCCACCGGGTAGGCGGGGTCGAGGCCATCGTCCGGGGGGGCCAGGTGCGGGGAGGCGTCGGGGGCGGCCAGATCCACCGTGCGGAGGACCCCGCCCCGGGCCAGGAGCACGGCCCGATCGAGGACGTTCCGGAGCTCGCGAACGTTTCCCGGCCAGGGGCGGGTCTCGAGGGCGGCCATGGCCTGGGCCGAGAAGGCGCGGAGGGGACGGTCGTGGCGGCCGGCGAAGAGGGCGGCGAAGTGGAGGGCCAGGGGTCGGAGATCGCCCGGGCGGGCGCGGAGGGGAGGAAGGGGAATGGTGACCACGGCGAGCCGGTAGAGGAGGTCTTCGCGAAAGGCGCCCTCGCGGACGCGGGCCTCGAGATCGCGGTTCGTGGCGGCGACGATCCGGACATCGACGCGGGCCGAGGGGCCACCCCCCAGGCGGTCCACCTCGCCCGTTTCCAGCACCCGGAGAAGCTTGGCCTGAAGGGGGGGCTCCATCTCGCCCACCTCGTCCAGGAAGAGGGTGCCGCCGTCGGCGCGGCCGAAACGGCCATCGCTTCGCCCCACCGCTCCGGTGAAGGCCCCCCGCTCGTAGCCGAAGAGCTCGGCCTCGAGAAGCCCGCCGGGAATGGCCGCACAGTTCACCGTCACGAAGGGCCCTCCGGCCCGGGGGCTGTGGCGGTGGAGGGCCCGGGCCACGAGCTCCTTTCCGGTGCCCGAGGCCCCGAGCACGAGGACGGTGGCGCGGGTGGGGGCGACCCGGGCCACGGTGCGCCAGGCCTCGCGCATGGCCGGGCTGTCTCCCACCACCGTGTCGGCCTCCACCGTGGCGGGCGATGGCACGGGAATGTCGGACCCCTCGCGGAGGTAGGGGACAAGGAAACGGGCCAGGGCGGCGGGATCCACCGGGGCCGGAAGGAGGGCCGCCGCCCCCGCCGCCTCGGCCCGGACCACCGCCTCCACCCCCGCCCCCGGCGCCACAAGGACGAGGATCCCCGACGGAAGCGCCTGGGCCATGCGGGCCACGAGGGGCGAGTCCATCTCTTCCACCTGGAGAACCGCCGCGGCCCAGGGGTGCGGGGAAAGGGGGGTTGCCGAGCCGTGGGCGGAGTCTGGCTCCAGGCCGGGGTCGGGGGCGGGATCGACGGTCGGTTCGAGGCCGGCGGGAGGGGGGGCACCCGGATCGGGATCACGGGGAGGTCGGGTGCTTGCCGCGGTGCCGGGGGGGCCCTCCCGGAGTGCCGCGAGAAAGGCGGGGAGGCCACGCACCTGCGTGACGCGCACCTCGAGGTCCGGGGCCAGGTGCGCCGCGGTGGCCTCGGAGGCGTCCTCCTCCAGAGCCAGGAGGAGATGGGAGGGGGTCAGGGGCATGGAAGGAGGGGCAGGGAGAGGGGGGGGCGAACCGGCCGCACGCGATCAGGCCGCACGCGATCAAGCTGCACAGAAACTGTGCGTTCCCGATTCGGCTACACAAGATTTTTGTGCAACCCATGGCACCAGGGAGGGGAGGAGGGGGGGAAAAAGAGGCACCTCCACCCGAAGGAACTCGTTGTGCTGCATGTATTTTCCCTGCATTGTGGAGGTGTGGGCACCGTCGTTGCGCCTTGGGAGGCCACCCTGGCGGGCCCCCCTGCGGCGCGCCCATACCCTGCACTCGAAGGAGGAACGCATGCTTCCCATCGACGCCCCGCCGTGCAGCGCCCGCTCTGACCGCGCCGGACCTTGCCTCCGGCCTCGCCGCGGCCAGACGCGCCACGCCCCCTCGCGTCGCACTCCCGCGCAGGGTGCAGACTCGTCTCGCCGCGCCCCTTCCGCTTTCACTCCCACGCGGGATGCCGGCTCTTCTGGTCCCCGCAGGGCTCCTTTCGCCCTCGGCGTAGTGCTGGCGCTCGTCCTGGCGGGCTTCACCGCAGGGTGCGAGGCCGGACCCACCGGCCCCGACCTCGCCACCGGGGAGGATGCCATGGTGCAGGCGGTGGCATCGCACTGGCATCAGCTTCCGGGGCTCGAATCCCTCAACCTCGCCACGGTGGAAACGCTGGCGGCCGGTGGGGCCACCGAGCCGTCCGCTGCCGGGTCCCCGGGGGCCCGGGTCCTTCACGCGGCGGTGGCCGATCTCGTGGAGGGGCTGGGGGTTCTCGCATCCGAGTGGTGGGATCTCGGGCGAGGGCCGGGGGCCCTGTCCGGGGGTGGCCGGGCCGGAGAGAACGAGGTGGGGCCGGCCCTGGACGAAGCCTGGATCGCCCTGACCGGGGTCGTGCTCGGTCCGGAGGGTGCCGCGGCGGTGGTGGAGGGGGTCGCTGTGGCGCTCTCGGCCTTCAGCGATGCGGTGGTCGCAGCCGAGGCTTCCGGTGGAGCCGGCGTCGGGCCGGGCGCGGCGCCGGGGGTGTCGCAGAGCGCGGCCCAGGGCGGAGGGAGCGGTGCGGCGCAGGCCCAGGCGGCCCGTCGGCTCCTGGCGGCCCGACAGGCGCGCATGGAGGCCCAGCGGAGGTTGGCTGCCGCCCGGACGGCCCTGGCGTCAGGGCGGACGGGCGCCGCGGTGGCCGAGGCGGCGGCCGCCGCAGATGCGCTCAAGGGGACCCTCCCCGAAGACAGGGCAGCCGCCTTCGTGGCGTCGGCCAAGGAGCTCCTCGACCGGGCCACCGGGCTGGCGGGGCGGGACCCGGCTCCCGAAATCGCCGCCCTCCTCGACGAGGCCGGGGACCTCTGCCGGGCGGCCTCGGCGGCCCTCGACAGCGGGGATCCCCATGAGGCGGTGCGCCTCGCCACCCGCTGCGCCCGGATCTCCCGGGTCGTCATCGCCCGGCTCTCCGCAGGCGTCCCTGATGACGTGCTCGCCGAGCGAGCCGCGGCAGCGGTCGAGCAGGCCGAGGCCCTCTACGAGCGGGCCGTGGAGGCGGCAGGGCCCTCGCCCTCCCCCACGGTGGCCGAGGCGCTGGAGGAGGCTCGGTCCGTTCTGGCAGATGCGCAGGGCTCGCTGGCCAGTGGGGCGTGGCGGGAGGCGATCCGGGCCGCCCAGGCCTCGAGTGCCATCTCGCGCCGGATCCTGGCCGGGGTGGCAGGGGGAGGGGACGGTCTGGAGGACCGGGCCGAGGCGGTGGTGGGCGAGGCCCGGGCCCTCCTGGCCCAGGTGCTGGAGGCTGCGGGTCCCTCGCCCCGCCCCGCCGTCCAGCACCTGCTCGACAAGGTCACCCCCCTCGTGACCGAGGCCGAGGCAGCCCTTCAGGCCGGGGACTTCCGGGTCGCCATCGTGAAGGCCTCCCGGGCCCTCCCGATCCTGCAAAGGGTCCTTCCTCTTCTGGACGGGTGAGGGGGAAGGCGTCCCGGAAAACACCGAGCAGGAAGACGGGACGACAGGGTCGGTCCGGCGCGTTCGGGCCGCCCCTCGGGAAGCCCTCCCGATGCGAAGGGACCATGGCTGACTCACCCGTCCCTCCCGAACGCATTTGAGCGGAACCGTTTCCGCTGAAACGCCTCGCCGGGCTTTCGCCTACGCCTCACACCTCCGTACCACCCGCCGGACCGCATCCACATAGCTCCCGCCAAAGAGGCGAACGTGCACCAGGAGGGGGTGGAGGTGATGGAGCTCGCGGCGGACCTCGTCGAAACCGGGATCCAGGGGGCGAAGGGCCCGGTAGCGCGTGTGGAAGGCCGGGCCGAAGGTGGGAAAGAGGGTGGTGAACGCGATCTCCACTTCGGCAGGAGCATGGTGCACGGCCGGGTCGATATAGGCCGCCACACGGCCCCGGTGCCAGAGAACGTTCCCGCCCCAGAGGTCTCCATGAACGAGGCTCGGCGGGCCGGGTTCGGACCCCAGGAATTCCTCGAGCCGGTCCGCCACCACCTCCACCCCGCGGGCCAGCTCGGCGGGGAGCAGGCCGACCGCCACACACCGCCGGGCCATGTCCCGCAGCCGATGCTCCGCGTAGAAGGTGTTCCAGTCGGCGGTGGGTGGATTCGGCAGGTGGATGCCTCCGAGCACCGTGTCGGCCGCGTAGCCGAAGTGAGATCCCTCCACCGCATGGAGGGCGGCGATCTGCTCTGCGGCCTCCGCCTCGCCCTCGGGTGAGCGCGCGCCATCGGCCTCGACCCACTCCATGACCAGGAGGCCGGGCTCCGCATGGATCACTCCCGGCACGGGGAGGTCGCTCCGTCGCGCGAGTTCGGAGAGCATCCACCCTTCGAGGGCAAGGGCGTCGGTGGAAGGGTCCGGCGCATCCAGGGGCGGCCCCGGGGGTGCCACCTTCAGCACGCAGGGATCCCCCCCCGCGAAGTCGGCGCGAAGCACCTTCGCCTGGCCCGCCGAGCCGCCGGCGAGTGGCACGAACCGGAGGGGCCGCGCGCCGAGCAGGGCCTCGAGGCGGTCATCGAGGGGTGGGGGATCGGTGGGTATCATGGAGGTAACCAGGGGCAGGGAGTGGGGGCATGGCCGGGCAGTCTCCCGGAGTCGGGCCAGAGGCCGGCGTCCGGTCGATGCCCCACCTGACATGCAGAAAGGTTCGCCCCCGGCCGGGGGCGATCATTTGTCGTTCCTGTTTCGCCCCGGTCGGCCACCGGAATGTATCGTTTGCCGGGTTCGTGACCTCTCCGAAGAGCGGTGGCACGGAAAGGCACCGCATAGGTACCGATCGCCGGGTTCGTGCCTCCGCCGAAATCACGATTGCACGGAAAGGCACCTATACGGGTTCGAACCGTGCCATCGTGCTCGAGACACCCCTCGATTCCGGCGTCCGATACATCGGGGGCCCGGGTACTGCCGCCCTCCCCGCCCCCGCCCCGGGGCCGCTATCTTTCGGGATGAGCAACGACCACCCGGTCCGCGGGGCCGGAGACGACGAGGCCCGGCCCGCGGCGCAAGGTTCGGCGCACGAGGCCCGGCCTGTCGCCACCGACCCTGCGGCCGCCACCGACCCCATCCCCACCGACGACGACCTCGACATCCACGGCGCCCCCGATGCCACCCTCGGGGGCTACCTGCGGGAGCACAACCGCCCCCCGGCCTTCGAGGGCGCCGATGGCGAACCCTACACCGTCTCGCCCGAGACGGAAAAGACCCCGGACCTCCGCGCGCCGTGGGAGGGGTACCTGGTCTTTCCGCGCTGGGCCCGCACGGGGCTCGGCGTCGTCGGGCACGTGGAAACCGGCACCCTCCTCCGCGGTCGCACCCAGGACGCGGTCCTCCGCGAACTCTCCCGGCTCCCCCTGATCCGCGTCCGCGAGCTCCTGGACCAGGCGGTGACGGCGCAGGGTGAGAACCAGGCGGCTACGGCTGAGAACGACCCGTCGGCGAGGGGCATGGGCCCGCCCCCCCCCGCCACCGCCCACCCCGACCCCGCTGCGCCGAGGGGCCCCGTGGCCTCGCCCAACCCCTCCGCATCCCCAGCCGATCCCTCCCCCTCCCCTTCTGCCCCCTCCCCCACCGACTGATCCATGCTTCGCCGCGGCCTCCTCTTTCTCAGCAATTCCGACAGCGCCCGGAAGGTGCTTACCGGCACCCCCGTGACCCGCTCACTGAGCCAGCGCTTCGTTCCGGGCGAGACGGTGGACGCGGTGATCGCCGCCACCCGCGAGGCGAACGCCCAGGGGCTCAAGGTCACGGCGAACTACCTGGGCGAGGCGGTCCGGTCCGAGGCCGACGCCCGCTCCGCCGCCGACACCTATGTCGATCTCCTGCAGCGGATTGCGTCGGAGAATCTGGATGCCAACGCATCGCTCAAGTTCACGCAGATGGGGCAGGATATTTCCGAGGAGGCCCTGGCCGACAACCTGGGCCGCGTCCTCGAGGCCGCCCGCGCCGGGGGGATCTTCCTCCGGTTCGACATGGAGTCTTCCGACTACACCGAGCGCACCCTCGATGCCTTTGGATCCCTGTGGAATGCGGGGTGGCGGGACATTGGCGTCGTGCTCCAGTCGTATCTGAAGCGCACACCGGGCGACGTTCGCCGAATGATCGAGCTCGGCGCACGTGTGCGGATCTGCAAGGGCGCCTATGCCGAGCCGCCGGCGGTGGCGTGGCAGGACCCGGTGAAGATCCGCGACGCCTACATCGAGGTCATGGGATGGCTCCTTCGCGAGGGGAACTACCCCGGCATTGCCACCCACGACGACCTCATCATCGAGGCGGCCCGGCGCTTCGCCGAGCGCGAGGGGATCGACCGGAGCCGCTTCGAGTTCCAGATGCTCTACGGGGTGCGCCGCGACCTGCAGAAGCAGCTCGTGGACGACGGCTACAACGTGCGCGTGTACGTGCCCTTCGGCGAGAAGTGGTATCCGTACCTCATGCGGCGACTGGCCGAGCGCCCCGAAAACGTCCTCTTCATGGCCGGGAGCGTGGTGAAGGAGTCGCCCCTCGGCGCCCTCTGGCCCCGTCCCCCGGAGCGGTCCCGATGAAGACCGCCGACGGGCCGAAGGCGTTGGCAGGGGGAACAGCCCCCGCGGAAGCGCCCGACGAGGGCGCCGCTTCAGGCGCGCCGGGCGAAGGCGCGGCTTCCGGGGCGCCGGGCAGGAGCGGCGCCTCCGCCGCGCTGGGCGAGGGCGCCCGGGCTCAGGCTTCCGACACCGCCGGAACCGGCACCGCGGCCCCCGCTCCCTTCCTTCGCATCACCGAGATCTTCCACTCGATCCAGGGGGAGTCCACCTGGGCAGGGGTGCCCTGCACCTTCGTGCGGATCACCGGCTGCCCGCTCCGCTGCACCTGGTGCGACACGGCGTACGCCTTTCAGGGCGGGGAGCGGATGACCCTCGATGCCATTGTCGAGGCCGTGCGCGAGATCGGACGCGGGAGCCCGGTGGTGGAGATCACCGGGGGGGAGCCGCTGGCGCATCGGAACGCCTACGCCCTGGCCGACCGGCTCCTGGCCGAGGGGTACACGGTGCTGGTGGAGACCTCGGGCTCGGAAGATGTGGAGCCCCTGGACGATCGGGTGCATGTGATCATGGATCTCAAGTGCCCGGGCTCGGGCGAGTCGCACCGGAATCGCTGGGAGAACCTGGACCACCTCGATGCCCGGGACGAGGTAAAGTTCGTGATTGCCGACCGCGCCGACTGGGCGTGGGCCGCCGCCACGATCCGCGAGCGCGGCCTCGATCAGCGGGTGCGCGAGGGGACGCTTCGCGCCCTTCTCGTGTCGCCCGTCTGGGGGGACGCCGGCCCGGACCTGGAAGCCTTCGCCTCGTGGATTCTCGAAAGCGGGCTCCCGGTGCGGATGCAGACCCAGTTCCACAAGCACATCTGGGGGGCCGAGAAGAAGGGGGTTTGAGGCCCGGGGGGTGCGAAGCTCCTGCGCCTCACCCCCCTCCAGGACCCCGGGTGGGGCGCAGGATCCGGGTCCGGGGATAGCCTTCCGCATCCTCCTCGATCGTGGGGATCTCCGTTCGGCCTGGTCGGGGGCGCGATGCCGGACACGCCCGCGCAAGACGGGGAGGGGATGCTGCCCGGCGATGGGGACATCTCGCCCGCGGGGAAGGTCAGTTCGCCGCAGGCCGCAGAGGACGTTACCCTGCTCCTCCTTCCCGAGGCCCTCCGCCCCGACCCCGACATCGGTTCGCCATGAAGCCCTCCGATGCTCGGCCTTGCCGCTCGCTCCCCCGGTCCGTCCACGGCTGCCGTTCCCGGCCCTCGCCCCCGGCTCCCCATCTCCATGCGCCTCGCTCCCGGTCCGATCCGCCCCACGGCCCACAGCCTTGCCCTCGCGACCCTTCTCCTCACGACCCTCTTCACGGCCCGCCCGGAGGTCTCGGCGCCGGGCGCCGGAGTCGCGGTGCCGGGGTCGCCGGTCGCCCTCGCTTCAGGCCCCCGTGCCGAGGGGCCGTCGCCGCACCCTTCGACCCTCGAGGCCTACCGCCGCGCCCTCGGCCTCGAGGCGCGCTATGAGGGTCTCGTGACGGGGATCGTGGATCGTCTGGAATGGTCCCCCGACGGAGAGCACCTCGCCTTCCGGCGCACGACGCTGCACGGGTACGAACAGGTGAGGGTGGACCGGGACTCGGGTCGAACCCTCCCGGTTCCGTCCGACCCCTCCGGCGCCCCTGCGCCTGGCCAGGGGGCCCCAGCCGCAGCGACCGGGGGCGCCGGCGGACCGCCCCCTCCCGGCCCCCGCTCTCCCTCCGCCCCGTCCCCCTCCCGGATCTCACCCGACGGAGCCATGGCAGCCACCATCGAGGATCACAACCTGGTCCTCCGGTGGGTTGATCGCGGTGCCGGGCCCGAGGACGCAGAGGCCTCCGGGGAGCCACAGGCCGGTTCCGGCAACGACGCCCCCACCGTGGTCTTCCGCACCCACGACGGCACCGAGGGGAATGGGTACACCCTTGCCTCGGTGGCCTGGTCGCCGGACTCGCGTCGCCTTGCGGTTTTCCGGACGGCGCCTGGAACCGTCCGGCTCGTCCACTACATCGAGTCCTCGCCCCAGGACCAGCGGCAGCCCCGACACTTCACCCGAAACTATACGAAGCCGGGTGATCGGCTTGCCGCCCATCAGCCGGTGCTCGTGGACCTCTCGGACACGGCGAGGCCACGAGCCACCGAGGTCCCGCGCACCCTGTTCCCTGATCCCTATGCCCTCTCGAACCCCCGCTGGCGCGACGACGGTCGGGAGTTCCACTTCGAGTACAATGAGCGGGGCCACGCAACCTTCCGCGTGATCGGGGTCGATGCGGAGACCGGAACCCCGCGGGCCATCGTGAACGAGGAAACGGACAGCTTCTTCTACTACCGCCCCACCTCGGCTTCCGGAAAGCACTTCCGACATGATCTGGACGACGGCCGGGAGATCCTCTGGATGTCGGAACGGAGCGGGTGGAGCCATCTGTACCTCCTGGACGGAGCCACCGGCCAGGTGAAGCATACCGTGACGTCGGGGGCGTGGGTCGTGCGCCATGTGGTACGGGTCGACGAGACGGAACGCCGACTCTGGTTCGCGGCTTCCGGGATGGATGAGGGCCGGGATCCCTACTACATCCACTACTTCCGCGTGAACTTCGACGGGTCAGGGCTCGAGAGACTCACCCACGAAGACGCGACCCACGAGCTTTCCTTCGCCCCCGACGGGCGCCACTACGTACTTGGATGGAGTCGGGTGGATCTCCCCCCGGTCACGATACTCGTCCGTTCCGACGATGGAGAGGAGGTGGCCCGCCTCGGAGAGGGGGATCATGCCGCTCTCCTTGCAGCCGGCTGGATCCCGCCCGAGCCCTTCGTCGCCATGGGGCGCGATGGCGAGACCGACGTCTGGGGGATCCTGGTTCGCCCCTCCACCTTCGATCCGGAGCTCCGTTACCCCGTGATCGAGTCCATCTATGCCGGGCCCCATGACAGCCACGTGCCCAAGGCATTCTCGGTTTTCCCCACGCGGGGCATGCTTCCGCAGGCCGAGCTGGGGTTCATCGTGGCCATGATCGACGGCATGGGAACCTCGAACCGCTCCAAGGCCTTTCACGATGTGGCCTGGAAGAATCTGGGGGATGCGGGATTTCCGGATCGGATCCTCTGGCACGAGGCCGTGGCGGACCGCTACGACTGGTATGACCTTTCCCGGGTCGGGATCTATGGAGGCTCGGCCGGCGGGCAGAACGCCATGGGGGCGCTCCTCTTTCACGGCGACTTCTATCACGCCGCCGTAGCCGACAACGGTTGTCACGACAACCGGATGGACAAGATCTGGTGGAACGAACTCTGGATGGGAAGGGTCGGGCCCCACTATGACGATGCCTCGAACGTGGTGCACGCCCACCGGCTGCGGGGGCGGCTCCTGCTCACGGTGGGGGAGCTCGATTCGAATGTGGACCCGTCGTCCACCTATCAGGTGGTCGATGCGCTCATCCGGGCCGGAAAGGACTTCGATTTCCTGATGATCCCCGGCGGAGAGCACGCCCGGGGACCGGTCCACGAGCGCAAGCGCTTCGATTTCTTCGTCCGTCACCTCCAAGGAGTCGAGCCTCCCGACTGGAACGGCGCAGGGCTGGGGGCGGAAGGGTAGACACAGGGCAAGGGTCCTTGCGAAGGATAGCTCGCCGCGGAACCAGGCGCCCTCCTCGCGAGATCCTCCCCGACGCGCCGCGCCCACCCCCTCACCACCCCCCGCTCAGGTCCCATCCCAGGGTGAAGAGGAAGGCCCGGTTCCGGGCCTCCGGGTCGTTGGGGTCGGCGGCTACCCGGTCCAGCCCCCGGACCAGCCGGCCATTCAGGGTGATCTGCCCCATCGATCCCACGGGCACGAAGAGCCCGGCGCCGAAAACGGCGCCCCGGTCCGCGGCCCGCACCACGTCGTCCACCCGCTCGAACTGGGGAATCTGGCACCCGTCGTTCAGTCCCACCCCGCCATCGCCGGTGGTCCGGATCGTACACTGGAGTCGCCAGGCCCAGGCCGGGCCGCCCTGCACGTAGGCCGCCGTCCCGGCCCCGCCCACCGGAAGATCCACCACGAGACGGGCCAGAAGGGGCACCTCCAGGTAGTCGATTCCGAATTCGACGAAGTCGGCCGTGGGGGGTGGCATCCCCGGAGAACCGGGGTCCATGCCCTGGGCCGCAAGGAGAAGGTCGCCCGTGCCCTTCTGGACGTACGAGAGCTCGGGCCCGATCTCGATGGGGCCAAGGCGGAGGAGGGTATACCCGGCTCCTCCCGTGAGCCCCTGCCGCTGCTCCGAGGTCTGCACCCCCGAGCCCGTCAGATCCGAAAGGGAGAGCCCGCCCCGGATCCCGAACTGTGCCGAGGCGCCGGCCGGGAGGAAGAGCCCCAGGGCCACCCCGGCAAAGGCCCCCGAAAGGGCCATCACCCGAAGGCCCCTGCGCCGCACCCATCCGGGCTCCGCCGCCTGCCCCGCCGCCTGCCCCGCCGCCCCCCCCGGCGCCTCCCCCTGCGCACGCCCCAGCGCACGCCCCTGCGCCTGCCCCCGCGCACGCCCCCGCCCCCTGGCCTCTCCCGGCGCCTGCCCCTGTCCCCTTTCGGGTCCGTGTTGCGCGTTGAATGAAAACATGTTGTCAGACTCCGTTCGATGGATGCATGTTGGCGGTGTCCCCCCTCTCCCGCCGGACCCGGCCCCTCCCGGGGCGCCGGATCGCGAGGTGCCATGCCCGCAGACATCACCCGCCTTCTCCGAGCCATGGAATCGGGCGATCCCATGGCAGCCGACGCCCTCTACGCCTCCGTGTACGCCGACCTCCATGCCCTGGCCCAGCGCCAGCGGGGGCGCTGGTCGGGAAACGACACCCTGGGGGCAACGGCCCTCGTGCATGAGGCCTACCTCAAGCTCTCCCGCAGCGCGTCGCCCTCGTGGGCCGACCGGCGGCACTTCTTTGCCGTGGCCTCCCGGGCCATGCGGCAGGTGCTTGTGGATTACGCCGAGCGCAGTGCCGCGGCCAAGCGCGGGGGAGGCGATCCCCATCTTCCCCTCGACATCGCGTCCCTGGCCGACTTCCAGGAGGGGGGCGCCGAAGATCTTCTCACTCTTCACGCGGCGCTGAACGAGCTCGAGGCCGAGCACCCCCGCTGGGTCCGGGTCGTGGAGTGCCGCTTCTTCTCGGGGCTCTCGGTGGTGGAGACCGCCGAAGCCCTGGGCCTCTCCCCCGCCACCGTGAAGCGGGAGTGGAGCCAGGCCCGCCTCTGGCTCGGGGAGCGCCTCGCCCGCTGAGGGCACCCCCATCTCCAGCGGCCACCCCGTACCGCCGACCCCCTCCCGTTCATGAGCCCCAACCGGCCCGCTCACCGTTCAAAACGGAAAGGGAAGGAAACAGGGCTCACCGCCACGCGAGGCCGCCGCCATGCACGAACCACCCCCGCCCCTACCGGATCGCCTCGAGGCCCTCTTCCTCCAGGTCATGGCCGAGCCTCCGGAAGACCGCGAACGCCGGATCGCGGAGCTTTCCGGGGGAGATGCCACCCTGGCCGACGAGCTCCGGGCCCGGGTGCACGCCACCGCCCGCGCCGATGACTTCCTCGATCAGCTGCGCGCGCGCCTTCCCCCACCGGCCCGGGCCTTCGCGGAGCGGCGGGAGGGCGCCTCGCCCCGGAGCGAGGAGGAGGACGCCGGCCTGGCTGCCCGCGACGGCTCCGCGGCAGAGCCCCCGGGCCCGGGACCGGCCGGCACCCCGGACCCGGGCAACCCCGAAGCCGCCGACGGCCCCGACCAGTCCGATGGCGCCGACCGGTCCGACCGCGCCCAACGGATGGACCCCAGCCGCGCCGCTTCTCCTGGCCGCGCCCCCCTCGCCGATCCCCCCACCCGGATCGGGCCCTGGCGCCTCGTGCGCCTCCTGGGACAGGGTGGGATGGGTGCGGTTCATCTGGGCGAGCGGGAGGACGGGGCCTTCGAACAGCGGGTGGCCATCAAGATCCTGGCGCCCGCCCTGGGGTCCCGCCTCGGACGCGCCCGCTTCGATCGGGAGCGTCGCATTCTCGCACGTCTCGAGCACCCCCATGTGGCCCGTCTCCTCGACGGAGGCGTCACGCCCGAGGGCCTCCCGTACCTGGCCATGGAGTATGTGGAGGGGCGCCCCATCGACCGGCATGTGGAGGAGGAGGGGCTTTCGGTGGAGGCGCGGCTCGACCTCTTTCTCCAGCTTCTGGAGGCGGTGCGCTTCGCCCATGCGAACCTCGTGATCCACCGCGATCTCAAGCCCTCGAACATCCTGGTCGACGGGCGGGGAACGGTGAAGCTCCTGGACTTCGGAATCGCCAGGCTCCTCGACCCCGAGGATGCCGAGGAGGCGCCTTCGACCCTGACCCGCGCCGGGATCGTGGGGCTCACTCCGGCCCATGCCAGCCCCGAGCAGCTCCGGGGCGAGGTGGTGACCACGGCGAGCGATGTCTTCTCGCTGGGGATTCTCCTTCACATTCTCCTGGCCGGGAGCCACCCCTTCCAGCGGGAGGGGCGGTGGGGGCGAAACGGGGGCGAGGGGCAGACTCCGTCCTCGCTGGAGCGGGAGATGCTCACCGGCGATCCGGTGCCCCCGAGCCACCAGGTGGACGACGCACGCCTTCGGAGGCGGCTGCGCGGCGACCTCGACACCATCGTGGCCACCGCGCTTCAGCCCTCCCTCGACCGGCGGTATCCCTCGGTGGATGCGCTGCGGGAAGATGTGCGGCGACACCTGGCCGGGCTCCCCATTCGGGCGCGGCCCGACCGGGTCCTCTACCGGACCTCGCGCTTCGTGAAGCGACACGCCTGGGGAGTGGGGGTGACGGGGGTGGCGGTGGCGGGGGTGTTCGGAGGCCTCCTCCTTCATGGCCAGCGCCTGGGGGCCGAGCGCGATCGGGCCGAGGAGGCGCGAGTGCTGGCCGAGGCGGAGGCCCGGAAGGCAGGCGAAGTCACGGCCTTTCTGGTGGACCTCTTCGAGGCCGCCGATCCCTACCGGAACCAGGGCCAGACCCAGGGCCAGACCCAGGGCCGGCCGCAGGGCGAGGTCCTCACCGCGCTCGACCTTCTGGACCGGGGGGACGCGCGCCTGGAACGCCTTGCCGGAGAACCCGAGCTCCGGGCCGAGCTGGCCCAGGTCCTGGCCTCGGTAAACGAGAACCTCGGACGCTACGAGCGCGCCGAGAGCCTGCGTCGGGAGGCGGTTTCCCTTTTCCAGGCGGTGCAGGCACCGGCCGAAACACTCGCCCTGGCCCTGACCCGGCAGGGGGTGTCGCTGGGCTCCCTCGCCCGGGTGGAGGAGGCAGAGGCCGTGCACCGGGAGGCGCTGCGGCTGGTCATGGGAGGCGGTGATACTGGCCCTCATGCCGACGCTGACGCCGGCCCTGACGCCAACCCTGGCGCCGGCCCCTCCACCTCCACCCATCCCGGCACAAGCCCTGGCGCCATCCCGGCCCCCGACCCCGCCCTTCGAGCCACCATTCTCCACAACCTGGGGGCGACGCTCCGGCAGCGCGGCGAGCTGGAAGAGGCCGAGGCCGCGTACCGGGAGGCGGTGGAGATCCGGACGGCGCTCCGTGGATCGGGCGAGTCGGTGGGGTCTTCCCTCCACGGGCTCGGAACCGTGCACTTCTCGGCCGCCCGCTTCCCCGAGGCGCTGGCAGCCTTCGAGGAGGCACTGGAGCACCGACGCATTGCCCTGGGCGCGGACCATCCCCTGACCGTCTCCACCCTGGGGAACATTGCCGGAACCCTGGGCCAGATGGGTCGGGTGGAGGAGGCCCGGGCCGGGTACGAAGAGGTCCTGGAAGCCCGGCGCCGCACCCTGGGCCCCCTTCACCCCGATGTGGCAACGGCCCTCCACATGCTCGCCCTGCAGCACTGGCAATCGGGCAATGTGGAGGCCGCCGAGACCCACTGGCGCGAGGCCATGGAGATCCGGCAGGTGGCGCTGGGTCCCGACCATCCACAGGTGGCGGGCCTCTCCAACAACCTGGCGGCGGTGGCCCGCTCCCGGGGTGATCTGGCCCAGTCCGAGGTCCTCCTTCGGGAGTCGCTGCGCATCTACCGGGCCACCTACGGGGAGCGGCATCCCGATGTTGCCCAGGGCCTCCAGAACCTCGCCGCCCTCCTGGCCGACCAGGGAAAGATGGCCGAGGCGGAGCGCCACTACCGGGAGGCTCTTGCCCTCTACCTCGACGTGCTGGGCGAGGAGCACACCCGAACCGCCCACACCCTCCATGGGCTCGGTCGATTCCTCACGGCCGTGGACCAGTGGGAAGAGGCGGAGGCGCTGGTGTCACGCGCACTCGCAGTCCGCACCCACCTCCTCGGGCCCGACCACAGCCTCAGCGTGGAGAGCGCCGACATCCTCCAGCGCATTCGCGACGCCCGGCCCTGAGCGCGGGCCGCAACGTGGTCTCCCCCGGTGAGCCGTTCGCTCCGGGGGACTCGCCCATAGGAGCGGCCTCTCGCGTGAGCCGTCGCCGGGGCATTTCCCGTTCCTGACTTCGGGAGGCGGGGGCCTCCCGGGGGCGAGGGCCTCCGGGCGGCGAGCACTCCGGCGCCCCCTCCCGTACCATCCTCCGACCCATGGCCCGAGGAGATCCCATGCCTTCGCATCCCCTTCCCTCACCCCGCGCCTCGCGACTCCGGACCTGGTGGACTCGGGCGTCCCGACTCTGGATCTCGCGACCCCGGGCCTTTCGACCCCGGACCTTTCGACCCCGGACCTTTCGATTCCGGACCTTTCGATTCCGGGCGTCGCAACTCCGGGCCTGGCCACTCCGGGCCTGGCCACTTCAGGCCTCGCGGACCCCGGGCCCAGCGCTCACCCGCCCCGGCACCCTGGCCGCACTCCTTTTCGGGCTCCTTCTCGGAGGATGCGGTGGCGAGGACTTCGAGGCCGGCGCCGCCGATTCCCCGGTCCAGCGGCTCATGGCCGAGGCCGAGGCCGAGGCCGAGCTCCGCGAGGGCGCGCCCGCGACTCCCGACTTCCGCCAGCCGCGGGAGTCCGGGTGGACCCTCCTCGCCCCCTCCTGCGAATTCCCGCTGCGGCTCCAGGTGCCCGAGGGGTGGGATCTGGACGAAGGGGAAACCCGGTCCGTTTCCCTCACCCTCCGGCGCGAGGGCGAGCAGGCCGTGGCTCTCATGATCTCCATGATCGGGGGAAGCCTGGCAGTGGAAGACCGGATGCGGGGATTGGAAGCCGACGACGCGTCCGTTCGGCGTCTTCGCGAGGTGACATACGGATCCCGGAGCCTCCCCATTCATGGGGGCCCCGACGGGCAGATGGTGATCGCCTACCCCCCTGTCGAGCATGTGGCCGGCCCCTCGGTCCGGCATGCCGTGGTCCGGGTCTCGGCCATCTGGGACTACGAGGGAAACCCGGTGGTGGATGAAGCCACCCTGACCCGGCTCGCCGCCACCCTCGAGCCCAACGACTGCTGAGAGTGGGGGGGGCGTCGGGGCACCCCGGGTTGGTGGCTTCCGCCGCGCACACGAGCGGGCCTGGGACCCCGGATCGGCCGGAGGTCGGCTCGATCGAGCCATGGACCCGGGCGGCCGGGAGACCACCCCCCGACTGGACGGGGCACGGCCACACTGCCAGGGGGTAGGGCTTTGCATGTCCCCTCTTCTCACCCTCCCCCAGACCCTCGACCCCTACCGGGGCGCCGTCGACGATCCGCCCCCCCGCCCGCAGGGGTGGGTGGCCGCCGTTTCGGTGGTGCTTCGTGCTGCGGCGCCAGGTCCTGGTTCGGTGGGGGCATCGCCCCTTGTCGGAACGACTTCGTCGCCGTCGCCCGACGCCTCTTCCCTCGCTGGGGGCGCATCCTCCCTCGCAGCAGGCATGTCCTCGCCTTCGGCGGGCGCTTCGCCCCTCGCGGAGTTGGGAAGGGGTACGCCCGAGGTACTTCTCATCAAGCGCAGCGCCCACGACCGGGATCCCTGGTCCGGACACATGGCGCTTCCCGGGGGGCGACGCGATCCGGATGATGCGTCTCTTCTCCACACGGCCCAGCGCGAAACGGAAGAGGAGGTGGCCCTCCCCCTGGCGGAGGTGGGCCGTCTTCTGGGAAGGCTCGGTGTGGTAGCTCCCCGGAACGCTCACCTCCCCCCCCTCACGATTCTTCCCCTGGTCTTCGCCGTTCCGCCCCACACCGAGGCGCGCATTGCCGCCCCCACCGAAGTGGACGAGATCCACTGGGTCTCGCTGGATCATCTCCGGGATCCTGCCCGGCACATTCGCTACCGCTACCCCGGCGCCGGCGACCTCACCTTCCCTGCGTGGGACGTATCCGGGCGAGCCGTATGGGGGCTCACCCACCGGGTCCTGACCGATCTGCTGGAGCGGCTACCGGGGGGGTAGTCGCTCCCTATGCTTTTCGTCCCCGCCACGGTCGGTTGCCAGAGTCGAGGCGAAGATCGGTGGCCGAGGAGGCGTGCAGGTCCTCCGTGAAGTGCGGAATCTGAGGTGAGATCGTGGATCGCCTTCGGCCCGGAGAAGAGTTCCACCGTTAGCCAGGTCCCGATCCCCGGCAAGACATGCGGGCTTCGATACCGCACGAACCTGCTCCCAACCTCAAGAGGGTCAAGGAGTATCCGGGAACTCCAGAAGCTGTACCTCCTCGGGGTACGCCGATTCCCGATAGGGGGACACGGCCAGCCGTCCATGGAAGGAGGCGGCCACGCCAAGGGGTTTGGGAAGGTGGATGCGAGTGACTGGCCGCAGGCTTTCGGTAAGTGCGAGCCATTCCCACGTCTCGGGGCCCACATCTCTTCGGAGCCAGAGTAGGCCATCCTGTGTGGTGACGATGTCCTCCACGGGTGAGACGAGCATTCCGACCCCGCCCATGGAGCGGACGGCGCCTTCGATCTGGTCGTGGGCCGACTCCGGAGCCCTCCACGCAAGGCTGCGAAGGTGTTCGATTCGCCACGATCCGCTTCGTTCCTCGAAGGCCCAAGGAAACCTCCGGTGCTCCAGGGTGTCACCAGCGGGTGCGAGAATCGTCATGGTCCAGCTTCCGGGCTGCGCAGGTGACGAAGGGGGTTCCTCAAGCCTCACGAGGTAGGCTCCACGCCCGGATCCAAGGACGCCGACCAGATGGCTGGACCGAGATCTCCCATCGAAGTCGGTCGCCGGCTCCCCGGCTAGGGTCGCGGCGCGGCTCCGACGAACGGTCAGGGCAGAGACCAGAATCTCCGGTTCCCCTCCCCCAGCAGGAATCCGGATCACGGCCGGAAAATACTCGTGGTTTGGCGCAGCACCCATTCTTTGCAAGGCGGTGGCACTCGCGAGACGGGAGCCATCGGGAGCCAGCGCGCCAGGCGGCGACGCGCGCCAATGAAAGCCGTCCTGGGCAATCCAGGCAGAGTGAGCCCGGCTTATTCACCACGCCTGAAGTAGCGGGATAGAGGGGCACGAAAAAACCCATGGCGCATGTTGTTGGGCCGCAGTAGGTTGGAGGTGTCTAGCCATCCCTCCCACCACTGCCCCGCA
>JBJHCG010000028.1:0-56556 GCA_050485885.1 Gemmatimonadales bacterium | reverse complement strand
TGGATGAGGACCTTCAGGATGCAGGCCGTATCGAGGCCACCGCTGTAGGCGAGAACCACCTTCTTCTTGGACACCAGGGCGCTCCGGGAGGGAGGGATGCGGGATCGGGAGAGCGAGGGGGGCGCGTCCGTCCGCGCCCCACACCGGGGGAATTGAAACGGGAGCCGGGGTCGGGATCAAGGCGGGGGAGATGGAGGGGGCCGGGGACCCCTCCCATTCCCGACGTGTACCGCGCCCCATGGCCGGTCCCACGCCCTCCCTCTCGCCCGCCAGCCGGGTCCATGCCGACGCCCTCTCGGTGACCTGGCTCGGGGTCGGGGTCAACCTGGCGCTGGGAGGGGCCAAGGTGGTGGCCGGATGGCTCGGTGGCTCCCGGGCCCTCCTGGCCGACGGGCTCCACTCCCTTACGGACCTGGCCTCGGACGCCGCCGTCCTGGCCGGGCTCGCGGTGGCCGCCCGCCCGGCGGACGAGAGCCATCCCTACGGACACCACAAGGCCACGAGCCTCGTGACCCTGGGGATCGCCGCCTCCGTGCTGGCTTTTGCGGTGGCCCTCATCCTCGATGCCCTCCGGGGGCTCGAGTCGGGAGACGTCAGGGTGCCTCACCCTGCGGCGCTTGGGGTGGCGCTGGGGTCCCTCGTGGTGAAGGAGTTCCTCTATGGCCGCACCCTGCGGGTGGCTCGTGCGCATGGCTCCCGCCTCCTCCTGGCCAACGCCTGGCACCACCGTACCGACAGCGCCTCCTCCCTCCTGGCCGCCGCCGGGATCGGGGCCGCCCTCCTCCTGGGCCCGGACTGGGCCTTCCTCGATGCCCTGACCGCCGCCGTGGTGGCAGGGTGGATCGGAGTGGAAGGCCTCCGCCTCTTCCGGGGCGCGGTGGACGACCTCATGGACCGGGCGCCGGAGCGGGAGATCATCGACGACCTCCGGGAACACATCCTCCCGGTGGAGGGCGCCCTGGCCTACCACGACTTCCGGGTCCGGCGCTCCGGCGACCGGCTGGAGGTGGACTTCCACCTCCTCGTGGACCCCCAGCTCACGATCCATGAAGGCCACCTCATTGCCCACCGGGTGAAGGCGGCGATCCTGGTCCGGCACCCCGAGGTCCTGAACCTTCTCATTCATGTGGAGCCTGCCCTCCCCGAGCACCACCGGGAACGAGGGGTGGCCGACGGCTCGCTGGACGGCGCCGGGGGCGCTCCCTAAGCTGCCTGGGAGAGGATCGGGGAGAAGGGGGTCCGGGAAAGGGGGCGCACCTCGCGGGGGCAACCTGGCCTTCCTGCCCCCGTGGCCGACCTCGCCCCCCTGCCCATGGGACCCGCCGAGCCCCTCCACGAGCCCACCGGCCTACCCGTCCACCGGCCCACCTGCCCCCCGGACGGTCCACCCCGAGCCGAACCCGAACCCGGAGCCGCCGTGCCCCACATCCTCGCCCTGGACCAGGGAACCACCTCCTCGCGCGCCATGGTCTACGACGAGGAAGGCCATGCGCTCGCCACCGCCCAGGTCGAACTCACCCAGCACTTTCCCCGCTCGGGATGGGTGGAGCACGACCCCCGGGAGATCCTCGAGGGGCAGCTTGGAACGGCGCGGGAGGCGCTGAAGAAGGCGGGACTCCGGGCGGGGGATCTGGCCGCCATCGGGATCACGAACCAGCGCGAGACCACCGTGGTCTGGGACCGCCGCACGGGAGAGCCCATTCACAATGCCCTCGTCTGGCAGGACCGCCGAACCGCCCCCTTCTGCGAGCGCCTCCGGGCCGATGGCCTTGCCGACCTCCTGCAGGAGCGGACGGGCCTCCTCCCCGACCCCTACTTCTCGGGGTCCAAGCTCCGCTGGATCCTGGACCATGTGGAGGGGGCCCGGCGGCGGGCCGAGGCGGGGGAGCTGGCCTTCGGTACGGTGGACAGCTGGCTCCTCTGGCACCTTACCGGGGGCGAGGTCCACGCCACCGACATCTCCAACGCCTCCCGCACCCTCCTCATGAACCTGGCCACGGGGGCGTGGGACGACGAGCTCCTCGAGATCTTCGGGATCCCGCGCGAGGTCCTGCCCGAGATCCGCGACTCGAGCGGGGTCTTCGGCGAGGCCCTGCCTTCCGTGCTCGGAAGCGCCGTGCCCATTGCCGGGATCGCCGGCGACCAGCAGGCCGCCCTCTTCGGCCAGGCGGGCTTCGAGCCGGGGCTGGCGAAGAACACCTACGGGACCGGGTGTTTCCTCCTGATGAATGTGGGAAGGCAACCGGTCCGATCGAAGCACCGCCTCCTGAGCACGGTGGGGTGGCGGATCGAGGGACGCACCGAGTACGCGCTGGAGGGAAGCGTCTTCATTGGCGGGGCCGTGGTCCAGTGGCTCCGCGACGGCCTGGGGATCATCGAACGGTCCGACGAGGTCGAGGCCCTCGCCCGCTCCGTCCCGGACAATGGCGGGGTGTACCTGGTCCCGGCCTTTGCCGGGCTCGGCGCCCCCCACTGGGACCCCCATGCCCGGGGCACGGTCATGGGGATCAGCCGGGGGACCACCGCCGCCCACCTGGCCCGGGCCGCCCTGGAGGGGATCGCCTTCCAGGTGGCCGACATCCTGGACGTGGTCACGGAAGATGCCGGGACCCCCCTGGAGGAACTCCGGGTGGATGGGGGCGCGGCGGCGAACGACCTCCTCATGCAGTTCCAGGCCGACCTCCTGGGGGTGCCCCTCGTGCGACCCCGGGTCACCGAAACCACGGCGCTGGGCGCCGCCTACCTGGCCGGGCTCGCCACCGGGGTCTGGCGCGACCGCGACGAGATCCGCTCCCACTGGGCGGTGGAGGCCCGCTTCGAGCCCGCCATGCCTGCCGGGGAGGTGGCCCACCACCGGGAGCGATGGAAGGAGGCCCTCTCCCGGGTGCGGGACTGGGAGCGGGAGAGCGGGTCCTCCGCCGCCGAGGGTGGGTCGTCCGAGCCCGAAGGGGGTCCCCGGTGAACCGCGACGCCCTGGTCGCCCACCTCTTCGCACCCGGGGAGGCCGGGTCCGAGCCCTTCGACCTCGTCATCGTGGGGGGCGGCGCCACCGGGGTGGGAACGGCGGTGGACGCCGCCTCTCGCGGATACCGCGTCCTCCTCCTGGAGCAGGACGACTTCGGGAAGGGAACCTCGTCCCGGTCCACGAAGCTCGTGCACGGGGGGGTGCGCTACCTCCAGCAGGGGAATGTGAGCCTCGTCATGGAGGCGCTCCGGGAGCGGGGGATTCTTCTGCAGAACGCGCCCCACCTGGTGCGGGATCAGGCCTTTGTCGTGCCCAACTACGCCTGGTGGGAGGCCCCCTTCTACGGGATCGGGATGAAGGTCTACGACGGGCTGGCCCGGCGCTACGGCTTCGGTCGCTCGCGGCGGCTCTCCTCGGAGGAGGTGCGGGCGCGGATCCCCACGGTGGAGGAGGAGGGGCTCCGGGGGGGCGTGCTCTACCACGACGGGCAGTTCGACGATGCCCGCCTCCTCGTGAACCTGGTGCAGACGGCGGCACGGCAGGGGGCCAAGCTCCTGAACCATGCCCCCTGCGTGGGGCTCCTCTTCGACGAGAATGGGTTCGTGGCCGGGGTGCGGGTTCGCGATGCCGAAACGGGAGCGGAGGCCGAGGTGCGGGCTCGGGTCGTGGTGAACGCCACCGGTGCCTGGGTGGACGGGGTGCGACGCATGGCCGAGCCCGATGCGCCCCCCATGATCGCCCCGAGCCAGGGGGTGCACGTGGTCCTGGACCGGAGCTTTCTTCCGGGGGATTCCGCGATCATGGTGCCCCGGACCTCCGATGGCCGGGTCATGTTCGCCATTCCCTGGCATGGGCACGTGGTGGTGGGAACGACCGATACCGCCATCGAGACGCCCGAGCTCGAGCCCCGGGCCCGGGAGGAGGAGATCGACTTCCTTCTCGAGACGGCGTCCACCTACCTCCACCGGGACCCGACCCGGGCCGATGTGAAGAGCGTCTTCGTGGGGATCCGGCCCCTGGTCCGGGCGGCGGAGGCCGGGGACACGGCGGCCCTCTCCCGGGATCACACGATCCATGTGGGGCCCACCGGACTCCTCACGATCTGCGGGGGAAAGTGGACCACCTACCGGAAGATGGCGGAGGACTGCGTGGACCAGGCGGCGGCGCTGGGTGGGCTCGAGGAGCGCCCCTGCGTGACCCGGACGCTGAACATTCATGGCCATCACCGGAGTGCCGAACGCTTCGGTGCGCTGGCGGGGTACGGCGCCGACGCCCCGGCCCTCCAGGCGCTGATCCGGGAGGATCCGGCGCTGGGGGAGCCCCTCCACCCCGAGCATCCCTTCCAGGCGGTGCAGGTGGTGTGGGCCGCCCGGGAGGAAATGGCCCGTACGCTGGACGATGTCCTCTCCCGGAGGATTCGCGCCCTCCAGCTCGATGCCCGGGCCGCCATGGCCATGGCCCCCGCCGCGGCCCGCCTCCTGGCCCGGGAGCTGGGGCGTGACGCCGCCTGGGAGGAGGCGCAGGTGGCGAGCTTCCGGGCGCTTGCGGAGGGGTATCTTCCGTAAGGTTCCGCCAGCGCGGAGATGCTCGAGGATGCGGCGCACGCCCGCACCGCAGGGCCATCCCCACCCTGGGGGTGAGGGTCCCTCCGCAGGTCCCGGAAACACGAAACGCCCACGAACTCCGAAGAGCCCGCGGGCGTTGACGTGCCGAGGAAGCGGAGGCGGAGGGACTCGAACCCCCAAAGGCTTGCGCCCGCCGCATTTCGAGTGCGGTGCCTTACCAGTTAGACTACGCCTCCAGAAAGACGAAAAGGCCGTCGGTCCTGCTCAGGGCGCCCGGATGGTCTCCGCTGCGCTCCCTTGATCCGGCGCCACCACCGACCGGACCAATCCCACCCTGGTCGGGGCGCCCGGATGTACTCCGCTGCGCTCCGTAGATCCGGTGCCGCTACCGACCGGATTGTCCCACCCAAATCGGGGCGCCCGGATTCGAACCGGGGACCTCTGCGACCCGAACGCAGCGCTCTACCGGACTGAGCCACGCCCCGTATCCAACTCCCCCAGCGCCTCTGGCTCGACGACTCGGGTCCCAGGCCTGTTCGGCCACAACGTAGCGGACGGGGTGGGATGTACTACGCTTCGCTCCGTAGATCCCTGCCCCGGCCGGGTGATTCATGGCCTGTTCGGCCACAACGTAGCGGACGGGGTGGGATTCGAACCCACGCGGGCTTGCACCCACACGATTTCCAATCGTGCGCCTTAAGCCACTCGGCCACCCGTCCGAAATCCTGTCCGGACAGCGAGATGGCTGCCCTTCGGTACCGCGATGTGCTGGGGGATGGAGTGCGGCTTGCACCACGGCCCCCTGCTCCCGCCGGAAACCCGGGAGCTCGCGGCCGCCCTGAAGCGGAGGGGGTGGGATTCGAACCCACGCGGGCCTTTCGGCCCAACGCCTTAGCAGGGCGCCGCCTTAAGCCACTCGGCCACCCCTCCGGTGAGTTGCCCCTCCTGGGTTCGAACCAGGACTCTCCTGATCCAGAGTCAGGCGTGTTGCCAATTACACCAAGGGGCAAGAAGCTCGGTCGTACCTTCGGAATCTTGCGAGCGCCTACCGAGAGGTCAAATGCCTGACGACCTCGGGCATGCGCCTGAGAGCCACCAGTCGGACTTGAACCGACGACCCCGTCATTACGAATGACGTGCTCTACCAGCTGAGCTATGGTGGCAAACCGATGGAGCCGAGGGGAATCGAACCCCTGACCTCTGCAGTGCGATTGCAGCGCTCTCCCATCTGAGCTACGGCCCCGACACCCGAACGTCGAGCATGGGCGCGAGAGGATTCGAACCTCTGACCTCTACGATGTCAACGTAGCGCTCTAACCAACTGAGCTACGCGCCCCCGATCGGCAGACCGCTGCAAGCCAGCTGCGGGAAGGAGAATAAAGTGCGCCCGGGAGGACTTGAACCCCCAACCTCTTGATCCGTAGTCAAGCGCTCTATCCAATTGAGCTACGGGCGCCCGCCTTCGCGCCGGGGGATTCACCCTCGAACGCCGACTCCTTCTCGTGTTTGCTCCCCCCGGAGGTCGGGAGGGTACATCATGCCCACGACAGGACTCGAACCTGTACGCCGTTTCCGGCACTGGTCCCTCAAACCAGCCTGTCTACCAATTCCAGCACGTGGGCATTGCATGGACCCGAAGGTCCGCACCTGCGACGAAGATCGCGCAGTGCTCGGGGAGGGACTCGAACCCTCACAGGGTTACCCCCACAGGATCCTGAATCCTGCGCGTCTACCAATTCCGCCACCCGAGCTCCAGGAAGCCTGGAGTGGAGCCGAGGGGAATCGAACCCCTGACCTCTTGAATGCCATTCAAGCGCTCTCCCAACTGAGCTACGGCCCCGATACCTTCGACCGACGACCTCGATTTTCAAACAGGTCCAACCGTGTCCAGCGAGCGGGGCTGACGGGACTCGAACCCGCGGCCTCCGGTGTGACAGACCGGCACTCTAACCAACTGAGCTACAGCCCCCGACCTTCTTCGTGCGTACCTCACCTGCCAGATCCAACGAATCACCCACCGGGTGAAGCGCCCTCACGGAGAATCGAACTCCGACCTGAGCCTTGAAAGGGCCCTGTCCTAACCGTTAGACGATGAGGGCTCACATCGTCCTGACCCCAATCCAGCGCACACCGGGCCCGCGCCTCTTCGGCGTTTCTCCTGACAGGCCCGGAGGGACTCGAACCCCCAACCGCCGGTTTTGGAGACCGGTGCTCTACCAGTTGAGCTACGGACCTTCGTGGAACCCGACGCGACCGGAGCCGCAGGGTCGGGCCCTTTCCCAGTGGCCAGGGGCGGAATCGAACCGCCGACACCACGATTTTCAGTCGTGTGCTCTACCAACTGAGCTACCTGGCCAAAAAAAGCCGCCCGAGCCGTTCTTCCGGGCGCGGGCGGGGGAGGATTCGGAGAGGCGTGTGCTCCCGATTCGCTACCCCGTCCGAGCAGCCGGGCGAGACCAGGTATCGGCCTCCAGCCACCCCGGCACGCGCACCCCCGGTCGAGCCGGGCCCGAGGCCCCGCCGGAAGAACCGGGGAATCGCTGCATGCGTACCGTCCTTGCGCCAACCGTGGGTCGAGATCCGGACCATCTGGATCGCTAACGTGGAAACGCCGCCAAAGGCGGCGCTCCGTACCATGGCACCAACATAGCGGGGGCAGGATTCGAACCTGCGACCTTCGGGTTATGAGCCCGACGAGCTACCAGACTGCTCCACCCCGCAACAGGGACCCCGATTATAGCCCGGGCCCCGGGGGGTGTCAACCCTGCAAAACACCCCTGACAGGGCGGATGCCGGAGGGTCGCCGGGGTGGCTCCTGGCCGCCGGAACGGTCCACCATCGGGAGAGCACCGGGGCCGGTTGGGAGCGCGCGGGGGCCGGCCGGAGTGGCTCGGCGCGCCCTCGCGGTGGTCGCGTGCAACATTTTTCAACCGGGAACCGTCGTATGGGTACACAGGCAATTTTCGAGGGGCTCCTGCGAGGTCTCCGCTCCGTCTTCCCATGAGGCGCGTTTCAGGGGCACGGACGCTGGAGTCCCGACGGAGTGCCCCCCCCAACTTCCAGGTTCTCCATCGCCCTCCGGCAACGGGACCCCATGCCATGGCAATCTCCCTGACCCCGCTCACCCCTTCCCTGCAGGGCCTTCCCTCTTCGCGGCTGGCCACGAACACCGTGGTCCTGGCTGGGGTGGAAGAAGGTGCCACCGCCCTCATTGCCGAGCTGGAGGCCGAGGGGGTTCACACCTGGTCGGCCGAGCACGCCGCCGAGGCCCTGGAGGTGGCCCACAAGGTCGCCCCCGACGTGATCCTTCTGGGGGAGTTCCTCGACGCCGATCCATCCATGGTCCTGGAGGAGTTCCGACGCGCAGCTCCGAAGGCCCGCATCCTCTACCTTCTGAGGAGCGCCAACGTCCGGCGAGCGGCCCTCCTCCTCTCCCTGGGGATGGACGACGTTCTCGCCCCTCCCCATGGGGCACCCCACATCCTCCTCCGCGCTTCCCTGGGTCCCTACTTCGAGGCGCGCGCCCACGCCCGGGCACGGGGGGAAAACGGTGGGCGAGAGCGCGCGGACCATCTCGTGGTGGATCGGTTCTCCCGCATGGTGACGTCCCAGGAGGATCCCGCGGCCCTCACCGTTCGTGAGTTCGAGCTCCTGGAGCGCCTCCTCGAGGCGGAAGGGCGGGTCGTGTCGAGGGAGGCTCTCCTGGCCGACATCTGGGGCGCGGAGCAGGACAGTGAAGCCGTGCTCGACGCAACCGTGCACCGCCTGCGACGGAAGCTCGAGAATGACCACTCCTCGCCGCGCCTCCTGGTGACGATCCGGGGGGTGGGGTACCGGCTCGAGAATTCCCGTGTGAGCATCGCCGACCGCTGAGGCGGCAGCAGACTTCCGCACACCTCGCCGGGCACCCGTCTCCCGACCCTTGAGCCACCGGGGAGCGGCGGTTAACTTCACCGGTCTCGGGACGTGGCGCAGCCCGGTAGCGCACCTGAATGGGGTTCAGGGGGTCGCCGGTTCGAATCCGGCCGTCCCGACTCCGAGATCGAGTTCATGAAGGCCCTGCAACGGAGCTTCGTTGCAGGGCCTTCATGGTTTCGGGCGGGTGGAGGGGCTCCTTGCCCGGGGCGGCGGGGTACCCGTACTCTCCGCTTCTTCGCCTCCCTCTGCAGCTGAGCGCCATGCCCCCCCGCCCTCTCCCCTTGCTCGCCCTCGCCACGTCCGCTCTCGTGCTGGCCGGATGCGACCGGGGAGGAAGCTCCGGGCTCGACCCCATTGCCGAATGCACACCCCAGAACACCGTTTCCCTCGGGGTGGGAGAGGCGGAACGCCGGGGCGGAGCGCAGGCCCGGACCCTCTGCGTTGGCGGGGACGCGGGGGCGGAGTATGTCCTCATCCCCCATTTCCTCTCCTCCACCTCGGGCGCCCGGACGACCCTTGCCCTGGAGGCCGAGGGTACGGTGGCCGCCTCGGGTGAACCCCAGCCTCTCGTGCTGGGAGCCCGGGTGGGGGGAGGCTCCGCTCAGGGCGGAACGCTCGGGGCAGAGATTGGGGCGGGGCTCCGTTCTTCCGGTTCTCCTCCCCTGAACTTCGCCGCCTGGGCCTCTCCCGAGCGTCGGGGGGACCCGGCAGCCCGCTTCGACCAGGAGCTGCGCATCCGTGAACAACGGGAGCTGGCCCCCCTCCTCAACGGGGCGGGCGTGGCACCCCGGGCCTTCGACGCGGGACGCACGCCGGCGGAAGGAGATGCCGTGGGAGCCGCTACCCCGCCCCTTCCCTCGGGAACACCTGCGCTGGGCTCGCTTCTCACCCTGAACGCCCAGGCAGGGGAGGCCTGCACGAATCCCGTTCCCCGGTTCGGCGAGGTCATGGCCGTCTCCCAGGGGGCCATCGTGGTCGCGGACACGGCCCGACCCGCCAACGGATTCACCCCGCAGGACTTCCAGCACTTTGCCGCCACCTTCGATACGCTCATCGCCCCGGTGGTGCACCGGAACTTCGGAGAGCCTACCGACCTGGATGCGAATGGCCGGGTGGTCCTCTTCTTCACCCCCGAGGTGAACCGCCTCACCGGGCCGGACTCGGAGCGCTTCGTCGGGGGGTTCTTCTTTGCCCGGGATCTCTTTCCCCGCGAATCGAACCCCCGGTTCCAGGCCTGTGCCGGGTCCAACGTCGGGGAGGTTCTCTACCTCCTCGTACCCGATCCGACGGGGAGCATCAATGGGAACATCCGGCAGACGAGCGTGGTTCGCCGAACCGCACCAGCCACCATCGGGCACGAACTCCAGCACCTCGTGAACGCCGCGCGCCGGCTCCACACCCTCGCCCTTCCGGTGGGGCAGGCCTTCGAGGATGTGTGGCTGAACGAGGGGCTTTCACACATGGCCGAGGAGCTCCTCTTCTTCGAAGCGGCAGGGCTCGCGCCAGGGGCGAACCTGGACCTGGCCGCCCTCCAGGGCGGAGGCGCCCGGGTGGTGGACGCGGTGAACGCATACCATGTGGCCAACCTGAACCGGTACCGGCTTTTCCTGCAGGGCCCCGAGACGCGGTCGGCCTACGACTCCACGGACAACCTGGAGGCCCGAGGGGCGGCCCAGCAGTTTCTCCGCTATGCTGCGGACCGACGGCAGGGGTCGGATGAAGGCTTCTTCCGGGCCCTGGTGGACGGCCCCCAGGTGGGGTGGGCGAATCTCGCCACGCGGGTGGGAGGGGAGACCACCCTCCGGCGCTGGTACTCCGACTGGTCGGTGGCAAACTATGCCGACGACCGGGTCTCCGGAATCTCTCCCGACTTCCGGCTCCAGAGCTGGAGCCACCCCACGATCTTCCAGGGGCTCCAGGTGGACCGTTTCCCGATCCGGACCCGCCCCCTGGGTTCGACCTCACCCTCGAGCCTCGACCTCCAGGCGGGGGGAGCCGCCTATTTCCGGTTCCGCGTGCCGGGCCCCTCCGCCGCCCGGATCGTGACTTCGGTGGGCGATGGGCCCATTCCCGAGGTCTTCCAGTACACCCTCCTCCGCACCCGTTGAGCTCCATGGAACGGCGCCCGGGGGCCCGACCCCGCCACCGGGGGACGGCGGCACGGACTCGGGGTCGAAGGCGAGGATCCCCCTTTTCCCGAGCCCTCCCCGTTCTCCTCCTGGTCGTGATCGCCTTCGCACCGCCCCCCCTCGGGGCGCAGGGGGAGGCCGAAAGGGGAAAGGGAGCCGTGCTCCGCGGGGGGGGAGGGGTCGGGGTCCTGGATGGGGGCTCGGTACCGGTGCTTCGGGGGAGCGCCCTCCTCCGATGGTCCCCCCGGGTGCGCATCGGGGCCGAGGGGGTGCACATCCCTGCCGGCGTCCGCCTTTCGGCGACCGCCTCCCCGGACCAGACCGAGCTGGCCTTCGGATACGGGGGAATTCGCGGGGAATGGGCGCCGGGCGAGGCGTCGCGCTGGGCCTTCGGGGTCCTGCTGGCTGCCGGAACGGCCCGGGTTCGCGCCCCTCTCCAGGGGTCGGATCTGGCCACGCGAAACCTCCTTCTGGTGGAACCGGGGGTCACCCGGACCCTCTGGCGTCCCGGCCCCTTCCAGGCGGGGCTGGAGGCCACCGCCCGCCTCCCCCTTGTCTCTCCGGTCCTTCCGGGGGTCGCCCCCGGTGCGCTTCGGGGCGGCGCCCTCTCGTTCTACCTGGAGTGGATTCGTGAGCCCTGACCCTGCCTTTCCCCTGGAGGTGGCGGCCATCGACACCGGGTCCAACGCGATCCGGTTCCTGGCCGCCCGCTTCACCGCCCCCGGACGCTGGACAGAGATCGAGAGCGAACGGGTCCCGGTCCGGCTGGGACACCAGGTCTTCCTCCGCGGGCGGATGGCGCCCGAGGCGATGGACGCTGCGGTGCAGGCCTTCGTCCGCTTCCGGGAGCGAATCGATGCGCTGGGGATCCGCCATGTTCGGGCGGTGGCGACGAGCGCGGTGCGCGAGGCCCGCAACGGTGCCATCCTCACCGAACGGATTCTCCGCGAGGCAGAGCTGCGGCTGGAGGTGATCACGGGGAAGGAGGAGGCCCGTCTGGTCCACACCGCCGTGGGGTGGAGGATCGACCTCTCGGGGGGCCAGTGGGTTCTGGTGGACCTGGGAGGAGGGAGTGTGGAGGTTTCCCTCGTGGACGACGCGGGGATGCTCTGGAGCGAGTCCCACACCATGGGATCGGTGCGCCTCCTGGAGGAGGTCACGGAGGGGACGCATGACCCGGGGCGCCTCAGGACCCTCCTGGAGGAGTACGTGTCGGTGCTCCGGATTCCGGATCCGGCCCAGTACTGGAAGCCCCAGGGGATCCTCGCAACCGGAGGAAACATCGAGGCGCTGGCGCGCCTTGCGGCTGCGCCCTCGGACGAGAACGGGGTGGCCCACCTCGCCATGGCCGACCTGGAAGCTTCCATCCAGCTTCTGACCCGTCTCTCCTATCGGGAGCGGATGGACCGACTGGGGCTGCGCGAGGACCGGGCCGACGTGATTCTCCCCGCCGCCCTCGTGTACCAGCGGGTCGCCCGGGTGGCGGGGGCGCAGGAGATTCTCGTGCCCGGCGTGGGGGTGAAGGAGGGAATCGTGCTGGACCTGGTGAACCATCTGGCCACCCCGGGACCGGCCGAGGCCCGCGATGTCTCGCAGCTCGTTCAGTCCGCCGTCTCTCTGGGCCGCCGGTTCATGTTCGACGAGGCTCATGCCCGCCAGGTGGCCCGCCTGGCCCTTCTCCTCTTCGATCGTCTGGAGAAGCTCCATGGCCTGGGGCCCCGGGACCGTCATCTCCTCCATGCCGCCGCCCTTCTCCATGACATTGGAAACTTCGTGGCGGTGAAGAAGCATCACAAACACTCCCTCTATCTGATTTCGCGCTCCGAGCTTCCCGGCCTCACGCTCGACGAGAACCTCCTTGTGGCGAACGTGGCCCGGTACCATCGCAAGGGGCACCCCCAGCCCCACCATGCAGAGTACATGCGCCTTTCGCCCAGCGATCGGGTCCGGGTAGATCAGCTCGCCTCCCTCCTCCGGATCGCCGATGCCCTGGACCGCCAGCACCTGCAGCGCGTGCACGAGGTGGAGGTCGGGGTGCGGGGGCTCGAGCTCCGGATGGAGATCGCTGGAGAAGGGGACCTCCTCCTCGAACGCTGGGCCGTGGGGCAGAAGAAGGGGCTCTTCGAGGAAACGTACGGGCTCACCGTGACGGTGGCGCCAGCCTCGGACGGATCATGAAATCATTGACCCCGATAGGAAATCCGATCATTTTCACTTCGTCCCCATGATTCCACCAGAACCCTCGCAAGGGAATGAGAACATGGCAAAGAACGAACAGAAGGTGATGGATTTCGTGGAGAAGGAGCTCGCCGCCAACCCCAGCGCGAGCACCACGGAAATCTTCGAGAAGGCGAAAAAGGTAGACACCGGCGTCGCCAAGCTGAACATTCGGCAGTTCAATGCCCGCTACCCGCTTCAGATCAAGCGGCGACTGAGCCAGGCCCGTCCTGGCCGGCGGCGGACCACCGGTGGGCGTGGACGTCGTTCCAAGGCGGCGCAGGAAGAGCAGAAGCTGGCGCTGAGGAAGGTCTTTCTCCGCTTCGCCACGGACCTCTCCGCCGCCGAGGAACGGAAGGATCTCGTGGCGGTCCTTTCCCGCGTGGACAGCTACGTGGCCGATGCCCTGAAGGCCACCGGGCGCTGACCCCGAGGGCCTGCACCGGAGGGGAATCACCCCCGGAAAGGCAGGACGCCCCCCGGATCCACGGATCCGGGGGGCGTTTCTGCGTCCGAGGCCTCGGTTCTCGATCTCGAGCGTTCCCGATTCTCGAGCCCCTCAGTTCTCCAGCGCCTTCGAAAGGGTGGAAAGGGCGCGCACCACCACGATGAGCGCAGGCAGGGCCAGGCGTTCCTCGGCCTCCACCTCGCGCACGAGCTCGAGGTAGCGGGCAATGGCTTCCTTCCCCTCCTCGGCCAGCACCTCCACGGCCTTCTCCACCGAATCGGTGTTCTTCCGCCTTCGAAGGACAGCCCCGGCCATGCGCTGGTGCGAGCGGGTGAGGTCGGAGGCCAGCCCCTGGGCCACCCGCTGCTCCCACCGGTCGTCGCCGGCCGTCTCGAAGAGGGCGTCGCGGAGCCAGGGGATCCAGAAGAGGGCCGAGATCCGGTAGAAGGTCCCGGCCACATCGAGGGGATCTGCCCCGGTGGTCCGGTGCACCCGGAGGATCTCCAGGAGCTGGTCCAGGAAGCGGAGGGTCACGAGCTGGCGCGCCATGGACTCGTCGGCTCCGTCGGCGGCCAGCTCGTCGGCCAGGGCCTCGTAGATCCGCCGGTCCTCACCGGTGACGAGATCGGGGAAGGCCTCCTGGAGGCGTTCGAGTCCCCGCCGGTGTTCGGCCACCGCCTCCACCGTGGTCTGAGCCCCGAACTCGGGGCTCGAGAGGATCCACCGGGTGGTTCGCTCCAGCACCCGCGAGAGCCCCCGGAGCCAGCGGTACGCCACCGCGATGGGCATTTCGGTGACCCCCATCCGCAGGCGCTCCATGAGTCCGGCGTGCCCGCAGAGCTCGGCCGCAACCAGCCAGGCCCGCGCCACCTCGGCCGGGGGCTGGGCCATGCCCCGGCTCACCCGCTGGACGAACCCGGCCCCCATGAGGTTCACCAGGTCACCGGCAAGCTGGCTCGCCACGATCTCCCGGCGGAGGCGATGCTCGTCGAGGCGCCCCGGTCCCACCACCTCCAGTGCCCGGGCGGGGAAATAGGCCTCCAGGTACCGGTGCGCCGCCGGGTCATCGGGAACGGCGCTCTGCAGGAGGTGGCTCGTCAGGTGGAGCTTGGCGTAGGCCAGGAGCACGGAGAGCTCGGGACGGGTCATCCCCTGCCCCACCTCCTGCCGCTCGGCCAGCGTCTCCCAGCTCGGGAGGTGCTCCGAGGCCCGGTCGAGCACCCCGGCCCGCTCCAGCCCGGCCATGAGGTCGCGGAGATCATCGAGCCCGTCGGCGGCCCGGAGCTGATCGAGGGAGACGGCGAGCCCCTGCCCCTCGTTGTCGCGGAGCACAAGCTGGGCCACCTCGTCCTGGAGCTCCCGGAGGAGGTCGTTCCGGGCCTCGGGGTCGAGGGTTCCTGCGTCGGTGGCAAGACGGAGGAGGATCTTGAGGTTCACCTCCCGATCGGAGAGGTCCACCCCGCCGGAGTTGTCGATGGCGTCGGTGTTCACCTGGCCGCCCGCAAGGGCGTACTCCACCCGCCCCCGCTGGGTGAACCCCAGGTTCCCCCCCTCTCCCACCACCTGGCAGCGGAGGTCACGACCATTGACCCGCACCCCGTCGTTGGCCGGATCACCGGCCTCGACGTGGGTCTCGGTGGCGGACTTCACGTACGTGCCGATCCCCCCATTCCAGAGGAGCTCCACCGGCGCCACGAGGATCTGCCGGATCAGGGTTTCCCCATCGAAGGGCCCCTCCGCCTCGATCCCCAGCGCCTCCCGGATCTCGTCGGTCAGCTCGATTTCCTTGGAGCCCCGGGGCACGATCATCCCGCCACGGGAGAGGATATCGCGGTCGTAGTCCTGCCAGGTGCACCGTCCCAGGTCGAAGAGGCGCTTCCGCTCGGCCCAGGAGGCGGCAGGGTCGGGATCGGGGTCGAGGAAGATGTCCCGGTGGTCGAAGGCGGCAAGGAGTCGGATCTGCCGGGAGAGGAGCATCCCGTTCCCGAAGACGTCGCCTGACATGTCGCCGATTCCGGCCACGGTGAAGGGCTCGGCCTGGATGTCCTTGCCCCGCTCCAGGAAGTGACGCTTCACGCACTCCCACGCCCCCCCGGCGGTGATCCCCACCACCTTGTGGTCGTACCCGTTGGAGCCGCCCGAAGCGAAGGCATCGCCGAGCCAGAAGTCGTACTCCTCCGCCACCCCGTTGGCCACGTCGGAGAACTTGGCCGTCCCCTTGTCGGCGGCCACCACGAGGTAGGGGTCGGGGTCGTCCCAGGCCACCACCCGCTCCGGGGGCACGGTCTCTCCCCCTTTCAGGTTGTCGGTCAGGTCGAGAAGTCCGCGAATGAGGGTCTTGTACTGCTCCCGGGCCTCATCCGCCATGTCTTCCGCCGGAAGGTGACGGAGGGTGACGAAGCCCCCCTTCGAGCCGGCAGGAACGATCACCGCGTTCTTGACCATCTGGGTCTTCACGAGCCCCAGGACCTCGGTGCGGAAGTCGTCGGGGCGGTCCGACCAGCGAATGCCTCCCCGGGCCACCTTCGCCCCCCGGAGATGGATTCCCTCCATGCGGGAGGACCGGACCCAGACCTCGTACCGGAGGCGGGTCTTCTCGCCCCCGAGCACCTTCGAGGCGTCGAACTTGAGGGAGATGTAGGGCACCCCGCCCGAACGAAGGGCCGGGGCCGCTCCACCCGTCCGGTAGTAGTTCGTGCGGAGGGTGGCCTGGAGGAGGGAGAGCATTTGCCGGAGGGCCCGGTCCTCCACGAGGGCGGTCACCTCTCGAAGGCCCACCTGGAAGGTGGAGACGAGCTGCTCCTCGGCCTTCCGCCGCTCCTCGAGGGCCCGGGGGCCATCGGGATCGAAGCGGACCCGGAAGACTTCGAGGAGGAGCCGGGCAATGGCCGGATGGTGCTCCAGGGCGGTGGGGAGGGAGAGCCGCGAAGGCACGACCCCGGCCTGGAAGCCGAAGGAGGTGTAGGTCCGGAGGAGGTCCACCTCCCGCCAGGAGAGCCCTGCGGTGACCACGAGGGCATTCAGGGAGGAGTTCGTGGCATCGCCCTTTCGAACGGCGAGGATCGTCTGCGCCAGACGCCCCCCCACCTCGTCCACCGGGAGGGGGGTGTGGTCGGGGCGCTGGACCACGAAGGAGTAGAGAAAGGCCTCGACCCGCTCCCCACCCCACACCTCGAAGGGAGTCACGGTGATCACCCGGAGCCCGCAGTTCTCCAGGATGGGCATGAACTCCGAGAGGACAAGCCGTTCTTCCCGAAGGTGGAGCTTGAGCTCGGTCACGGCCTCTCCATCGGCCACCCCCGGCGCCTCCTGCGGGTTCCGGAAGGTGATGGCCACCGTCCGATCCTCGACCTTCATGGCTTCCATCTCGAGAATGTCGGCCACGGCCACCGCCGGCTCCGTGGCCGCCTGGTATTCGGCCGCCATGGCCTCGCCGTAGTGGAGGGCCAGGCGTCGCGCCTCCTCGGGGGGCCTCACCCGCTCGAGCCCCTCCCGGACCCGGTCGGTCCAGCTCCGCGTGAGCCCCCGGACCACCTCTTCCAGGTCTTCCGCCGAGACGGCATCGAGGCGTTCGGCCGGGGCCGCCAGGTAGAAGTGGAGGCGGGCCTGGTCCCCTTCCCCCAGGGCCAGGTGGTAGTTCAGGACCTCGCCGTCGAGGCGCTCCACGAAGGCCTCCTCGATCCGCTTCCTGGCCTCTCCCGAAAACCGCTCCTTCGGAAGAATGACCATGGCCGACACCCCGCGCCCCAGCGGGTCGCGACGGAGGGTCACCCGCACCTCGTCGGAATCGAAGGTGGTGAGAACGGTGCGCACATCCGCCCCGATCTCCTCCGAGGAGGTGAGGAAGAGTTCCTCCTTCGGGAGGGTGTTGAAGATCGTGTGGATCTCCTTGTAGTCGTGGGATCCCTCGGCCACGCCCGAGTCCTCGAGGATCCGGTCCAGCTTCTGCCGGAGAATGGGGATCCGGTCGGCCTTCTCCGAATAGGCCCCGGAGGTGAAGAGCCCCACGAAGCGGTCCTCCCCCACCACGGCGCCGGCCTCGTCCAGGCGCTTCACCCCGATGTAGTCCATCCGGGCCCGGCGATGAACCGTCGAGGTGGCGTTCGTCTTGGAGATGAGAAGGAGCGGTCCCCCCTCGAGGTTCTGGCGCTGGCCTTCGGGAAGATCGGCCACGGCCACCGGTGCCGCGTAGGTGGAGGTGGATTCGTCGCGGAGGATGCCCAGCCCCGACCCCTCGTCCACGAGCACCGATGGCGTCCCCTCGACCTCCTCGATCCGGTATCCCCGGTACCCGAGAAAGACGAAGCCCCCCTCCCGAAGCCACTCGAGAAAGGCCTGGATCTCGGCGACCTCCTCGGCCAGTGCCGGGTGGCGCCTCGCGGTGGTATCGAGGGAGGCCACGGTCCGGTTCAGGACCTGGCGCATGGCATCGAAGTCGTCGGTGACGCGCGTGACGTCGCCCAGTCGCTGGGTGAGCTCGGTCCGCAGGTACGCGAGCCGGGCGGGGTCGGTCACCCGGGTGATCTCGCAGTACACGAGGGACTCCCGCGCCCCCCCTTCCCGCGACGGGCGGAGCCCCCTGATCTCGCCGTCCTCGTCCCGAAGGACCTGGAGAACCGGGTAGATGGACACCCCGAGGGAGAGGCCCTCGGCATGGAGGAACTCCCGGATCGTGTCGACGATGAAGGAGCGCTCCGAGAGGTTCGTCCGGACCACGGTCACCGGGGCGAACCACCCCTCGGTGTCCACGTCGGGGTTCACCACCTCCACATCGACCCGGTCGGGGCGCGCCTCCTGGAAGAACCGGAAGTTCGCCAGGATCATCCGGGCCAGGGGGGCCGCGCTTCGCTCCGAAAGGAACCCGGGCGGAGCCTTCGAGAGGAAGAGTTCGGCAAACCGGAGGGCCAGGGGGGCCGCGTCTTCGCCGGCGAGTCGCTCGATCTCGCGGGAGACGGCTTCGAACTCGAGGGCCTCTTCGCGGAGGCGCTCCACCGCACTTTCGGTGGTGTCACTCATGGGGGGGGCGTGGGGGCAGGGGCGCAGGGGCGCCACTCACCACCAGAGTCGGAGGGAGGGGGAGGGAGGTTGGATGCAATCGTACCATTCCCCCCGGGACCCGTAAAGGGCCGGTCACGGGGACGATGGCCCGGGTTCCGGGCCCCCCGTGACATTTTCGTGCCCGGCGATCCCGGTGTAGCTTGAGGTGCGGTCGGGGGGGCCGGAATGCTCCCCCCTTCTCCCTTCTCCCTCCGTCCCCTCCTCGTGCGCCTTCTCCACCTGGCCGATGCCCACCTGGACACCCTCTTCCGGGGGCGAAGCCCGGAGGCCCGGCAGAGACTCCGCGATGCCTCCCGGGAGGCCCTCTCCGCGGCCTTCGAACATGCCCGGGAGGCCCGGGTTGATGCGGTGCTCATGGCCGGTGACCTCTTCGATTCGACCCGCCTGAGCCTTGCCACGGAGGCCTTCCTGGTGCGGGAGGTGGAGGCCCTCGTGGAGGCGGGGATCCCCTTTCTCTACGCCACGGGGAACCACGACCCCGGCGAGGAGGGGGGTGGAACGGGACGCATCCGTTGGCCGGAGGGGGTGGAACGCTTCGACGGCCCCGAGCCCCGGACCGTGGTGATCCACCGGGAGGGTCGGCCCGTGGGGACCGTGACCGGGGCCGGGCATGCCACGAAGCTGGAATCCCGGGACCTCTCCCGGGCCTTCCATCCGCCGAAGACCGGAACCCTGCCGGCGGTGGCCCTGCTCCACACCCAGGTGGGAGGTGCACGGGGGAGCGAGGCCCACGAGCGGTACGCGCCCTCCGAGCTCGTGCACCTCCGGGAGGCGGGCTTCGACTACTGGGCCCTGGGGCACATCCACCTCCGTCAGGAGCTGGGCACCTTTCCGGCCATCCACTACCCCGGGAACCCCCAGGGGCGAAACCCCCGGGAGACGGGGGCGAAGGGGGGGCTCCTGGTGGAGCTTCCCGCCCGGGGGAGTCCACCCCAGGTGACCTTCCTTCCCTTCGCCCCCCTGCGGTGGGAGCGCCTGGAGCTTTCCGGGATCGAGGACCTCGGCACCGCGCCCGACCTCATCCGTGCCATCAGGGCCGGGTGGGAAGAAGCCCGGCGGGAAGACCCGGGGCTCCCCCGGGGCGGGTGGATGGTCCGGGTGGTCCTGTCCGGATCCTCTCGTCTTCACGCACCCCTTCGCGACCTGACCGAGGTGGCGGAGCTCGAAGAGGTCCTGGCCCGGGAGCTGGGGGCCCTCGAGGTGGAGCTCCGCACGGAGGGCGTGCGCCCGCGGGTGGCGGTGGAAGAAGCCCTCGAGCGGCAGGACGCGGCAGGGGAGGCGCTCCGGCTGGCCCGCGCCCTCCTTTCCGAAGGGGGTGGCGCGCCCTCCGAGGTGCTGGGGGTGGGAGCGGAGGATCTGGTGGAACGGCCTGCGGGGATGCCCCTCGATGCCTACCTCCGGGAGCTTCTGGCCGGCGCCGATGCCGAGCTCCTGGCCCTCTTCCTCGAAGGGGGAGAGGGAGACGGCGCATGAGGATCCTCCGACTGCGGATCGAGGCGCTGGGCCCCCTTCGCCGCTTCGACACCGGGCCCGATCCACTCCCCGGGTTCGTGGTCCTCTCGGGCCCGAACGAGGCCGGGAAGTCCTCCCTCCTGGCCGGTATCCGCGCGGCGCTCCACGGGTTCTACCCGGCCTCGCGGGCTCGCCACCCCCTGGCGCCCTGGGAAGGGGAGGACGCCGAGATCCTCGCCTGGCTTACCTCGGACGACGGGACGCCCTACCGGGTGCATCGACGTCTCCTCTCCACCCCCTGGGGCCGTCTCCTCACCGGGGAGGGTGCTGCCCTGGCCCGGGCCGACGCCGACGATCCTCGCCGCGTACCCGAAGGGGCCCGGGAGGCAGACCTGCGGAACCAGGAGGTCCCCCCGGCGAGCCATGTTCCGGTCGAGGTCTACCAGGAGGTGCACGCGGTGACCCTTCCCCAGCTGGCCTCCCTCGCCGAGACGGGGGCCTGGCAGGAGGTGCGACACCGGATCCTGGCTGGCATGGCCACCCGGGAGATGGCCTCTCCTGCAGCGCTGGTCAGGACGCTCGAGGATCGGGCCGGCGCACTCTGGCGCCCGGACCGGAAGCGGCGCACGCGCTGGCGGGAGCTGGAGGAGGCCCGGCAGGGAGCCCACGTCCGTCTCCGGAAGGCCCGGGAAGCGGACCGGGAACTCCGGGAGGCCCGCGACGCCCTGGCCCGCGCCGAGGCCCGACTCACCGATCTCCGGGAGGCCCGAGCCCGGTCCGAGCGCCACCTGGAGACCCTTCAGGGCCTTCTCCCGGCCCGAACCCGGCTTCTCCGCCTCGAGACCCTGGCCGCCCGGGTGGGGGATGCATCGAAGCTGGAAGGGCTTTCCCGGGACCCCCTGGGGGGGGTGGAGGAGGCGCTGGCCCGGCTCGAGAAGGCCGAAGGCGAGGCGGTGGTGGCGCAGGAGGGGGTGGAGGAGGCGCGCCGGACGGCGGTGGAGCCCCACCCGGACGATGGGGCGTGGGAGGCGGCAGCGCCGACCCTGCAGCAGCTCCGCGAGACCCTCCTTCGGGCGGAGGAGGCGCGGGATCGGCTCCGCGACGAGGCCCGGGATGTGGCCGCGCTGGAAGACGAGATCCGGGGGCTCACCCAGGGGCTTCTCACCGAGGGGGCCGACGCCCTGGAAGGAGCGGAAGCCCTTGGACGACTGGACCTCGAGCATCTCCGCGAGCTTCTGGACTCCCGACTCCGCGCCCGGGAACGCGAAACCGAAGCGACGGTTCGGAGGGAGGCAGCGGGTCTGGACGAGGCGGCCCCTCCCCGGAAGGAGCGCCCGGCAACCACCGTCCCGGTTCTCTTCGGGATGGCCGGACTTCTCGTGCTGGCTGCGGTGGCCGTTCTGGCGTGGGGACAGGGGGGCCCGCTCCCCGCGGTCCTGGCCCTCGTGGTTGCGGGAGTGCTGGGGGGGGTGGCCTGGTCCGTCCACCGCTCGGAGGAGGGGCGGCAACGTGAGCAGGAGGTGGCGGCCGAGCGACGAAGGGAGGAGCGGTCCCGGTGGGAGGCCGATGTGCAGACGGCCGGCGCTCACCGAAGGGCTGCGGAAGCGGCGGTGGAGAGCGCCCTGGGCGGGATCCCCCTTGCCCCGGAACTCCGGGCCACGGCCGGACCTTCCGTTCTCCTCTCTCTCCAGCGTCTTCGGGAGCGGGTCTTCCTTCTGGCCACGCGACGCCGGACCCTGGAGGAAGGCCGTTCGGAGCTGGCCATGCTTCTCGAGCGGGTCTCGGCGTGGGAACCGCCCGGGACGGGGGGTGACGGTGCCTCCGGGCACGAGGAAGGGACCGTCCCCGGCGAGGGCGCCCCACCGCCGGAGGAGGCGCTCCATGGCGCCCGCGCCCGCCTCGTCGCGTGGGAGGAACGGGCGCGGAGAGGGGCCGAGAGAACCCGCGAGGCCGCGGGATCGCGCCTCCGGATGGAGGGGGCCACGGCGGAACTGGAACGGGCGACGAAGCGGGTGGAGGAGGCGCGGGCCGGGGTGCGCGTCCTTGCCGCAGCCCTGGCGAGGGCCGGGGAGACACCCCTCGCGCCAGGCGGGCCGTCCTCCGACCCGCCCCCCCCCGATGCGCTCCGGGAGGGAGCCCGCCGTGTGGGAGAGCGCCTGGATGCGCTGCGTCTCCTTCGAGAGGGAAGAACCGAACTGGAATCCGTATTCGGTTCTCTTGACGCGCTCCGGGCCCGCCTCGCAGAGGCCTTTCCAGCGGGAGGCGAGTCCCCACCCGACCTCGCCCCCCTGCAGGCGGAGGTGCAGGAACGGAGAGAGGCCGTGGAGGCGGTGGTGGAGGAGCGGGAGCGGGCGCGCGCCGCCCTGCTTCAGGCCGAGACGGTGGAGACCCCCGATGCCCTGGAGAGCGAGCTGGCCTCGCTGGAGGAGGAGCAGACCGGGGTCCGACGGGAGCGGGACCGGCTGCACCTCCTGGCCCGGATCGTGGGGGTGGCGGAGCGGCGCTTTCGCGAGCGACATCAGCCCGAGCTTCTCCTCCGGGCTGAATCGACCCTCGCTCGCCTCACCGGGGGGCGGTGGACGCGCCTCGAGCTCCTGGCCCCGGGGGAGGAGGGAGACGGTCGGGCCGGGGGAGGAGGGAGGGAGGATCCGGGGATCCGGGTGCGGGGACCGGCTTCGCCGGAGGGACGCGCCGTGGACCTCCCCCTCTCCACGGGGACGCTGGAGCAGATCTGGTTTTCCCTGCGCCTTGCCATGATCCCGGTGGCAGAGTCGGGCGGAGAGCCCCTCCCCGTGGTCCTCGACGAGACGCTCGTGAACTGGGATGCCGAACGGAGGGAGGCGGGACTTCGGGCCCTGGGAGAGGTGGCCCGCACCCGGCAGGTCTTCCTCCTCACCTGCCACCCCTGGCTGGGCGAGGAAGGTGCGCAGGCGGGAGCACGCCACCTCCGGATTGATCCGGCCCCATGATCCCGCCCGATCCGCCTCGCTGGTCCCACCGCATCCGGGTCGTTCGTCGAGGCACGCCCCATGCGCCCCCCCTCGTTCTCGTGCACGGGTTCGGGGCCTCGAATCACTCCTGGCGGGCCTGGGTTTCCCGCCTCGAACGAGACCATGAACTGCACCTGGTGGAGCTCTCGGGGTTCGGGGGCGCCCCCATCCCGGACGATGGCGACTTCTCCCCCCTCACCCAGGCCCGGGCCCTGGCCGCCTACCTGGGGGAGGTCAGGAACCCGGCACCCCCGGTTCTCGTGGGCCACTCCCTCGGGGGCGCGGTCATTCTCCTGGCCACCCTCGCCCTCCTGGACGGGCTTTCCGAAGGGGAAACGGGGGGGGCGGAGCCCTCGCCTCCCCTTCCCCGGGGGCTCGTGGTCGTGAGCGGCGCCGTCTTCCCCCAGCGCTTTCCCCCCTACATCTCCCTGGCACGGATCGCCGTGATAGGGGAGCTTCTCCTGGCCGTGCAGCCTCCGGCCTGGGCCATCCGGGCGGGGATTCGCGGGATCGTGCACGACCCTTCCACCGTGGACCGGGAACAGGTGGAGGGCTACCGTCGCCCCCTGGCCGATCCGGATCGTCGGCAGGCCATTGTCCGGGCCTCCCGACAGATCCTTCCCGCCTCGGGCAAGGACCTCTCGGAGCGCTACCGGGAGATCCCCGTGCCCCTCCTGGCGCTCTGGGGGAGCTCGGATCGGGTGGTGGATCCGGCCCAGGCCCACCGGCTGGCACATCTCGTTCCCCAGGGACGGGTCCACCTCCTCCCCGACGTGGGCCATCTTCCTCCGGAGGAGGCGCCGGACCAGTCAGTGGAAGCGCTCCGGGCCTTCCTCGCCACCCTTCCCGCCTGAAGCGCCCCGGCGGTCCGCGGTCACCCCCGCCGTTCTCGCAGGAGAACGCGAAGCATTCGCATCCCCACCTGAAGGGAACGCCAGGGCGAACCCGAGATCTTGGAGCGCCCCCCGGGGCGGGGCATCCGGGGAACGTTCACCTGGGCCACGGAAAGCCCCTGGCGGTGGGCGCGGAGCTGCATCTGGAGCGTCCACCCCCAATCCGGGTCATCGAGGCCGAGCCCGCGTAGCGCCGACCAGTCCACCACGCGGAGGGGTCCCAGGTCCCGGGCTTCCATCCCGTGAAGGAACCGGGCAAGCCGGAGGATGAGGGCGGTCCCCCCCCGTTGCCGACCGGGGGCATCGCCCCTCCCCTGGCGCACTCCGATCACGAGGTGCGCCTCCCCGTGCAGAAAGGGCTCGAGGACCGCAGTGATCCCCTCCGGGTCGGGGCCGTGGTCCGCATCCACGAAGAGGACCCCCGCGGGAGGCCCGGCCTTCCGCGTCTCCAGCCACCGAAGGCCCGCCAGGCAGGCGGATCCGTACCCCGGCCGGGCCTCTCGAAGGAGGTGGGCGCCACCTGCACGCGCAGCCCGGGGCGTGGCGTCGGTGGAGCCATTGTCCACCACCACCACCTCCACGACTCCGGCCTCCGCCAGGGCGGCCAGCGTCACCGGGAGACTCGCCTCCTCGTCCAGGGCCGGGATGAGCGCCACCACGCCCGCCGGGAAGGAAGGAGACGACGGGGGGGAAGGAGGCGGGGGTGGGGGCGAAGGAGACAGGGGCGCTCAGGGTCCGGAGGTGAAGGGGGGGCGGCGTGGAGGGGGAGGGCGGTGGCGGGGGGCCGGGAGGCGCCCGCCGGAAGAGGAAGAGAGGGTCGAGATAATAGAATACGAATTTTGTTTCGTTTTAGGCGGACCGGCTCCGACGAGGCAGGGAGGGGCCCGCCGCGGGGCCCGCCGCAGGGGTCGACGCGGGCTCCCGGTGTTCGGCGGCGGCCCCGGCGGAGGGTCGCCGCCCGGGGGAGAGCCAGCGGCGTTCTCCCCACTCCCCCAGCGCCAGCCATCCCCACCCCGACCCGAAGAGCAGGAGGAAGGGAAGGGTCGGGTAGAACCCCCAGACCACGGCCGCCGCCGCACATGCCAGCATCCAGAGGGAGAGCCCCACCTTGAGAGGGAGGGCGGTGGCGGCGCTCGCGACGGGGTAGCGTCGGAGTCCCGCCTCCCCCCCCTTCGGCGTGCGGTGAAAGGGCTCGGCCCCAGGGCCCGGTTTGAAGAGGGAGGGCCTGGCCGCGTTTCGGGTGCCGGCGCGCCTCGCAAGGAGCCCGCGGACCACGGCGCGGGAAACAGGGGCGGTGAGCCCCACCCCCAGCGTCAGGGCCCGGACGGCGCCGGGCAGGGACCGACGCCAGGGCCGACGGCGGGTTCGCGCCGCCGAAAGGTAGAAGAGGAGGAAGGCTCCCGTGGCCAGCAGGAAGACCGCGAGATCCACGAGAAGCCAGCCCCGGAGCCCCAGAGCATGTCGGGCGAGGGCCGAAGGGAGAAGGAGGACCCCCAGCGCCAGGGTGACCGGATGGGCAAGGTGGCCCAGAAGGTGGAAGGTTCCTTCCCGCCGGATCGCACCGGACCAGGGGCCCCGCCAGAGCCCGGGAAGGAGCTTCCTCCCCGTTTCGATCCCTCCGCGGGCCCACCGCTCCTGCTGGACCTCGAAGGCCCGAACCCCCTGGGGGAGCTCGGCCGGGACCCCAACGTCTCCCCGGTAGACGAAGCGCCACCCCGCCATCTGGGCCCGGTAGCTCAGGTCCAGGTCCTCCGTGAGGGTATCGGCGGACCACCCCCCTGCCTCCTCGATGGCGCGACGATCCCAGACGCCCGCCGTGCCATTGAAATTCATGAAGCGACCGGCGGCATGGCGTCCCCCCTGCTCGAAGAAGAAGTGCCCGTCGAGGAGGAGGGCCTGCGCCCGGGTGAGGGCGGAGTGTTCCTCGTTCAGATGATCCCAGCGGGCCTGTACCATCCCCACGCCCCGTCCGCCCGAAGCGCCGCCCCTTCCGCTCCCGGCCGCCTGAAAGGAGGGGAGGAGGTCGTGGAGGAGGGAGGGAGGGGGGACGAAATCGGCGTCCAGGATGAGAACGTACGCCCCCTCGGCGCGCTCCAGCCCCGCCGCCAGGGCACCGGCCTTGAACCCCTCGCGCCCCGACCTCCGGAGATGGTGCACCCGGAGCCCCCGAGCCCGGAGCCCCGGGAGGGCGGCCTCGATCCGGGCCGACGTTTCGTCGGTGGAATCGTCCAGAACCTGAACCTCGAGACGGTCCCGGGGCCATGCGAGGCAGGCCACCGCCTCCAGGAGCCGCTCCACCACCTCGGCCTCGTTGTAGAGGGGAAGCTGAACGGTGACGCGGGGGAGGGGCCCGGACCACTCCCCACCGGGGCGGGTGGAAGGCGCGCGGAGCCCCCGGTGCAGGAGGGCGAGGCGGTTCAGGGCCAGGGGGAGGAGGAAGAGGAGGAGGAGGCCTGCCCCTCCCACAAGGAGCCAGGCCAGGAGGGCGGGGAGGTCTGGCGGGGAAAGGAGGGGCCCCGGGAGGACCCCCGGAAGGCCGGCCTGGAGGAGGGCCGGATTCATGCCCCCTCGTCCCCGGGCGGGGGAGGCGACTCCCCGGGACTGGAGGCGGCACGGCGTTCGGTCGGATCGGCGGACCCCGCCTCGGGGGCGAAGCCTTCGCAGGTCAGGACCGGGAGTGGGGGATAGCGAGGGTAGCGGGGGTCCGTGCGGGAACGGTTGCAGAGGTGGAAGGTGGAGCCCCTCCGGTTCCGGATCTCCCGTCGATGGGAGCACCCGGCACAGAGCCCCAGCCTCATCCTCCCTCCCCCATGGCTCCCCCGGGCCGCCGCACGTCTTCCCCGCCCCGGATCCCGAGGAAGGCCACCTGGCGCCCCGCATCGCCCCCGCGGTGGGAGAAGTGGAGGGGATCCTCGAAGGTGCAGGAGGGGGAGCGGGACATGGCCTCCGGGGAAACCCCGGCCTCCCGGGCCCGTTCCTCCGCAACCGTGCGAAGGTCGAGGAGCGCCGGCGCCTCCGGACGCCCCAGCCCCAGAGCCTCGTGCACCTCGGGCCCGGTCTCGTACCGGGCCCGGGAGATGGCCGGGCCCAGATGGAGGTGGAGGGCCCGGGGGGGAATCCCGAAGCGCTCCTCCAGCACGGCGATCCCCCTCTCCACGATCCCCGCCGCCATCCCGCGCCACCCGGCGTGGAGGAGGGCCACGCCCCGGCGCCCCGCGTGCTCCCCCACGAGAATGACGGGCACGCAGTCCGCGATCGTCACGGCCAGGAGGACCCCGGGTACAGCCGTGGCATGCCCGTCCACATCGGGAACGAGCAGAAGCCCGGGGCCCGGATCGGGGTGCACGCGCACCCCTCCCTCGTGGGGCTGCCGTGCGTGGACCACCGCATGCACCCCGGGGAGGGCACGAAGGCCAGCCCAGCGTGCCAGGACCTCCCCAGCAGGCGGCCCACCCCACAGACGGAAGTCGTGGTCCGACTGTGGCTTGCCGGTCCCGCCCCGCGGTGCGCTCCCGCTGTCGGGTTGGCCTGCCCTGTGCGTCGACTCTCGCGTGTCCGGTGCCCCTGACGCGCCGGGCGCCTCCTCGGCACGGAGCGTCGTACCGTGGAGGACCCAGGGGAAGCGTACCTCCCACTCCCGGTGGGCGCGGAAGGGAGGAGGGGGCGCCGAGGTGGCGGGAATGGCCGGAAGGGGAGGCGAAGGAAGGGGCATGCGGCTTGCCGGGGGCGGGAACGAGAGCAGGGCGTCTGGTAAGGTCGATGGTCGCCGCAGGCGGGGAAAGGTCCGGGCCGGGGCCCCCCCGCCCTCCGTTCGGGCCGGGGCATGCCGTCTCCCCCGCGGGAGGGGGCGGGGGTCCATCCGGGCCGTGGAAGGGGCAGGAAGGTCGCATCATGGAGAAAAAACCTTAGCTTTGAGGAACGAGTCCCTTGTGCCGACTCCGGCTCCCGGCTCCCCCGGGAACGGCGCCGGCCCCTTCCGGCTGCACCGAAGCCACGATTCCATGGCCACTTCCGAGCTTTTCGACCGCGCCAACGCCGGCTACGTCCAGGACCTCTTCGAGGCCTTTACCCGGAACCCCGATTCGGTGCCGGAGGCGTGGCGTCGGATCTTCTCGACCCAGGTGGAGGCGCTGCTGGCAGAGGGAATCCTCCTCCCCGATGCCCTCCAGGGTCGGAACGAGGCCTCGGCCGGCGTGGGAACCGGGCCTGTCATGACACCTCCCGCCCAGCCCGGACCGGCGGCAGCGGTCCGGGGAGCCGCAGGGAATGGTGCCGGGCCCGGAGCCATGGGGGGCGCCGGGGCGGGACTGGCCGGGAGCGCCGGTACCGATGTGGGCACCGGCGACGAGCGGGGAACGGAGGTGCCGGGCCGGGGGCTCACCGCCGCCGACGACCATCGGCTGCGTCTGCTTCCCCTCATTGCCCGGGCGGCCGCACTCATCCAGGCCTTCCGGGACCACGGACATCAGCTCGCCACCATCGATCCCCTGGGGAGTCCGCCTCCGGGGCACCCGCAGCTTGATCCGTCCTTCTTCGGGACCTCCCTGGAGGAGCTTTCGGAGGTCCCCACCTCTCTCGTTCTCGACGACGGGGGAGACGAGCCCCTCACGGAAACGCTGGAGCGGCTCCGGAGCATCTACTGCGGTGCCATCGGGTACCAGTTCGAGCACCTGGAGGACCCGGACCGGGTGCGATGGCTCTGGAACGAGGTGGAAAAGGGCACCCATGCCCGGCCTCTCCCGCCCGAGGTACGGATCCGGCTCCTGAAGCGGCTGACCCAGGTGGAAGGGATGGAGAAGTTCCTGCACCGGGCCTACCTGGGGCAGAAGCGGTTCTCCATCGAGGGGAACGACATGATGGTCCCCATGCTCGACCTGGCGCTGGAGGAGGCGGCGCGGCAGGGGGGGGCGCTGGGGGTCCTGGGCATGGCGCACCGGGGGCGTCTCAACGTGCTCTGCCACATCGTGGGGCTCCCCTATACCGGGCTTCTCCGCGAATTCGAGGGAGCGCCCCAGACGGACGGAGCCCTCGCCCTTCCCGGCACCGGTGACGTGAAGTACCACCATGGTGCCCGGGGGACCATGACCTTCGAGGATGCGCCCTCCATCGATGTGGAGCTCGCCCCGAACCCCTCCCACCTCGAGTTCGTGAACCCCGTGGTTCAGGGGATGGCGCGGGTCTACCAGTTCGCCGGTCCCGAGGCCGAGGCGGAGCGGGACCCTGCGCGCGTGGTTCCCCTCCTCATTCATGGGGATGCCGCCTTCGCTGCCGAAGGGGTGGTGGCCGAATCCCTCAACCTGGCCCGCCTCCGGGGGTACACGGTGGGAGGGGTGATCCACATCATCGCGAACAACCAGGTGGGCTTCACCACCGACCCCCACGATGGCCGCTCCACCCGGTACGCCTCGGACCTGGCCAAGGGGTACGATGTGCCCGTGGTGCATGTGAACGCCGACGACCCGGAAGCCTGCCTGGCCGCGGTGCGACTGGCCATGGCCTACCGGGCGGCCTTCCAGGACGACTTCGTCATCGACCTGGTGGGATACCGGCGGCATGGGCACAACGAGGGGGACGAGCCCACCTACACCCAGCCGGCGCTGTACGCCCGGATCTCCGAGCATCCCACCGTTCGGACCCTCTTTGCCGAGCACCTCGTGAAGGAGGAAGTCCTCGACGAGGAGGCCGTGGCTGCCATGGAGGACGAGGTGTCGCAGGTGCTCCGGGAGGCGCAGGGGCGGGTGCAGGAGGAGAAGGAAGCGGCGGACCACGACCCCTTCCCACCGCCCCCGCCGGAACTCGAACCGGTGGAGGCCCACACCCCGGTGGACTTCGAGGTCCTGGAGCGGGTGAACACCGGGGCCCTGGCCGTGCCCGAGGGCTTCTCCATCCACCCCAAGCTGGCCCGCCAGCTCCAGCGCCGGACCCGGGCCTTCGAGCTCGATACCCGAATGGACTGGGCCCATGCCGAGAGCCTCGCCTTCGGCTCCCTCCTCCTGGACGGTGTGCCCGTGCGCCTTTCGGGGCAGGATGCCGAGCGCGGCACCTTCTCGCAGCGGCACCTCGTCCTCCACGACCATGAGACCGGAGCCCGCACCCTCCCCCTGGCCCGCCTCGGGGGGGCGCGCTTCGAGGTCTACAACTCGCCGTTGTCCGAGGCCGGGGTCATGGGCTTCGAGTACGGGTACTCGGTGGCGGCGGAGCGGGACTTCGTCCTCTGGGAGGCCCAGTTCGGAGACTTCGTGAATGTGGCCCAGCCCATCATCGACCAGTTCATCGCCTCGGGGCGGACGAAGTGGGGTCAGCTGTCGAACCTCACCCTTCTTCTTCCCCATGGATACGAAGGGCAGGGTCCGGAGCACTCCTCGGCCCGGCTGGAGCGCTTCCTGCAGCTCTGCGCCGAAGACAACATGCGGGTGGCCTACCCCACGACGCCGGCCCAGTACTTCCACCTGCTGAGGCGGCAGGGGCTCGGGGTCCCGAAGCGGCCCCTGGTGGTCATGACCCCGAAGAGCCTCCTCCGTCACCCCCGGGCCACCTCCTCGGTGGAGGAGCTCGTGGAAGGACACTTCCTCCCGGTGATTCCCGACCCCGTGAACGCCGGGCGCGAAGACGAGGTGACCCGCCTTCTCCTCTGCAGCGGGAAGGTCTACTACGATCTGCTGACCTACGAGGGGCGCGAGGAGATGGCCCATGTGGCGGTGGCCCGGGTGGAGGAGCTCTATCCCTTCCCCGGCGAGGCCATCGAGGCCCTCGTGGCCCGGTACCCCAAGGTCTCGGAGGTCATCTGGGTGCAGGAGGAACCACGGAACATGGGAGCCATGACGTACATCGGGCCCCGGCTTCGGGGCGTCATCCCCCGGGAGATCCCCATTCGGCCCGTGTCCCGCCCGGACCGCGCGTCCACCGCCGAAGGGCGGCTGAAGAGTCACGAGGCCAAGCAGGCGAAGCTTCTCCAGGACGCCCTCGCGGGAGGCTGAAGCGCCCCACCGACGGGGCGTGCTGCCCCGTCGGTGGCCACAGGGGACGGTGGCAGGCGGGGAATCCGGAGGCGAAGGAGGAGCGTGGGAGAGGGGGACCCACCCCCGCGCTACCAGGCCAGGAGCAGCTTCCCGAAGTTCCGATTCCCCTCGAGGGTCCGGTGCGCCTCGGCCACCGCCTCGGGGGGAAACACCTGGTCCACCACCCCCTGGAGGGCCCGGGGGCGACCCCCGGGGGGGGGCTCGAACCCGGGGACCACGGTGCGCTCGAAGGCCCGGGCCAGCGCAGCCTTCTCCTCGGCGGGTCGGGATCGGAGCATCGTCCCCTGGATCCGGGCCCGCAGGGTCATGAGGGCCCTGAGATCGAGGGCGGCCTCCCGACCGGAGGGGATCCCCACCACGATCCATCGCGCATGGGGCGCCAGGGTCCGGAGCGTCTCGGGGGCATACCCACCCCCCACCAGGTCCAGGACCACATCCACGCCACGCCCCCCCGTGGCCTCGCGGACCGCCTCGGCCCAGCCTTCCTCATGAGAGGCCTCCGAGCCGGTGAGAACGGCGTTCTCCAGCCCGAGCTGGCGGGCGGCCTCGAGCTTCCCCTCGGTGCGGGAGGTCCCCACCACCCGGGCCCCGGCCCAATGGGCCAGCTGCAGGGCGGCCGTTCCCACCCCGCTCCCCACGGCATGCACGAGAAGGGTCTCCCCGGCCTGGAGCCCACCCTGAAGGAAGGCGGCATCCCAGGCGGTGAGAAAGGCCTCGGGGAGGGCGGCGGCCTCTTCCAGCCCCACCCCCGCCGGAACGCGGATCGTTTCCCGCTCCCCCACCTGGACCACCTCGGCGTACCCCCCGCCCCCCACGATGCCCATGACCCGGTCGCCCACCCTTCGCAGGGTGCAGGCAGGGCCCGTGGCCTCCACGGTGCCGGCGTACTCGAGCCCGGGTACCCCTTCAGGGACCCCGGCCTGGGGGTAGTGGCCCCCCCGGCGTTCGAGGAGGTCGGCCCGGTTCAGCCCCGAGGCGTGGACCCGCACCCGGACCTCGTGGGGGAGGAGGGGGGGAAGGACGATGTGGACCAGCTCGAGGACTTCAGGTCCGCCGGGTTCGCGGATGCGAATGGCTCGAACGCCTTCGAGGGGGAGAGCGGAGGGGGTCAGGGTCGCGGTCGAGGAAGGGGAAGGGGAAGGAGATGCGGTCACCTGGGTTCCTTTCGGTGGGGGGAGCCTGTCTCGGGCGCGGGGAGGCGGGGGGCATGGAGGGCTCCCCCGGGGGGGGCTGACCATGCCCTGGTGCAGTGCGTCGCCCTGGCGCGCGTCCCCGGGTGGCATGGCGGCGCCCGCGCCGGGGTGCGAGCTTCCCTGCCCGGGTGCACCGCCGTGCCTGCGGCGAGCGAGCTGCGGAGGGGGCCCCCGTGCAACCCCCCTTCGCCCTCCGGGTTGCAGGCAGCATGGATCCGGCCCCTCCCGCGGCCCTCCACCCTGACCTCGTCGACCCTGCCTCGCGACACCCCTTCCTTCGCCCCACTCCCCACGCCCTCGTCCCATCATGGCCGACCCTCTTCCCTTTCCCGTCCCCCTGGAGCGCCCCCTCGCCTTCTTCGACCTGGAAACCACGGGGCTGGCCGTGGGGAAGGACCGGATCGTGGAGCTGGCGCTCATCCGCCTCTCTCCGGGAGGCGATGTCTTCGAACGGGTCCGCCGCTTCAATCCCGGGGTCCCCATCCCCCCGGAGGCGTCGGCGGTCCACGGGATCCACGACGCCGATGTGGCCGACGAGCCCACCTTTGCCTCGGTGGCCCGGAGCCTGGCCGAGCTCCTCGATCCCTGTGACCTGGCGGGCTTCAACGTCCGGCGCTTCGACCTCCCCATGCTCCTGGCCGAGTTCCGGCGGGCCGGGGTGGAGTTCCGGGTGGGGGATCGCCGGGTCGTCGATGTCCAGATGATCTTTCACCGGGAGGAACCCCGGGACCTCTCCGCTGCCGCCCGCTTCTACCTGGGGCGGGAACTGGAGGACGCCCATTCGGCCCTGGCCGACATCCGGGCCACCGCTGCCGTTCTGGGCGCCCAGCTCGAGCGGTACGCCCACCTCCCCCGGGACCTTTCCGGACTGGACGCGTACTGCGACGGGATCCGCCCCTTCGAAACGGAGGTGGATCGCTGGTTCACGAGGAAGGAGGACGCGCTCCTCTTTCGCCGGGGAAAGCACGAGGGCCGTCCCCTGGCCGAGGTGGCCTCCTCCTCTCCCGACTACCTCCGGTGGATGCTCGGGCTCGAGGACCTCGACCTGGAGGTGCGAGAGGTCGTGGAAGGGGCATTGGAGAGCGCCTTCCCGCCTCGGGAGTGAGGGCCGGGCGTCGCCACCTGGCAGAGGACCCCGGAAAGGAGAAGGGGAGGGTGCCCAGCGGTCGGGCGAGGGGTGCATTCGGCCGGGAACCCGGGTAGCTTTCGGCGCCGCCTGCGCGGACCTCCTTCAGCGCGGCGTCGGACTGCCCCCCGGGACCCACAGGGCCCACCCACCCCGGGCGTGACCCTTCCCCTGACCTCTGCCCCTCCCCGCATGCTCACCGGACTTCTCCACGCCCATTCGGGACTCCGCTACCTGGTCCTCCTCGCCGCCCTCGTGGTCCTTGTCCTCGCCCTCCAGGGGGTGCTGGGAAAGAGGCCCTATACGAAGGGAATGCGGATCTCGGCCACGGCCTTCGCCGGCCTCCTTCACCTTCAGGTGCTCGTCGGATTCACCCTGATCGTGACCGGGCGGTTCTACCCGGCCCTTATCGGGCACATCTTCCTCATGCTCTTCGCCGCCGTGGTGGCGCAGATCCCGAATTCGGTCATGCGCCGCCGGCCTCCGGAAGCCCGGACCCACATGCCGCACCTCGTGTCCACCCTCGTGGCCGTGGGGCTGATCTGGGCCGGAGTGGCCGCCATCGGACGCGGGCTCCTGGAATCGTCCGCCTTCTGAGGAAGGCCCGGGGCGCGGCTACCGCCGGTTTCGGAAGCGCTCGTACTCCCGGTCGTGGTGGTTGTCGCGGGGGTCCACCTGCATTCCCCCGATGAAGAGGGTCTCGATCCGGGTCAGCGCCTGGAGGGGGTGCCCGTCGGTCACGAGAATGTCGGCCCGCTTCCCGGGCTCGAGGCTCCCCAGCACATCGTCAAGCCCCAGGATCCGGGCGGCCCGAATCGTCACGGCCTCGTACCCGGCCTCCACGGGGAGTCCGTGCGAGACGGCCACCGCCACATGTTCGGGGAGGTTCCGGACATCGGCAGACTCGTCGGTGGCGAAGGCGAAGAGGACCCCGGCCTCCTCCAGGATGGCCGCATTCCGGAAGGAGGCGGCGTAGGAGTCGTCCCGGTCGGGGGAAGGAGACCGGGTCCGGGTCAGGATCACGGGGATCTCCCGCTCGGCCAGCTCCTCGGCCACGCGGAAGGCGTGGACGCCACCCACGATGACGGGGCGGATCGTGGGGAAGGTCTCGGCCAGAAGGAAGACATGGCGGATCTGCCAGTCCGAGTCGGCCCGGAAGAAGACGGGGACCTCCCCCCGCATGACCGGGGCCATGGCCTCGAGGGCCACCCGGTCGCCTCCCCAGACATTCGCCTCGAAGGGATCATCCGGACGCTGGGCCACCGTCTCCCCTCCCTCGGCGAACTCCAGCGCCCGGCTCAGGTAGTCGGCCAGTTCCTGGAGCTGGCCATTGGAGAGGCTGGGCTCGCGGCTTCCCTGGGCCTGCCCCGCCCCTCCCCGGCCCCGGAACTGCTGGGCCGAGAGATCCACGAAGGAGAGGCCCCGGGGGCCACCCGCCATGTCGGAGGCCCACGCTGACCCGTCGTACTGGTCCCACCCCTCTTCGCTCCCCCCCTGAAGGTGGCCGCCGAAGAGGGCCTCCCCGGCCCAGACGATGTCGCGGGCATGCCCGTGATGGTCGTGGAAGAGGTCCCATGAGGAGCTCTGCCCCGGCGGGTTCGTGGGAAGGGGAAGGTTCACCATGAGGGCGGCCTCTCCCAGGATCTCGGCCCGCTCGAAGGTGTCGCCCTCAAGGTTCACCACCGATCCCATTCCCTGGATCACCCCACTGGACTGGACAAGGAGGGTCGAAGTGATCCCTCGGGCGCGGGCCACGAAGGGCGCACGTCCATGGGGCTGGTACCCCCCGAGGGCGCGGATGTGGGGGTTGAAACGTCCCGTCTCCGTTCGATCGGTGGCCTGGGAGACCTGCCCGAATTCGAAGAGGCCCAGGTGGGTCACCGGGTCGATCATCCCCGGGTAGAGATGGCGCCCCGAAACATCCACCTCCCGCACCCCGGCGGGGATCTGCACGGACCCCCGGGGGCCCATGGCCTGGATGCGTCCACCCTCGAGGAGGAGGACGCCGTCCTCGATGGGGTCGGCGGTGACGGGGTGGATCGTTCCCCCCACCAGGGCCACCGGTTCGGCCCGGGGGTTCAGCACAGGGAGCCCCTCGGGCGCAGTCCCCACGGCGGCCGAGGTCGCCCCGCCGAGTCCGGAGGGAGCCACCCGGGTGGCGTCGGAGGCGACGTACCGGGTCGCCGCCGTGGAGGGGAGGGGGAGGAAGGGCTCGCCGCGCGTCCCTTCCTCGTCTTCGGAGTCGAAGTAGAGCACCCCCTCGATGAAGGTCTTCTCCACCCGGGAGAAGGAATCGAAGGGGTCTCCGGTCAGGAGGACCACGTCGCCGTGCTTCCCCACCTCCAGCGAGCCCACCATGTTCTCGATCCCCAGCATGATCGCGGGGTTCAGGGTGAGCATGCGGAGGGCCTCTTCCTGCGGCGCCCCCCCGTACTGCACCGGCTTCGCGATCTCCCAGTTCATGAAGGTCTGGAGCCAGGAGATGTCGGAGTTGAGGGCGGTGAGCACCCCCCGCTCCGCCAGAAGGGCCGCGTTGTGGGGAATGGCGTCGTACGCCTCGAGCTTGAACTGCCACCAGTCGGAGAAGGTGGAGGCGCCAGCCCCGTGCTCCCGGAGCTCGTCGGCCACCCGGTACCCCTCCAGAATGTGGGTGAAGGCGTCGATGGTGAACCCGAAGCGGTCCGCCACCCGCATGAGCATGAGGATCTCGTCGCTCCGGTAGGAGTGGGCATGAATGAGGATCCGGTCCTCCATGATGTCGACGAGGGCCTCGAGGCGGAGATCACGGCGGGGCGGGGCTCCGAACGCCCCGGGGTCGGCTTCGTAGTCACGCCAGACCTGTCGGTAGGCCTGGGCGGCGGTAAAGGCCTGCACGTAGAGGGCCTCCACCCCCTGGCGCGAGGCCGGGAACCGGAGGTTCTGCTGCCCTCCGAAGCCGCCCCCACCCTGGCTCGACTTCCGGGTCACATTCTCCCCCAGGGCAAACTTCACCGCCCGGGGCGCGCCGGGCACGAGCATCTCGTGCGCCTCCTCCATTCCCCAGCGCATCTTGATGACCGCGCTCTGCCCCCCGATGGGGTTGGAAGACCCGTGCATGAGGCGGGCGGTGGTGACCCCCCCCGAGAGGGCCCGGTAGATGCCGTAGTCGCCGGGGTTCACGGCGTCGAGCACCCGGACCTCGGGGACGATGGGCGCCGATCCCTCGTTCGTCCCGATCATGGCGGTATGGGAGTGTTCGTCGACGATCCCGGGGATCGCCGTGCGCCCCACCCCATTCACCACCCGCACGCCCGAGGGCGCTTCCAGGTCGGGCCCGATGGCGGTGATGACCCCGTTGCGAATCAGGATCGACGCATTCTCCAGCACCTCTCCCGAGGCCGTCCAGATCCGGTCGAGCCCCTGGATGAAGACGTCGCCCCGGGGGTAGGCGATGGAGTCGGCCGGGAGCTGGAGCCTGAGCTGGGCCTGGGCCTGGGCCTCGGTCGCTCCCGGAACGAGGGCCGCGGCCAGAACGGCAGCGGCGAGGAGTCCGCCCCGGAGGGTTCGCAGGGGATGCATCATCGGAGGTTCTCCCCGGGCGCACGCCGGAGCTCGAAGGTGAAGGGAATGGAGGTGCCCCCGAACTGGAAGTCCCCGCGTCCGGTGATCCGGTCGTCGGCCAGGACCCCTTCCAGGGGGATCACGGCGCCCTGGGCCTGGGGAATGGCCAGCCCGAACCGGATCCGGTCTCCCTCCACGCGTACATCCTGAAGGGGGGAGGTTCCGCCGCCCATGGGGTTCGTGGTCGAACCCTGGAGCCGGCCATCGCGCATCTCGAAGGTGAAGCTGAGGGGGAGACTCTGCGGGCCACCGTCCAGCGTTCCGGTCCAGCTGCCCACGAGCTGGGCCTCGTCTGCGCCGTCTGCTGGAGGGGGCTCGGTGTCGGTCCCCTCCGGCCGAACGGGGCGGGGAGCCTGGGGGTCACGCCCCTTCTCCGCATGTCCGTTCACGAAGGTCCAGACCACGCCGGCCCCCTCGTCGAAGAGGGGGCGATCGGTGACGAGGAAGGTGGCCGCTCCCCCCTCGCCCACCTGGCTCAGCGAGGGGACACCCACGAGCTCGGCCGGGGTCCGGGTGAGGGCCCGGAGGGCGGCCTCCTCCGAAAGTCCGAACTGAATGGCCCGGCGGGCGCCGGCCAGGAAATCGGTGGCCGAACTCCCCCCCGAGGTGAAGGCGAAGGGGACCCCCGCCTCCTCCAGGAGGGCCGGAGTGCGATAGATGGGCTCGAGACGGGCCCGCTCCCGGAAGGCGGCCGGGGAGAGGTCGTCCGCGCGCGTCGGTGCTCCCCGACCCTCCGCGCGCCCCGAGGCCTCCCCATTCGTCGGGGCTTCACCCGCCTCGGCCGAGACCCCCGACGGGTCCCACGCCTGGGGCTGGGGGAGCGCTGCGGAGAGGAGAACGGGGATCTGGCGGCGAGCCAGCTCCCGGGCAAAGGCCCCGGCCTCGGCGCCCCCCACGAGGACGGGGCGGAACCCCAGTTCATCGGCCAGATCGAGGACCCGGCGAATGTCCCCCGCGCTCCCGGCCTGGAACCAGACGGGAACCTCTCCGGCAGCGGCACGGAGAACCCACTCGTGGTCCGCGTCCCGGGTCACCGGGGCCCGTCCCTCGGGGTTCCGGGACCATGCCTCCCGATGGGCCCGATAGTGGGCCGCATCGAGGAAGACCTGGCGGAGAAAGGCGTGCTGGGCCATGAGCGTGCCGGGGTACGCCCCCTGTGCACCCTGCCAGGCGGCAGCCAGCCCGAGCGAGGGCTCGAGGACCACCTCGCCCGGCGTCCGGGCATCCCCCCGGTGCAGGATGAGGGAGGGCTGGCCCGGGAGGGGGCCGCGTCCGGGGAGGACCACGGAAGCCACCACGCCCCGGCGACGCTCCGATGCGAGGCCGGCGCCCGTGGTGGTCAGGTACGCTGCCGCCTCCCTGTGCGGAGTGAAGAACTGCACCTCCCGCGTGGGATTCCACGACTGGACGCCGTCGCGGCTCGGGGTGGGGAGCTCCGGGGCCACACTCCCGTGGACATCGACGAAGCCGGGGTAGAGATGGAGGGTTCCTTCCTCCCAGCTCAGGTCCCGGGCATCGGCCGGGAGGGATGCGCCGGCACGGAGGGTCTGGATCACTCCACCCCTGACCACCACGGTGACCCCTTCCTCCACCCGGCCATCCCCATGGTGCACCGTCACATTGGCCATTCCCCACGCCGCCGGGGGAGGCGCGTCGTTGTACTGGGCAGAGAGCCCCGAAGGGAGAAGGAGGAAGAGGGCGGTGACCGCGGCGAAGGCCGGGGCACACCACGCGAGCGGAGCCCTTCCGGCCGCGGGAGCCCGGAGGGTGGGAGGGTGCGTAGTGGGGCTCATCGGGTGTACCATGGTGGTGCAGCGCGGGACCGTGAGGGCGTGACGCATGACCGGTCACGCATGGGAAAGGCACGCTGAGGCTACGGGCCTTTCTCCGCCACGGCAAGGTCGCGACTCCCGGGGCGGCGGGTTCGTGCTTCGGGGGCGACTTCCCTCTCCCTTCCCGGCCGCCCCCTCCCCCTCCCCTTCGACGGCATGCCCCCCTCCCACCGCACCCCTCCCTCCCCACCCCCCGAGTCGGAGCTCGTGGATCCCGTGGGCTCGGCCTCCCTGGCGTCGGGCCCGGGAAGTCTGGCCCTGGTCATGGGAGGAGGAGGGGCACGGGCTGCCTATCAGGTGGGAATGCTCCGGGCCCTGGCCCGCCGCTTCCCCGAGCTCGAGGTCCCCATCCTCACCGGGGTCTCGGCCGGGGCCATCAATGCCGTGCACCTGGCCGCACACCCCGGGAACTTCGCCGAGGCGGTGGAGGACCTCTCCGCCCTCTGGGCCCACCTTCGGGTGGAGAATGTCTTCCGGGTCGACTCCCCCTCCCTGACACGGAATCTCCTCCGGTGGGGGCTCCAGCTCGTGACCGGAGGCATGGTTCGAAAGGCCGGGGGACGCGAAATGCGAAGTCTCGTGAACACGGCCCCCCTCTGCCGCTACCTGGTGGGGGCCCTGGGGGTGGAGGGGCCCGACGCGCCCATTCCCGGGATCCAGGCCCGTCTCGAGAACGGGGGGCTCCGGGCCCTGGCGGTGAGCACCTCCTCGTACACGACCGGGCGTTCGGTGACCTTCGTCGAGGGGAGGTCGGGGCTCGAGCCCTGGACCCGACCCCTTCGGCGAGCCCGCCTGGACCGGATCACGGTGAACCACATCATGGCCTCGGCCGCCCTCCCCCTCCTCTTCCCCGCCATCCGGATCGGAGAGGAGTGGTATGGCGATGGTGGAATCCGGCTCTCGGCCCCCCTCTCTCCCGCCCTCCATCTGGGTGCCCACCGGATCCTCGCCATCTCCACCCGGTTTCCCCGAACCGAGGCCGAGGAGCTGCGCCCCCAGGTGCAGGGATACCCGCCCCCGGCCCAGGTGGCGGGCCAGCTCCTGAACGCCATCTTCCTCGACATGCTCGACCAGGACGCCTGGCGGGTGGAGCAGACGAATGCGCTCCTTCGTCAGCTCCCTCCCGAGGCCCGGGGAGACCTGCGCCCGGTGGCCATTTCCACCCTTCGCCCCTCGGTGGATCTGGGACGCCTGGCCGGGGAGTTCGAGCTCGAGCTCCCCCGCTTCTTCCGCTTCCTCCTCCGCGGGCTCGGAAGCGACCGCACGGCGAGCCCGGATCTCCTCTCCTTCGTCCTCTTCGAGCCCGGTTACCTCCAGCGCCTCATGGCCATGGGGGAGCGCGATGCAGAGGCCCGGATGGGGGAGCTCGATGCTCTGATCCGGGGGCCGGGCCCTCAGGGGACGGAGGCAGCCCCGGAGGCTTCGGCGTCGAACTGACGGCGGTAGAGGCGGGCGTAGACCGGGCTTTCGTCCAGGAGCTCCCGGTGGGTCCCGGAGGCCACCACGCGCCCCCCGTCGAGGACGAGGATCCGGTCCGCCCGCACGATGGTGGAGAGTCGGTGGGCAATCACAAGGGTGGTGCGCCCTGCCATGAGGCGGTCGAGGGCATCCTGGACCAGGCGCTCGGACTCGGCATCGAGGGCGCTCGAGGCCTCGTCGAGGATAAGTACGGCCGGGGCCTTCAGAAGCACCCGGGCAATGGCGATCCGCTGCCGCTGCCCGGCCGAGAGGGTCACGCCGCGCTCTCCCACGAGCTCCTCGTACCCGCGGGGGAAGCCGGCGATGAATTCGTGGGCCCGGGCCTCCCGGGCGGCAGCCTCGATCTCCTCGTCGGTGGCGTCTTCCCGCCCGTAGCGGAGGTTCTCCCGTACCGTTCCCGCAAAGAGCATGGGCTCCTGGGGCACGAGTCCGATGGCCCCCCGGAGGGCCCGCAGGGAAAGGCGGTCCACCGGCACGCCATCGAGCGTGACCGCCCCTCCCACCGTGTCGTGGAAGCGCGGGAGGAGCGAGGCCAGGGTGCTCTTTCCCGCTCCGGAGGCCCCCACCAGCGCCACCCGCTCGCCCGGCGCCAGGTGGAGGTCCACCCCGTGGAGCACGTCGGGAAGGTCGGGCGCGTAGCGGAAGCGCACCCCCTCGTAGCGCACCTCGCCCCGGACCGGGGTGGGGAGGGGGAGGGGATGGGGCGGATCGGGCAGAACCCGGTCTTCGTCCAGGATCCCGAAGATGCGACGGGCGGCCCCGGATGCCTCCTGCAGGTTCCCCCAGAAGCCGGCCAGCGAGGTCACGGCCCCGGCAATGAGGATCCAGTAGACGAGGAAGGCCACGAGGGTGCCGGGGGTGAGGGCCCCCTCCAGAACGAGGCGTCCCCCCTCCCACACCACGAGGGCCACGGCCCCGAAGGCGGTGAAGCTCACCACCCCGGTGAGGGTGGCGCGGGCCACGGCACGACGGAGCCCACCGTCGCGCGTGGCCTCCACCTCGGCGCGGAACCGGGCCTCCTCCCATCCCTCGCGGGTGAAGCTCTGCACCGTGGTGATCTGGGTGAAGACCTGTTCGGCCCGGGCCACGGCGTCGGCGAGGCGATCCTGGATCGTGGTGGAAAGGCGACGTACCCTGCGCCCCAGGAGCCATCCGGCAAGCACGGTGGGCGGAATGGCCACGAAGGTGATGAGGGTGAGCCGGGGGTGCGTCACCGTAATGAGGACAAGGGCCCCCACGAGGAAGAGGCCCTGCCGGATGAGCTCCGGGATCCCGAAGCGGAGGATTCCCTGCACGAGCCCGGCGTCGGAGGCGAGACGCGAAGCCAGATCTCCCACCCGGGCCCGGGCAAAGTAGCCCGGCGGCTGATGAACCAGATGGCGGAAGAGGTCATCGCGCAGGGTGGCCACCACCCGCTCCGAAACGGAGGCGGCAAGGTAGCTCTGCCCGAAGTTCACCACCGCCTGAAGGAGGAAGAGGGCCAGAAGGAAGAGGGTAACCCGGTCCAGGAGGGCCCGATCCCCCTCGAGGAAGGCCGCATCCAGGATCTCGCGCACCACGAGGGGGAAGGCGAGCCCGATGGCCGTGCCCACGAGGACGAGAATGCCGGCAATGACCATGGCCCCCCGATGCTCTCGAAGGCGGGGCGCCAGTCGGACGAGAAAGCGGTAGGGGCGCCGGGTGTCCGGGGCCGGGTTGGAATCCATGTGGAGCGGGTAGCCGGTGGAGGGGGAGGCCCCCCGCATCGGGGGTGCCGGGCCGCCTGAACATGGGCCCACGGGGCGTCCCGGCCAACCCGCGCCCCGCCGGCGGGGCCGAGCATCCCGCAGCGGACGCGTTCCTCGAAGGGGGAACGCCGCCCCGGGGCACCGTGGACCCGGATTCCAGAGGGAGCGATTACCTTTGCGAATGTCCTCCGCCTCCCCCTCCCCCGCCTCCGTCCCCACCCCGCGCGCCGTGACCCTGGCCTACCTCCAGGTTCTCCTGGCCGGGACTCTCTGGGGAACGTCCGGGCCCTTCAGTATCGCGCTCTACCGGCTCGAGATCCCCGCCAGCTCGGTGGCCCTGATCCGCCCCGGGGCCGGTGTCCTCTTCCTGACCCTCTTTCTGGCCCTGCGGGGCGCCCGGGCCTTCCGCATCGGGCCCTGCGACGCCCTCGTCCTCATGGGTCTGGGCGGACTCATCGTGGGGGTCTTCCAGCTTGCCTACCAGTTCTCCACCGAGTCCGTGGGGGTGCCGGCCACGGTGGCCCTCCTCTACCTGGCGCCTGCGTGGGTGGTGGGGGTGTCGGCCTTCCTCCTCCGGGAACGGCTCACCCCGGCGCGGGCCGGTCTCGCCCTCCTCTCGGTGGTCGGCGTCTGGCTCACCGTGTTCGGAGCCCGAGGGGTGGATGTGGCGCTCACCCCCCGGGGGATCTTCTGGGGGTGCATGACCGGCCTTGCCTACGGTACGTACACCCTCTTCGGAAAGATCACCGGGCGGACCCGGGGCGCCCTCGTCCCCCTTTTCTGGAGTACGGTGGGAGGCACCCTGGTCATTGTCCTCTTCTTTCTCTTCTCCGGCGATCGCCTCGTCCTTCCCTCCGAACCCGGGGGGTGGGCCCTCGCCCTCGTCTTCGGGCTCCTGACCATGGCAGCGGCCCCCCTCCTTCTCTTCTCCGCGCTCCGGACGCTGGAGGCCGGACGGGCCAGCATCGGAACGACGATCGAGCCCCTGGTGGCGGCCCTCCTGGCCCTCCTTCTTCTGGACCAGACGCTGACCCCGGTGGGGTGGGGGGGACTCGCCCTCCTCATGGTGGGGGTGGCCGGGGCCTACACCGCGGGATCCAGCACCCCGGGGGGCGACACCCTTCCCAGGGGGGCCATGCACGTGCCCGAGTAGCGTGTCCGCCTGAAGGGAGGCGGCCGTGGGCAGGGGTCCTGCATGGTCCGGCCCGGAAACCCTCCCGGACACGCTCCCGGGTGGGTGCCCCGAGGCACGCCTTCGGGAAGGGAACGCGGAGGGGAGACGATGCGGGGGACGGGTCAGGGCGCCAGGGGCGGGGTTCGCGAGATGCGCCCCCGCAGCCGGATGGCCCTACCCCTCCTTCACCTTCTCCCCCGGCACCTCCACCACCACCTCGGCCCCACCCTCTTCCCGGTTCCGGAGGGAGATGCGGCCCTTCAGCTCGGAGACCCGGGCCCGGGCCTGGGGGAGCCCCAGCCCGAGTCCCACCGGGTCCGAACTCCAGAAGGGCTCGAAGGCACGGGCCTGTGCCTCCTCACTGAAGCCCGGGCCTTCGTCCGCCACCCGAACCCGAAAGCCCTCCCCTTCCCCGGTCGCCTCGATGAAGACATCGATGGGCTTTCCCCTCGAAAAGACGCCGGCGTTCGAGAGGAGGAGGAAGACCGTGTCCTGGAGCGCCTCGGGGCGAAGCGCCCGAAGGAGGGGGGTCGGGGGCGCGTGGACCCGCACCGGGACCCGCGTCTCGATGGTGTAGGCCCGCACCGCGAGCTGGACGACCTCGGCCACATTGGCCTCCACCGAGGCCTCCTCCGGCGGCGGATCGGCGTGGAAGACCAGATCCTCCATGGCGTGGAGGGCGTCTTCCAGCGATTCACGCCGGACGTCCCCTTCCTCCAGGCTTTCGTGGACCCGGGTCAGCGAGGGGAGAACGGCGCGACGGAGGTAGCCCAGCGTCCCCCGCAGGGCCCGGAGTTCCCGCTCCTCCAGTGAGGGCGGGAGGGTGTCCATGGAGGGCGAGCCCCGCGTGGGAGAACCCGGGCCCGGTTCACCCCCCCCTGACCCCGACGAGGTCGAGGGTGAAGCGCCTGCGGCAGCCTCCCGGTTCGAGGCCGCGGGGGGAGGGGTGCGACGCGTGCCGCGAATCATGAGGATCAGTAGCAGAATCGCAGCGACGATCCATCCCAGCCATTCCATGGTCATCTCCCCGGGTCGGGTGAGGGCGGGTTTGCCGGATGGATGGGACGGGCCCACCGCCGCCCCCCGGCGGGAACGATCCTAGGGACCGTCAGGGACCGGGGCAACCTCGACGCTGCCCAAGCGAGAGGAAGCCGCCGGCGGGAGGGGGGGCGAAGGTGCGGATCCACGGACCCCCGGTCCGGACCCGGAGCCGGGAGCGGGGGAGGTGGATGCCGGGGAGGGCCTGGGCTCGGACCGGTGGCGGGGAGCGCCCCCGGCTGGCGCACCCCGGCATTGCCGGGGGCGGGAGGAGGAGGTATGGTGGCCTTCCGGGGGAAGGTTCGGGGGCTTCCTTCCCGCCGGGGTCCTCCGCCCCCCCTCCCCTTCCAGGCGCGCCGTTTCCGGGCCGTCTCCCTCGATGAGCGAGCTCGACCGAATTGCCCAGCTCCTGGACCGGAGCGGAGATCGGGACAACCCGGATCCCGCCCGGATCCGGGCGCTCCTGTCCGGGGTCAAGACCCTGGCCGTGGTGGGGATCTCCCGCGACCCCCTCAAGCCGGCACGTCGGGTGCCCTCCTACCTGGCAGCGAAGGGGCTCGACGTGATCCCCGTGAACCCGTTTGCCGAATGGCTCCTGGGGCGCCCGGCGCTGGCCTCCCTGGCCGAGGTCGAGGAGCCGGTGGACCTGGTCCTCGTGTTTCGCCCGTCGGGAGAGGCCGGGGCGTACATCCGGACAGCGGCCCTTCGGTCGGAACGCCCGGCGGTCTGGCTCCAGGAAGGGATCCGGGACGACGTGGCGGCGCGGGAGGCCCGGGAGGCGGGAGTCGTGGTCGTTCAGGACCTCTGCCTCTACCGGGTCCACCGGGCTCTCCCCATGAACCTGCCGCGCCCCTTCCGGATGCGGGAACGACCGCCTGAAGCGCAAGGCCCCTCTCCAGGCTCGGAACGAAGCCGCGTCCCCCCCCCGGTCGCGGAGGGCTGACGGCGGAGAGCCCGGACGCCGCATCGGCGGGGGTCCGGGCCCCCGAACGGATCTCCCCTGAGCGAGCGGTCTGCCCGACCGGGCGACTCAGAGGGCGGACGCCACCAGTTCGGCGTTCCCCTTCGCCTTCACCTTCCGCCAGGCCTTCTCGATGCGTCCCTCGGCATCAATGAGGAAGGTGCTCCGCTCGATCCCGAAGTAGGTCCGGCCATACATGGACTTCTCCTTCCAGACCCCATAGGCCTCGGACACTTCGTGATCCTCGTCGGCGAGGAGGGGGAAGTTCAAGTCATACTTCGCCTTGAACTTCTCATGCGAACGCACCGGGTCGGGCGAGACACCGAGCACCACGGCCCCGGCCTCCTCGATGCGCGGCAGGGTGTCGCGGAACTCGCAGGCCTGGGCCGTGCATCCCGAGGTGTCGTTCTTCGGATAGAAGTAGAGGATCACCCGCGAGCCTCGCAGCGCGGAGAGGGTGACCGTCGAGCCATCGTCAGCGGGAAGGGTGAAGTCAGGGGCGAGATCGCCTTCCTGGACCATGAAGTCCTCCAGAACCGGGTTGAGGGGGTGGTGGCTCCGCTCAGGCGGAGCGCGCGGCCCCGCCGGCCTCGGGTTCAGGGCCGGCGGCATCGTCTTCGGAGGGCTCGGCATCGACTGCCGGCTCCCGGACCCCGTCGGGTACGATTTCGGGACGGTGGAGTTCCACCAGCCAGGCGGTGTCGCTGTCGCCCACGGCCCTGGACCGGAGCTGCCGGACCCGAAGGGGATAGCGCCCGGTGGCCTCCACCGCGGCAGAGAGGGCGCCGGTGAGAATCCGGTAGGCGGCACCGGAAGGGTCTGCCTGGTAGAAAAGATCCCGTCCTTCCTCGATCCGGTCCGACCCCCCGGGAAGGTGGAGGAGGTCGCGGCCGAAGTTCCGGGCCACCACGGACGCCGCCCGGCGGCGGGCATGGCGGAGAAGGAGGCGGGGCGGGAGGGCATGCCGCCAGTGACTCCGCAGGGGAGAGGCGAGGGACCGCCCTACTCGCTCGAAGAGATCCGGCGCATCGGGGCGGCGCGCCGCCAGCCGGATCAGGTCCACCACCTCGGGCTCGGGAACCCGCCGGTTTCTCCGAACCTCCTCCCGGTACCGACGCACCTGGGCATCCACCACATGGGAGAGACCGAGGCGACGAGGGAGGGTGATGGAGACGTTCTCGTCCACCAGAACCTCCTCGGGGAGATCCTGACGCTGGAGGGCCTCGAGGAGCGCCAACGCGACCCGGGCATGAATGCGCCGCTTCGAAACGCCTGAAGCTTCGGTCATGGGGGGAGGAGGAGAGGGAGACACGGTGACTCGGGGTGGACGGGGAACTGCACCAATCTCGGGCGACGCGGGGCTTCGAACAACGTCCGCGATCCCGGGCCGCGTTCGAAGGGCGGAAATCCGGGGGGCGATCGAGCGCCACTCCGCGGGGCCTGTCGAGGAACTGTACAGCTTTTTCCGTGGCTTGTCCGACTCTTGTGAAGGTCCCCTTGAAGTCTGAAGGGAATCCCTGTACATTCAGAGGGTGTTCGCGGAGCGGCCTCGAGTTTGAGAGGCATTGCCTCCGCGACCCCTGCGCTCAACTGAGGAGACACGATGGGTCGGTTCGAGGGGGAGTCCCTCGCCGACCCTTGCTGGTCCCCACGCCCCGCCTCGGATCTCTCACGAACCAGGACAGGAAAGGAACGGGACATGTCAACCGCCACGCTCCAGCCTTCAGGCACTGCCTTCCGCCTTCGCGCCACTCCCACCCGACCGGCCCTTGCCGAGCTTTCGGACGAGGACCTCGTCACCGCACACCTCGACGGTCGCCCTGGCGCCTTCCAGGAGCTCTTCCACCGGTATCGCGACCGTCTCGTTCATTTCATCACGCGGAAGACGGGAGACGGAGATCGGGCGCAGGACCTGGTGCAGGAGGCCTTCATCCGCGTGACGCGGCATCTGCACCGGTTCGACACCTCGAAGAAGTTCTCCACCTGGGTCTACACGATCGCGAGCAACCTCTCGAAGAACGAGCTCCGGAATCGCTCCCGAAGCCCCCTCGTCCTCTTCCAGAAGCTCACCTCCAACTGGGACGACGACCATCGGCCCCTCCAGTTCGAGGACACCACGATGCGTCCCGACGACCTCTATCGGAAGAGGCATCTGCGCCAGCTTGTGGAGGAAACGGTGGCCGAACTGCCCGAGCATCACCAGCTCGTCTTCCGGCTCCGGGAGCTCGAGGGAAAGAGCTACGAGGAGATCGCCGAGATCACCGGGGTGAACCTCGGAACCGTGAAGAGCCGTCTGCACCGGGCCCGGAACTCCTTCGCCGCGAGGATCGAGACCTTCCTGAACTGAGGACGTTCTCCCCGGCGCCCCGTTCGGCGCCCCTCGACCCGACCCGGGGTGTCTCCCCGGGTCGGGTCTTGTACATTGGCACTCGGGGTGTGCCTTCGCCTTCCCGGCAAGGCAGGGCGGAAGGTCCGGGGGCGTCGAGCGCTGCGGCATCCGCCCCGGTTCTCGCACCCCTTCCGCGACGTCCGCCCCCCTGTCGGAGCACCGGACCCCTTCCCTCCGAGGATCTCTCATGTTCGACGCCCTTCGCCAGGCCTTCCGGGAGGCCGTCGACAACTTCCGGACCGAGCTGAACCGGGACGCCGTTCCAGAGAAGGCCGATGGCCTCATCCGCGCCATGGAGAAGGAGGTGGTGGAAGCCCGCCTCATCCTGGACCGCCTTGCTGCCGACATCGGAGCGACGAAGAAGCAGGTGGAGGAAGAGGAGAAGCAGCTCCAGGCCTGTCTTCGACGGGAGGCCATGGCCCAGCGCATCGGAGACACCGAGACCGAAACGGTGGCCCGCGACTTCGCCGCCCGGCACCTGCAACGAAAGGACGTGCTGGAGGACAAGCTCCGGGTTCTGGAGCGGGAGCGCGCCGACCGGGTGGCCGAGGTGGAAGGAATGATGAAGGAGCTGAAGGGTGCCCAGGTCCGCCGGGCCGAGATGACGGCCGCAGCCGGACGTGCCGGTGCCCGGGAACGGCTCCAGGGGACCGACGACCTCTTCGCCGACCTGGACCGGATGGCCGAACGGATCGGGGACCTGGGCCACGAGGCCGACGCCGCCGCTTCCCTCTCCGACGACCCGGCCCCGCCTCCCCGGGACCGGGAGGCGGAGGCCGAGGCACGCCTCCGGATCCTGAAGGAACGGATGGATCGAGACGGGTAGGGTCCGCCCCTCCTCCTTCGGCAGGTGGCTGCCCTCCCCTCGTGCGGGCCGTCCGGCTCCGCGGGCCGGCATCGGGCACCGGCCCTCCGCCAAAGGAAGCGCGGAACCCCCGACCTCCAGCGGGGTGGTTTCCGCCCCGGGGAGTCCGTACATTTGCGGGGCTGGGCCCGTCCCCTCCTCCCGCACCCCGCCGAAGAAGCTTCGGGCCGCACCCCAACCGCCACATCGCGTCCTCTCCCCGCAGGGGCCGCCCCACTTTCGGAGCTGCACGCCGCATGGAAAACTGGATCGGGATCGGGATCTGGATCCTCATGGGCGCCCTCATCGGTCTCGCGATGAAGGCCCTCGTCAAGCGCCCGGGCGAGACCCGCGGTCATGCCCTCGTCCTCGCCGTCTTCGGGGCCTTCGGGGCCGTGATCGGGGGGATGCTGGGCGTCGGGCTCTTCCACTTCTACGAACCGGCCGCCCTCAGCCCTGGCGGGTTCGGTGGGGCGATCGTCCTCTCGGCGCTCCTGAGCTGGACGTACCGGTGGGGGATCCACCGGCTCGCCTGAGCCCGGCGTGGACGATCTTCGTGCGACCCTGACCACGGCGTCAGGGCGTTTCAGGGAAGAGCTCTTCGCCTTCCTCCGCATTCCTTCGGTGAGTGCCCGCTCCGAGCACGATCCGGACACCCGCAGCGCCTGCGACTGGGTCGTGGCACGTCTCGAGGCCGCCGGACTGGAGGCCGAACGCCTGGAAACGGGCGGGCACCCGGTGGCCCTCGGGAGCTGGAGGGGAGCGGGGCCCGATGCACCGACCCTCCTCATCTACGGGCACTACGACGTTCAGCCGGCCGAGCCTCTCGATCTCTGGACCTCTCCCCCCTTCGAGCCCACCGTAAGGGACGGCCGGATCTACGCCCGGGGCGCCGCCGACGACAAGGGGCAGCTCTTCCTCCATCTGGCGGCGCTGGAAGTCCTTCTCCGGACCCGGGGCCGTCTCCCGGTCAATGTGGTGGTTCTGGCCGAGGGAGAGGAAGAGGTGGGCTCACCCCACCTTCTCCCCTTCGTGGAGCGGTGGAAGGAGCGGCTCGCCGCCGACGCCGTGGTCATTTCCGATTCGGCCATGTTCGCCGAGGGGCTCCCCTCCCTCCTCTTCTCCCTCCGGGGTCTGGCCTATGCCGAGATCCGGGTGCGTGGTGCCCGGGGCGACCTGCACTCCGGGGCCTACGGGGGCGCGGTTCCGAACCCGGCCACCGCCCTGGCCCGGATCCTCGCCTCCCTCCATGACGAGGCAGGACGGGTGACCCTTCCGGGCTTCTACGATGCGGTGGTGCCCTGGGATGACGAGACCCGGGCCGGGATCGCCGGGCTCCCCTTCGATGACGAGGCCTTCCGCTCGGGGGTGGGTGCCCCTGCCCTCCAGGGAGAAACCGGGTACTCGACCCTGGAGCGGCTCTGGATCCGCCCCACCTGCGAGGTGAACGGCCTCCTCTCCGGGTACACGGGGGAGGGTGCAAAGACGGTCCTCCCCGCCGAGGCCATGGCCAAGGTCAGCTTCCGTCTCGTCCCGGACCAGGACCCTGCACGGGTCGTGGACCAGCTCCGGACCCATGTGGCCCGGGTGGCTCCCTCCGCAGTGGAGGTGGAGGTGGTGGAGCTCCACGGCGGTCGCCCCTGGCGGGCCCGCCCGGAGGGCCCCTTCTTCGAAGCCGCCCGCGAGGCGCTGGAGGAAGCCTTCGGGGTGCCCCCGGTGCTCACCGGCGAGGGGGGCTCCATTCCCATTGTGGGAGAGTTCGAGCGCATTCTGGGCGCCCGGGCCGTTCTCCTGGGCTTCGCCCTCCCCGGCGCAAACATGCACGCCCCGGACGAGTGGTTCCCCCTTGATCACCTGGAGCGGGGGATCCTCACCCTCCTGGCCTTCTACGACCGGCTCTGACCGTCCGGGGCCGCACCGGCGTTGACCATGGCGGCCGCCCGGAGCAGCGCCCGGGCCTTGTTCAGCGTCTCCTCGTACTCCCGGGCGGGGACCGAGTCGGCCACGATCCCGGCCCCGGCCTGGACCCAGGCCTCCTCCTCGTGCACCACCACCGTGCGAATGGCAATGGCCGTGTCCATGGTCCGGCCCCCGTACCCGAGGTATCCCACCGCCCCGGCGTAGGGGCCGCGTCGCACCGGCTCCAGTTCGTCGATGATTTCCATGGCCCGGATCTTCGGCGCCCCCGACACCGTCCCGGCGGGGAAGGAGGCCCGAAGCACGTCGAGGGCGGTGAGCCCATCGCGGAGGTCACCCTCCACCTGGGAAACGAGGTGCATGACGTGGGAGTAGCGCTCCACCACCACCAGGTCGGGCACGGTGATGCTCCCGTAGCGGGCCACCCGTCCCACATCGTTTCGACCCAGGTCCACCAGCATGCGGTGCTCGGCCAGCTCCTTCTCGTCGGCCCGAAGGTCGGCCTCCAGGGCCCGATCCTCCTGCGGCGTCTCCCCCCGGGGGCGGGTGCCGGCAATGGGACGCACCGTGACCCTCCCCTCCTCCACCCGGACCAGGACCTCGGGTGAGGAGCCTACCAGGGTCACCCCGTCCAGCTCGAGAAAGTAGAGGTAGGGAGAGGGGTTGAGGGTCCGGAGGGTCCGGTAGAGATCGAAGGGAGACACCTCGAGGGGAATGCGAAGACGCTGGCTCAGCACGACCTGAAAGGCGTCGCCCGCCCCGATGTACTCCCGGACCCTCTCCACGGCCGCCTCGAAGTCGGGGCGGGCCATCGTGCTCTCGATCCGGGGATCGTGGTCGGGCTCCGCGCCCAGGCGCAGGGGCGCAGGGGAGGACCCCTCATGGAGTCGGCGCACCGTCTCCTCGATGGCCGCCCGGGCTGCCTCATAGCGTTGGCGCAGAACCTCGTCCGAGAGCCCGGGCTCCACCTCCACCGCCTGAATGGGAATGGCCTGGCCCCGGAGGTTGTCGATGGCCAGAACCCCCCGGGTGAAGACCACGAGGGCTTCGGGAAGGGCCAGATCGGCGCGGGCCCGGGCCGGGAGGCGCTCCATCCACCGGACCACATCGTATCCGAAGTACCCCACGGCACCCCCCCAGAACCGGGGAAGGCCCGGGACCTGGGCAGGCTCCCGGGCCTGAAGGCGGGCCTCCAGGTCGGCCAGGGGATCGTCCGCATGGACCGGGCTCCACCCCTCCTCCGGCGACCACCAGGAGACCTTGCCCTGGTCCAGGCGCCATGCCCCGGCCGGTTCGGTTCCGAGAAAGGACCACCGCGCCCAGGTCTCCCCTCCCACCACCGACTCCAGAAGGAAGCCGAAGGGGGCGCGGGCAAGCTTGTGGTAGGCGGTCACCGCCGTGTCGAGGTCGAAGAGGACCTCGCCCCGCACCGGGACAATGCGCACGGGAGACCCCTTGGGGCCCCCCTGGCTCCGGGCCAGGCTGAGAAAGGATTCGAGGGAGGGTGTGAGGTTCATGGCGGCCGGAATGTCCCCGCAGGGAGGCACGAAGTCAACGTGGGGGAGGCAGGAGGCGCAGGGGCGGGGAAGGCGGGAGGCGGAGCGGCACCGGGGTGCGGGGACCGGGCTGGACGCAGGTCGCACCGTGGGCGAGACGGGGTGACAGGGGGGGGCTCACCCGGGCGGGAGCCGGAGAACCACCCGGCCTCGCCCCCCGGGGAGGCGGCGAACGCGAAGGCGGTCCTCCTCGTCGCGCACGACCTGCAGCGTCCCCTGTCGACGGTGGGGGAGGATGCCGGCCACCTCGGGGGGTACGAGGGCCAGCCATGCGGTGCGGGGCGTGGCGGCAAGGAGGGTTTCCAGGATCCTGGAGACCGCCTCCGGGGGAACCCCGGCCCGCCCGGCCCGGAGCACCTGCACTCCCGGGCCTCCGCTCCCTCCATCCTCCTCCCGTGCCCACCCCGCGGCCCCCTCCCGGACAAGGGCCAGGAGGCCCCCCTCCGCCCGGGTGGGGAGGCGGGCGTGCCCGTCGGCCTCCACCAGAAGAAGCGATCCCTCCTCTCCGGCCAGGACTCCATCCAGGCGCCCTTCGGTGGCACGATGGAGGAGAACCCCCATTCGGCGGAGGGTGTCGGGGGTGTCCGGGGCGTCCGGGGACTGCAGGGTGTGGGGAAGGAGGCCGTGGGAGCACCCGGTCCCGGCAACAAGGGCCGATTCGTGGTCCGGGACGGGGTTGGGGTCCGTCCCAGGAGGAGGGGTGACCGCGGCCCCAGGACCGGCCTCCGGCGTGGTCCCCGGTGGCGGGGGTCGAAGCCGCACCCCTGCCCCCGCCTCTCCGGCCTCCAGGGCGGCCTGGAGTTCGAGGGCCCGCCGCTCCAGGACCAGGAGATCCGCAGGCTTCTCCTCGAGTTGGGCCCGACGCCGCTTCCACCAGCTTCCGTCCTGCACCACCTCCTCCCACTCCTCCTCCAGGAGGGTGAGGAGCCCCGGATGCGCCGCCCCGAGGGGGCGCTGGCAGGTGGGACATGCCGCCGAAGGCCCTCCCTCCCGCAGCTCCCGGATCCGCTCCCGCAGCTCCCGGGCCCGCTCCCGGTAGGCGGTGAGGCGGGAGTCGGCATCCTGGCGCTCCCTCGCCCACTCCAGCGCCCGGGCCTCGGCATCTCCTGCCGCTTCGATCCAGTCCGCCCGACGGGTCACCGCCTCGGGGGAAGAGGAGGTCCGATCCGTGCCCATCCCGGTGGAGGGGGGCGCCGGCGAAGGGGGTTCCTGCGAAGGGGGTTCCTCCGGAGGGGGTTCCTGCGAAGGGGGTTCCTCCGGAGACGGTACGTTCGGCGGAGACGCCTTCGACCGGCGGGCGCGCGGCCCCCGGGGCGCCAGGGCCTCCCCTTCCAGGTGGAAGGCAATGCGCGGGTCCGTCCCCTTCCCGCCCAGGCTCCGGGCCACCCGCTCCAGATCGGCGGGGGAATCGGCGGTGAGGGTCCAGAGCCCGGGAGGGAGGGCCACCTCGCCCCATCGCTCCCCCCCCAGCGTCCATCGCAGGTGCGGGGTGCCCGGAACCGTCTCCCCTCGCTTCGACGGCCCTGGCGGATCGGAGGGAGGCTCCGGGGGTCTCCCCCCGGGCTCCATGAGGAGCTCGAGGTGCGCGGCACGGCGGCGTACCCCTGCCAGAAGCCCCGGAGACACCCCCTGTGTAGGCACCGCTTCCATCCCCCGAAGCCGGACCCGGAGAAGCTTCCCGTCGGCGCCTCCGGGGAGGCCCTCCAGGAGTTCGCGGAGGCGGCGCGTTCCCGCCTCCGGTCCGTCGGGGTCCGTGCGGACCGGGGCCAGGTCCACCACCGGGCGCCCCGGCACCGGATGGAATTCCACCTTCCCCGAAGCCAGGTCTGCCAGGAGGAACCCCTTCTCCACCGCCGACTCACGCCAGGGGTCCACCCCCACTCGCTCCAGGGACCCGGCGGTGTGGACCCGGGCACCCCATGCCCGGACCTCGTGCCCCCCACCCAGGGCCACGTAGTCCCACCCGGCCGGATCCACGACGAGGGGACCGCCCGTCCCCCCCTCCTCCATCCCATGCCCTCCGCCCCGAGGCGCCCCGTCCACCGGGTGACCGCGCAGGAGGAGGAGATTCCATCGAGCCCCGGGGTCGGGCCGGAGTTCGGGGTAGGGGGGGCGGACCACGGCCCGGTGCGGAACGAGAAGGACGTGGGCGTCCAGCGCCCCCAGATGCACCGCCCGGGGGGCACCGGCCGCGGCCTCGACCCCCGGAACGGCGTCGAGCACGGCCACCGGCCCCGGGTCTCCGGGGGCCATGGGGGTGTCGGATCCGCCGGCCACGGCCAGGACCGGGATCCCGGGGAGGAGCTCCTGAAGGCGCTGGATCCCCCGGGTCAGGGCGAGGAAGGCGGTGGCGGGAGGGTCGGGGTCGTGGAAGAGGTCGCCGGCCAGGAGAACCAGGTCGGGCCGGAGCCGTCCCACCTCGTTCACGGCCCGATGGAAGGCCGCCGCCAGGTCGCGCTCCCGGAGGTTTCCGCCTCTCTCCCTGCGCGGAAAGGCACGGAACCCCAGATGCAGATCGGAGAGGTGGGCGACCCTCACCCGTCCCCCTCGACCCGGAGAAGGCGCCCGGGGCGATCGGGGAGGGAGCCGGCAAAGTCCTCCGGGAGGCCAGCCCCTTCAAGAAGGAGGATCCCTTCCCTGCGTGGCGACGCCGCAGGCACCCCGCCCTCTCCACCGAGGGCGTCCGCCCCCCCCACCACCTCCGGGCCGATCCAGGCGTGTCCCCGGAGGCCGGTGCCCCCCCGGACCCGGGCCAGGGGACCCAGGATTCCGTCGCTCCCGGGGGTGTCGGGGACCCCGACCACCACGAGCACCCCCTCGGGGTGGAGACAGCTCCCCCACGCCTCCCACGCCGGCTCCCCCTCCCCCCACCCGAGGAGGATGCGATGGTGGAGGAGGGCGCGCGGAGGCGACGGGGGGAAGGTCACCCCCCCGGGTACGGCGCCCCCCGAAAGGAGAGAGAGTCCTTCCGCTGCCACCTCCGCATTCTCCGGGATGAGAAGGGCCAGCGACGACCCGGCCTGATGGGTCCGAAGGGCCGCGACGGAGGCTCGCCACCCAGCCGCGAGGGTCGAGGGGGCGGGAGGAAGAAGGGGAAGAAGGGCTTCCTCCAGCGCCTGATCCACCGGATCGAGGGGTGCTCCGGCCGCCCCGCGGGCGAGTTCGAGCCGGGCCGGAGTGACGAGCTCGACGCGGTGCAGGGGGGGGCGGGTCCGGTGGAATTCCCGAAGGTGAAGGGGTCCCACCTCCCGGAGGTGGTGGCGGAGGCGTTCGTCCAGGAGCCATCCGTGGGTAAGCGCTCCCCCGGAGGTGGCCACCACGCAGAGGAGGAGGACGGCAGTGGGAGAGAGAGGGGGGAAGAAGAGGTGGCCCAGGAGAAGGATCCCCGCGGCGGCGCCGTAGAGGGCGTGGCGCCCGCGGGAGCCATCCCTGTGGAGAAGGGCCAGGAGTCGTCCCCCCACGAGGAGGGGGAGGGCCACCAGAACGAGGAGGCCCAGGGCCTGGGCGGAAGCCGGGGCGCCGAATCCGCGGAAGATCTCCCAGGAGGCGGTGAAGCCCGCCGCCAGGGCGAAGGCCACGAGGAGGAGGAACCAGGCCCGGCGGGCCCGTTCCACCGCGTCGTCCGTGGCCGCGAGGCGTCCCCCCCACCCGAGCCCCACCCCCAGCGCGGTGGCGGCCACCGCGAGGATCACGCTCAGTGCCGGAATGAAGCCCGGGCCGCCATAGAGAAGGAGGCCCGCCGCCACCTGGGTCGATACGGCCAGCGCCCCCCCGGCCAGGGCGGCTGGAAGCCCCCTGGACCGGGGGCGAGGGGGAGGTGTCACGGCGCCAGGGAGGCGTAGCGCCCGCGAAAATAGAGGAGGGGGTCCCCGGGGGTGGGCGGCGAGGAAGGCACGTTCCCCTCCATCCCCTCCTCCGCCCCTCCCCACCGGGCCGCCTCCACCCGGCCGATGAGGATCGTGTGGTCCCCAGCCTCCACCGCCTTCCAGAGGGTGCAGTCGAGGGAGGCGATCGTCCCCTCGAGCAGGGGCGCGCCGGTCACCCCCTCGCCGAGGGTGAGGCCCTCGAACCGGTCCGCCGCCGCGCTCGAGGCGAAGCGAAGGGAGAGGTCCTCCTGTCCGCGCTCCAGGAGGGAGAGGGAGAAATGCCCCGCCTCGAGAAAGGCCGATCGGGACTGGGCCTCATGGTCCACGCAGAAGAGGACGAGGGGGGGATCGAGGGAAACGGAAGCAATGGAATTGCAGGTCAGCCCCACCGGATCACCCTGGGGGAGTCGGGTGGTGGCCACCGCCACCCCGGTGGCGAAGTGTCCCATGGTCTGTCGGAACCGGGTCCCGTCGATCATCCTCGCCCGTCCCCTCTCCCCTGGTGCCCGTGTGCCCGGTGGTGTTCGCCTGCCGGGTGCCCGTGTTTCGGGTGTTCGCGTGCCGGGTGATCGTGGGCCTTCTGCCCGTGAACCCGGTCCTCGACCGGATGGAGGGCCCACGCGGGTTCAGGCGTGGCGCCTCTCCCCGCCATCCCCGGGACGCATCTCCCCTTCCATCTCCGCTTCCCCCCATGGTAGCTTCCACCCATGCGACGCGGCCTCCCCCCTTCCAGCGAGACGAGGATCCGCCCCCGGATGCGGGGGCGCCCCGGCCTTCTCCTTCTGGGGAGCGTGATTGTAACCGCCCTCCCGGGGTGCGACAACGTGCACTGGGGGGGAATGGAGGTGGCGCTCCAGCCTCCGGACCCACCCCCCTCGGCCCTGGTGGAGCCCGAGCCGGAGCCCGCCGAGGACGCCCCCCTCCTCCCGGTGGAAACCGGGCCCCTCCTCTACCTGGTGGAGCGCGACGCGAGCGGCCCCGGGGCCTCCATCCTCCCGGTGGCCCGCATCACCTCCGAGGGATTCGAGGCCCTTCCCTCCCCCGACGACACCCCCGATCTCCTTCCCCGGTTCCCTCTCGGGCGGTGGGAGGCCGGCACCGAGTTCCTCCTCCTGGACCGGGGGCGGCGGGCGGGTACCCTCATCGCCGACGGCTCGGTCACCCCCGACGAGCGGAGCTGCCAGCTTCGCCCCCGGGGGG
>JBJHCG010000027.1:0-56868 GCA_050485885.1 Gemmatimonadales bacterium | reverse complement strand
GCCTGGGGGCGGGGGGCGCCGGCGGCCCGGGGGAAGCGCCGCGGGCCCCCCTTCGCCGCATCCTCCTCGTGGACTGCGACGCCTTCTTCGTGCAGGTGGCCCGGCAGGTGGATCCGGAGGGCGCCGGGCGGGCCGACCTTCTTCTTGTGGGGGGGCGGGGCGGGCGGGGGGTGGTGACCTCGGCCTCGTACGAGGCCCGCCGCTTCGGGGTGCGCTCGGGCATGCCCATGGCCGAGGCCCTCCGCCTCTGCCCGGCGGCCATGGTGACCCCCGTTCCCCGGGAGGCCTGCGTGGACCGGAGCCGGGCCGTGCGGCGGGCCCTGGAGGGGGTGGCGCCCGTGGTGCAGGCCGCCTCCATCGACGAGTTCTACCTCGACCTTTCGGGCACCGAACGGCTCTTCGGCGGCGAGCCCCTGGCCACCACCGCCGCATGGATCCGGGCGCGGGTGCAGGAGGAGGCCGGGATCTCCGTGTCCATTGGCGGAGGGACGAACCGCCTCGTGGCGAAGCTCGCCGCCGGGTGGGCAAAGCCGGGGGGAGGGGGCGACGGCGAGGCGGGGGCGGCGGGCGCTGGGGGGGCCGCGGACACCGGCGTGTACATCGTTCCCCCCGGGGGGGAAGCCGCCTTCATGGCCCGGCTCCAGGTGGGGGAGATCCCCGGGGTGGGGCCCGCACTGGCCGGATCCCTGGCCGACCGCGGGGTCCGGAGCGTGCCCGAGCTCCTGGCGGTGGAGCCGGCCTGGCTCGCCCGATGGGTGGGCGAGGGTCGGGCCGCCTGGCTCCGGGTCCGGGCCCTGGGCGAGGACGATGCCGCCGTGACCCCGGGCGAGGAGCGGAAGTCCATTTCGGCCGAGCGCACCTACGGCGAAGACATCCCCCCCGGCGCCCCCGGGAATGCCGAACTCGAGTCCCGCCTCCTGGCCCTCGTCCTCACCGTGGGAGGAACACTTCGGGACAAGGGCTTCCGCGCCCGGACCGTCACCGTCAAGCTTCGCGACGGCGACTTCACCACCCGGCAGCGCTCCCGCACCTTTCCCGAGGCGGTGGAGTCGGACCGAGCCCTCTACGAAACGGCCCGAGAACTTCTCCGGGAGCTCCGGGAGAGGGGTCGCCCCACCCGTCTTCTGGGGGTGGGCGTCTCGGGATTCGATGGCGGGGAGGGCGGCACCCAGCTCGACCTCATCGAGGCCGGAAGCCCCGGCGCGCCCACGCCTCCCGAAACGGAGCGCGACCGAACCCTCTCGCGGGTGGCCGACCGGGTGCGGGCCCGCTTCGGCGAGGAGGCGCTACGCCCCGGGCGGATCGTGGGGCGAGACGGCACCCGCTCTCCCCGCGGGCTCCCCGATTCCCGGACCGACTCCCGTTCCGACTCCCCTTCCGATCCTCGTTCCGCCCCCCCCTCCAAGGACGACACCCCATGACGGCCCCTTCCACGACGAACCCCTTCGGCCCGGCCCGCGGCGGGCGCACCCTGGTGGGCATGGTCCACCTTCTTCCCCTTCCGGGGAGTCCGCGGTGGCCTGGGGGGACGGGGGCCATGGAGCGGGTGGTGGCCCGGGCCCGCGCCGATGCCCAGACCCTCTTCGCCGCCGGAATGGACGGGGTCCTGGTGGAGAACTTCGGAGACCTCCCCTTCTTCCCCGGCCGGGTGGCACCCGAGACCTGCGCCGCCATGACCCGGGCCGTGCTTGCCGTGCTCGAGGTGGCCGAGGGGCGGGGGGTGGGGGTGAACGTGCTCCGGAACGACGCCGCCACGGCCCTCGGCATCGCCTCCGCCACCGGGGCCTCCCTCATCCGGGTGAATGTGCACGTGGGCTCCATGTACACCGACCAGGGGCTCCTCCACGGCGAGGCCCACGCCACCCTCCGGACCCGCGAGGCGCTGGGGGTGGGCGGCACGCCCGGTCCGGCCCCCCGGGTTCTCCTCGCCGCCGACGTGCATGTGAAGCACGCCATTCCCCCCGCCGGCGCCACCGTCGAGGACACGGCCCGCGATGTGGCCGGGCGCGGGCTTGCCGACCTTCTCATCGTGAGTGGCGCCGGCACCGGGCTCCCCACCGACCCCGACCGGCTTCGGCGGGTGCGGGAGGCGGCCCCCGAGACCCCGGTCTGGGTGGGGAGCGGGGTCACCCCCGAAACGGTGGCCGACCTCTTCCAGGTGGCCGACGGCGCCATCGTGGGAAGCGCCCTCCAGGAAGGGGGGCGCGCCGGGCGACCAGTGGAGGCCGCCCGGGTGCGGGCCCTGGTGGCGGCGGCGCGGGGGGGGTGACGCCTCTGCGCCCCCCCCCCGCCCTCCTCCTACCTCCGCGTTCGCGTGACCTGCATGGGCACCATGGGGGCGTCATTCAGGCGGTAGATGGGAACGAAGGCGTTGGGCCCGCCCCGGGTGGGAATGGAGTGGTCGAGGAAGTTCCAGCGAAGGACCGAGTCCTCGGCGTCGGGCTCCAGAAGGAGGGGGATGAGACGCCCGGTGACCTGCCGCAGCCGGACCACGTAGGTGCCTGCGGGGAAAGTCATCTCGCCCGGCATCACCTCCACCTCGGCCTGGGCCAGGAGGTGGTTCTGGTAGGGGGTGGAATCCCACGAGATCTCCTCGATCCGGAAGCGCTCCACCGGCATGGTGACCTCTTCCTGGAGCTGCTCCACCTGGATTCCGTGGCGGCGGAGGAGGTGGGCCACATCGTCGAGCCGGGCATCGAAGGCGTACCCCCACCCCGGCATGGCCCGGGTGTTCTCGGCCACCCAGAGGGTCCGGTTCTCGCCCGTCACGGTGAAGAACTCACCCCAGGAACCATCGGGGTTCCGCTCGCGCACCTCGAACTCCACCGGCTCGGGGTGAACGCTCTCGCGGGTGGTGAGAATGATCTCGGACGCCGGCTCCTCCACTGTGCGGCGCCGGGCCTCCTGCACGACCCGGCGGGTCTCGTCGGCGTTGTCGGCCACGAACTGTAGCAGGGCAATGAAGGACTCCCGCGCAGCGTCAGCCTGCACGTCGAGGGGGTGCCCGCCCGGGACCTCGTAGAGGAGGGTGATGATGTTCTGAATCCCCCCGTAGGAGTGCTGCTTCCGGACCCAGGGCACGGTGGTGCGCCAGAACCAGGTGTCGGCCTCCTCATCGAAGCTGGGACCCGAGTACCAGAAGAACTTCATTCCCTTCGAGGCCAGGTGCGCCTCGTGGGCGTCGTACATGGGGCCCCGGGCGAACGCCACCAGATCGGCATCGGCGGTGGGATCGAGGGTGGTCTGGTACGTCATGTGGTAGGGGAGGGAGCCTCCGTTGTGCGCATCGACCCAGACCTCGGGCTGAAAGCGGAGGAGGATGTCCTCGATGGTGGCCGTGACCTCGGGGGTCTCCATGACCACCCAGTCGCGGTTCATGTCGTACCCGAGGGAGTTCGTGCGCCGCCCGTTGTTCCCCCAGTCCCCGCCGTCGGGATTCATGTTGGGGACGATGATCACGTTCACCTTTTCCAGAAGGTGCTGCTGATCGCCCAGCGTCAGCTCGCGAATGAGCTGCTGGCCCCCTTCCCGCCCCGACCGCTCGTTTCCATGAATCGACGAGAGAATGAAGATCGTGGGCTTCCCCGAAAGGATCGAGGCGCTGGGATCCGGATGGGGCGGATCCCCCAGGTAGGCCACCACGAAGGGGCGACCCTCGTTCGTCGTGGTGAGCTCTTCCACGATGATCTTGTCGGAGCGCCGCTGGATCTCGTCGAGGAAGTCCAGGACCTCCTGGTGCTGGGAGGCCCGGGCCCAGTTCGCCCGCTCCGCCCCCGTCCGGGGAAGATCCTGTGCCGAGAGGGGCGCCGGCGCCACCGAGAGGACAGGGGCCGCGAGGAGGGCCCCGCAGAGGACCGCTCCCATGGAGAGGGTGGCGGCAAGGCTTCGGTTCGTTGGCTTCATCGTGGTTCCATGCAGGGTGAGTGGGTCTGCACCATCGGGCGGGCCCGGCACCATGCCGAGCCCTCTTTCAATCGGAGAGGCGGAAGCGGGCTGCCCCGGGGGCCCTCGGGCGACCCGGCCTCCGGACGGCGCTCCCTGAAGAAGCCGCCGCCGGAGCCGGGCCCACCCGAATGCGCCGCCTACTTCCCCTTCATCCTCCGCTGTTCTTCCACCACGCGCCGATGCACCTCGGCATTCTCGATCCAGGGCTTCCGCTCGAAGTACGACTTCGAGGCCTCGATCACCTTGGGCGTGAGGAAGATCAGGGCAATGAGGTTCGGAATGATCACGAGCCCCAGGAAGACATCTCCCAGGGTCCAGGCCACCGCAAGGGGCACCACGGCCCCCACGAAATGCATGGCCACGAAGACGATCTTGTAGGGAAGCACCGCCTTCTCGCCAAAGAGGTAGTAGGCGCATCGGTCGCCGTAGTAACTCCAGGCAATGGCGGTGGAAATCCCGAAGAGGAGCACGGTCAGGAGCACGATGTAGTGCCCCCAGTCTCCCGGCAGCCCGCGCTGGAAGGCCACCATGGTCAGGGGTGCGCCGGTCTGGGCGCCATTCCCGTACAGCACGGGGACGGCGTTCCCCTGGGCATCGCGGAACTCCCGCGCCTGGGGCTCGAGGGTTCCGGTGAAGGGCACGGTCTGCGCCTCATCCATGAAGAACCGGTCCACCGGCGCATTGTTGAAGGCGAGCTGACGGGTGCCGGCCCCCATTTCGGGCACGCCGTCGGTGACGGTGACCTGCTCCGGAGCCGAAACCATGCGCCGGAAGCCGCCGTCGTCCTGCTCTTCCACCCACGACACCCGGTTGTCGCCAAAGGAGATGGGGGTGGCGAAGCGGTCGTCCCAGGAGGAGGTGACGATGATCACGAGCGCCGTCATCGTGCAGATCACGATCGTGTCGATGAAGGGCTCGAGAAGCGCCACCACACCCTCCGACACCGGCTCATCCGTCTTCGCCGCCGCGTGGGCAATGGGGGCGGACCCCTGCCCGGCCTCGTTGGAGAAGAGCCCGCGGCGCACCCCCCACATCATCGTGACGAGGAAGGCGCCCACCCCGGCCCCGGCAATCCCGGCGGAGGGGTTGAAGGCCTCGGTCACGATGAGGCTCAGGGCCGGCACGATCATGTTCCAGTTCAGGGCCAGAATGACGAGGGCCCCCGCCACGTAGATCCCGGCCATGGCCGGCGCCAGGATCCCCGTGACCTTCCCGATGCGCGAGATCCCGCCCAGGATCACCGCACCCACCACCGCCGCCGTGATGAGCCCCGAGACCCAGACCGGAATGCCGAAGGAGTCCCGCATGGTGTCGGCCACCGTGTTCGCCTGCACGCCGTTCCCCGAGAGGAAGGCGGTAATGGCCAGGAGGAGGGCAAAGAAGATGGCCATGGGCTTCCACGCCGCCCCGAGCCCTTTCTCGATGTAGTACATGGGCCCTCCCGAAACCGTCCCCTCCCACATGGGCGCATCGGGATCGGGCTTCTTCACCTCGCGGTAGTACTGGGCCAGCGTCACCTCGGCGAACTTCGTCGCCATGCCGAGGAAGGCCGTGATCCACATCCAGAACAGGGCACCCGGGCCCCCGAAGTGGATGGCAATGGCCACACCCGCGATGTTTCCGATTCCCACCGTTGCGGAGAGCGCGGTGGAGAGCGCCTGGAAGTGGGAGACGTCACCGGGCTCGTTCGGGTCGTCGTAGCGCCCCGTGGCAACCGCGAAGCCGTGGCCCAGGGCCCGCACCTGGATGAATCCAAGGCGAAGGGTGAAGTAGAAGCCTGCGCCGAGAAGGAGGATCACGACGAAGGGAATGGTCTCGCCGGCCACCGGAATACCCGAGGCCCAGACCACATCTTCCATCCAGTTGACGAACGCGCTGATGGACTCCATGCGCCTTTCCGTGTGCGGGGGTGGGGATTGAGGACCCGGAAGAATGGACCGCCTCCCCCTGCAGGGCAAGGTTGCCCCGAAACCCGACCCGCGCGGGGTACGTAGGGATCCGTGTCAGGGTCGGTGTCAGGGTCGAGGTCAGGCGGGGCGCCACACCCCGGCCGGCTCCCTTCCCGGGCGCTGCGCCACGGTCGGGGTGCGCGCTGCCTTCGCGGCCGACATCCCTCCCGGGCCACCCGAGGGCACCGGAGGCTCCTCCCGTTCCGAACTCTCCCCGCAGGTGGGTGTCCCTTGCCGCTTCCTGAAGCCCCCTTTTCACTCCGTGAGTCCATGCCTCTGATCGACCGTCCCCTCCGAGCTGCGGCCCCCGTTCTGGTGGCCCTCGCCCTTCTCGCCGCCGCACCCCCCGATGCCTCGGCCCAGGATGCCCCCCGGTGTCCGAGCGGGGGGGTTCTGCTGGGGGTGGGACCCAACGGGGTGGCGCTGGGGGGCGTGCCCCGGGTGAACGGTCTCCGGATCCAGGGCCGGGACCGCTGCCTCGAGCAGGTGAACGGGATCAACCTGACCTTCTGGACCCCGGCCAGCGGAGGGCCGGGGGGCACGGTGAACGGGGTGGCCCTGGGGATCGCTCCCGCCGCGGGCACGATCCGGGGGATCGGGGTCGGGGTGGCGGGGATCGTCACCGACCGCGAGATCCTGGGCATTCACGCCGCCGGCGTGGGGCTCGTGGCGGGAGGCGAGATGCGGGGCGCCGCCCTGGCCGGGGTCGGGCTCGTGACCGGGGGGACGCTTGCCGGGGTCCAGGTGGCCGGGATCGGGATGGTGGCGGGCGCGGAGATGCGGGGCGTGCAGGCGGCCGGGATCGGCATGGTGGCCCAGGGGCCCCTTTCCGGCGCTCAGGTGGCCGGCATCGGGATGGTGGCGCAGGGCCCCATGCGCGGGGTGCAGGCTGCCGGGATCGGGCTGGTGGCGGAAGGCCCCCTGACCGGGATCCAGGCCGCGGGAATCGGGATGGTGGCCCAGGGCCCCATGCGCGGGGTGCAGGCTGCGGGAATCGGGCTCGTGGGGACCGGGGTGATCCAGGGGGTCCAGCTGGCCGGGGTGGGGCTCGTTTCCGATGGGGAGATCATCGGCCTCCAGGGCGCCGGGGTGGGCCTCGTGGCGAGCCGCGACATGCTGGGACTCCAGCTGGCCGGGGTGGGGCTCGTGGCCGGCGACCGGATGAAGGGGATCAAGGTGGCCGGGATCCGGACCCAGGCCGGGGCCGGGATCGAGGGGCTCTCCCTGGCCGGCTACCGGACCACGACGCCCGAGCTCAAGGGGATTTCGGTGTCGGGGTGGAACGATCTGGGCACCCAGCGCGGGCTCGCCGTGGGCCTCTACAACCATGCCCGCGAGCTGAAGGGGGTGCAGCTGGGCCTCCTGAACCGGAACGACGCCGCCCGCCCGGGGCTGCGCTGGCTCCCCGTGCTGAACGCGGGCTGGTAGCCGCGCGTCGGGGGACCGGCGCGTCAGCCAGGCGAGGGGGGGCCGCGGTCCGGACCGGGACCCCCGCCGCCCCCGATTCCGCTGCCGGTGCCGTCCATCGGGTCGCGGCCGAAGCCGTCCTCCGGGATGGGGCCCCCGCCGGGGGGGGAGCCGTCTCCCGAGCCGAGGGCGGTCCCGGGGTGCTCCCTCTCCCGCAGCGCGGCGCCCCGGGCTTCGGCCCGCGTCCGTGCCTCCGCATCCATGGGCGAGTCCGACGCCAGGTAGTGCACCTGGCTCGGAAAGGCGAACTGGGCTCCGGCGGCTTCCACCGTTTCGTAGATCCGGAGGTTCAGCTCCTCGCGAATGGCCAGGGAGGTGGCAAAGTCGTTCGTTTCGATGTAGAGGAAGACCTCCACATCGAGAGAGTGGCTCCCGAAGCCGATGAAGCGCACCCGGAAGGGGTGATCACTCACCCTCGGGTCGCCCAGGAGGAGAGTCCGGAGGTCCTCCAGGAGGGCCCGGAGCTGGTCCGGGGTCGTTTCGTACCGGAGGTTCAGGACCTGGCGGTACCACATCCGCTCCCGGGCCGAGAGGTTGTCGATCTGCACGTTGGCCAGAACGGAGTTCGGCACCGAGAGGACGCTCCGGTCCAGGGTCCGGATGCGGGTGGACCGGAGCCCGATCCGCTCCACCGTGCCGACCTGGTCTCCGAAGCGGAAGAAGTCTCCCACCGCCACGGGTCGATCCACATAGATCGTGATCCCCGAGATCACATTCTCCAGGGTGGGACGCGCGGCCAGCGCAATGGCGAGCCCGCCGATCCCGAGCCCGGCCAGGACCCCCTGGTAGGGCACCGCAAGGGCATGGGCGGCCAGGACGAAGGCCCCCGTCACCACGACGATCCGGGCCACGCTCAGGAAGAGCGAGACCAGGGTGTCGTGGTGACCGAGCCCCCCGGTGCGGGCCTCGTAGGCCCGACCCAGGACGCCGATCCAGACCCAGAGAAGCGGGGCTGCTCCCAGGGTCAGGGTGAGGACGGCCGCCGCCCGGATCCCGGTGGCCACCCCGGCGGGGAGCCCGAGCACGGGGGGAAAGAGGAGAAAGGGGAGGGCAAACCCCAGGAGCCCCAGGGGGAGAAGGAGGAGGAGACGCACCTCGGAGGGGAGGGGCCCCCCGCCCCGCCTTCTCCGCTGCACCAGGGCACCGCCCCCGGCCAGCCCTCCGCCCAGGAGCATTCCGGCCAGAAGGCCCGCCCCCAGGGCGAGCCACTGCCACCGTTCCAGGGGGCCGAGGGGAAGAAGGAGGTCCTTGTCCCAGGTGCGGAGGTGGTCTCGCAGCCGGAAGTGGAGGTCCCGAGCCGGGCGTTCCACGAGCCCCGGGGCCAGGGGCATTTCCTCGATGGCGCCGTAGAGCCGCCGGATGTCCCGGAGGGTCTCGGGGGTGAAGGTCCAGTGCACGACCCCGTCCTCCCCGAGGGTGGGTGCCAGGACCACATCGCCCGCCGGGTGTTCGAAGAAGACAAAGGGCTCGCCCTCGCCCTCGGCGTTGGGGATCTCCTGCCAGATCACGAACCCGATCCGGTCGATGACCCGCTGCAGGTACCGGGCGAGAAGGGGGCCCTCGTGGTCGCGCACCACGTCGCTCACCCCGCTCAGGTCGAGGGTCGTGAAGGCCGGATTGTCGGCGCGCCCCTCGAACCAGTACATCCCGTAGAGGAAGGTGCGCATGGCCTCGCGAGGTGACTTGCGCCCCAGGCGCGTCTCCGTGCGCCCCGCAGGGCCATGGACCCGTTCCAGCTCGAGGAGGACCTCCTGCAGCACCTCCTCGGGGGGACCGTCGATGCGCCACGCATCTCCGGTCCGGACGAACCCCAGCTCGAGCCCCAGGGTGGTCCGGGTATCGGGGAGGAAGACCTCCACAAGGGGGGCCCCGTCCTCGCCCTCGTCGGGGAGTTCCCAGATCCGGAAGTGAAGGTGGTAGAGGACCCGGTGCAGGAGCCGGGCGTAGTCGAGCCGGCTGGAGCCCCCCTCCTCCAGGGGGGGAAGCCGAAGGGCGCCGAGGGCGGTGAGGTACCGGTCGAGCGATCCGCCGCTCACATCGCCCGCCGCCTGCAGGAAGGTCCGGAGGGCGGCCCGGGGCGAGGACAGGTCCAGGTCGTCGCCGGTGAAGTCCTCTTCCTCGATGCGGAGCCCCGTCCACCACTCCCCGCCCCCGAAGCGTCCCATGAAGGAGGTGCCATCGCGGGAGAGGACGAAGGTGAAGTCGCCGGTACGGCTTCCCTCGCGCCATCGACCCCGGAGTTCCCGCCCCTGGATCCGCCCCTCGATTTCGCCATCGAGGAGGGGGTAGGACCCCACGACCCGGTCCCCCTCCTGCTCCAGGAGGAGGCGGGCACCGCCCCCCCGCCACCGGGTCTCCCAGGTGCCCGACCAGGCGTCGGCGGGCTGGGCGGGGGAGGCGATGGGGGACGGGTACAGTGCGCCGTCCGCCCCGAAGGCTGCACCGTCGACCCCAGGCGCCTCGCCGCTCGCCCCGAACGACACCCCGGACCCCTCGGCCCCGAGTGCTCCCACGCCGGTCACGAGACCGGCAAGACAGGCCAGTGCAAAGGGGAGGAAGCTCGCGAGCGTCCTCACCCCGGGCCTCACCTCACCCTCCCCCGCCCGGCCGCCGCGACCGGACCGGGAAGGGGGGCTGCTCCACCTCGATCTCGCCGTGGGCCTCGAGGAGCCGAAGGGCCTCCTGCACCCCGCGTTCGAGCTGGGGGTCGCGCCCCTCGGCGATGTCGCGGGCGGTGACCCTCACCTCGATGTCGGCGGGGATCCCGTAGTTCTCGGCAATCCAGTCCACCCCGGGCTCGAAGACGGCGTTGCAGGGGGAGTTGGCAAACCCGCCGTCGACCCGGCCGAAGTGGGAGCAGGAGCGGACGAGGCCGCCCCAGGTCCGCATTCCGATGAGGGGGCCGAGGTCGAGGTGCCGGAAGACCCAGGGGAAGAAGTCGCCCCCGGAGCCGGCGTATTCGTTGATGAGGAGGACCTTGGGACCGAGGATCCCGGCGGGGAGGCGGTGCGGCGCCCCCCCCACCGCCTCGTTCGTGATGGCGGCCCGGAGGCTTCGGTCCATGAGGTCGACCATGTAGTCGTCCAGGAGTCCGCCCCCGTTGAAGCGCTCGTCGATGACGGCCGCCGCCCGATCCTGCTGGGAGAAGTAGTACCGGTCGAAGGAGACGAGGCCGGGGTTGCCGGTGTTCGGGACCCAGACATAGGCAAGGCGTCCGTCGGAGAGGGCATCGACCCGGCGCCGGTTGTCTTCCACCCAGGCCCGCTGCCGGAGCTGTCCCTCGTTCCCGATGGGGACCACGACCTCGGTGAAGGCATCGTCCATGGACGGGGTGCGCGAGAAGAGGAGCCGGAGCTGGCGCCCCACCGTTCCCTCGAGGGCCCGGTAGGGGTCTTCCGCAGCGGTGAGTTCCACCCCTTCCACGGCCAGGAGGTAGTCGCCCTCCCGCACCTGCATTCCGGGCTGGTCCAGGGGGGCGCTGAGCCCGGGATTCCACTGCTCGGTGGTGAAGATCCGGGCAATGCGCCACCGCCCGTCGGCGGCCTCGAGTTCGGCTCCGAGGACCCCCACCGGGGTGGATTCCACCGAAGGGAAGTCCCCTCCCCCGAAGTACGAGTGCCCCACGGCGAGCTCCGAGCCCATCTGCCCGATCACGTAGTTCAGGTCGGAGCGGTGCCGGACATGCTCCACCAGGGGTTCGTAGCGGGCATAGACCGCGTCCCAGTCGGCACCATGGAGGTTCGGGTCGTAGAAGAAGTCGCGCTTCATCCGCCAGGTCTCGTCGAAGATCTGGCGCCACTCCACCTCGGGGTCGATGCGGGCCCGGAGGTCCACGGTGAGGCGCCCCGAGGTGGCGTCGGGGGGGCGGGCCGTGTCCACCACCCGCCACTGGCTCCCCGACTGGAAGAGGATCTTGCTCCCGTCGCCCGAAAGGGCCACCCGCCCCACCCCCTGCGTGAAGACCTGCGCCTCGCGGGAGGCCAGGGTGAACTTGTGGAGGGTGGATCCGGGCTGCCCCTGCTGGATCTCGGTGAGGAAGACCGATCCGGTGGGGCCGGCGAGCGCCACCCCGTAGCGGCGCACGGGCATGGGAAGGGGGAGGATTCGACGCTCGATTCCCTCCAGGTCGATCCGGACCTGGAGGGGGTCATCGGAACCGGCGGCTCCCCCTGCGCCTTCCCGGGCCTGGTCCGAACCCTGGCCGCCCCGGGCGCTTCCCGCACCGGCGTTTCCGCTTCGGGCGTTGGCATTCCCCTCCCCTTCCCCCCCTTCCTCGTCACTCCGGACGGGAAAGGGGGTGGGGTCGTCGCTTCGCAGGATCATGACGTAGGCGCCGTAGGTGGGGGTCGCCGTGATGGCGCTCGTGTTGGCCCATCCGGCCGCTCGTCCCAGGTCGGTGCCCGCGAGGAACCAGAGGTGGCGGCCGTCGCGGTCCCACGCCGGGGAGAAGGCGTCGGCCATGGGATCGGTGAGGACATGGGTCTCGCCCGAGTCCACCGACCAGACCACGATGCGGCGGAACTGGTTGGGGAAGCGGTTCTCGTAGGCGAGCCACCGGGAATCGGGCGACCAGACGGGGCGCATGGAGGTCCGGTCGTTCGAGTCCCCCCCCCGGTCGGCGGTGGTCAGGGTGCCGGTGGCGAGCTCCACCACCTGGACCCGGGCCCGGTCATCCATGAAGGCGATCCGGCTCCCATCGGGCGACCAGGAGGGGTTCCAGGCCATGCGGGACTCCCCGATCCCGAGGCTCCGGGGCTCGTCGAGTCCGTCCTGCGATGCAATGAAAAGGCGGTACGCCCCCTCGGCATCGGAGAACCAGGCCACCGAGTCGCCCCGGGGCGACCAGACCGGGGCCCGGTCGGCGGCCCCATCGGAGCGGGTCAGGTTTCGGGCGGTGCCATGCTCCACGGGGACGGTGAAGATCTCGCCGCGGGCCTCCATGACGGCCCGCTGCCCCGTGGCCGAGAGCCCGGCGGCGGCCACATTCGAGCTCACCTCGACCCAGCGGGGGCGGGCCCAGGGGAAGTCGCCGCGCACGGTAATGGAGATCCGCTCGGAAACCCCGGTGGCGGGGTCCAAGGTGTGAATCCACCCGTCGTGCTCGTAGATGAGGATGCCGCCGCCCCCGGCCAGGTGCTTCACATCGACCTCGCGCTCGAAGGTGCGCTGCTCGAGGGCGCCCGAGGCCGGGTCGTACGACCAGATGTTCGCGGCCCAGTCCCGGTCCGAGAGGAAGTAGAGGAGGCCGTCGTGCCAGACCGGGTGGGTGTCGGTGTAGTGCTCGCTGGGAAGGAGGACCTCGTCGAGCGTCTCGAGGTCGAGGAGGACGAGGGGGACGTTCTGGCCCCCCCGGTAGCCGCGCCACTCCGGATCCCACCGGCGGGTAGGCTCCACGGCGAGCTGCCCGCCATCGGGGGAGAAGGCGCCCTGAAAGCCGAAGGGGGCCGGAAGGAGAGTCGAGGGGCCGCCCTCGGCCGGGACGGTCCAGAGGCGGGAGTAGGCGGAGGGCGCCGTCTCGCGGGTGGAGGCGTAGAGAACCCGGGTCCCGTCGGGGCTCCACCCCCGGGCCTGGGAGGGTGCGGGGTACCAGGTGAGGCGGGTGGGATTTCCTCCGTCGATTTCCACCACGAAGACCTGCTGCCCCCCGGCCTCGCCCGAGGTGAAGGCAATGCGGCGGCCATCGGGGGAGAAGTGCGGGTCCGACACCACCGCCGGGGTGGCCGTGAGGCGGCGGGCCTCCCCCCCCTCCCGCCCCACGATCCAGAGATCCCCGCCATGGGTGAAGGCAATGTGCTCGGCGCTCACCGCCGGCTCGCGGAGGAGGCGGGTCTCCTGGGCCTCGAGGGCGGCCGGGAAGGCGGCCAGGGCCGGGAGGGCGGCCGCCCCGGCGAGGAGGGCGGCGGCGAGGAGCGCCCGGCAACGGGGGGTGGGGTGCGGGCGGGAGGGGACCGAGGCGGGCATGGGGGCAGGCTCCGCTGAGGGGAGGGGTTCGCAACAGGTTCCGACAGCGAAAGTCCCGGTCAGGGGGTGGCACCGCAAGCCAGGGGGGCTGCGGGTTCGATGTGGCGAAGGCGCCCTGCCCTCCGCATCTCGACGCTCGAGCCCGGTACCCTGGCGAACGACGGACTCCTTGCTCGATGAGCGCGGAGATCCCATCGTCGAGCGGTTCCCTGCCCGGGAGAGGCCGAGGGCGGTGGGGAGGCCGCAGCCTGCGGCCCCCCCGGGGGGTGTCACGCGACGGTCTCCGTCGGCATGCTCCGCATCTTGCGTCAGGCGGCGACACACATGTAACGGGAAGGGGGCACCGGTGGGGGAGAAGGGCGAAGGCGACGACAGGCCGACCTGGGAGCTCCTGGAGGAGATCCAGGAGATGGACGGGGGCGACAGGCTCGGCGTAGGTGAGATCACCGAGGTCATCGGGAGCCGTGCCCACGGACTGATCCTGCTCGTGTTCAGCCTCCCCGAAACCATCCCCATGGTCGGCCTCTCGGCGATTCTGGCGGCGCCGATCTTCGTGATCGGCGTGGCGCTGATCCTGAAGGGCGCCGATCCCGGGGTCCCGGGCTGGGTGCGAAACCGCTCTCTCCCCCGGGACAAGGCGCAGGGCGCGATCCGCCGGCTCCGCCGCGTCGTCCAGTGGCTCGACCGGATCCTGAAGCCCCGCTGGGCCCGGCTTGCCCGGGCCGGGCGGCTCCAGGGCATGATCTGCGTTGGCATGGCGATCCTGCTCGCCATTCCGATCCCGGGCATCAATGTGGTGGCGGCCGTCGCCGTGGCCGGGGTCGGGCTCGGCATTCTCCAGCGGGACGGCCTGGTCATCGGCATTTCCGTCGTGCTGGCCACCGTCGCTGCGGTCTTGTTCGGGCTTGCCGTCTCGGGCGCCGGGTCGCTGGTCCTGGGATGGTTCGGCGCCTGACGGTCGCCGAAGAGGCCCGCACGGTGCGACGGTCCACCGGCCTCCGGGGTCACCGCCGGTCCCACGGCGAGGCGTTCCGGTCGCTGTTCAGCCAGCGGTTCGAGGAGGGGGTGTTTCTTCTGGACGAGTGGGGCGTCCGGGTTAGGTCCAGCGTCTCTCACCGGGTGATTCACGCTCGACCATCAGGGGCGTTCGAACGTGGCCCCGGCCTGGAGAAGGAATGCCGGAGCGGCCGAGTCCTCCAGGTATCCGGGCCGGATGAGGACGGCGGCGCGGTAGCGGCCGGAAGGGAGTGCGGAGACGGGCCACGCCGCGTACACCCAGCTCGCGTCCGAGAAGGAGTCCCCAGCCTGGACCTCCAGGGCGACGTGCTGGTCGCGGCTTTCGCTGCCGCACCACACCCCGAACGGGTCCATCGTCTCCAGGACGGGTTGATCCCAGTCCCCTTCCGCATAGAGCCGGACGTACCCCATGCAGTCGCGTACGGGAAGCTCGAGCTCGATCGCCTCCCCGCGCGGGTTCCGTGCGACGAGCTCCGCCAGCACGGTGTCGCCGCGCACGTGGCTTGTCGCGGAGAACACGACGCCGCGCCATTCCACCTCTTCCAGGGCCGGCAACGGTCCATCGGGCGCCGTCGGGGCCCCGCATCCGAAGACGCCGAGCGCGAGCACCACACTCGAAACAAGCGCGGGGAGCGAGGTTCGGCTGGATGAGGCCGACCCGCGCCCGATCGTTCGGGGCGCCTTCATCGCGTGTGTCCTCCATGCGGTGCAGACTGTAGGAATTCCGGAGCGAACGGATCCCCTGTCATGGTGAGATCGGTCCAACCGGTGGCCCCTGCTGAGTCACCAACAGCGACCCGAAGGCCCGAAGGGCAACAGCGACCCTAAGGGTGAGTACGCAAACCAGCTGCGCAGGGTCCTTCCCGCCGGTGTGGAACGGACTGTTGGCACCTCAAGGCTGGACCTGCCCTTCCCACTTGTAGCTGAAGGGTGGAGTACCGTTCAGTGCGAGTGCCTCCCACGTACACCTTCCTGTCGGTTCGATCTCCGCAGGACCGAGGATCTGTACGTCCGCCGGGGGAGGCGGAGGCGGAATACAACCACTTGCGACCGCACGGCAGGCGTCCACACGTCCGCAGAACCCCGACAAGCTCGAGGACGCTCGTGAGGAATCCGCCCGACTCCAGCAGGCCCTCGAGCTCAACGCTCCCGTGGCCGCCGCCTACTACCTGAACGATCCGCAAACCAGGGAGTGTTCACACGACCTGAGGCCGAAGTGCTTCGGCCGCGAGCCGTGACAACACGCTCTCATCCGCCATTCCTTGCACGATGGCCCGGGCCTCCTCCCTCACCAGCTCCTCCAGCCGATCCCAGAGGACACTCTCGGCCCTGCCTGCCCATCCTGCCCCGTGAGGCGACGCTCCTTTCCCCGGGCTCCAACCCGGACTCGTTGTTTGATGCCCAACGGAAAGGTACGTCGCCTCGCTTCTTGCACACCCCCTGATCCTACCTCCCGTAGATCGCCTACCGCGAACCAGGGACAGCGAATCGCTCGAATTGGGTGTGGCGCAGGAGGAATGCGGTGGTCCGCTCGATGCTCCCCGGGAGGGTAAGGGGGGTGTGGTCTCCCCCCGGATAGGCAAAGAATTCGTAGTCGGGCTCCCCCCGGCCCAGCGCCTGCATGGCGGCGTCGAAGCGGGCGCCCTGGCTGAAGGCCACCACCGGATCGTCCGTCCCATGGTGGATCTGGACAGCCGGAAGGGACGATGCGAAGAGGACGGCGGAGCGCCGCACCAGCTCCCTCCGGACCGCGTCCCGGGAGAGACGGCCCTGGGCCAGGGGCTGTATGAACTCCCCGTCGAGCCAGCGAAGCCCCGGGAGGTCCCGGGCCTCGCCCCGAAGGGACTCCTCCACGATCTCCCGGATCCAGGGGTCCAGGAAGTCGGTGGGGCCGAAGAAGCTCACCACCCCCCGGATCCGGGGGTCCCGGGCCCCCATGAGGAGCCCCACCCCTCCGCCCCGACTCGCCCCGAGCACGGCCACACGACCCGGGTCGAGGGCCGGCTCCTCCTCGAGGGCCAGGGTGAGGAGGGCGAGGGCGTCGTCCACATCGCGGTCCCAGGGAGACGGCTCGCCCCCGGACTGGAAGGTTTGCGATCCCACCCGCAACGGCTCGGAGCGGAAGGAGGGGACGACCCAGGCGAAGGAGGAGGCCGTGCTCCCCAGGGCGAGGAAGAGGAGGGTGAGTTCGGCGGTGGACACCCCCCCGTCGCCCCCATGGGCGTACACGAGCACGGGAAGGCTCCCGGGCGCCGCCCCCTGGGGGATCACGAGGGCTCCGTAGTGGCGGTGTCCGTCCACAAGGTGCGACACGACCCGCAGACGCCCCGGGGTGAGTCCCATGAGAAGCGATCCGGTGGCCTCGGTGCGTGCATCGAGGGATGCGACGCTCCGGGAGGCCCACTCCGCCCGGACCTGGTCCACCTCTCCCTGCGTGGGAGGGGCGAAGAGGAGGTCCAGATCGACCCCCCGGTCTTCCGGGGCCACGGCATCGGAGCAGGCCGTGAGAAGGAAGACGCCGAGGGCGAAGGTGATGGACCGAAGGGGATCGGGTCGGGGCATGGGGGAGGGGGCCGGAGGGAACGGAGCCGTGGGGGACGGGGCCGTGGAGGACGGGGGCCCGGGGTGACGGGGGCCACGGGTGGCGGGGGCCCGGGTGGCGGGGGCCCGGGTGAAAGGGCCACGGGTGAGCGCGCCCCGCGTGACGAGGCCGGAGCGCGACATCCGGGCGCCCCCTCCGACACCTTCCACGGGAAGCGGGGTTGGTCTCTGCAGGGGGCGTCGGGTCTGAGCCCTACCCCTCGACCCGGGCAAGGGTGCGCCCGGACTCCCTTTTCCGGGCCCGTCCGTGGCCCCAACCCCAAGGAGCGAACCACCGTGCTCGACCTCACGATCTACCTGGCCGGAGAGATCCACTCGGAGTGGCGCGAAACCTTCCGGAAGGCGCTGGCGGAGCGGGAGGTGGAGGCCCACTTCCTGGGGCCGCAGGAGAACCACGACCTCTCCGACGAGATCGGGGCCCGGATCCTGGGCCGGCCGCCCTCCAACCGGTACGAGGACCTCGAGGGTGCCCGGGTGAACACCCTGCGCACCCGGGTCCACATGCGCCATGCCGACCTGGTGGTGGCCTGCTTTACCGAGAAGTACCGCCAGTGGAACACCGCCGCCGATGCCGGACAGGCCGTGGCGGCGGGGATTCCCCTTCTCCTCGTGCGGCCGGAAGAGCATGTGCATGCCCTGAAGGAGCTCGACGCCCTGGCCGACTTCACCGTCGAGACCCTCGAGCAGGCCGCCGAGGCAGTGGCGTACATCGTGCGCTGAGCTGCTTCGGGATCCTGGAGTCGGCCTCCGGGGGTGGCCCCCCTCCCGTTCCGTCGACTTCGTTCCCGGGAGCACCGAGGGCCCCGCGGACCCGGCGACAGGCGTTTCCGCGGAAACGTCCGGGCCCGCTTCTCCCCTACCCCGCGCTCTGGGCCGGCTCCAGCACGAGCCGATGGGCGAGCTGCTCCAGGAGAATGGCGCGGGCGCGCTCGGCGATCTCCTCCAGCGAGGGGGAGTCGCGGTAGCGCTTGGCGACCCGGGCGCGGATCTCCTCCTGGATCTCCTCGATGCTCGGCACATGGGGGAGTTCGAGCTCGTGGAAACAGGCCACCACGTCGATCTGCGCCTGCCGGGCCCGCTCCCGCAGTTCCTCCAGGGAAGGGGCGGAGGGGAGGTGCGCCCAGGCATCGCGGACGCGGGCCACCACGGCATCGATGGAAAAGTCGTCGGCCCAGTCCTCGGCCACCTTCTCGATGATCTTCCGGCCCAGCCGGGCCTCGCCTTCCACAATATGGCGCGGGGGCTCCCGGAGGTCCCAGACGAGCCCGACCCATGACATCACCTTCAGCACGTAGAAGGAGATGTCCACCTCCCACCAGTAGAAGCCCTGGCGCGTGGAGCTCTGGTAGTGGTGGTGGTTGTTGTGCCACCCCTCACCCAGGGTGATGATGGCGAGCCACCAGTTGTTCCGCGATTCGTCGGCGGTGAGGTAGCGCTTCTTCCCCACCACGTGGGCCACCGAGTTGATGGCGAAGACCCCGTGCCAGAGGATCACGGTGGAGAGGAAGAACCCCACGAAGAGCCCGGGCCACCCGGCCAGGAGGTAGCATCCAATGGCCAGGAGAACCGCCGGAACGTACGGATGGCGGTCGAGCACGCGGAGCTCCGGATACTTGGCGAAGTCCTCGATGTTCGAGTAGTCCGCCTCGTTCTTCTGCGGCGAGAAGATCCACCCCACATGGCTGAACCAGAACCCGGTGTGCACCGGGGAGTGCACGTCCTGCGGGGTGTCGGAGTGGCGGTGATGATGCCGGTGGAGCGCCGCCCACCAGAGCACCCCCCGCTGCGCCGAGGTCTGCCCCAGGAAGGCCAGAACAAACTGAAACCAGCGGCTCGTCTTGTAGGAGCGATGCGAAAAGTACCGGTGGAAGCCCGCCGTGAGCGCCCACATCCGGACCAGGTAGAGCACCACGCACAGGACCACCGCGGTGGTGGTAAAGCCGGTCCAGAAGATCCCGATCAGGGAGAGGTGCACCAGGACAAAGGGAATGGCCGCCGGGTACACGATGTCGTTGTGCGCCTCGTCGTGGCCGTGGTCATGCCCGTGTGCATGGGCGTGACCGCTCGCGCGGGCGCCGCCCTGCGCCTGGGGAGCTGAACCGGGATGCGAAGACCCCGGAGTGGAACCGGAAGGGCTGCCTTGTACTGACATGTGCTTACTTGTAGCGATAGGTGATGCGACCCCGGGAGAGGTCATAGGGGGACATTTCGCACTTCACACGGTCGCCCTCGAGCACGCGGATGTAGAACTTCCGCATCTTCCCCGAGAGGTAGGCCAGGATCGTATGCCCGTTCTCGAGCTCCACCCGGAAATTCGCATTGGGGAGCACCTCCAGCACGGTGCCCTCCACCTCGATCGCGTCGTTCGCCACAAACCACTCCCATCAGGCAGGAAAAGGACCCGGGAGAGGAGCACGCGGCTCCGCGCCCCCAGGGTGAATCGTTGGATTCCAAGTCTTGGAAGTTACCGACACCCCCGATAGCTTGACAACGTGTGGGCGGCCCGCCACCGCCATTCTTCCCTTCCGGACGCCTTCTCGTGACATGAAGCCCTACCAGATCTTCCTCCTCGCCGGGGCCATGATCCTCTTCATGGTCGTCGTCGTCTGGTCCACCATGTCGGACGTGGAAACGGAGTGCGAGGTCTGCCTGACCTTCGGAACCGAACAGGTGTGCCGGAATGGGCGCGGTGCCAACGAGGTGGAGGCGATCCAGGCCGCGCAGGAGAGCGTGTGCGGGGGAAACACCTCGGGAATGGCCGAGATCATTGCCTGCCGGAACGCGCCTCCCGAACGGGCGACCTGCCAGGCGCTGTAGGGAGGATGTGCCAGGCGCTGCAGGGGCGACCTCCCGGGAGAGGCCTCGCGTCAGGGCGGGGCACCGCGCGCCCTACCCCGCACCGCCGTCCCTGACCAGGACCGGAGTCCCCACCTGAATCTCGGCCCCGGGGACCACGCCCTCGGCGAAGTCGGCGGGCGGAGCGCCATGGGGGCCAGGTGCGAAGAGGAGGACCACGGTGGACCCCAGGTGAAAGGCGGCCAGTTCGGCGCCGGGTCGCACTTCGTGGTCGTAGCGCCGGAGCTCGGGGGCGGAACGTTCCTTCCGGGGTCGGTTCGTGTGCCATCCGGGGTCGAAGGCCGCCGAGATGCGACCCACATTGAAGGCTCCCACCGCCACCAGCGCCACTTCGCCGGCAGGGGTCGCCAGGTGGACCACGAGGCGCTCGTTCGTTGCAAAAAGGGCCGGCACCCCCTGCACCGCCGGATCGTTCACGGGCATGAGTCGCCCGGGAATGGCCCGGGCCAGATGCACCCTCCCGGCGGTAGGGGTATGGATGCGATGATAGTGGCGGGGACTCAGGTAGATCGTGAGGAAGCGCCCACCCTCGAAGGCCTCGGCCCGCCCCGGATCGGCCAGAAGCTCCGACACCGAATACGCGATCCCCTTGGCCTGGAGGGCGCACCCCCGGGTGATCGTGCCCAGCGCCCCCACCACCCCGTCCACCGGGCTCGTCACGGCGTCCGGTTCGGCGGGCCAGCTCCGCGCGCCCGGCCGGAGGCGGCGGGCAAACCAGGCCCCGAGCGAAGGAGGGGCCGCCGGGGGGGCCTCGGCCTCGGACACGGCGCGGCCCACGAGGCGCGAGAAGGGGCCGTGCACCGGGCCCCGGAGAGGGCCGGGGAGGCGCCGGTCGGCGAGCCACCCGGTGGCGCGACTCAGGAGGCCCTGGGGGAGGCGCGCCAGGGAGGCCAGGACGAGGCGCCAGATCACGCCCGGGACTCCCGGATCACGCGGTGTACTCCATGTAGCGCTCCGTCTCGGCCCGGGCCTCGGCCCCCCGGAGGCGCTCCACCAGGTGGAGAGCGGCATCGATCCCGGCCGAGACCCCGGCGGCGGTGACCACGGCGCCATTGTCCACCCAGCGCCGCCCCTCCACGACCCGGGTCCGGGGGGCGGCCTCCCGCAGGCGGTCGAGGGCGCCGTGCCAGGTCGTGGCCTCGAGGTCGTCGAGGAGACGGGCAGCCGCCAGGACGAGGGCGCCGGTGCAGACCGAGAGCACGATCCCCCCGGCCGCCAGGGTCTCCCGCGCCGCCTGGGCCACCCCGGCCACCAGGAGGTCATCGTCCACCGCCACCTCCGAACTCCCCCCCGGCACCACGAAGATCCTGGGCGGGAGAAGGAGGGGGGCGGTGAGCGCCGCCGCGTCCGAGGGGGAGCCCGAGTGCGGGGGGGAGCCCCCCGGTGGAACCGACCCCGCCGAGGCTGGAGGGGGGGAAGCGGCGGAAGCCACCCCCGGGAGCACCGCCTCGGGGACCACCTCCAGGAAGCCCTGGCTGCGAAGGGGCCCGGGGCGGGCGGCCAGCGTCCGGACCCGGAAGCCCGCCGCGGCGAAGACCTGGCCGGGGCCGGCAAAGTCCAGGAGCTCGACCCCGTCCCAGAGGACCAGGTCCACCCGGTGGGGATCGAGGGCAGGCGTGGAAGATGACATGGCTTCAAAGGTGCCATGGGGACGAGGGTGCCGGAAGGGCGAGCGGGCGGCACGCCGGAATCCATGGGTGCCCCCGCCCTTCCGGGGAACCTGCGCCACCGGAGGGTGGTTCCAAGGCCCGGGGGGTGCCGCCCGCCCTTCCGAATCGGCATCTTCCGCCCGTCCTCTCCCCCCACCCGCCCCTCTCCATGCCGCGCTCCCCTGCCCCTTCCTTCGCCCGCCCTCTGCTGGGTCCGGTTCAGGGCCGGCGTCCGGAGGGCCCCCCGCGCCCGTCCGGCCTTCGGCCCCCCGCCACCCTCCTCGGGGCCCTTGCCCTCCTCGCCGCCGGGTGGGGATGCGCGCCTGCGGCGCTCCCTCCGGCGGCGGCCGCCCCCGACGCCGACGGCGTGGTGCGCCTCCAGGTGCTCCACAACAACGACTGGCACGGGCGCTTCCTCCCCGAGGTGGTGGGGGGTGACACCATCGGGGGATCGGCGGTCCTGGCCGCCTGGCTCGACTCGGCCCGGGTCCGCTTCGAGGGGCCGACGGTTTTCCTCTCGGGGGGTGACATCCTCCAGGGCACCGCGCTTTCGAACCTGAGCTGGGGGCGGGGTGCCGTCGACCTCCACAACCGGAAGGGACTCGACGCCTCCGTTCTCGGAAACCACGAGTTCGACTGGGGTCTCGACACACTCCGGGCCCGGGTGGCCGAGAGCGACTTTCCCTGGCTGGCCGCGAATATCGTGGACGAGGCCACCGGGACCACCCCCGACTGGATGGAGCCCTGGGTGATCCTGGAGCGAAACGGGGTGCGGGTGGGGGTCCTGGGGATCGCCCTGGCCGAAACCCCCTCCATTGTCATGGCGGGGATGACCGAGGGGCTTCGCTTCGGCGCCGAGGCCCCGGCCATCGACCGGGGGGTGCGGGAGCTCCGGGCGGAAGGGGTGGACTTCGTGGTGGTGACCACCCATGCGGGGGCGGTGTGCGAGGTGGCCGGAGACCCCGACGGCACCGACCCCGAGGCCCGTTCCGAGGGGTGCCGGGGCCACCTGGTCGATGTGCTGGAGGCCGTCACCGAACGTCCCGACCTCGTGGTGGGGGGGCATACCCACCTCCGGAATCTCTTCGATGTGAACGGGATTGCCGTGGTGCAGGCCCCGGCCTACTCCCGGGGGATCACGGTGAGCCGCCTCGAGCGGCGCCCGGGAGAGGAAGCCCGGGTCGTGTACCGGGCCGTTCCCGCGCCCCGGGCGGCGGAGGTGGACCCCGACACCGCGGTGGCCCGTGTGGTGGAGGGGTGGGTGGCCGAGGTGGGGCCCCTTCTCGATCGGCCCGTGGCCGTGCTCGCCACCTTCCTTTCGAACGAGGACCGGCAGCCCGTGGAAAACCCCGCCGGGAACCTCCTGGCCGATGCCCAGCGGTGGGCGGCCGAGGCGGAGGTGGGACTCGTGAACAACGGCTCCCTTCGCCGGAGCCTCCCCGAGGGGCCCGTGACCTACGGGATCCTCTACGAGTTCCAGCCCTTCCAGAACGACCTGGTGCGCCTCGACATGACCGGCGCCCTCCTGCGCCGCGTCCTCGAGCATGGCCTCACCGACGACGGCCGCCCCTGGACCCATGTCTCGGGGTTCCGGGTGCGGTACGACCCCGCGGCCCCCCGGGGCTCCCGGGTCCTGGCCATGATCCGGGACGATGGGAGGGAGATCGGGCCCGACGACCGCGTCACCGTGGGCACCACCGAGTTCCTCGCCCTGGGAGGCGACGGCTTCACCCTCCTGGGCGAGGCCGACCTCACCTCCACCGGACGGGTCGATGTGGACGGCCTCATCGGGTGGCTCGAGCAGTTCGACGGCCCCGTTCCCGCGCCCCCGACGGGGCGGTGGGAGGCGGTGCGATAGGGGGGCGGGGGCGAGGGAGGGTCCGGGTCGAACTCAGACCCGCACCCGGGCCTCCCCCAGGGGGCGCCTCTCCTCTGCCACCTCCGCATCCCACCCCAGCACCACCTCGATTTCCCGGCGAAGGGCGTCGGCGGGCCCGGGCTCTCCATGCACGAGGGAGACGGCGCCCGGAGGGCCGGAGGCGAGCCATGCCAGGAGTTCGGCGCGCCCGGCATGGCCGGAAAAGGCCTCGATCCGGTCCACCTCCAGGCGCATGTCCACGGTCTGCCCATGAATGCGGAGGCGGCGGGCACCGCGGACGAGTTCGCGCCCCCGGGTCCCCTCGGCCTGGTACCCCACGAGGAGGAGGGCCGAGCGGGGGTCGGGGCCGTAGCGAGCCAGGTGATGGAGAATGCGTCCCCCGGTGAGCATCCCCGCGCCGGCCACGATGATCTTCGGGCCGTGGCGGGCCTGGATGGCCTTCGAATCTTCCACCGAAACCACCGGCTCCACGAGCTGGAGGGCGGCCTCGAGCTCGGAGGCCGACACGCGGAGCTCTCCGGGGTGGGCCTGGTGGACGTCGCTCACCTCCACCGCCATGGGGGAGTCGAGGTACATGGGGATGGCAGGGATGCGCCCCTCCCGACGGAGCCGGTGGAGGGCCACCGCGAGGGTCTGGGCCCGCCCCAGGGCGAAGGAGGGCACGAGGAGCACGCCCCCCCGGGAGGCCACCCGGGTGGCCAGGGTGGCCAGGTGCTTCAGGGGGTCTTCGTCTTCGTGGTCCCGGTCGCCGTACGGGCTCTCGAGGATGATCCGGTCTGCAGGGGGACGGGGGGTGGTGGGCGGGGGGAGGAGGAGGTCGTTCGGGCGCCCCAGATCGCCGGAGAAGAGGGCGGTGCCGTGGTCCCGGTGGGCCACATGAACCGAGGCCGCCCCCAGGATGTGCCCGGCCCGGTGGAAGGTGAAGGTGAGCCCTCCCACCGTGAAGGGGTCCCCGAAGTGGCTTCGGGAGAGGTGGCGGGTGACGCGGGCCGCATCGCGCGCCGTGAAGAGGGGGCGCGGGTCGCGGTGGCGGGAAAACCCCTTCCGGGAGGCGTAGGCGGCGTCTTCCTCCTGCAGGCGTCCGGCATCGGCCAGGAGAATGGGGACGAGTCCCTTCGTGGGGGGCGTCAGGTGAATGGGGCCCCGAAAGCCGTCGCGCACGAGGGCCGGGAGGTACCCCGAATGGTCCAGGTGGGCATGGGTGAGGACCACCGCGTCGATCCGGTGGGGCTCGATGGGGAAGGTCTCCCAGTTTCGCCGGCGCAGGTTCTTGACCCCCTGGAAGAGCCCGCAGTCCACAAGCACCCGCTTTCGCCCGGCATGAATCAGGAAGCGCGAGCCCGTCACGGTGCCGGCGGCACCCAGGGGGAGAATGTCCAGGGGAGAGCCTCAGCGGGTGAGGAGAATGGCTCCGGCGACGAAGGCGGCGGCGGCAAGGAAGCGCCCCCAGCTCATGGGGCGACCGTCCTCTGCGCGAAGGGCGGGATCGGCACTCCAGAGGAGAACGGCCCCACAGGTGCTCCGGGAGAGCTGGATGGGAGAGCCCGGACCCCGGTAGAGCTCCACCCCCTCGAGCTCCCGGGGGGAGATCACGTCGTCGGGAGAGAGGTTGGGGCCCAGGTTCAGGCCGTCCACGACAATGTCGGGGCGGCACCCCCCGCGAAGAGTCACGAAGGGCGCGCCGCCTCGGGCGGGCTGCACGGTCCGCACCCCGGCAAAGCGGCCCAGGAGATCGGCGGTGCGGGTAGCACCCCGCTCCTGGATCTCTTCGTAGGTGAGGAAGTCGCCACTCGTGCGACCCCTGCGCTCGTAGAACCCGGAGGCGGCCAGGCGGGGACTCCGGACCGAGGTGACCACCACGCCCTCGAGCTCCACTGCAGCCGGTGCAAGGCGGATCCTGATCTCGAAGGGGGAAGCCCCCCGCACCGCGACCTCCTGGATGACCTCGCCGAACCCCAGGCTCCCGGCCTCCACGGTGTAGCGGCCCATCCGGACATCTTCAAGGACAAACCGTCCGCGGGCATCGGTCACCGCCTCGCGCAGGCGAAGGGTGTCGGCGGAGGCCCTGCGGGGCGGAGCATCGGCGTCGTCGTCCTCCTCCGGGGGAACGGGGCGAAGAACCACGCGCACGGCGGGAAGGGGGGTGGAGGTCGTGGCATCGAGAATCTCTCCCACCACCGTCACATGGTCCCGAGCGTCGGCCGTGGCCTGGGCCTGGAGGGCCCCGGGGCCGAACGAGGGAAGGAGGAGTGCGACCAGGGGGACGGAGAGAGGGGCGGCCAGGAGAGCATGGGGCCGCGCAGGGGTGCCACGGGGGGTGCGGGGGCACGCCGACCACCACCGCCCTGCCGAACCGGGCCGGTGGCGCTCTCCCCCGACAGCGAACGGTCTTCTCTTCTTCATGATGCTCCTTCCTCCTGACCCGCCGAAGTGGCAGATGCTTCCTTGATGTTACATGGCTCGGGGCCGACGCGACAGGGAACGAGGGAGGAGGAAACGGACCGCGCTCGAGGGGTAGGGGGTCCGGCCGGTGCGTCTCGGGCCGATCCGTCCCCGCCCCGCCCTTCTCCCGCCCGCCCCTCCCCCACCCCTTCCTTCTCCCTTCATGCCGGCCTCCACCCTCGCGGCCCTCCTCCCGGCCCACCTCCGGGAGCGGATCGACCCCGGCCTCTTCGCGTCGACCCCGCACCCCTCGGGCAGCTTCGTTCTCTACTGGATGCGGAGCGCCGTGCGGGGTCACGAGAACCCGGCCCTGGACGCCGCGATCCACCTCGCATCAGGGGCCGGCCTCCCCCTTCTCGTGTACCAGGGCCTCTCGGAGCGCTACCCCTACGCCTCCTTCCGGCACCACGCCTTCATCCTGGAAGGCGCTCGCGAGGCCCACGGGGAGCTGGCGGCGCGGGGGATCCCCGCCGTGTTCCACCTGGAGCGCCCCGGCTCCGACGGCCCCTGGCTCCACGCCCTTGCCGGGCGCGCCGCCCTCGTGGTGACCGAGGCCGTCCCCGTACCCTTTCTGCGCCGGTGGACGGCAGCCGTTCGGCGGGAGACCCGGGCGCCGGTGGTGGAGGTGGATGCCGCGACCCTCGCCTCCCTCTACCAGATCCCCCCCCACCGTGTGGATCGGGCCTTCCGCTTTCGGGATGCGGCGGCGCCCCGCTGGGAGGCCTGGCTCCGGACCCCCTGGCCCGAGGTGCCGGAGGAGACGCTGGCGGCGGTGGGCGCGACGGGGGTGACCGCGAGAGGGGCGGTGGCCGAGGGGGGGAGCCCGCCGGAAGGAGGGGCCGGCCGGCCTGGCGACCCCCTCCCCGACCTCGCCTTCGACCTTCCCTTCGAGCTCCCCTTCGAGCCCTTCCCCGTGACCGCCCTGGACGATGCCGGGCTCCGGGAGGCCCTGGCCACCCTCCGCATCGATCCAGCCATTGCCCCCGTGCCCCACACCCGGGGAGGGAGCACGGCCGGGTACGCCCGGTGGAAGGCCTTCCGCGAGGGCGGAGGACTCGCCCGCTACGCCCGCGACCGGAACGACCCCCTTCGCGACGGGGTGAGCCGGATGTCGGCCTACCTCCACCATGGCCATGTCTCCCCCTTCCGGCTCGCTCGCGAGGCCCATGCCTTCGCGGCCTCCGCCCGGGGAGAGGGGGCGAAGGGGGCGGAGAAGTACCTGGACGAGCTCCTCACCTGGCGGGAGCTGGCCTGGTGCTGGTGCCATCACCAGGAGGATCCGGAGTCCCTCGACGCCCTCCCGCGGTGGGCCCGAACCACCCTCGAGGCCCACGCCGAGGATCCGCGTCCGGCCCTGTACGACCGGGAAACGCTGGCCCGGGGGCGCACCGGAGACCCCCTCTGGGACGCGGCCCAGCAGTCCCTCCTCGTGCACGGGGAGCTCCACAACAATGTGAGGATGACGTGGGGGAAGGCCCTTCTCCCCTGGACCCCCGACCCCGCCGAGGCGCTGGCCGCCCTCGTCGATCTGAACCACCGCTACGCCCTCGATGGCCGCGATCCGGCCTCGTACGGGGGGATCCTCTGGTGCCTGGGCGCCTTCGATCGGCCCTTCGAGCCGGAAGCCCCGATTCTGGGCACGGTCCGGCCCCGCGACCCCCGGACCCATGCCCGCCGCCTCGACCCGGTGCGATGGGGGCGCTCCACCGGCAGACCCCTCGTGGATGACCCCCCGGCGGTGGCGGTGATCGGGGCGGGGGTGGCCGGCCTCGCCGCCGCCCGCATCCTCGCCGACCATGGCCTCCGCGTGCGGGTGTTCGACAAGGGTCGCCGCGTGGGCGGGCGCATCTCCACCCGGGTTGCCCCCGAAACCGGAGACGCCCCGGGGTGGGCCATGGACCATGGGGCCCCCTTCTTCACGGCCCGGGACCCGGCCTTCCAGCGCGCGGTTCGCGCCTGGGCGCAGGCTGGCGTGGTGGCTCCCTGGGAGGGGCGCATCGGCTACCTCCGAAGGGGGGGCGAGCTGGAGCCGGCCACCGCGGCCACGCGCTGGGTGGGTGTGCCCGCAATGCAGTCGGTGGCGCGGCACCTGGCGGACACCCTCCCGGCGGCAGGCTCTCCCGAGACCCGGGGATGGACCCGCGACATCGAGGTCCGCACCGGGGTCGAGGTCCCCCCCCTGGAGGCCGGGCCCCTCCCCCTCGATGCCCTGGCCGGGGGGGGACGCTGGGTCGTGGAGGGGGAGGGGTTCCACGCCGTGGTGGTCACCGCGCCCCCACCCCAGGCGGCCCGCCTTCTGGCCGGGGTCCACCCTGCCCTGGCGGCCCGGATGGAGGCGCTGGCCATGGAGCCCACCTGGGCCGCCATGCTCCGCGTGGAGGCGCCCGCCCCCCCCTCCCCGTGGATGCCCTCTTCTTCGAGGACCACCCCGTCTTCCGGTGGGTGGCACGGGATTCTTCCAGGCCCGGGCGCACCGGGTCGGGGCACTGGGTTCTTCACGCCGCCCCTGGATGGAGCCAGGCCCACCTGGAGGACGATGCGGACGAGGTTGCCCAGGTCCTGGCCCGGGCCTTCCTGGAGCTGTCCGAGGTGGTGGGCGGTGGGGGCGGCCACGGGAGCGGTGGGGACCGCCCCGGGAGCGACGGGGGTGGCCCCGGGAGCGGCGGCAACGGGCCGGCCGGGCCCGCCCCTCCCTCCCCCACCGACCCGGCTTCCCCCACTGCGCGGACCACCCCCGCCCCCCGCATCCTCGAAGTCAGGGCACACCGCTGGCGCTACGCCGCCCCGGTGGACCCCCGGGGCACCCACCCGCCCTGTCTCTGGGATGCCGAGGCCGGGCTCGGGGTGGCCGGCGATGCCCTGGGAGGCGGGCGGGTGGAGGGGGCCTTCCGGAGTGGCGCGGCCCTGGCCGGGCGGATCCTCCTCGAGGTGACGCTGGGCGGCCTCGGCACCTCCCCGGTCAGTACCGGAGGAGGCTCGCCCCCCAGGTGAAGCCGGCCCCGAAGGCCGCGAGGCAGACCAGGTCGCCCCGCTGGACCCGCCCCTCGGCCACGGCCTCCGAGAGGGCCAGGGGGATGGAGGCGGCGGTGGTGTTTCCGTAGCGCTCGATGTTCGAGGCCACCCTTTCGTCGGGGAGCCCCATGCGCTTCTGTACCGCCTCGGTGATGCGCCGGTTGGCCTGGTGCGGCACGAGGAAGTCCAGCGCCTCGGGCCCCACCCCCTCGTCGGCCAGGACCTCGCCGATGACCTCGGGAAAGCGGGTCACGGCATGGCGAAATACCTCGCGGCCGTTCATGTAGGGCGCGATCTCCCCCCCGCGAATGTGCTCCTCCGAGAGGAAGGGATCGTCGTCGAACCCGGGCTTGAGCACGCAGAGCTCCCGGGCGTACTGGCCGTCGGAATGGAGCCGGTGCCGGAGAATGCGACTCTCGCTCTCGGGCCCCACCGCCTCCACGCAGGCAGCGGCGGCGCCGTCGCCGAAGATCACCGCGGTGTCGCGCCCCTCGTCGGTAAAGCGAAGCCCCCGGGAGTGGATCTCGGCGCCCACCACGAGGACCCGCCGGGCCATCCCCATCCGGATGTGGGCATCGGCCACCGAGAGGCCGTAGACAAACCCGGTGCACTGGGTCCGCACATCGAGGGCGCCCACGGTGCGCAGCCCGAGCTGGTGCTGGAGGAGGGCGCCATTTCCCGGAAAGTAGAGATCGGGAGAGAGGGTGGCGAAGACCACGAAGTCCACCTCCTTCGGCGTCCATCCCGCCCCCTCCATGGCCATTCGCGACGCGGCCTCGGCCAGGTCCGTACAGCTCGTGCCCGGGTCCACGAAGCGGCGTTCCACGATCCCGGTCCGTTCCCGGATCCAGGCATCGGAGGTGTCCATGAGGGCGGCCAGGTCGTGGTTCGTGACGACCCGGTCGGGAACGTGGTGGCCCAGTGCGGCGATGCGTGCGAAGGTCTCGGGCATGGCGGTCTCGTGGCTGGGGGGTTCGGGCCGGCGGGAAGGGGCATGGCATGGACGGAGCTGCACCGTGGCGGACGCCGGGGCCCGGAAGTGCCGCGGTGCGACCCACACACAAGGCGGCCGGGCCTCCCTCTCCGCAAGGGAGAAGGGGGACCCGGCCGCAGGGAAGCGTGGACGAGCCCGGGATCAGTTGAAGGCGTTCACCCGTTCCTGCGCAAGGATGCGGTTCAGATCGACCTGGATCGTCACCTCGGTGGTGACGAGTTCCTCGGTGTCGTTGTTGTAGGGAGAAGCCGGGGTGAAGACATCCATGAGGTTGTCCTGGGGAATGTACCCGGGAACGAGCACCTGGGTACCCGGGCTCCCCTCGTCGATGCTGGCGTTCGCATCGATCTCACGGAGCATCATGGGGAGTCGGATCCCCAGGTCCGACATCCTCCGCCCTTCGAGAAAGAGGATCTCCTGCCGGGCCAGGTGAAAGGCGTGCCAGGTCTCTTCCTCGCCGGTCAGGGCCCGCACCGAATCAGCGCTCAGAGAGGTGCCCGAAACGGTGGGAACGGGAACCGACCCCGGCCGGGTCAGCACGAGACCGGCCCGGAAGGGGGAGTTCGGGTCCGCCCGGACCAGGATCTCGGCATCCCGTGGCCGGATCGTGAGATCGGCATTCTGCCGCTGGTCGTTGTCGGTGAAGTTCACCACCGGGCGAGTGAGGGCCAGCTCCACCGCATCGGCCACATGCCCACGGGCCGCCCCGAGGTTTCCTGCAGCGAGGGCCGCTTCGGCCAGGATCAGGTGCATTTCCTCGGCCTTCGCGAGAGGCACCCCGGCCGAGAGGGAAATGTACTTGGGATCGAGGAAATCCAGACGAGGGAGGGGCTGCATTTCCTTCAGCGCCCGCTGCGTGGTGAAGACGAAGGCCTGATTCGTGATCGAGGTGGCGTCGTACCCCTGCAGGAAGGCAAAGGACCCGTCGGATGCGAGGGCCTGCTGAGCCTGCTGGGTGGCCTGCTGCGGGTCACCGGCAAGGCGGTAGCCCCGGGCCAGCGCCGCCCGCGCACGGAGTCCGAACTCGCCTCCGGCTGCAGCCACCTCGGCCAGGTCGCTGATGCCCCGACTCAGGAGCTCTCCGGCCCCCAGCGGGGCCCCATCCACCTCCTGGGGTGCGGCGGTGAAATTCTCCGCCATGAGGAGGAGGGCCATTCCCCGGTAGTAGCGGACTTCGGCCACCTGGGCCGTTGTGGCCGTCCCGTCGTTCGGGACGATGTCGTCGAGGACGAAGGCCGCCAGCGCCCGGAGCTCCTGGAGGTTCCAGTACAGTCCGGTGGCCTGGGCCGTGGCATTCACGATGTTGGGGACGATGTTTCGCGGGTTGTCGTACTCGGAGTTGAGCCCGGTCCCGTGAATCGAGTAGTTGTCGCTCACCACCTCCGTGAGGACGAGGGTCCCGTTCACCGCCCGGGCGAACTGGGCCCGAAGCCCCGGGAGAAGCGCCCGGGTGGGCTCGGCCGCCCGGGCCAGGTCGTCGGCGGTGGTCAGGGGGTTCTCCACATTCGTGGGATCGAGAAAGTCACAACCGGCCAGGGCCACCCCCAGGAGGAAGGTCCCGGCCAGCGTCCGAGCGCGAGCCCCCCGGGAGGGGAGTCGTCGATGCGTCATGGTTCGCATGGGTCTCCTCCTCAGAAGGTGAATTCGAGGCCGAACCGCAGGGCCTTCGGGGGGGACATGGTAATGGAGCTTTCGCCCCCCAGGGCGAGGCCGCCTCCGGCGGGATTGAGTCCGCTGAGTTCGGGATCGATGAGGGGGTTCGCCGACCAGATCCAGGCGTTCCGGACCGAGAGGAAGGCGGTTCCACTCGCCGCCCCCGCCCGTTCGGCCCAGGCCGAGGGGAGGGTGTAGCGGGCCGAGACCTCCCGGAGCTTGAACCAGTCTCCGTCGTAGATGAACTCGGAGCGGGCCGCGCTCTGGGCGTAGCGGTTGCCCCGCTCGCCGGCCGCGTTGTACCGGAAGGGGTACTCGTACCCATCCTCCCGGATCTCCCGGCGGAAAATGGCGTTGAAGGTGGACCAGACCGACCCGAAGTCCATGACCTTGTGGCCACCGGCCCAGTCACCCAGGGCCGAGAGGGTCAGGTTCTGCCCCAGGGAGAGGCGGGTGGAGATGCTCCCGCTCCGGGTGGGGGTGGGCCCGTAGGCCCGGCAGGCCTCCTCGTCATCGCAGTCCCGAATGAAGCGGAGCTCCGAGCCGTCGAGGAGATCGTCGCCCGTCGAGTCGAAGGGGGTGGTGACGAACCAGGCCCCCACCGTCTCCCCTTCCACCACGCGCTGCTGGGCCGAAACGAAGAAGGGAGCCGCACCGCCCATGCTCACCACCTCGTTCCGTACGGTCTGGAAGGTGGCCCCCACCTGCCAGGCGAAGGAGGGACGGTTCAGGAGGAGGGCACTCACATCGACCTCGATCCCCCGGTTCGAGATCTCTCCCACGTTGCGGATCTGGGTGCCCTGCCCCGTCACCGGCTGCTCGGGAACGAAGAAGAGGGCATCGCGGGTCGTGGCATCGTACCAGGTGAAGTCCACCCCGATCCGGTCATTCAGGAAGGCGGCATCGAACCCGAACTCGACGGTGCTCGTGACCTCGGGACGAAGGTCCGGGTTTCCGGGGTTGGCAAAGCGGGGCGCGGACTCCTCCCGGAAGGAGAGGGCGCTGAAGGTCCGGTCCCGGAGGAAGGGGGGCGGGAACTTCCCCGTCTGGCCGTAGGCGGCCCGGAGGCGGAACTCGGTGAGGCGATCGCCCAGGAGGTCCCGGGCAAAGTCCTCCCGGCCCAGGTCCCAGGCGATTCCGGCCTTGGGGTAGGTGGCGAAGTCCACCTCGTCTCCGAAGCTCGTGCCCGCGTCGAAGCGGACCCCCAGGTTCAGGAAGATCCGGTCGCGAAGCGCCAGGTTCTCGTCGAGGTAGACTCCCCCGCTGAAGAGCTGGGAGCGGGACTCCCCGGCCGTGACCGTGGCAGCGTCGTCGAAGTCCTTGGAGCCCGGGAGGGCGAAGCCCACCCCGGAGCCGAAGATCCGGTACTCGTTGTCACGAAAGCCCTGGACCCCCACGGTGAAGGTGCTCCGGAAGTTCTCCCCCTGGGGCCAGATCACGGTGGCCCCGGCATCGAAGGTGGCCGAGGTGAAGTTCCGCTGGAAGCGCTGGAGCGAACCTTCGGGCTCTCCCGGCGTGAAGCCGATGGGCTGGAACTGGGTCTGCTCGTTGGCCCGACGATCCACCCCCAGGGTGGCCCGGAAGTTCAGGACGTCGGACCCTTCCCAGAGGTACCCGGCGCTGAACCCGATCCGCTCCACCAGCTCTTCGATGTCGGCGAGGAGGAAGATCTCCGTGGCCTCCTGCACGGTGGAGGCGCCGGTGAAGAAGAGGGCATCCCCCACCTCCAGCGCCGTGAGGGGGTCCGCGATGGCCGTTCCGTTGTAAAGGCGTCCGTAGCTGGAACGGGTGTAGCTCCCGGAAAACTGGAGGCGGGAGCGGTCCGTGAGGTTGGCCTGGAGGGAGCCACGAGTCGAAATGAGTCCGCTCTGGTTCTTGGGCTGCACCCCTTCGGCATCCTGGATCCGGCCGCTCACATTGTAGGTGACCTGGTCACTCCCCCCCGACACCCCCAGGGAGTAGTTCTGGACCCACCCCCGCTGGAAGAAGTTCTGCGCGAGAAAGTCGGCCGGGAGTTCGCCGGCCTCGACCCGGGATTCGTAGATGATCCCGGCATCGAGAATGTACTTGAGCTCGGGGAAGTCGACGCCCTGCTCCAGCCGGGCGGTAATGCGCGGAGCCCCGGGGCGGCCCCGCTTCGTGAAGATCTGGATCACCCCCGTGGCGGCATCGGAGCCGTACAGGGTGGAGGCCGGACCCCCCCGGGTCACCTCGATCCGCTCGATGTCGGAGGTGAGAAGGTCGGCCAGGGCCGAAGACTGCTCTCCCCCGGTGCCCGGTGCGGTGGCAGCCGAGTTGTCGACCCGGACCCCATCCACGTAGATCACGGGGGTCTGGGAGCCGAAGACGGAGGAGATGCCCCGGAACGACACCTGGGAGCCCGTGCCCGGCTGGGCGGAGACGGCGCTCACCGTGCTTCCGGCGACGCGTCCCTGGAGTAGCTGGTCAATGGACTGGACGGGCGCCTCGGCAATGGCCTGCTCCGAGATCACGGCAACCGAGGTGGAAAGCTGGCGCCGGGAGGTGGCCTGTCCCACCCCAGTCACCACGAGCTCGTCCATGGCCAGGGCCCGGGTCCGGACGGCGAAGTCCAGCGTCGCGGTCTGTCCGGCCTGCACCGTGACCGTCTGTTCGACCTGGTCGTAGCCGATCATGAGGAGGCGGACGGTGACTTCGCCGGCCGGGACGTTCTCCAGGGTGTAGCGCCCCTGGGCGCCGGCTACCGTACCCCGGTTGGTGCCCGGGATGCTGATCTGTGCTCCCACCAGGGCCCGGCCGCTCTGGGCATCGGTTACCGTACCCTGGATCGTGCCGCCCGTCTGGGCCAGGGCTGGCCCCGGTTCCAGAACGAGGGCGAGGGGGAGGAGAAGGAGGGAGAGGAGGGAAAGGATGCTGCGTGGACGGTGGGGCGGGGAGTGGGCGCCCGGGGACACCGGATTCGAACGCCGAGGGATCATGAAGCCTCCTGGGTGGTGAGTCGAACGAAACCGGAGGATTCACCCCCTATTTCGTTACACGTTCCTCACCTCAACCTTTCGCGCCCTCGCAAGGAAATGCAAGGATTCCGCACCCGAACCGCCCGGGTGTCCCCGGGAAAGGCTTCGAGGACAGCCCCCTCAGCCGTGACGAACGAGCCCGTTCACAGGGTGCGCGCCTGACCCCCTCAGATCTCCCGCTTCACCATCTCCCGAAGTGCCACCTCCTCGAAGCCATGCCCGGCATCACCCGTCATGGCAAAGCGGTACACGGCAGCGCGGTAGATCCCCTGAAGTGCCGTGGTGGCCAGCGCGAAGAGGACCCAGAAGGCACCGAGAAGCACGAGGACGGGCACGAGCCCGAAGGGTCCGAGGGCTGCGGCCCCCACCACGACGGCCACACTCGCCACACCGAGGACCACGGCCACCGCACCGAAGGCCGCCCCCATGCCGATCATGCCGGAAAGCTGCTCCCCCCAGGTGCGCCGGAGGAGGGAGGCGCTCTCCTTGAGGGCATCGATGGGTCCCATGTCACGGGTCACGAGGACGGGCACCACGAGAAAGGTGGCCAGGTTCCAGGCCGTGCCGATGAAGCCCGAGACGATCCGGCCCCCGAGCTGCCCCCGCCGCCCCGCCCCGTTCAGGATCACCCCCACCGTGGCGGCAATGGCCGAATAGCCGAGAAGGGGGCCCACATGATCGTTGGCAATGCGGAGCCCGTCGCCCAGGGTGGGACGACCACCATCCAGATGGATGAGGGCGGCCCCCACGAGGGCGGCATTGAAATAGAACCCCGCGAAGAACTGCAGAAAGTAGAAGGCGAAGAGCGGGATGATCATGGCCGGCCCCATTTCCGCCCCCGCATCCCCCAGGAAGACCGACGGCACGACGATGGCCGCGAAGAGGGCCAGGAAGGCGGCCGCCGAGAGGAGGGGGAAGAGGAGGAGGGCCCGATCCTCGTTCAGGATCCGCGCGCTCGCCTTCACGAGGGTCCAGGAGTTTCGGAAGGTGTTCGTCATGGTGCGGGGCTCCGGAGGCTCGTGGAGGGGGTACGAGGGTGCCCAGGGCTTCTGTGCGCCCTTTTCCTACGGATTGAACGGGGCGAATCTTCTGAGGCGAGCCGGAAGGGGCAAGTCGCCATGCGACGCCCTCCGGCTCGACGCACCCCCCGGGCCCATGCCTCCCCTCGCAACCGTCCTCACCGGGCAACCGGTGGCAGGATCCCGCCATGACGACCCGTCTCTCCCCTCGCTCCCTCCTCGCTGCCGGAGCCACCCTCTCCCTCGCCTTCGTCGCCTGGACTGCCGGCGTCCCGGGTTCCGGGGCCGCGGTCCTCCCCGATCCCCGGCTCGACCCCGGGGTCGACGACCGCTCGGAGGCCGCCCGGGTCATTGACCGGGTCATTACGGAGGAGAGCTACTTCGCGCGCCTCGCCTTCCTCGCCTCCGATGCCCTTCAGGGTCGGGACACCCCCTCCTTCGGCCTCGAGGTGGCAGCGGAGTGGCTCAAGAGCGAGCACCGCCGCATGGGGACCCTCCCCGGCGCCGACGGGGACTCCTACCACCAGCGCTGGCCCTACCGGCAGGTTCGCGCCCGGAGCGCCGAGGCCCAGGTGACGCTGGCCGGGCCCGAGCGGAGCGTGACCCTCGATGCCCTGGAGGGGCGTGCACGGGGCGGCGGGGCCTTCGATGGCCCCCTCACCTTCGTGGCCAACCCCGCCGGTCCCCCGGAGGAAGGCTCCCTCGAGGGCCAGGTGGTGGTCATGTACGCCGACTCCCCCGACTTCAACCAGATCTTTCTTCAGCGCCTGAACCAGGCCAGCGGGGTGGCCACGGCCGGTGGGGCCGCAGGCTCCGTGGTGGTGGTGTCCGACGCCTTCGACGGGTGGGCCGAGCTCGCGCCTCGACTCTCGGCGGCGACCTGGCGCATGGGGGAGGACTTCGCCCCCCCGCAGGTGGTGGTGAGCGCCTCCCAGGTGCAGGAGGTGATCCCGGGGCTCGGTGATCTCGTGGCCCGTGCCGACCGGGGGGAGACCTTCACGGCGCCGATCCAGGGCGCCCGCGCCACGGGCGAGGTGCCGGGTGAGGTGGTGGTCGATGGGCGCCCCGCGAACGTCGTGGCCATTCTCCCCGGGTCGGATCCCCTTCTCCGGGACGAGTTCGTGGTCCTCTCGGCCCACTACGACCACGTGGGAATCGGACGCCCCGTCGACGGGGACTCGATCTACAACGGAGCCGACGACAATGGTTCGGGGACGGTGGCCCTCCTCGAGGTGGCCCACGCCCTCTCCCAGCTTGAGGAAGGACCCCGCCGCTCGGTGGCCTTCGTGCATGTGAGTGGAGAGGAGAAGGGGCTCCTGGGTGCCCAGTGGTTCGTCGACAACCCCCCGGCAGCCATTCCCCTGGCGCAGATGATCGCGAACATCAATGCCGACATGATCGGGGGCGACACCCACCGCGACACCCTCGTGGTCATCGGAAAGACCTACTCCACCCTGGGGCCCCTGGTGGACGAGGTGAATGCCGGCCTGCCCGGTCTCCGACTCACCACCTCCGATGATCTCTGGCCCGAGCAGCGCTTCTTCTTCCGTTCGGACCAGTTCCACTTCATGCGCATGGAGATCCCCTCCCTCTTCTTCTTCACCGGGCTGCACGAGTGCTACCACGCGCCCTGCGACGAGGTGGAGCGCCTCGACATCAACAAGGCCACCCGGGTGGCGCGCCTCCTGGCCCATGCCACCCTGGAGGTGGCGAACCGGGACGAGCGACCGGAGTGGAATCCGGAGGGGCTCGCCGAAGTCCGGCAGCTCACCGGCGGGGGGCGGTGACCGAGGCCACCCGGCTCTCCTTTCCCGAGCCCCTTCACCCGGGCGTCTTTCTCGCCCGACCCAACCGGTTTCTCTGCCGGGTCCTCCTGGCCGGCCCCCCGGGGTCGCCCCTGGGGGACCCGGTGGAGGCCCACCTTCCCGATCCGGGCCGCCTGCGCGAGCTCCTGGTGCCCGGTCGACGCCTCCTCCTTGCCCCGGCCTCGAACCCCCACCGGCGCACCCGGTGGACCGTGGTCCTTGTCCAGACCCCGAAGGGCGACGGATGGATCTCGGTGGATACCACTCTCCCGAACCGCCTCCTGGCCCACCACTTCGCCGCGGCGGAAGCCCGGGGGGAGGACCCCTTTTCCGAGCTGCCGGGGTGGCGGCTCGGCCGGGCCGAGGTGGTGCGCGGGGCCTCACGCTTCGACTTCGTGCTCGTGCGGGGGGAATCAGCGGAGGGGGAGGCTCCAGGGAAGGCGGGGGCTGCAGAGAACGCGGGGGCTGCAGAGAACGCGGGGGCTACAGGGGAGGAGGCACCTGGCCGGACCGCCTTCCAGGGCGACCCCCCGCCCCGCGAGCTCGTCCTCGAAGCCAAGAGCGTGACCCTGGTGGAAGACGGGGTGGCCCTCTTTCCCGATGCCGTCACGGCCCGGGGCACGCGACATGTTCGCGAGATGACGGAGCTGGCCCGCCAGGGGCACCCGGCCGCCGTGATCTTCGTGGCCCAGCGGGCCGATGTGGAGGCCATCGAGGCGGCATGGGCCATCGACCCGGACTTCTCCGAGGCGCTGGACGAGGCCCGGGAGGCCGGGGTCCTGGTTTTCGGCCGCCGTTGCGAAGTGACCCCCGAGGGCGTCACCCTCCTTGGGGCCGTACCCGTCCACCACCCCCCTCCCTGACCCCGGAGCCGCGCCATGGACCTCGTGACCCTCCTCGTGGTGAGCGTTCTCGTCCCCTCGATCCTGGGCTTCGCCTACTTCGTGCAGGCGCGCTCCCAGGCCGCCGGTCGAAAGGGGGAGCGACGCCTGGCCACCCTGGGACTCTTCCTTTCGGGGTACGCGGCGGCGGTCATGGGGGTGCTCCTCGTGCTTCAGGGGACGGAGGCCACCCGGGCCTCCGAGGCCGGCGCCTGGCTCGCCTGGGTCTTCGCCGTGATCCTGGCCGGGGGGCTCCTCCTGGGGGGAACAGTGGTGGTGCGGTCGGCCCGGGCCGAGGCCACGGCCCTCCGAGAGGGGACCGAGCCCCCGGCCAAGGGCCCCCTCCTCCTGCAGGGCCTCATCTCGGTGATTCTCGTGACCGTGGGCGTGGTGGGGCTGATCCAGTTCTGAGTGGACCCCATGGACCCGCGACCTCGAGACACGCCCCCCGATTCGGGGCCGGAGCCGAACGGGAAGGGCTCGGCCCACTCTGCCGCCCACGCTCCGTGCCGGATCCGTGAGCCGCTGGGGGTGGGGGCCCTCGGCGTGGCTGCCTTCGCAGCGGTTCGCTGGCTTCATCCCACGGGGCGGGTGCGGCTCCCCTGCCCCTCCCTCGTCCTCTTCGGGGTCTACTGCCCCCTCTGTGGAGGGACCCGTGCCGCCTACGCCCTGAGCACCGGGGCACTGGGCGCGGCCTTCGGGTACAACGCCCTGGTCCCCGTGATCGTCCTCCTCTCGGGGTGGGGATGGCTGGCCTGGCTCAGCCGATGCAGGGGGGGGAGAACCCGGATCCCGGGGATCCCGAGGCAGGGAGCGGTGCTGACCGCAGTCGCCCTTCTCTCCGTGGTCTACGGGGTGCTGAGAAACCTCCCCTGGGCGCCCTTCACGCACCTCGCACCCTGACCTGAGGCCGGCCCGGCAACTGGACCTGGACCGGGGGAATGGCGGGGGCTCACGCGCCGAGGTGCGGACGGCTCAGGGACCGAAGTGGCGGGGGCTCACGCGCCGAGGTGCGGACGGCTCAGGGACCGAAGTGGCGGGGGCTCACACGCCGAGGTGCGTACGGCTCAGGGACCGAAGTGGCGAGGGCTCACGCGCCGGAGTAGTACTTCCGGTTCCGGTGGGCCCACTTCCGCCCCAGGGCCGCCACCTCGTGGGGAGCGCCCACCCCCTTCATGACGAGGTGGCTCCGGCCGGCGTACCCCGGGTAGGCGATGTGGAAGCTCACCCGGCCCGTGCCTCGAAGCGCCTGCCCCGGCTTTGCCATGACCTCCACATCGCGCACCATCCAGAGGGCCACCTCCCGGACGCGGCCACGCACGAACCCGTCCTCGATCCAGGCCCGGTGCGTGGTCAGTACATTCGGGCCACCCCTCCAGAGCTCCACCTCCACCTCCGGGAGCCCGGGGGGAGCGGGGGGATCGAGGAACTCGGCTCCGAAGCTCACCGCGCGGTCCGTCCAGGCGGACCCGTCCCAGTAGCGGAGCTCGTAGTCTCCGGTGGGATCGGGGTACCATCCGGGAAGGGGCATGGTCAGCCACCATGGCACGACACCCCCACCGGCACGGGAGCCGATGGGGGCATCGCGTACTTCGTTCCCCGCACCGGCCCGACAGGACGCGATGCGGGGAAGAGGAAGGGCGCGTCAGGCCGCGACCGGCTCACCCTGGAGGCGGCGGTAGGTGTAGGCCTGGGCCAGAACCACGATGGGGAAGGCAACGAGAACCCCGACCCCGCAGGCCAGGCTCCCGAGGAACATTGCCACGATGGCTCCCAGGTAGAACATGACAAGGGTGGCCAGGTTGCGGTTCACGAAGGAGAAGCTTGCCGAGATCGCATCCATGGCCGACATCCGCTTGTCGAGCGCAAAGAAGACGAAGAACTGGCCGAAGAACACGACAATGAGCCCGGGGAAGAAGCAGAGCATGTACCCGATGGCCGTGCCGATCCCGAGAATGACAGCCCCGATGGCGATCTGCGGGAGCCCATCGGTGGCGAAGAGGTGCCCGAGCTCCACCCGCTCTCCGTAGCTGATGGCGAGGGCTGCGCGCGTCACGGCGGCCTGGACCACGAACGTGGCAATGAAGCCCACGAGGCCGGAGAGCGCCATGCCGATGAACATCCCGAACATCCCTGCGGCGAGGCCGGCACCGAAATCAGCCTGTCCGAGGAGGCCCGAAAAGCCGAAGATCGTCCCCACGATCCCGCTCCAGACGAGGGACAGGATCACCACGCCCACCATGTAGATGAGCATGCCGATGAGGATGGTCCCGAGATTCTCCTGGAACTTGAGCCACCCCCAGTTGAAGGCGGCACCCACCGTGTATCCCTCGGCCCCGCTTCCACCGGGGTAGGGAGGCGAGCCATAGCCGCCGGGAGGGGGACCCGAGGGCGGATCGGACGGAGGCGGCGGCGGAGGGTAGTCGGTCACGGGGATCTTCCTCGGGTTGGGAGGCGACGGGGGGAGACACGACACGGGGCCCGGCAGGGGACCGCCCGGGACCGGACCTTCGAGGGACGAAAAGACGGGGCCAGCCCCGCTTTGTCAACCGCCTTCAGGCCGAGCGCCTGCCCGGGGGTGGAGCCCGGGCCTGCCGACCCCGAAAACGTGCGTACGTATCGAAATGAACGAAAGCAGGGCCTGCCGAAGAGGGGGACCCTCCACCCTGCCTCACGCGGAGGATCCACCCAGCCGGACCCTCACCTCGTGCCCCCCATCAACAAAGAGGATACGACCCTCGGCGGATTCGGGCGCCACCCCCTCGATCCGGGACAGGGCCCGAAGGTAGGCCTCCATCTGGGGTCGGTAGTGAGCGCTCCGGTCGGCGAGAGATGCGGGCGACTCCGGCGGGGCGTCGGGGTCCACGCGGTCGGTTTTCCAGTCCACCACGACGAGCCGGGGTCCGGCATGGGTCGAGGGGGCAAGGAGGACCCGATCGGCCGAGCCCTGGAGGAGGCCGTCGGCGTCGCGCACCACAAAGCTCCGTTCCCGCTGGACCCGGGTCCCGTCGGGCCAGTGCCGTGCCTCCAGCACCTCCTGCACGGCGGGGTGACGGAGCCAGCCAAGAAAGGTCCGCGCCAGGGTCCGGAGTTCTTCTTCCCGTGGGGATGCCACCGATCCACCCGCCCCACCCTCTCCGCTCCCGGCCCCCACCCCAGCCCAGGCGAGGAGTTCGGACTCGGTGGGGGGATGGTCGGGGTCGAGCCATTCGATGCGCTCGAACCATGCGTGGACCTGGGTGCCCCGGAGAAGGGCCCCCGGGGAGGGAGGGCGAAGGAATTCGGCCACCGGCCGGGGGCCCGCCCCCTCGAGCCCCGACGGCGTGCGCCGGGGGAGGAGGCGCCGCCGGGGGGCGCGGGCCATGGCAAGGCCCGGGGGCGGAGGCAGCGGGATGGGGCTGGAAGCATCGTGGGCCGGGCTGGGGGATCCCTCGGCGGGGACCGACCCCGCGGGGGCCACTCCCCCCTCCCGTGCCGCCGGACCCCGGGCCCCTTCCCCCCCTCCGGACACCCCCCGCCACCACCCCCGGTCGCCCGCCTCGAAGACCACCTGGTCGGGGAGGAGGCGCCCCCGGGGGTCGAAGGCGTCGGGGTTCCAGCGCACTCCCTCCCCGTCGCGCCGAAGCCCCGGGGCCTCCCGGAGGAGGCGGGGCCACCCGAAGGCGTTGGTGGGGGATTTCCCATCGGCATCGAGGTAGAGGTGCACCGCGTGCCGCGCCCGGGTCAGGGCCACGTAGAACCCCCCCAGGGCGTCGCGGAGGACCCCTTCCCTCCCCTGCTGCACGGGGGCCTCCAGCTCGGGAAAGAAGGGAAGAAGGGCCGCCGGGAGGGGCGCATGGATCCGGGAAATGGGCCCCCCGGGGTCCGCCCGGAAGGGGAGGGATTCGGTTCGCCCCCTCCCGCCGGTGAAGGCGCCGGGCTCGGGGAGAAAGACGGCATCGAACTCGAGCCCCTTGGAGCGGTGGATCGTCATGAGGCGGACGCGGGCGGCGCCGGCGTCCTCCCGCCGGGCCTCCCGCACATGGCGCACGAAGTCGGCAGGGCGAAGGGTCGCCCCCCCTTCCCACCCCCAGGCCAGCTCCACGAGCTGGTCCAGGCGGCGCCGCTCCCGGGGGGTGGCCCCGGGGCGGAAGGGGGCGGCAAGGGCCTCGATGACCGGGCCGTACCCGTCGGCCAGGAGGCGGGCCCGAAGGCGCCGCGCCGCCCGGGAGCGGGTGCCGGGATCGGCCCAGGGAGCGCGCTCGGCGCCGTGGGGGCCGGGCGCCTCCTCCCCCAGACCCAGGAGCGGCCCCGCCGGGGAGTGGGCCACGAGGTAGGCCGAGATCCGGTCGTCGGGGTGGTCGGCCAGGGAGAGGGCGGCGAGGACGGCAAGGACGGGGGCGGCATCGGCCACCGGGACCCCACCCTCTTCCGAGGCCTCGATCCCCCGGTCGCGGAGAAGGGCCATGAGCCGGGCCGCCACCCGGTTCGTCCGGGTGAGGACCCCGATGGAGAGGCCCGGGGCGAGGTGGTGGAGCTCCACCACCTCGTCGGCGCAGAGGGCGAGCCTCCGGGCCGCCGCCTGGGGACTCGAATCCTCCTCCTCGCGTGGGGCACTTCGTACCCCCACCCACCCCGGGAGCGTGGGGCGGGCGGCCTCGTGGCGGGTAAAGTCCTCCGCCCATCGGGCCGCCACCGTGGCATCCCAGGCATCTTCGAACACGGGATTGCCCGGAAGGTCTTCGAAGACCCGGTTCACGAAGTCGAGGACCACCGGGGAGGACCGCCAGCTCCGGGAGAGGACCCCTTCTCCGGGGGCGTAGCGGGCGCGGAGGTGATCAAGGAGGCGGGGCTCGCCGCCGCGCCACCCGTAGATGGACTGCTTGGGGTCGGCCACCACGAAGAAGGCGCGCGGATCCTCGCCCCCGGCCAGGAGCTCGTCAGCCAGGGGCTCGAGGGCGGCCCACTGCCGGACCGAAGTATCCTGGAACTCGTCGAGGAGGAGGTGGCGGACGCGGGCGTCGAGACGGTAGTGGAGCTCGCTGGCGGCGCCCAGCGCCCCCGCCGAGGCCAGGCGGTCCACCAGGTCGTCGAACCCGAAGAGCCCGGCCTCGCGGCGGAGGGCCTCCAGGTGGGCGTCGTAGCGGGGGAGGAAGCGCCCCAGCGCCTCCATTCGGCGCTGCCAGCGGGGTCCCTCGAGGGCGGGAATGGCCCGGGCCACCTCGTCGAAGGCATGGAGGAGGGCGGGATGAATGGGCTTCCGGTAGAAGAGGGGCGGGTCGGCCTCGGGATCGCGGGCGTTCTTCCAGAGGGTCTGCCCGAAAGCCTCGGCGGGCCGTGCGGCGCGGAGGGCGGCCTCGATCTTCCCCACCGCCGCCAGGAGACGGGCGGGGGACTTCTCCTCGGTCGCGGCCTCCTCCCCCGCCGCTGCAACCCGGTCGGCCAGGGCGCCCCAGGCGTGGCTCTCGTGGTCCGGAAGGGGGCCCCACCCCTCGATTCCCCGGGCGAACCCCCAGGGGTTGGGAATGCCGGGGTCCCGCTCCCGCCAGGTGGCGTGGATCGCGGTGACGACCTCCAGGAGCCGGCCATGAATGGAGCGGGAGGCGCTCCCCATCTGGACCCGTCGGACGAGCTCTCCCAGGGCACCGCCGTCGGCTCCTTCCTCCCGGAGCACGGCCTCCACGGCGCGGGAGCGGAGGCGGGCGCCCCGGGGGTCCTCCCCCACCTCCCAGGCCAGGGGAAACCCCAGCTCCAGGGCAAAGACCCGGGCGGTGCGGTTCACGAAGGCATCGAGGGTCTGGACCTGGAGGCGATGGAGGTTCCGCACCGTTTCGGCGAGGAGGGCCTCGAATCCCTCCCGGGTGGTTCGCTCCGGCGGCACCCCCGGGGGAAGGCTCCCGGCCAGCTCCCGGGCTTCCTCCTCGCTCAGCGCCGCCCGGGCCAGGCGGAGGAGAACCCGCTCCAGGATCTCGCCTGCGGCCTTCCGGGTGAAGGTGGAGGCGAGGATCGTGTCGGGCGGGGCCCCTGCGGCGAGGAGAGCCACGAGGCGGGAGGAGAGGGTGTACGTCTTTCCCGATCCGGCCGAGGCGGTAAGGAGGAGGGGGGCGAAGAGGGGGGGCTCAGGCGTCGGCATCGTCCTCTCCCTCGTCGTCGTCGTCACTCCCCAGGAGGACGCCCCGCCCCACCAGGGGGGCCAGGGGATCGCCCTCGCGAATGGCCGAGGTGGCCGGGTCCCACACGAAGCGGTTGGCACGGAGGGCGCGGATCACCTCGCGGGCCGCCTCGTCGGCCTCCTCCAGCTCCTCCCGGGTCCAGGGGGCGAGGGCCACCCCCACCTCGTCCACCCCGCCAGGGAGGAGGAGGTACCCCGTGTCCACCTCCCCCCGCTCCAGCGCCTCGGGGGGGAGAAGACCGAGCCCCCGGGCCAGGTGCCGGTAGAGGGGAAGCTGAAGGTCGATCCAGACCTTCGATCCCTTGCGCCCCTTTCGGTGCACCGCGTCGGGGGCCCTGGCCGACTCGGAGGTCTTCACGTCGAGGAGCTGCCACCGCCCGGTAGCCGGGTGGTGGTCGATGCGGTCAATGCGCCCGGAAAGGTGCACGGCCTCGCCATCGACCTGGAAGGGGATGCCGGGGGCATGGCGGGGAGGCCCGGCCTCCACATGGAGGATGCGCCATCCTTCGGCCCACCGGGCTGCCTCGACGCGGGCCAGGGCCCGGAGGCGGAGGCGGAGCTGCTCCCGCTGGAGGTGGAGGGCCGGAAGGGGGCGGAGGCCGAAGCGCTCCTGAAAGCTCGCCTCCAGGTGGGCCTCGAGGGCGGCGGCAATGGCTTCGGGGTCCCCCTCCTCCCGGCGCACCGCTTCCCGGGCCCACCGCTCTACCACCTCGTGGGCCAGCGTCCCGAAGGCCATGGGGTCGAGCTCCCGGGCCTCGTCGGTGACGGTTTCGAGCGTGAGGACCCGCTCCAGCGCATACCGGTAGGGGTCCTTGAGGAGGGCGGCAAAGTCCGTGACCCGGATCCGGTCGGGGGGGTGGGGGGCTGCGATGACCGGCTCGGGGGGGAGGAGGAAGGGGCGGGCGGGGGGTGGGGGCGTTTTCGATTCGGCGCGGCGCGGGCCCTCGGGTTCCGGGGGAGGCGCCGGGTGCGGCTCTGCGGAAGGGGCCGGATCGGACGCCTCTCCCAGGAGGGCCAGAACCCGGCCGGCCACCTCGGAGGGAGGCCCGGCCAGGAGGAGGCGGGAGAGCCGGAGGGGGTTCCCCTCGGCATCGCGCCGCCCGGCCACGAGAAGGGCCCCGGGGCGAGAGGCGAGGATGGCCTCCAGGAGGTACTGGTCCCGGGCCCGTCGGAGCCGGTTGTCGGGGAGCCCCAGGAGGCTCCGGAGGGCATGGGGGAGAAAGGGGTGCGCGGTGACCGAATCGGGAAGGTGGGGCTCGTTGACCCCGGTCACCACGAGCTCGGGGGCGTCGTCCAGGTGGAGCTCGAGCCACCCCAGAAGCTCCACCGCGCCTTCGTCCGCCGAGGGGGGCACGGCCGCCTCCCCGATCTCCTCCAGGAGAATGCGGAGCGCCCGGGAGGGGGAAACCGGGGCCTCGTCGAGGGCCGGAGGGAGCGCCTCGAACCCCTCGAGGGCGGTGCCCAGGGCCTGGAGAAAGGCCACGAGTTCCCGGTCGTGGGGGGCCTCCCGCTCCACGGTACGCCCCGGGTGGAGCGCCACCACCAGCGCCCGGACGGGGGCGGCCCATTCCCGGAGCGGGCGGGGCGGGACCGGGCGTTCCCCCTCCTCGACGAAACCATGCTTTTCGAAGAGGGCGGCGACCTCGTCCCGCAGCGCCTGGAAGCGCTGCGCCTCGGGCGAACTCCCGGCCACGAATCCCCCCGCCACCGCCTGGAAGTGCCGGGCCTGGTACCGGTCGGCCACGGCCACCGGGTCCCGCCCCTCGAGCCCGGCGAGCTTCTCCGGAGGGAGCGCACGCACGAAACCGGGGTGGCGGAGGAGATCGGCCAGGGCGTCGCGGTCCCACCCCTCGAGAAGCCGCGCCACGGCCTCGAGGAGCCGCCAGGGGACCGATCGGTGCAGGGGACGCCCCGCGGCATCCCGGTTCGGGACCCCGGCCTCCCCCAGCGCCGACCGGAGGAGGGGAACGAGGGCCTCGTCGGGCACCCCCACCGTGACCTCTTCGGGCGCCCGCGCGCCTCCAAGCCCCCGGAGGAAGTCCACCGTGGCCCGGGCCTGCTCGTCGGGGCGGGTCACGACCCGGAGGTTTCTGGCGGGGATGGAAAGGGGTCGCCCCTCCCACCGCTCCGGGTCCACGGCGCCCAGGGGGTCGAAGTGGTCGGCGAGTTCCTCCGGGGCATGGACCAGGGCCGTGACCGGGCCCGACCAGGCGCCGACGAGGGTGCGGACCACCCCGGGAGGATCCACCACACCCACGAGAACGAGGGGCGGGGGGGCGGAGGCGGAGGCGGAGGGAGGGGCCGATGCCGTGGGCGCCCCGCCCGCGCCAAGCCCTGCCAGCACCCGGGCCCGGGCCGACTCCCGGTCTTCGAGCCCGGCATTGGCCAGGAGCGTCCGGAACCGGCCCTGCGCCCGGGCCAGCGCCCCCCACCGAGCCTCGTCGTTGTAGAGAAGGAGATCGCCGGCCCGCCGGCAGCGCCGAACCACCTCGGCAAAGTCCGCCCCCTCGGCCCCGAGCTGGGCGTGAAGGCCGGCCACGAGGGGGGAGAGGGCGGCCAGGGTCTGGGTCGCGGCAGGGTCGGGCGCTCCGCCCGGGAGGCGGGGAGGCGCGGAGGTGGGGGCGGTGGAGGGAGCGGCGACGGGTGCGGCCTCCCGGGGGCGGTTCGTCCCGTCGCCCGACTGGAACCCACCCCGGGGGCGGTTCGTCCCGTCGCCCGACTCGAACCCACCCCGGGGGCGGTTCGTCCCGTCGCCCGACTCGAACCCACCCCGGGGAAGGAGGAGGGCCTGGTCTTCTGCAGACATCCCGGCCAGCGCCGTGCGCCAGGCCGCCGCCTCCACCTGGGGGTGGGGCGCGGGGCGGGTGGGGGGGTGGAGTCGCTCGGGAAGGCTCCCCACCGTGACGAGTTCGGGGGGGGCCAGGGTCAGGCCCCGGGCCTCGGCCTCCTCCAGGAGCAGCTCCAGGAGCCGGCGTCCGGCCCGGGCCCCGGGAAGGACCACGCGCCACCCCGACAGCTCGAGCGACCCCGGTCGAGGCGGTGCAGCCGCCGCGAGCCATTCGGCGGCCGCCGGGAGGGCCGGGCGGTGCCATCCCAGAAAGACGCGCTCGAGGGACGCGGCACCAGGGGAGGGTGCGGGGGCGGGCTCGGGAGGGGGCAGGTCCGAAGTCATGCCTCGGAAGATGACGGGGGGGTGGGACGCCGCAAGCCGGAGGGAGGGGTCGGCCCGGTCGAACCCCGGTCGGGGCGGGCCAGGCCCCGGTAGCGCCAGGCCAGGGTCAGGGCCCGCACCCCCATGAGGGCCACGATCCCCCACCACACCCCGGAGAGCCCCCATTCCAGGGGGAGCACGAGGAGGAGGAGGCCTCCCGCGAGGGCGGCGGAGGCGAGCATCTGGAGTGCGAGGAAGCGGAACTCCTCGAGCCCCATATAGATCCCGTCCCAGACGAAGACGAGGGCGTTCAGGGGCTGCATCCAGATGACGAAGGCCATGATGCGCCCCACCTGGGCGAGGGTCTCGGGGTCGTCGGTGAAGATGCGGGGGAGCCAGGGGCTCAGGAGGAGGAAGAGGAGGGTGAGGATGACCCCGGTCAGGAGTCCCCAGCCGAGGAGCCGGTGCGTGACCTGGCGGAGGAGGGTCGGGTCGCCCTCGCCCCGGTAGCGGGCCACGAGGGCCTGGGCGGCCACCGCCACCGCATCGACCACGAGGGCCAGGAGGAGCCAGAGCTGGAGCGCCACCTGGTGCCCGGCCACCGACGCCGGTCCCAGGCGGGTGGCCACCGCCGCCGCCAGGGTCAGGGTGCCGATGAGGGTGAAGGTCCGGAAGACGAGCTCGCCCCCCACCCGGAGAAAGGGGAGGAACTCGGCGAGATGCGGGATGCGGGGGCGCGTGCCCAGGAGGGAGCGGCGGGGTCCCAGGAGGAGGGCGAGGAAGCCCGCGGCGCCGGCCCACTGGGCCACCACCGTGGCCCACGCCGCCCCCTCGATCCCCCACCCCAGCCCGAAAATGAGGAGGGGGTCGAGGACGAGGTTCACCCCGTTGAGGGCCAGCGTCACCAGGAGGGGGGTGCGGGTGTCCTGGTAGCCCCGGAAGATCCCGTGTCCTGCCATGATGAGGAGGACGGCGGGGCCTGCCAGGGCCCGGATCTGCAGGTAGCTCCGGGCGGGTTCCAGGAGCTCGCCTCCGGCGCCCATGGCCGCCAGGAGGAGGTCGGCCCCGAAAAGGAGGACGAGGGTTGCCGCCACCCCCGTGACGCCGGCCAGGACAAGGGCCTGCACCGCCACCCGCCCGGCCTCTTCCCGGTCTCCCCGCCCCACGGCCCGGGCCACCCGGGGGGTGGTGCCGTAGGCCAGGAAGTTGAAGATGACGAAGGCCAGGGAGAAGAGGGCGGCATTGACCCCCAGCGCCGCCAGGGGGACCGTGCCGAGTCGGCCCACGAAGGCGGTGTCGACCATGGAGACGAGGGGGTCCGCCGCCAGGGCCCCCAGCGCCGGGAAGGCCAGGGCCCCGATCTCCCGGTCGAGGACCCGGGCCTCGAGGCGCCGCGGGGTGGGAGGATCTCCCGAAGGGTGTATCTTCGGGGGTGACGAAGGAGGAGGTGGGGAGGCGGGCGCGGACCCTTGTGCGTCCCTTCCTCCGCTTTCCCCCTCCGCGGCCCTTCCTGCTCCCGTCCGGGGGTCGCGAGGGGGCTTCATCCACACTCCCGGAGGAGGTGCAGGGTGCGGAATCTGGTGATCCGGATCTTCGTGAACGCAGTGGCGCTCTGGGCCGCCGCCCAGCTGGTGGGGGGGATCGACCTGGCCGAGGCCTTCTGGCCCGTGGTCCTGGTGGCGGCCGTGTTCGGCCTCATCAATGCGCTCCTCCGCCCCATCGTGCTCTTCCTCTCCCTCCCCCTCGTCATTCTCACCCTGGGGCTCTTCACCCTCGTGGTGAATGCCCTCATGCTCCTCCTTACCGCCGCCCTCGTCGACGCGCTCCGGGTGGAGGGCTTCATTGCCGCCCTCCTGGGAAGCGTGGTGATTTCGGCCGTGAGCCTCCTCTTCGCCATGGTGCTTCCGGAGAAGGATTGAGCAACAAAGCTCCCTGGCGGCCTTGGGCTCGATGCCGTGCGAGGGTCGGATGCTACTCCGCCGGTCGGGAAGGCGCCCCTCACTCGGCCCGGTGGTGAACCGGCTGCCGGGCGCGCCTCACCCGGCCAGGTGGCGCACCAGGATGAAGCCCCGCTCCCAGACGGGCGCCCACGCCAGGGCAATGGAGACGAGGGCGTCGCCTTCGCGGAAGCGGAAGACGAAGTCGAAGGCGTCACGTGCGGGCTTGCGCGCCGCCACGAGGGCATCGAAACGCCCCTGGAACTCCGCAACCCCGGTGCACGGGGCGACCTCGGTGAAGAAGTTGCGCCCCAGCACCTCGGCAGCCGCCACCCCGGAGAGTTGCTGCTCCCACCGATTGTAGGCCAGGATCCGCCCGTGGGCATCGACCTCGATGATGCCGAAGGGGAGCCGGTCATAGTCTTTCCTGGCGTGCGCGAAGAGGCTCTCCACCGGGTAGACCCCGAGTTCCACCACGCAGGTGGTACAGATCCCATGGCTCACCGGGGTACCGGGAGGGGGGGCGGGGCTCCCCTCGGCGTCCGCGCTCCCCTCCCCTGTCGCGCCGGCACGCTGGCCCGCCCCCCTGGCGATGGGCTTTCCGCACCAGGCACAGACGGAGGCCTCGGGGGAGGCGTCAGGGGTGTCTGACGACGGGCCATCGGAAGAAAGGGGCACGCCCATGGGGGGCTCCGGGAAGGGAAACCGCGACGATCAATCGCGACAACGGATGGATGGGGAGAGGAAGCGGGGAGTGGGAGCGACCGATGGGCGGCGGCAACCCTTCGCGCCGGCGGGGGGGTGGTGGGCGCCTGGACGGCCCGTGCGCGTCGAGCCGACCTCGCGCGTCGAGCCGACCCCGTCAGCCTCAGGCGGGCCTCTTGCACCTGGACGCCCCCCCGAAGCGGATCGCTGCATCGGAGCGTGACGCGTCGGATTCAGGAACGAATCCCGCTGCTCGAATGTAACGGTCGCACGAATCGGCCGCACTCGCGATCCGGTGCCTGATCCAACCCGATGGCTGCGCCCCCCGCTTCCCCGGGGGCCCACCCGGGGATTACCATCGGGGGGGCGTCGTGGAGGGTTCGGACCGGTTTCTCCGGGTCTTCCCTCTGCCCGTCCTCGCTCCCTCCTGCGCTTCACCCGCGCCTGTTCGGCCGACGCCTTCCTCCCCCCCCCCGCAACCCCCAGCCCCTACGCACTCCCGGATGAGGTCTTCGATGTCCCGACGCTCCCGCAGCACCCCGAGACGCTCCCCCCTTCGCCCCGGCCACACTCTCCTTCTGGGTGCCGCATTCCTCGTGGCTGCGCCCCCTGCGCTCCTGGCCCAGGAGGATTCGCCTTCGCCCTGGCGGAACCAGTCGGAGTTCTCCCTGGTGGCCACCGGGGGGAACGCCTCCACGAGCACGGTGGGGCTTCGGAACACCCTTCGCCGGGCCCTGGAGCGGGGGGAACTCCGCTTCGATGTGGGCGCGCTTCGCACCGATGCCGCCCGGATCGAGCGCCGGGCCATCGGGACGGAGTCGAGCTTCGAGGTGGAGAAGGAGAGCCGGACGGAGCGGACGGCGGAGCGGTACACGGCCCAGGGCCGGTTCGACCTGAACCTCTCGGAGCGGACCTTCGCCTACACCTCCACCGGGTGGGAGCGGAACACCTTCGCCGGCTTCAACTCCCGGACCGTGACGGCCCTCGGCGCCGGGACCCGGTGGCAGCGCCCCGAGGCGTGGGAGCTCAAGGTGGGCGCCGCCCTCACCTATACCTTCCAGGACGACGTGGACCCCGATCCCACCCGACCGGACCGCTTCGCCGGTCTCCGGGGCACCCTGGACCATCAGCACAGCCTCACCACCGGCACCCGGCTGGAGCTCAAGTGGGTCGTGGATGCGAATGCCCGGGAGTGGAACGACGTGCGCGGCGATCTCTCCCAGTCGGTGAGCGCCTCCCTCTCGGACCGCCTGGCCCTCAAGACCACCCTCCAGTTTCTCGTGGACAACGATCCTCCCCTGCGCCGGGTCCCTCTCTTCACTCCCGGGGGAGAGGACACGGGGAGCACCGTGCTCACTCCCCTGCGGAAGGTGGACCGAAGCCTCTCCGTGGCCCTCGTGGTGACCCTCTGAGGCTCGGGCGCGGAAGGAGAGAGAGCACCCTGGCGGCGGCCCGGGCCCGGGTGGAGGGGCTCGACGCCGTGGCCGGCCTCCCCCTGGAGATCCGGGAGAGCCAGCGCGCCCGGCGTCTCCGGCTCGAGGTGCGCCCCGGCGTGCTCCGGCTGACCCTCCCCCGGGGTTGCCCGCCGGAGGAGGCCGTTCGTTTCGTGGATGCCCAGGCCCGGTGGATCGCGGCGCGAACCCAGGCCTGGACCGCCCTGGCGCCCCCGGGAGAGGGACCGGTGGACCCGCCCTTCCCGGGACCGGAGGGTCGGCCGGGGGCACCGGAGGGTCGGCCGGGGGTGCCGGAGGGTCGGCCGGGGGCGCCGGAGGGGCTGCCCGATGGCGGGCCTGTGGCGCCGGAGGACGGGCCGGGGGCGTCGGAATCCGGGCGTGGGCCCTCGGCCGGCCGATCCGGAGCGTCCGACCCCCGCCACATCGTCTTCCGGGGCCGACGGACCCCCTTTCGCGTGCACCTCACCCAGGCCGGGCGACCCCGGGTGGGGTGGAGTCCGGAGGGGGGGGTGCGCATTCACCTTCCGGCGCGCTGGCCCGAGGAGGCACGGGAGCCCCGGGGGCGACGCGCCCTCTCCCGCTGGTACGACACCCTCCTCCGGGAGGAGGCCCTGGCCGCCATCGAGGCGGTGGGGAGGCCCCGGGGGCTCGTGCCCACCGAGATCCGGTTCAGCCAGCCCCGGACCCGGTGGGGGAGCTGCGCCCACGACGGAGTCGTGCGCCTGAACCGCCGCCTGGTGGGAGCGCCCGCCCCGGTGTTCCGGTACGTGGTGCTCCACGAGATCGCCCACCTCCGGCACCGGGACCACTCCCCCCGCTTCTGGGCCCTTGTGGAGGCCATGGACCCGGCCTGGCGAGAGCACCGACGCTGGCTCGCCCAACAGGGTCCCGCCCTCGGGTAGGCGCGCGCCGTTCGGGTAGGCGCGCGCCGTGAAGTCGAGGGGCGCGACCGGGGGGCGGAGCGCACACCTCCATGGTCGGGGATCGCCCCCACCCACCCTCCGGGACCGAACCCTCCCGCCCCCTGCCGGGTACTCGAACGCTTCCTGAAATCCACTTCGTTGCCTTCCACTCCCCACTCCCCGCCGCCATGACCTGGACCCTGGACGACGCCCGCGAACTCTACAACATCGACGCCTGGGGCATCGGCTATTTCACCGTGAACGAGAAGGGGAACGTGGCGGTGCACCCGACCCGGGATCCGGAGCGCGGACTCGACCTTTTCGAGGTGGCCATGGACCTGGAGGCGCAGGAGATCGGCCTCCCGCTCCTCCTTCGTTTTCCGGACATTCTTGACCAGCGCATCGAGACGCTCACGACGAAGTTCCGGCAGGCCATGGAGGAGTTCGAGTACGATGGCGGCTACACCCTGGTCTACCCCATCAAGGTGAACCAGCAGCGCCATGTGCTCGAGGAAATGATCGAGATGGGAGAGGCCCGGGGGCTGGGGCTTGAGGTGGGATCGAAGCCCGAGCTGCAGGCGGTCATGGCCCTCACCGACCGCACCGATCACCTCATTGTGTGCAACGGGTACAAGGACGAGGAGTACCTCTACCTGGCCCTCATGGCGCAGAAGCTCGGGCACGAGGTGATCATCGTCATGGAGAAGATCTCGGAGGTGGATCTCCTCCTGAAGGTGGCCGACGAAATGGAGGTCGTGCCCACCGCGGGGATCCGGATCAAGCTCACCTCATCGGGGGCGGGGCGGTGGTCCGACTCGGCGGGAGAGAAGAGCAAGTTCGGGCTTTCGGCCTCGGAGCTCATGCGGGTGGTGGACAAGCTCCGGGCGGCCGGGCGGGAGGACATCCTGAAGCTCGTCCACTTCCACCTGGGGTCGCAGATTCCCGACGTTCGCTTCATCAAGCAGGCCATGACGGAGGTGGCGCGCTACTACGTGGAACTTCGGCAGCTCGGGCTCGACATCGCCTTTGTCGATGTGGGGGGCGGGCTGGGGGTGGACTACGACGGGTCCCGCTCCACCGGGTCGGCGAGTGTGAACTACTCGATCCAGGAGTACGCGAACGACATCGTGTATTCGCTGGCGGAGGCCTGCCGGGAGCATGAGATCGCCATGCCCCACATCATTTCGGAGTCGGGGCGGGCCCTCACGGCCCACCATGCCCTCCTCCTCGTGAACGTGATCGACCTGGAAACGCAGATCGCCGAGGTGCCGGCAGAGATCCCCGACGAGATGCACACCCTGGTGCACGAGCTCTTCGAGACCTATGGGGCCATCGACGAGCGGTCCCTTCGCGAGGTTTATCACGACACGACCTTCGCAAAGGAGCAGATTCGGACGCTTTACAACTCCGGTGTGCTCGGGCTACAGGGGCGCGCCTATGCCGAGCGCCTCTACCTGGGGATCATGAACCGGGTGCAGGAGCTGGTGAAGAAGGATCCCGAGGAGTACGAGGACATCCTCCCCGAGCTGGAGGCGATCCTCATTGACCGCTACTTCTGCAACTTCTCGCTCTTCCAGTCGCTTCCGGACTCGTGGGCCATCGACCAGCTTTTTCCCATCATGCCGATCCACCGGCTGGAGGAGGAGCCCACGCGCCGCGGTACCCTCCAGGACGTGACCTGCGACTCCGACGGAAAGATCGACCAGTTCATCGGGTGGCGGACCACGCATCCGAGCCTCGAACTGCACCCCTTCCAGCATGGGGAGCCCTACATTCTGGGCATTTTCCTGACCGGTGCGTACCAGGAGATCCTGGGCGACCTCCACAACCTCTTCGGCGACACGAATGCCGTGCATCTCTACCTGACCGAGGAGGGGGGGTACGAGGTGGGCGGGATCGTGCACGGCGACACGGTGACCGAGGTGCTGGAGTACGTGCAGTTCGACCCGCAGAAGCTCGTGGCCACCTTCCGGAAGAAGGTCCGGCAGGCGAAGGGGCTCTCGCGCGCCGATGCCAACGCCTTCATTGCCGACTACATTGCCGGGCTCGCCGGGTACACCTACCTGGAGGGGGATGTGCGGTGAGGAATCGGGGGGTGGGCGCTGTTGCTCGGAGCCCTCGAGGGGGGGCGGGCGCTGGTGCTGGGGGGCGCTCAAGCGGGGGCGAGCGCTGGTGCCCCGTCCCGATGAGTGGGAGTCCCCCGGGTGCCTATTGCCCTTAGGCAAGACCGCAGCAAGGAGCTCGGTCGTGCGGGGGCCAGCGCTGGTGCTCGGGGGCGCTCGAGAGGCGGTTCCAGTGGGTGCCTATTGTACGTAGGCAGGATCGCACCATGAGGAACCGACGCCCCACGGCTCTCCGGATCGAGGCCGCCGCTCCGAACGCTTCTGCACATCTTGCCGCCTGAACCTGCCCTTTTCGCGACCCGGCCATGAACGTCATCTGCATGAAGTGGGGGGCCAAGTACGGCCCGGAATACGTGAACCGGTTGCGATCGATGGTGGCGCGGCACCTTCCGCATCCCCATCGGTTCGTGTGCTTCACCGAAGATGCGAAGGGGCTGGACGACGCCATTGAGGTGGCTCCCCTCCCCGAGGTGCGGCTCCCCGACGGCCTACCCGAGCGGGGGTGGCGGAAGCTCGGAACCTTCCATGCCCCGCTGGAGGGCGCCCGGGGCCCCCTCGAGGGGCCGACCCTCTTTCTCGACCTGGACGTGGTGGTGGTGGGCGATCTCACCCCCTTCTTCGAGGTGGAGGGGGCGTTTCACATCATTCGTGACTACAAGCCCTTCCGGAAGCCGTCTGAGCGTTACGTGGGGAACTCGTCGGTCTACCGCTTCGAGGCCGGGGCCTGGCCCGGGATCGTGGCCGACTTCCAGCGGGACTTCGAGGTGATCCGGCAGCGCTTCCGCAACGAGCAGGAGTACCTCTCGCACTACGTGCACTCCCGGGGGATGCTGAGCCACTGGCCCGACGCGTGGTGCCGGTCGTTCAAGCGGGACTGCATGTGGAAGGGGCCGCTGGGGCTCTTTCTTGTTCCGCGGATCCCGGAAGGGGCGCGGGTCATTGTCTTTCACGGGCACCCCCACCCCGACGAGGCCATCGCGGGCCGCTCCGGGTCATGGAAGCGCGCGCTCCGCCCAACCCCCTGGGTGGCGGAACACTGGCGATGAGGCCTCGAGCGGCGTCCACCGGAGGCGCGCGGATGCCCGCGGGTGGAGGGGAGGCACTTCAGGGGAAGGAGGAAGCGGGGGCGGGCGAGGGGGCGGGGGCGGGCGAGGGCAAGGGGGGAGCGGGCGTGGCTTCACCCCGGTCCCACCTCCCCCTGCCCACCACGGAGGACCATGGCCCGCTCCGGGTCCTCACCCTGCAGGCCGGGACGCGGTACCCGGACCTCTACGTGGATCGCCTCCAGAGGATGGTGGCGCGGCACCTGGAGGTGCCGCACCGCTTCATCTGCTATACGGATCGCCCGGTCGCCGGCCGGTTCGCGCCCGAGGTCGAGCTCCGCGACCTCGCCGGCTGGCGCCTCCCCGGATACTTCAACAAGCTCCGCCTTTTCGACCGGGAGACCACCGGGCACACCCCCTTCCTCTTCCTCGACCTGACCCTCGTGATCCGGGCTCCGATGGCGCCGCTCCTGGCCTTCGCCCAGGGGGCGACGGCGGCGGGCGGGGGTGGGGCGCCGGCGGCAGGGGAGGCGCAGCGGAGCGATGGGGCGCCGGGGTCGGATCGGGAGGCGGCGGGAGATCCCCGGGCGGCGGCGAAGCGGGAAACCGCCCAGGGTCGGGAGGCCGTCCTGAAGCGGGAGGCCGAGCCGAAGCGGGAGACCGCCCCGGGTCGGGAGGCAGCCCCGGGAGGCACGTCATCGTCGGAGGCGTCGGCCGGGGGACCGGCCCACCCTGCTCCCCCCGGTGGCGCCAGCCTCGTGGGCGTTGCGGACTGGAACTACCCCGTCCTGAACTCGAGCGTGCTCTGGGTCCGCCCGGACGCTCGCACCCAGCAGGTCTGGGACGACTGGGTGCAGGGGGTTCCCCACCTGAAGGAGGTGGCCGGAGACCAGAACTGGATCGATGCCGTGTTCAGGGCGCGCTTTCCCGAGGCCCTGGCCTTCTGGCCCTCTGGACTCGTGGCCTCCTACAAGGGCCTGCGAAAGCAGGCCGCACGCGATCCCGCCGGCGCGGCGGCGGCAGCCGACCGCGCCGTCATTCTCAAGTTCCATGGCCAGCCCAGACCGCACGAGGTCCTGCGCGCGTGGAGGCACCCCGTGCCTACGATTCTTAGGCACCCCCTCCGGCCCCGACTCTGGCGCTATCTGGCCGACGAGATCCAGACCCACTGGCGGTGACGCCGCTGGGGGGGGGCGCCGGTGGGCGCGGACGCCATTGGGCGGGGACGGCCTGGGGGGGGGCTGGGTGGGGGGGGGGGGGGGGTGGGGGGGGGGGG
>JBJHCG010000026.1:0-58730 GCA_050485885.1 Gemmatimonadales bacterium | reverse complement strand
CCCTGGGACGAACCCTCCTCCTCGCCTCCTTCCTCTTCCTCCCCGGATGTGCCACCCTGGCGTCGGTGGCCGCCCTGGCCCAGGTCCGGTTTGCCCTGGGGTCGGTGAGCGAGCTCCGGCTGGCCGGGGTCGACCTCATGGCGATCCGGGGGTATGAAGACCTGGCCGCAGTCGATGCCCTTCGCCTGGGCACGGCGGTGGCCCGGGGGGTACTCCCCCTGGAACTCACCCTCGACGTGGAGGCCACGAACCCCGAGGGGAACCCGGAGGCCCGACTCGCCGCCCTGGACTGGAGCCTCTTTCTCGAGGGGAGGGAGACGGTGGGGGGGCGCGTGGCCGACAACCTCCGGCTCGCCCCCGGGGCCACCACCCCGGTTCCCGTCCGGGCCCGACTCGACCTCCTCGAGTTCTTCGAGGGGAGTGCCCGGGACCTCGTGAACCTGGCAGCGGGCCTCGCGGGGGTAGGGGGAGAGCCGGTGGCGCTACGGCTGGAGGCCCTCCCCACCGTGGAAACGGCGCTGGGCCCTGTCCGGTACCCCCGCCCCCTCGTCCTGGAGCGGTGACCGGAGCCTCCCGGCACCCGGGCCCGGGGTGCCCGCCCCCGGACCGCCGACGCCGGGCCCCCCGGACCCTGCCCCGGTCCTGACACCCGCGGATCCTGCGGGGTAGGTCACCCCCTGCCGCCCCGGTTATCTTTTCCGGCACCTGCGAAGGCTCGCGGACCCCCGGAACTCCCGGGGATCGATCCCGGGAGCCTCGCATGCGAACACGGGTACCCCTTCTTCCATGTCCAGCACCGCCCGCTCCTCCGCCGAGGCTCCCACGCCCACCATCCATGGCCTCCCCCGCCCCCTGGCGCGGGAGCTCGAGGCGTATGCCTCGCGCCTGGACGTGCCCCGGATCGTGGATGCCTATTCCCTGGCCGAGTCCGCCCATCGGGGGCAGACCCGGGCTTCGGGGGAGAGCTTCGTGAACCACGCCGTGGATGTGGCCACGATCCTGGGCCAGCTCCGCCTCGACACGGACACGATCGTGGGCGGGCTCATTCATGACGTGGTGGAGGACACCGAGTTCACCCTGGCCGATGTGGAGGAGCGCTTCGGAAAGGACGTGGCCGCCATCGTGGACGGGGTCACGAAGATCGGAAAGGTCGAGTTCCGTTCCCACACCGAGCGACAGGCGGAGAATTACCGGAAGCTCCTCCTTTCCATGGCCGAGGACGCACGGGTCATTCTCATCAAGCTTGCGGACCGCCTTCACAACATGCGGACGCTGGAGCACCTCCCGAAGGAGAAGCAGGCCCGGATCGCGCTGGAAACCCGCGAGATCTACGCCCCCCTCGCGCACCGCCTGGGAATGGCCCAGGTGAAGTGGGAGCTGGAGGATCTCTGCTTCAAGTTCCTGGAGCCCGAGGAGTACGAGGAGCTGCGCACCCTGGTCCAGGCACGACGAAAGGAGCGGGAACGGCAGATCCTGGAGATGCAGCGCCCCATCGAGGACCTCCTTCGGGAAGCGGGGATCCCGGCCGAGGTCACGGGGCGGCCCAAGCACCTCTGGTCCATCTACCGGAAGATCAACCGGAGGGGGAAGGCCTTCGAGGAAATCTACGACCTCATGGCCATGCGGGTGATCACCGACACCGTGCAGCACTGCTATGCCGCCCTGGGGCTCATCCACTCGAGGTACACCCCCATCCAGGAGCGTTTCCACGACTACATCGCCACCCCGAAATCCAACATGTACCGCTCCCTCCACACCACGGTCTTCGGACCGGGGGGGCGGCGCTACGAGGTCCAGATCCGGACGGAGGAGATGCACCGGACGGCGGAGCAGGGGATCGCGGCACACTGGCGCTACAAGGAGGGGAAGGGGGACGTCCGTCCTTCCGGATCGGGCGAAGGGGAGGTTCCGGGCGGTGCCGCGACCTCCCCCGGGGCGCCCCCTCTCGCCTCCCCGGGGCGGGGCGACGAGTTCGACGAGGCCCTCTCCTGGTTCCGGCAGGTCCTCGAGTGGCAACAGGAGGCGGCCGAGCCGGAGGAGTTCATGGAGTTCCTCCGGATGGATCTCTTCCTGGGCGAGATCTTCGTCTTCACCCCGAAGGGTGAGGTGAAGCAGCTCCCGGTGGGGGCCACCCCCATCGACTTCGCCTTCGCCGTCCATACCGAGGTGGGGCTCCACTGCGCGGGGGCCAAGGTGAACGGTCGCATCGCCCCCCTCTCCCGGGAGCTCCGGAACGGCGACACCGTCGAGGTCCTCACCTCCCAGCGCCAGACCCCCTCGAGGGACTGGCTGGCCTTCGTGAAGACCTCCCGGGCCCGGCAGAAGGTACGCCAGTGGATCCGGCAGGTGGAGCACGACCAGTCCGTTCGCCTGGGGAAGGAGTTCCTGGATCGGGAGCTGAAGAAGCTCCGTGCCTCCCTCCCCTCGGACGACCTTCTGGCCGAGGTGGCCGAGGTCCTGGGCTTCCCCGACTGGGAGCATGTCCATGCCTCCCTGGGCCGGGGCGACCTGGGCCCCTCGGCGGTCATCCGGGAACTCTTCCCCCGGGAAGAGGTCGAGGAGGCCCGGAAGCGCGCCGAGTCCCCGATCCAGAAGATCGCCCGGAAGATCCGGGGGACGGACAAGGGGGTCCGGATCCAGGGGGTGGACAACCTCATGGTCCGCTACTCCCAGTGCTGCCAGCCCGTCCCCGGGGACCCGGTCATCGGGTACGTCACGGCGGGACGGGGCGTCTCCATCCACCGGAAGGACTGCCCCAACGTCCTCAACCTCTCGCGAGATCCTGACCGGCGGGTCGAGATCGAGTGGAGTGCCGAGGCCGGGGAGCGCTTCTTCGTGAAGCTCTACACCCGGGGCACGGACCGCCGGGGCCTCCTCTCGGACATTGCCAAGGCCATTTCCGAAACGGGGACGGACATCCAGCACGCCGACATCCGCTCCTCCGACGACGGGATGGTGGGAGAGTTCGTGGTGGAGGTCCAGGATCTCCCCCACCTGAACCGGGTGGTGAAGGGGATCTCCCGGGTGAAGGGGGTCCTCACCGTGGAGCGCAGGGAATCCTTCGGCGACACCGAGCTCCTGGACTTCGAGGGGCGCTGATGCCGGAGCGCGCACCCTTCCGGGTGGAAGCCCCCTTCGAGCCCCGGGGGGACCAGCCCCGTGCCATCGAGGAGCTCACCGAGGGGCTTGCCCGGGGAGACCGGTTCCAGACCCTCCTGGGGGCCACCGGAACGGGGAAGACCCTGACCATGGCCCACGTCATCGCGAACCATGGGCGGCCGACCCTCGTCATGTCGCACAACAAGACGCTGGCGGCCCAGCTCTACGGCGAACTCAAGCAGCTCCTTCCCCGGAATGCCGTGGAGTACTTCGTCTCGTACTACGACTACTACCAGCCCGAGGCCTACGTCCCCGCCACCGACACCTACATCGAGAAGGACTCGGCGATCAACGAGGACATCGACCGCCTCCGGCTCCGGGCCACCTCGTCGCTCTTCGAGCGGGAGGACGTGGTGGTGGTGGCCTCGGTCTCGAGCATCTACGGGCTCGGAAACCCGGAGGACTACCGTTCCCTCATGTTCGCCTTCTCGGTGGGGGACGAGATCGGCCGGAACGACCTTCTCCGGGCCCTGGTGGACATCCAGTACCGGAGGAACGACATCGCCTTCGAGCGGGGGACCTTCCGGGTCCGGGGCGACACGGTGGAGGTCCTCCCGGCCTACGAGGAACAGGCCATCCGGGTGGAGTTCTGGGGAGACGAGGTGGAGCGGATCACCCGCTTCGACCCCCTGACCGGGGAGCTCATCACCCCCCTGGAGCGGACGGCCATCTACCCGGCCTCCCACTACGTGACCCACCGCCGCACCATCGAGGAGGCCGCGCCCCTCATCCGGGCCGAAATGGAGGCCCAGGTGGAGAACTTCCGCCGCCATGGCCGCCTTCTCGAGGCCCAGCGCATCGAGTCCCGGACGAACTTCGACCTCGAGATGATGCTCGAGATCGGGACCTGCCCCGGGATCGAGAACTATTCCCGCTACATGGCGGGGCGGAGCGAGGGAGACCGGCCCAGCTGCCTCCTGGACTACTTCCCTCCGGGATGGCTCATGATCGTGGACGAGTCCCACCAGTCCCTCCCCCAGATCGGGGGGATGTACAAGGGGGACCGGGCCCGGAAGACGACCCTCGTGGAGCATGGCTTCCGCCTCCCCTCGGCGCTGGACAACCGCCCCCTCACCTACGAGGAGTGGGAGGGGCTCCTGGAGCAGGCCGTCTTCGTCTCCGCCACCCCGGCGGACCGGGAGCTGGAGCTCTCGGGCGGGGTGGTGGTGGAGCAGATCATCCGTCCCACCGGCCTCGTGGATCCCGAGGTGGAGGTCCGACCGGTGCGCGGTCAGGTGGACGATCTCCTGCGGGAGATCCGGACTCGGGAGGAGGCAGGGGAACGGGTCCTGGTGACGACCCTCACGAAGCGGATGGCCGAGGACCTCTCCGAGTACCTTCACGGGGTGGGAGTCCGGGTCCGCTACATGCACGCCGACATCGACACGATCGAGCGCATGGAGATCCTCCGGGGCCTCCGCCTTGGGCGCTTCGATGTCCTCGTGGGGATCAACCTCCTCCGGGAGGGGCTGGATCTCCCCGAGGTCTCCCTGGTGGCCATTCTCGACGCCGACAAGGAGGGGTTTCTCCGGAACACCCGCTCCCTCATCCAGACCATCGGCCGGGCGGCCCGGAACGCCGGAGGGCGGGCCATTCTCTACGCCGACAAGGTCACCGATTCCATGCGCCAGGCACTGGAGGAGACCGAGCGGCGGCGCGAGATCCAGATCGCCCACAACGAGGAGCACGGGATCACCCCGGAAACGATCCGGAAGAGCATTCAGGAGATCGAGTTCTCCACCCGGGTGGCCGATGCCCGGGACGGGGGCGGACTTCCCGGAAGCGCCGGGGGGAGGGGGGCGTCGAAGGCGGCGGAGGGGTCGGCCTCCTACGCCGAGGAAATGGACCTGGAAACCCGGATCCGTCAGCTCGAGGCCGAGATGGAGGCGGCCGCCGAGGGGCTCGATTTCGAACGCGCCGCCCTCCTTCGCGATGAGCTCTTCGAGCTTCGCACGGAGCTGGAAGGGTCAGGGGGGAAGGGGAGGGGAAGGCCCGGGGACGGGAAGAGGCAGGGGGCCGGGGGAGGGGGCGCCTCCGGAACGGGGAGAGGGAGGGGCAGGCGCGGCGGCGGAGGCGGAGAGAACCGATGATCCTGACCCGGAGCGCCCTCGAGGCCTGGGGCCAGGCGGTGGGGGCCCAGGTGGAAGGACCCGTCTTCCTCGCGCTCTCCGGGCCCCTGGGGGCCGGAAAGTCCGTCCTGGCTCGGGCGGTGGCCCGGGGAGCCGGGGTCACCGGGCCCCTCCCCTCGCCGACCTTCAACCTCCTCTACCGGTACCCCTCGGGGCGTGGGCTCCCCGTGGTCCATGCTGACCTCTACCGCCTCACCGATCCCGGCCAACTCCGGGAGCTCGGGTGGGAGGAGGTAGGGTCCGACCCCGAAATCGTCCTCGTGGAGTGGCCGGAACGGGCCGGTCCCCACCTCCCGGCCGACCGGTGGGAGGTGTCCCTGCGGCCCACGGCACCCGGCGCCCTCCTCCGGGAGGTCACCCTGCGGTCGGTGGGCTCCCCGCCCCCCCTCCCCCCCCTCCAGGACGCCGTGGTCCCCGGGGCGGGGCCGGCTCCGGGGCCGGCGAGCTCCCGCGTGGACTCTCGACCCGGGGCATCCCTCCCGGCCCCGGAGTCCCGGGCCTCTCCTTCCTCCATGGGTTCCCGGGTCTCTCCTTCTTCCATGGAGTCCCGGGCCTCTCCTTCTTCCATGGCGTCCCGGGTCTCCCCTTCGTCCCTCGATCCCCAGGCCCCCCTCCTGGCCCTGGAGACGGCCACCGACCTGGGTTCGGTGGCGGTGGGGGTGGCCGGTCGGGTCCTGGCCACCTGCCCCCTCCCGGAGCGGCGGCGGCAGGCGGCGGATCTCGTTCCCGCCATCCGCCAGGTCCTCGAGGAGGCCGGCCTCCCCCGGAAAGCCCTGGGGGGGGTGGTGGTGGGCATGGGGCCTGGATCCTTTACCGGCGTCCGGATCGCGGCGGCCACGGCCCGGGGTCTCGCCCTGGGCCTCCGGCGCCCCATGATCCCCCTCTCCTCCCTGGAAGGTGCTGCCGAGACGGGCGAGGCGGAGGGTGTCCGCCTCGTGCTTCTCGATGCCCGTGCCGACCGTCTCTACGGCGGAGCATGGCGGTACGCGGGGGGCGATGACCGGGTCACCCCCCTCCTTCCCCCCACCGCCCTCACCCTGGGGGAGGTGGCCCCGCTCCCCTTCCTTCAGGCCGAGCTCCCCACCCTTCAGGGAGAGGGGATGGACCACGACGCGAAGGTCGTGGCGTCGGGGAGTGGCGCCCTCCGGCACCAGGCCCACCTGGAGGCCCTGGGTCTCCGAGTCCTTCCCCCGCCGGCCGGGGTCCCCTCGGCCGAGGGCCTCCTCCGCCTGGCCTGGCGGAGGGCGCGCGCGGGGACCCTCCCCCTTCATCCCCCCGGGTCTCCCTGGAGCCCGGCCTACCTTCGCCCCTCCCAGCCCGAGCGGCTGGCGGCCGAGGCGGGCCCCGGGTGAGTGCGGCGGACGAGGCCCGAGCCGTGCGCGCCGAGGCCTTCCAGCTCCGGCCGGCTCGGAAGGAGGACCTGCCCCGGGTCCTGTCCACGGAAGCCGCTTCCTTCTCCACCCCCTGGAGCCGGGCCACCTTCGAGGCCCTTCTCCCCCGTCCCTCGGTGGTCTTCCGGGTCCTCGTGGCTCCCGACGCCCGGGGGGGGGAGATCGTGGCCGGGCACGGCGTCCTCTGGGCGGTGGGCCCGGAGGCGGAAGTGGCCAACCTGGCGGTGGCGCCCTCCTTCCGGGGTACGGGGGGCGGCGCTCTCCTTCTCGATTCACTCCTGGGAGAGGCCGCAATCCGGGGCGTGGATCGGGTCTTCCTGGAGGTCCGGCGCTCCAACGACGCCGCCCGGCGGCTCTATCGATCCCGGGGCTTCGAGGAGGTGGGGGTGCGGCGGGGGTACTACACGAAGCCCCGGGAGGACGCTCTCGTACTGGCCCTGGACTTGCAATCTTTCGGCGATCCGAACGAGGAACCCCGGGGAGACGCGGTCACGGGCGAAAGCGAAACGGGACCCGGCGAAGGGGATGAAGCCTCCCCAGTCTCCCCCCAGGCGGCTGCTCCCCGCGACCCGGAGCCCCCGAGGGACCTCGGAAACATTTGACGCCGGTTCGTTGACCCTCCCCGGGTCGCGACCTATCTTGCCACCGGATCCGGAAATCCCTTCCGAATCCTCCCACTCCCTGAACCCGGGAGCCGTCATGACGCCTCCGACGGCAGTGCGATTCGCCTTCGGGATCCTCTTCGCCGCAGCGGCGGGGGTCGCCCTCCTCGCCCCTTCGAACCTCGCGGCCCAGGACACCCGCCCCGCCGAAACCGCGGTGCACACGGTGCAGCGTGGAGAAACGCTGAGCACGATCGCCCAGGCCCGCCTGGGAAGCGCGGCACGGTGGCGCGAGATCCACGAGTTGAACCGCGACCGGATCCCCGACCCGAACCGGATTGCTCCGGGCCTGGAGCTCCGCCTCCCCGGGGCCGCCACCGAGGCGCGGGTCACCGGCGTCCAGGTCCAGGAGCCCGGGGCCGCCCCCCGGACCCCACCCCCTTCCGACTACCGGGAGCGTCGAGCCCTCCTCCAGGGTCAGCGGTTCGAGGCCCGGGCGGCGCCCGAGCCCGACGAATCCACCCGCACGATCTTCTACGGGATCGAAACCCGGCGCGTCCAGCCCGAGGGACTGACCCAGGTGCTCCTCATCCCTGAAAGCGAGCTTCCCGTGGTCCAGCCCGGGGTCGCCCGGGCTGCCGGGTGGGTCTCGCTCCGAGAGGAGGATGTGGGCGAGGTGGGCCAGCTCCGCCGTTTCGCCTTCGAGCGTGCCCTCCGCATCGAGGCCGCCTCTCTCCTCGTGGGGGACGAGGCCGTGCTCCGGATCGCGCCCGGGGCTGACGTTCGCCCCGGGGCGACCTTCACCACCGTTCGTCCCCCCCGGCGCGTGAACGGGGTAGGACTCGTCGTCGTGCCCACCGGGTCGGTGGAGGTCGTGCGGGTGGAGGACGGCGAGGCCGTGGTGCGCGTCCAGGAGGCATGGGACGCCGTGACGCTGGGGCAGTTCCTCGTCCCCCACCGGGAGAACCCCGTCCGGGTCGGGGTCAGCCCGCGTGCCGCCACCACCACCCTCGATGCCAGCATCGTGGCCTTCGAGGACCGGAAGGAGCTCTACCTCGTGGGGGACCGCTTCTTCATTGATCGGGGCGCCCGGGACGGCCTTTCGGTAGGCGACGAGTTCTCCGCCATGGCAGCGCCTTCCGCTTCCGCTTCAGGAGAGAACGCGGCCATTGCGAGCTTCCAGGTGGTCCGCGTCGACGAGGGCCATGCGACCCTCCGCATCACCCGGGTCACCCAGCCCCGTGAGGTCCGGGTCGGTACCCCGGTGGTTCGAACCGGCGTCATGCCCTGATCGCAGGGCCTTCCCTCCTCGCGAGGGGTTGACGAAGACGGCCGGCGAAGGCTGTGTTGGGGCGGGGGGTGGCGCATGGAGCCACCACCCGCCCTCTTTCGTGCTGTCCCTCACGCCTCGTGTCTCGCGGCTTCCGTGGTTCGCCTCGCGACCCGAACCGCACCTCCTCGCTTCCCGGGCTCTGTCCCCGCCGGTGCCTCCCCCATGCACCTTCTGGCGTTCGCTCTCTACCTGACGGGTCTTCTCCTCTGGATCCGTTTCCTGGTCTCCGGTGCCCGGGGGGAAGGACCCCTCCTGGCATCGGGCGTCGTGGCGGCCGGGGTGGTGGTGCACGCCGTTGCCCTGGGGGGCTTCTGGGTGCGCTTCGGGGAGCTTCCCCTGGCGGGTCCTGGAGCCGCCCTCTCGAGCCTCGCCTTCGTGGGGGGGCTGGCCCTCCTGGCCCTCCTTCCCGTGAAGCAGGTGGCCCGGGTAGGGGTGGCCCTCCTCCCCTTCATTACCGCCTGCCTGGGGATCGCCCTCCTGGTGGGGATCCGCCCCTCCGACCAGGCCCTCGTCTTCCAGGGAGCCGGCTTCGTCCTCCATGTGACCTTCGCCTTTCTCGGCTACCAGGGGCTGGCCCTGGCCTCCTCCGCAGGGCTTCTCTACCTGATCCAGCACCACGAGCTCAAGAACAAGCGGATGGGGCGTTTCTTCCACTTCATCCCTCCCCTGGCCACCCTCGACCTCCTGGGACAGGTGGGGGTCTGGGTGGGGTTCGTGGCGCTGACCCTTGCCCTGGCCTTCGGATGGGCGTGGACGGTCCAGCACCCGGGCGTGATCTCCATGGCCGACCCGAAGGTGATCTGGGCCGTCCTCTCGTGGGCCGTCTTCCTCGTCGTGCTCCTCCTCCGGCGCGGAAAGGGGCGGCGGGAGTTCCGGAGCGCCCTGGCCTCTGTCGTGGGGTTCTCGGTCATCCTCGGGAGCTACCTGGTGGTCCGTCTCACCACGCCCGGCACGGGCTTCCTTCCCTGAGCGCGGGTGTGACGATCCCATGCCTCCGGTGAGTCTCGAGCGCGCGCGATCCCTCCCCCTTGCCGTGGTGGGGGTGAGCCACCGCACGGCCCCCGTGGAGGTCCGGGAACAGCTGACCTTCGGCGTGGAAGACGGGGAAGCCGCGCTCCGGGAGCTCCGCGCGGTGGCCGGGGTGGAGGAGGCCGTTCTCCTCTCCACCTGCAACCGGACCGAGTTCTACCTCTTTCCCTCCGAAGACCGGCGCGCCCTCGCCGCCGTGGATGCGATCTTCCGGGGGAAAGGGCGCGATCTGCCCCGTCCGGCCTCGGACTTCCTCTTTCGCCGGCAGGGGGAAGGGGTGGTCCGACACCTCTTCCAGGTCTCCTCGGGACTCGATTCCATGGTCACCGGGGAGGCGGAGATCCAGGGGCAGGTGCGGGAGGCCTACGAACGGGCCACGGCCCTCCATGTCCAGCCCCCCATGGCCGGACCCGTGCTCAACCGCCTTTTCCAGATGGCACTGGCCGTGGGGGGGCAGGTGCGGTCGGAGACGTCCATCGGGGAGGGGTCGGCCTCCGTGGCCTCGGTGGCGGTGGAGCTGGCCCGCAAGATCTTCGGATCCCTGCGCGGGAAGCGGGTCCTCGTCCTGGGCGCCGGTGCCACCGCCGAGCTCATGGTGGAGGCCCTGGCCCGGGACGGAGTCCGGGGGATCTTCGTGGCGAACCGGACGCTGGAGCGGGCCGTTCCCCTGGCCGAACGCCTCCACGGCCATGCCCTCGGCATGGATCGTCTCGTGGAGACGCTTCCCGCCGTGGACATCATCCTCTCCTCCACCTCGGCCCCGCACCACGTCCTCTCCCATGCGGCCTTTCGCGAGGCCTTTCCCGCCGGGCGCCGGCACCCCCTCCTGGCCATCGACATCGCCATTCCCCGGGACCTGGACCCGCGCATCGGCGACGAGCCCTCGGTCTTCCTCTACAATGTGGATGACCTCCGGAAGATTGTGGAGGAGCATGTCCGGGTGCGGGCCGGGGCCATCCCGGCGGCAGAGCGGATCATCCGGGAGCATGCCGACGCCTTCCGGGTCTGGTATTCCTCCCTCGCGGCAGTGCCGGCAATCCGCAACATGCGGGACCGGGCCGAGTCGGTCCGCCAGGGGGAAATGGAACGCCTCCTCCGTCAGATGGAGCACCTCCCCCCGGAAGACCGCCAGCGCCTCGAGGCCTTCTCCCGCCGGCTCCTGAACAAGGTCCTTCACGAGCCCACCGTGCGCCTTCGCAAGGGGCTCGATGCCGGAGGTGGGTCCGAACTCGTGGAGGCGGTCCGTTTTCTCTTCGGGGAGGAACCTCTCTCCCTCCCCCCCCCCGCAGAGGGAGGGGAAGAGGAGAGCGGAACGGAACCTGCACCACGTCCCCCCGACGACGTGACCGCCCGGCGCTGAGGACCGGGAGTGGGGACCCGTCGATGACGCGTTCCAGCGAGGAGAGGGAGGGACGGATGAAGATCCTGGTCACAGGCGGTGCGGGATTCATCGGAAGCCATGTGGCGGAGGCCTACGTCCAGCGAGGGGACGAGGTCTGGGTTGTGGACAACCTGGCCACGGGGAAGCGGGAAAATCTTCCCGCAGGAATTGCCGGGTTCCTCCACGCCTCCGTGGCGGACCCGGAACTCAGGACGCTCTGCCGGGAAAGGGGCTTCGACCTCGTGAACCACCATGCGGCCCAGGTCGATGTCCGGGTTTCGGTGGCCGATCCGGTGGTCGACGCCACCACGAACCTCGTGGGCTTCCTGAACCTCATGGAAGGCGTGCGCGACGGGATCCGCGAGCAGGGGGTGGCCACCCGGGTGGTGAACGTCTCCTCCGGCGGCGTCGTGTACGGAGAGGGCGTGCCCCGGCCCACCGTGGAAACGGCCTCCAAGCTCCCCGTCTCCCCGTACGGCGTGGCCAAGCTCACGGCCGAAGTCTACCTGGACTACTACCGGCGTCTCCACGGGATTCGCGGCGTGACCCTCCGGTACGCGAATGTCTTCGGGCCCCGACAGGACCCCCACGGAGAGGCCGGCGTGGTGGCCATCTTCTCCCGACGGATCCTCGGCGGGGAACCCCTCACGATCTTTGGCGACGGGGAGCAGACCCGGGACTACGTCTTCGTGGGCGACGTGGTGCGCGCGAATCTCCTTGTGGGAGAGGCGCCCCTTCCCACCGGCGGGGGCGAGCCCGACCCCCTGGACGCATTCGCCTACAACGTGGGCACCGGCGCGGAGACCTCGGTGCACCGGCTGGCCGACACCCTGGAGCGGGTGGCCGGCGGGGGCGTGGGACGCATCTACCGCGATGCCCGACTGGGCGAACTCCAGCACTCGAGCCTCGACACGACCCGGCTCCGAGCACTGGGGTGGGCCCCCCGGGCCTCGCTCGAAGAGGGACTTCGTGCCACCTTCCAGTGGATCCGGGACCACGACGTGCAGCCCCAGGCGCTGGCAGGGTAGGCGGGGAGAGGAGGACCGGGGGATCTCCCCCGGGGGTTCGGCCGTAGAAGGCTGGGCGCGGGCCTCTCCCCCTTCCTGCCGGGACGGGGGTGGCGCGCGCCGGGAAGGTGTGTGGCGGTTGCGCCACAGGTCGGGGCGGGGGGGATTCACCTCCCCCCCCCGACCCACGCTTCCCCCGGATTCCTTCCCCCGATCCTTCCCATCCACCTCGCCCTCCCGGACCCCTCGATGCCCTCGAGCTTGAGCGCCCTCCTCCTCCAGGCCGTTGCCCCCACCTCCGCCCTCGATCTGATCATCGGCGCCACCTGGCCGACCCGGATCATCCTCCTCGTCCTCCTCGCCTTCTCCATTGCCAGCTGGGTTCTGATCTTCTGGAAGTGGCGCCAGTTCCGGCAGGTGCGGGCGGAGGGCGATCGCTTTCTGGAGGCCATGGAGCGGGCCCAGCGGCTGGAAGACGCCTACCGGGTGATTCTCACCCTCCCCGAATCCCCCTATGGCCGGGTCTTCCGCCAGGGGGTGAACTTCTTCTCGGAACTCCGCCCCGGTGCCCTTCGCGAGGGTGCGCCGGCCACCGACGGGCTCTCCCTGACCCAGCTCGAGTCCCTCCGCCTCGTCCTTGAGAAGGGGGAGGCCGAGGAGCGCGATGAGCTCTCGCACGGCATGACCTGGCTCGCCGTAATCGGGTCCGTATCGCCCCTCCTGGGACTCATGGGAACGGTCATCGGGGTCATGAATGCCTTCCTGGGGATCGTGGCCACGGGCTCCACGAACATCGGGGCCGTGGCCCCCGGTGTGGCCGAAGCCCTGGTGACCACCGTGGTGGGGCTCGCCGTGGCCATTCCTGCCGTCATCGCCTACAACTACTTCGTGGCCCGCCTCAACCTGGTGAGTGGCGAGCTCGAGGGCTTCTCCAGCGAGTTCATCGGGACGCTGGCCCGGGAAGGGCGGGTATGACCGGTTCCTCCCGCCGGAACCGGGCGGCCCGGAGGGGAGATCTCCCGACGAATGCGGAGATCAATGTCACCTCCCTCATCGATGTGGCCTTCACCCTCCTCGTGATCTTCATCATCACGGCGCCGGCCCTTACCGGGGGCCTCGAGGTGAACCTCCCCCAGACCCGGACCCAGCCTCTCACCGTATCGGACGACTCCTTCATCGTCTCCATGGATGCCACGGGGACGATCTACGTGGGGGAGACCCCGGTGGCCCGGGACGAGCTCGTCGCCACGGTGGGGGTTCTCATGGATGCCGCCGGAGCGCGGGATGTCTTTCTCAAGGCCGACGAGGAGCAGATCCACGGCCCTGTGGTCTGGGTCATCGGACAGCTCCAGGCCGCCGCGCAGGAGCGGGGTGGGCGGTTCGCCCTCATCGCCGAACCCGAGATGGTGCGGAGGTGACCTCCGCCGGCGTTCCGGCGCGGGGATTACGGCCCGTCCGGGCGGACCTCCTCGACCCTCCCGGTGGTACGAAGGTCATATCATGACTGGCTGGAACCGCGATCCGCATCGCCCCGACCGGGGCCCGGTGGTCGCCTCCGTTCTCCTCCACCTGGGAGTGATCGGGGCGGCGTGGCTGGCCCGTGCCCTGACCTTTGCGCCTCCCCAGTACCTCACCTACGAAATCAACCTTGTCTCGGTGGCGGACCCCGATCTCCCGGAGGAGATCGCCCCCCCGGCGCCCGACGAACTCGTGGTGGAGACGCCGCGGCCCGACCCCCCGGTGGCCGAGCCCGAGCCCGTTCACCCCGAGCCCCAGCGGGTGCCGGACCCGACCCCCCAGCCTCCCCCCCCGGAACCCCGGCAGGAACCTCCACCCGACCCCCCGCGGCAGGATCCTCCCCGGCAGACGACGCCTCCGCCCACCCCGCGGCCCTCCGATCCTCCCCCGGAGCCCACCGAGACCCGCGCCAACGTGGATCTCGACGTCCGGATGGAAGGGCTCCAGCGGGACTTTCCGGAGTACTACAGGGGCATCCTGGCCGCCATCGGGGCGTGCTGGCGCCAGCCTCCCGGTGTGGAGCGGGTCTCGGCCACGATCCGCTTCGAGATCGAGCGCGACGGATCGATTCGGGCCCGCACCATCGAGCCCTTCCGTCGCTCCGGGCACGGCGTCTTCGACGTCCGCGCTGTCCAGGCCGTGGAGTGCGCAGGCGAGAACCAGCGTATCCCTCCCCTCCCCGACGACATTCCGGGGGCCCGCCTCCCGGTCCAGTTCACCTTCACCGCCTCCGGCTTCCGCGAATGAATCCCTTCCGGACCTCGCCCTCGCTCCCCGGAACGGGGCGCGTCGCCTTCGCGCCCCTCCTTTCCCTCCTGATCCTCCTCGCGGGGACCCTCTGGGTGGCCCGCCCCCTGGCGGCCCAGGAGCCCGAGCGCTTTCCCGGGGTCTCGCTCGAACTCATCTCCGAGGGGATCCGGGCCCTCCCCTTCGCGATCCAGCCCTTCACCGCTCCCCCCGCGGCCATGGAGATGGCCCAGCGGGCCGAGAACATCGTGGCGCGGGACCTGCGCTACTCGAACCGCTTCCGGGTCATCGACACCCTTCCCGAGGCCCTGAGGCGAGAGCAGGCCGGCGTGGACTACGCCCTCTGGGACCAGGTGGGCGCGGCCTTCCTCCTCACCGGACGGATCGAGATGTCCGGCTCCCGGGCCGAGCTCGTGGCCGAGGTTCACGACGTGGTCTACCGGGAGGTGCGGGGGCGGAGCCGCTTCCCCCTCCCTTCCAATCTCGATTCGCCCGACTTCCGCATGGCCGTCCATGCCGCGTCCGATGCGGCGGTGGAGTGGGCCACCGGAGAGCCGGGAATGGCCGCCACCCGCATCGTCTTCTCCCGCAGGGCGGAAGACGGAAATCGGGAGCTCTGGGTCGTGGACTCCGATGGGGAAAACCTCCGCCGACTCACGAATCACGGGAGCGTGATCATCACCCCGGCCTGGTCTCCCGACGGCCGACGGATCGCCTTCACCTCGTATGTGACCGGACTCCCGCGAATCCACGAGCTGAACCTGTCCACGGGCCGGGAGCGGCAGGTTCCCGCCCCCCGTCCGGGGGACTACTTCACCCCGTCGTACGCCCCCGATGGCGAGACGCTGGTCTTCGCCGTTTCCGGCGGGGGGCAGCGTTCCGGGCTTCACAGCTACAACATCGGGCGGGAGTGCTGCTTTGCCACCCTTACCGAGGGCCGAAGCGAGGACATGGCGCCCTCCTTCTCCCCCGATGGGCGGCGCATCGCCTTCTTTTCCGATCGACTGGGCGAGGGGCGCCCCCAGATCTTCGTGATGCCCGCCGGCGGGGGGCAGCCCGAACTCATCTCCCCCTACCGCTTCGACCGACCGGGGTACTTCTCCTCCCCGGACTGGGCCCCCCGGGGGAACCGGATCGCCTACTACGGACGGATCGACCGGGTGGGGTTCCACCAGATTCTCGTTTCGGAGATGGGGCGCGGAAACCGGGTTCTTGCCCTTTCCACCCAGAGCGCGAACAGCGAGGATCCAAGCTGGTCCCCCGACGGCCGGCATCTCGTGTACACGAGTGGCGCGGGGCGGGGGGCGGCCACGGCGCTCCGCATTGTCGATGCGGTGACCGGGACGACCCGGACCCTCGTTTCGGGGATGGATGTGAAGTACCCGGCATGGTCGCCTTCGCTGGCCCGACTCGTGGCCGAGAACGAGGACCGATGAGCCCCGCCCCCGGGCCTCCTCCCGGCGGCGACCACGCGGGCGCCCCGCCAGGGTGGACACCCCCCCTCCGACCCGGGGGGAAGGGGGTCCGAAACCCGCCCCGGCCTTGAGAAAATCCGGAGTGGACCCGTTGCCAAATCCAGGGGTTTTCGGTATAGCTATACCTGACATTTCTCCGGGGGGCCGCGCGGTCCCCGGAGTCGTCGTACCCACGCGCATCTCTCCTCCCAGATCGTCCCGTCGTCCCCCTACCTATCAGGAGCTACGATGCACCTCCCCCGCCTTCTCACGGTGTCGGTGATCCTGGCCGCAGTCACCGTGTCCGCCTGCCGCCGCGAGGCCCCCGAGCCCCCGGCGCCCCCCCCGCCTCCCCCGGCGGAGACGGGACCGAACCTCGACTCCATTCGCGAAGCGGAGGAGGCGCGCCGCCGGGCAGAGGCCGAGGCGGCAGCCGCGGCCGAGCGCGAGCGACGCATCGAGGCGGCCCGGGCCACCCTCACCGCCATGGTCAACTTCGACTATGACGATTCGAGCATCCGGTCCGACATGGAGCCCATCCTCCGCCAGAAGGTGGAGATCCTCCGGTCCAGCCCCAACGTCCGCCTCCGCCTGGAGGGACACACCGACGAGCGGGGCTCCGGGGAGTACAACCTGGCCCTGGGAAGCCGCCGTTCCCAGTCGGTCCTGAACTTCTTCGTCGACAGCGGGATTTCGGCGAACCGCTTCGAGACCACCTCGTACGGGGAGGAGCGCCCCCTGGTGAGCCGGAGTGACGAGGCGGCCTGGGCGCAGAACCGGCGCGTGGAGTTCGTGATCATTTCCGGGAACGACCAGATCAACCCTCCTGGTCAGGACTGACGGGACGCCGGGTCGACCCCCCTGGGTGACATTTCCGCCCGGGTCGGCGCCTCGTTGCGCCGGCCCGGGTCGGGCACCACCCCTGCCGATGCCGCTCCGCGTCGGCCCCAAGAACCCCCGCAGGGGCGTAGCACCGGGACTCGCCCGGCCTCGCCTCGGCGGTCCAGGAGGACCCAGACGACCATGGCATCGCTTTCCCCCCAGCCGTTTCGCGGCCCGCTCCTTCCCCTGCCGGGCCGGACCCCCTCCGGGCCCCGGCTCCTCCTTGTGGCCTTCCTTCTCCTTCCCCTTGCGGCCTGCGCCACGAAGCGCGATGTCCGCGATCTGGGCGAGGTGATCCAGGCCCAGAACGCCGAGCAGGCGGCACGAGTGGCCGAGCTTCGTGCGGAGCAGGCCGAACTCCTCCGGATGATCCGCGCCCTGGGTTCCACCGGGGACGAGCGCCACACCGAGGTGCTCCGCCGATTCCGGGCTCTGGAGAACGAGGTGCAGGTGGCCCAGGAACTCGCCGGTGCCAGCCAGGCCACGGTGGCGGCCATCCGCGACGCCATGGACCGCTCGCCCCGTCCGGGAGCCGGAACCGGGGGCGGATTCTTCGAGGAGGAAGGGGGGGCGGGAGAGGTGGACGAGCTCTATACCGATGCCCTCGCCGCCCACGGGCGCCAGAACTTCGCGACGGCCCGGTTCGGCTTCTCCGACATCGTGGAGCGTCACCCGAACCATCCCCTGGCCCCCGATGCCCGCTACTACCTGGCCGACATCATGGCCCAGGAAGGGGAGACGGAGGAGGCGCTGCGGGCCTTTCTCCGGATTGCGGAGGTGCACCCCACCGCGCCCCGGGTGCCGGAGGCCCTCTTCCGGGCCGGGCTCCTTCACCGGGATCGCGGCGAGGCCTCGGAGGCCAACGCCCTCTTCACCCGGATCGTGAACACGTACCCCGACCACGAGATGGCCGACATGGCCCGGGCCTTCCTGGGCGGAACCCGGCGCTGATCGGCGCTTCCCATGCGCTGCCCCCAGTGTGACGACCCGGACAACCGGGTCGTGGATACCCGGGTGTCGCGGGGAGGGCGGGCCCTGCGCCGGCGGCGCGAGTGCCTGGCCTGCGGGACCCGTTTCACCACGTACGAGTTCGTGGAGGAGCGTCCCCTCCAGGTGCTCAAGCGGAGTGGAGCGGTGGAGGAATTCGACCGGGCAAAGCTCGTCCGGGCCGTCCGGACGGCGTGCGCCAAGCGCCCCGTCTCCATGACCGCCATCGAGGACATTGCCGACCGGGTGGAGGACGCCCTGGGGCGCCAGGCCGGGGTGGAGGTTCCCAGCGACCGCATCGGGGCCCTCGTCATGGACCGCCTCAAGGGAATGGACCGGGTGGCCTACGTGCGCTTCGCCTCCGTCTACCGCAACTTCCAGGATGCCGACGAGTTCCAGGAGTTCGTCGACGAGATGAACGAGCGGGGGCGACGCGAGCTCCAGCAGCGGGAGCAGTCCGAGCTCCCCCTCTGATTCGCCGCAGCCTTCCCTTCGTCGACCTCCCGCGCTGCGCCTCCTCCTTCCCGCTCCCGCGTTCTCGCACCGCCGCGGCCCCTCTGTTCGCCTCCGCCCTTCCTTCCCGCTCCCGCCCGACGCCGATCCACCCTTCCCCCGACCCGCCTCGGCCCCTTGTCCCCGCCCCTCGAGCGCCCAGGCTGTCTTCCATGAGCCCCCGCCGCTTCTCCTTTCCTGCTCCGCCCACCTCGGGCGACATGCCCTTCCTGGATCACCTGGAGGAGCTGCGCTGGAGGCTTTTCAAGATCCTGGGGGCGGTGGCCGTGGGGACGGCCATCGGGCTCGCGGTGGTTCTCACCTTCGAGACCGTCGTGATGGGGGCGCTGGTGGCGCCCATCCAGCCCTTTCTCGAGGGAGAACGACTCCAGTATCTGAGCCCCACCACCGCCTTCATGTTCACCCTGAAGCTCGGCATCCTGGTGGGGATCCTTCTCTCCCTTCCCATCGTAGTATACCAGGTCTGGGCCTTCCTCTCTCCCGCCCTCGAGCCCCGGGAGCGGAAGGTCATCGTCCCCAGCCTCTACTTCGGACTCCTCCTTTTCGCCCTCGGGGCGGCGTTCGCCTACTTCTTCGTGCTCCCCCTGGCCCTCCGTTTCCTCCTGGGGTTCCAGCAGGAGTTCCTCGTGGCCAACATCGAGGCGGGGCAGTACCTGGCCTTCGTCATCCGGCTCCTCCTGGCCTTCGGGGCGGTGTTCGAGCTCCCTGTGGTGGTCATGATCCTTTCGGCCTTGGGGCTCCTCACACCGAAATTCATGCGGGAGAAGCGGAGGCACGCCATCGTGGGCGCCACGATCCTCTCCAGCCTCCTTACCCCGGGCGACCTCGCATCGACCCTGCTCATGATGGGTCCCATGATCCTCCTCTACGAGATCAGCATCTTCCTCTCCGCCATGATCCACCGCTCCCGTCAGGACCCGGCCGCCTCCGAGCCCCTCCGCCCCTCGCCCGAACCTCCCGAGGGCGCCGTGGAGTCGGGGCCGTGAAGGGGGGAGCGGTTTTCGGGGGTGGGAGGCGCCTTTCCGCCCTTTCCCTTCTCCTGCTGGCGCTTCCCGCCCTTCCCCTCCAGGGGGAGGCGGGTGCGCCGAAGGCCGGGGTTGCCGGGTCCCTGCACCTTCTCCAGACCCCGGACACGGTCATGACCCGGGCCGACTCCCTTCGGGCCCGGGTCCTGGAGCGTGTTCGGGAGCAGTCCCGCCCGGCCGAGGTCCTCCCCGATACCGGGCGCCTTCGCCGACCGGCGGACGCCGCTCCGGGTCAGCGGGAGGGCACGACCCGGACGCCCACGGGGGTGCAGGAGGGCCCCGGGGCGGCGGTGGGAGGGGTCATCGGGCCCGCGGCGGCCTTCGGCGGGGGCACACCCCGATCCGGCGCCGGGGCCCCGCCGGCCGACGCACCCCTTCCCTCGGGGGCGGACTCCATCATGCGGCGTCTGGCAGCGCTTCCGGGGTTCACTCCGGCCTCCTTCGAGGGGGTTCGGGCCGAGTACACGTCGGCGGAGCGCCGCCTCCTCCTCCTGGGGCAGCCGGCCCCTCCGCCCGATCCTGCCGATACCACTGCCCCACCCCCCGGGACCGGGGCCACCCCCGATCCGGAAGCGGGAGGGCGCCCCGCCCGGTTCTTCGGCCAGGGGGTGCGGGTGGAGGCCGACTCCTCCATCGCCTTCGATGACCGGACCGGACGGGTCCGGACCCAGGGCCCCACCCTCCTGACACCCGATCGAGGGGACCCGGTTCGAAGCCGCCTCCTCGTGTACGATGTGAACGAGGGCCGCGGGTCGGCCATGGGGGCCGAAACGACGTACGCGGAAGGGGGCGGAGAGTGGATCGTCCGAGGGGACCTGAACTCGGTTCGCGATGGCGAGATCTACGGTGCCCGGGCCCGCTTCACCTCGGACGACCGGCCCGAGCCCAACTCCTACTTCGAGGCCTCCGAGATCAAGGTCCTCTCCAACCGGATCCTCGTGGCCCGCTCGGTGCGCCTCCACTTCTCCGATGTTCCGGTGGCCTGGCTCCCCTTTCTGGCCCAGCCCCTCCAGTCGGGGCGGCAGAGCGGGATCCTCACTCCCCGTTTCGCCTTGAGCGACATTGTCCGCACCTCGGGGGGGTACGAGCGTCGCATCTCCAACCTGGGCTTCTACTGGGCCATGTCGGACTTCTCCGATGCCACCGTGGCCGGCGACTGGTGGTCGGGGCAGTACTCCGCCCTCACCGGCTCCCTCCGCTACCGATGGGCGGAGCGCTTCCTCCAGGGAGAGGTGACAGCGCGACGGTTCTGGAGAGAGACCGGCGCCCGGGATCTGGCCTTCTCCACCCGGAACAACTGGGAGCCCACCGAGCGCACCCGGATGAACGTGTCCGGGAACTACGTTTCCAGCACGAGCCTGGTGCGCCAGAACTCCCTCGACCCCAGGGAGCTCACCTCCTCCATCAACTCCCAGGCCGGAGTCCAGCAGCGCTTCGGGTGGGGAAGCATGTCGGTGGAGGCCCGTCGGCAGCAGCACCTCTCCGACGACCGGCTGGAGATGACCCTTCCCTCCGCCACCCTCCGACTGAATTCCTTTACCCTCCTCCCCGAGACGCCGACCCGCGCCCGCTGGTACAACAACATGACGGTGAACGCCTCCTCGGACCTGAGGCGCGACGTCCGGGAGTACCCGGTCGCGGCCGGGGCCACCGCGTTCCAGTTCTCCCGGACCGACAACATCCGGACCCGGGGGGGGGGCCGGGCGTCGCTCGGGGTCGGAAACCTCTCCCTTGGGGTCGACGGTACCTACCAGGAGAATGCCTTCTCCAACGTGCCCGACGTTCTGGGGCGCCCCCGGGATCCCTTCCCCATCCTCCAGCCCGGGGACGAGCTCTTCGATGGAGACCGCCCCCGGGTGGACTTCTCCGATGCCTCCGTCCAGTGGTCGGCCTCCCTGGGGTACCAGCAGCGACTCATCGGAACCAGCACGATCACCCCGTCCCTTTCCCTGGGCGGACAGATGATCCGGGTGGACTCCATCGCCGAGGCACAGGATTTCGTGCAGGGTCCGACCCGCGTCTCCTTCAACCTCGGGGTGCAGACGGAGCTGTACGGGTTCTTCCCCGGCTTTGCCGGTTTCGAGGCCATTCGTCACAAGGTGACCCCCCAGTTCTCCTACTCCTACGCGCCGGCCATCACCCCCACCGACCTCCAGCGACGGGTCTTCGGTGCGGGCGAGCTCCGGGTGCAGAACCGTTTCACCCTGGGCTTCAACCAGACCTTCGAGGCCCGGATGCCCGAGGAGGAGCGTCCGGCCCCCCGGGAGTCCGGACCCCGCCCGGCCCCGGGAGGGCCCGAGCCTCCGGCGGACGTCGACGACCCGGCCGCAGCCGATCCCGGAGCCGTGCCGGGAGCGGACGATCCCGATGCGCCCCTCCCCCAGGACGGGATCCCGCCCTCGGGACGGGAGGAGGCCGACGATCCCTTCGCACCGGAAGGGCGCGCGAGTGCCCTGGACGTGGACGAGGGATTCCGCCGTCCCCCTCCCTCCCGCACCATGACCCTTCTGGCCCTCAACACCCAGGCCCTCACCTACGACCTGGTCCGGGCCGACTCCACGGGGCAGTGGCTCGATGGATTCACGACCCTCTCGGTGCGCAATACGGTCCGCTCCGACTTCCTGCGGGGGCTGGACTTCTCCTTTACCCACGACCTCTGGCAGGAACCTGACTCCCTCCGGGATCGGCGTGCCTTCAGCCCTCACCTCCGGCAGCTCGCCCTGGGCTTCTCCCTCGATTCCAACACCGGGGTCCTCCGGACGCTGGGCCGGTGGGTGGGGCTGGTGGAAGCGACCGAACCCGGGAGAGGAGGGCCCCAGCGCCCGGAAATGGACGACGACGGCTTCGACGAGCCCCGCGACGGCTTCGACGACAACCGGGTCCTTCCCGGATTTTCCGGACGAGGGCGGGGCGCAGGTGTCTCCATGATGCGCCAGGAGGGATGGAATGCACGACTCAACTATGCACTCCAGCGCCCGCGGTCGGGGGTCGGCGTCTCGCAGATGCTCAACGCGAACCTGTCGTTTCGTCCCACCGAGCTCCTCGCCCTCAACTGGACCACGGCGTACGACCTGGAGGAGCAGCGGTTCACCGACCACATGGTCACGGTCATGCGCGACATGTACGACTGGGAGGCCACCTTCGGTTTCCGCCAGGCGGTGAACGGGAACTGGACCTTCCGGTTCGAGGTCTCCCTCAAGGCGAACCGGGATCTCCGCTTCGACCACGAGACGCGCAACGTCGACGGAGCGGCGGGGCTCGGGGGGGGAGGGGCGATCGGATTCTGACCCCGCGAGTGTCCTCTCTGGAGGACACTTCCTCCCCTTCGCCCCCGGCGGGGGGCGGGGTGCGGGGGCGGGCGGGATCGTTCCAAGACGCTGGTGCAAAGGGGTTTGCGCTGTGCGCCAGCCTCCGGTCCGGGACCCGGCATGCTCCCTGCCTTTCCAGGGAGCGGGGGCCCTTCGCCCCCTCCGGTCGTTCCCGAAGGTCGGGGCCGGGGCCTGGAACCACTTCGCCGCGGGGGAGCCCTCCCCGGACGAAGTCCACGCGGGAGGTCGGCATGAGGACGATGGGTCGGGTCGGGAGAGACGAAGTGGGCCACACCGGGGTGCCAACCAGGGGACCCGGAGCCCGGGGGGATGCGCGGGGAAGGGGCGAAGGCCAGCCCGCACCGCAGGGCGTGCGCCCCCGGGTGCACGGCCTCTCCCGGATCGGCCCTTTCCTCCTCCTCCTCGCAGCGGCTGGGGCAGGATGCGACGAGGTGGTGGTCGGGGACCGGTGGACCGGAGAAGGTCCCCCACCGCCCCGAGCCCTGGACGCAGCCTACTTCAACCGGGGGGTGGATCTTGTCTGGGAACTCCACCCCCAGTGGAATGGCGAGACCTTTCGTGTCTACTCGCGCCGGACCGGTCAGGGGACCTACACCCTGGCCGCCGAGGTCACGAGCTGCAGCCAGGGGATCTGCCGGTACCGCGACACGAACGTCCAGGCCGGCCGGAGCTATGAGTACTACGTGGCCTCCGTCTCTCCCCGGAGCGGGCTCGAGACGGCCTCGGACTTCGCGGTGGAGGTCCAGGTCCCCCAGCCCGTGGCCCCCCCCGTTCCCGGGGGGCTGCGAGGGATCGCCCTGGACAATGCCGTCTACCTGAACTGGAACGACCGAGCCCGGGAGGCGAGCGACTTTTCCCACTACCGGGTCTGGCTCGAGGGGGGCGATGGCTCGGTCATCCTCCTGGGGGAAACGGACTCCGAAGGGTTCCTCGACCTCCTGGTGGAGAACGGAAACACGTACGGGTACTTCGTCACTTCGGTGGATTCCCAGGGCCACGAGAGCGAGGGGAGCACGCTCGCCACCGCCACCCCCCGCCCCGACTTCCACGGGGAGTTCCTCTACGCCTTCGAGGATCGCCCCTCCCTGTCGGGGTTCCGGTTCCCCGACTCGGAAGCTGTGAACCCGGTTCTCCCCGGCACCTCCCAGGATCGGGACTTCCGGCTCGAGGTGGATGCCGACGGGTGGTGGCTCGTCCCCGGCCCCGGGGTGCAGGTCCACCAGGCCGCCATCCCCACCACGGCCCTTCGCTGCGGACCTGCGGCCGATGCCGGGTGCACCGAGGTGACCTCGGCGCCCACCGGGAACTGGGGCGGCGGAGACATCGGTCTGGCCCCGGGGTTCAGCTACGTTCTCCGGATGCCGGCGGGGCAGGGAGAGTGGTACTACGGGGTCATCCGCATCACCCATGTGGGCTTCGCCCAGGATGGTGCCCTGGCCATTTTCGACTGGGCCTTCCAGCTCCAGCCCGGAAACCCGGCCCTTTACCGTGGGGGCACGGTCGCGGGGGTGATCCGCGGGGGTTAGCTTCCCCCCCATGTCCACCGCCGAGCCCCACCTCCCCGTCCTGGAGGCGGTCCCCAACCTGAGTGCAGGGCAGGACCCGGCCCTCGTCGTCGAAGCCCGAAAGCGGGCCGAGGCGGCGGGGGCCGAGGTCGTGGATGCCTCCCTGGACCCGGACCACGACCGCGCCGTGCTCACCCTCCTGGGTGCCCCCCCCGAGGTGGAAGAGGCGGCTGTGGCCCTGGCCGCCCTGGCGGTGGAACGAATCGACCTCCGGGGGCATGGAGGCGTCCATCCGCGCGTGGGTGCACTCGACGTGCTCCCCTTCGTGCCCCTCGCCGGGCTCACTATGGAGGATGCAGTGGCCTCGGCCCACCGGGTGGCCCGCCGGATCGCCGAGGAGGTGGGGCTTCCCTCCTGGTTCTACGGGGCGGCTTCCACCCCTCCCGGACGGGGGCTGGCCGAACTCCGCCGGGGCGGGTTCGAGGCCCTCGTCGGCCCGGGAGGCCTTCCCGAGGGTCGCATCCCCGACACCCTTCCTCCGGACTGGGTCGGTCCCCGGGTGCACCCCACGGCGGGGGGGGTCTGCATCGGGGCACGCTCCGTGCTCCTCGCCTGGAACGTGGATGTGATCGGAGTTTCCTTCGACACGCTGCGCGAACTGGCGCGTCGCCTGCGGGAGCACGGGGGGGGTCCCCAGGGGCTCCGAGTCCTGGCGCTGGACCTCCCTCGGCAGGGGAGGACCCAGCTCTCCATGAACCTGGAGGATGCCATGGCCCGGGACCCGTGGGACATCTTTTCCGTTGTGGAGGCCGGGGTCCGGGAGGTGGGCGGAACGCTGGTCCGGACCGAGATCATCGGACTCGTGCCGGACGGGCTCCTCCTCTCGGCCGGGGCCGATCGCCTTCGGACGCTGGACCGGACCCCCCCTCCCCTTCTATCGTCCGTGTTGGCGAGGCATCGCACGATCCGCCTGGCCGACGTCGCCCGCCAGGTGGTGGAAGCGGCCCGCTCGGCCTCCCTCCCTCCATCCGGGCCCCTGGCCCATGCCCTCGCCGCCCTCGAGCGGACCCTTTCCATCCCCCCCCAGCGGAACCCCGTGGAATGACGACGGAAACCCTGAAGAAGCAGGCTCGCGAGCACGAGCAGAACGAAGCGTGGGAGAAGGCGCTCTCCGTGTACCGTCGGGCCATCGAACAGGCGGAAGACGGTGGTGAGCCCGAAATCGGGCTCTACAACCGGGTGGCCGATCTGGAGCTTCGCCTGGGCAACGTGGAGGCCGCCCTCACGCACTATGAGCGTGCCATCGAGCTCTACATGGAGGCCGACCTCCCGAACAACGCCATTGCGATCTGCCGGAAGATCCAGCGCAATGTGCCCGGCCGGCCCGAGACCTTTCTCCGGATGGGGGAGATCCGGGGACGCCAGGGCTTCCAGGTCGAGGCGCGCCAGCACGTCCTGACCTACGCGGAGATGATGGAAGGTGCCGGGGACTCGGGCGCGGCCACCGCCGCGCTGGAGGGACTGGTGCAGCGCTTCCCCGGCGATGCCGAGACCCGGGTGTTTCTCGGGGAGCGTCTCGTGGGGCTGGGAGATGCCGAGGCCGGGGTGGCCCACCTCCTGGGGGCCTGGCAGGAGTTGTCGCGACAGGGAGTGGCGGATCCGGAGGCCGAGGGAGAGGCCCGTGCGCTGGAAGCCCGGATCCTCGAGCTGGATCCGGAGGCCACCTTCCCCGTCCCGGGCGCAGGGCCCGGCGAGGAGGGCCCGGGAAGGGGCGGTCTGCCGGGGCTCGAAAGCTCTGCAGGCTTCATCCTCGATGACCCTGCATCTCCGGCCGGGGAGAGCCCGCCCGAGGTGCCCGGGGACTTCGCCGAGATCGGAGGGCTGGAGGGCGGCGAAGGCGGGTTTTCCGCCGCCGACCTTCCCGACACGGACCCCGATCTGAGAGACGATGATCTCTCGGACCTCCTGGGGGACCCGCAGGGGGGGGTGGAGCGATTCCTCCGTCCCGAGCCTTCCCTTCCCGAGGAGGAGCTGGAGGGAGAGGCGGACGGTGCGGAGATCGACGCCCTCCCCGGTCTCGAGGGGTTCGAAGGGACGGGGCTTGGCGAGGAGGATCCGGGTGAGACGCCGCCCCCCGCGTGGGAGGTGGAAGGGGGTGCGGAGTGGGAGGTGGACCCGGGCGAAGAGGCGGACGCGGATTCGACCGGAGCGCTGTCGGCGGACCCGACGTTCGACCCGGCCCAGGACCCGATCGCGGACTCCGTGCCGGACCCGGACCCCGACGAGGAAGGGTGGGAGGAGGATGCCCCGGCCGAAGCACTCCCGGGCTTCGAACCGCCCTCGTCCTTCGAACCCTACCCGGCCGACGCGGCCCTGGTCGAGGCGGGGGAGGGGGACGGTCCCGAGGTCGATGGGGAGGGAGACAGGGAGGGCAGCGATGCTCAGGGGGTCGGCGGGATCGTGGAGGAGGACCCCGTCCTCCCCGAAACGGTAGGTGCCCTGGAGACGGCCCTTGCCGCCGAGCCCACCCGCCTCGATCTGCACCGGGCTCTCGTGGATCGGGCGCACGAGCTCGAGGACAGGCGCCTCCTCCTCCGGGCCCTTGCCGGGTTGGCCACCGCGCAGGAAGGGGCAGGAGAGACGGACCGGGCCGATGCCACCTGGGACCAGCTCCTCCAGCTCGACCCCCGCCACCAGGGAGCCCTCGAGGGGAAGGCGCGCCTCGAGCGCCGGGGTGCCGCGTCCGAGGAGGCACCCGCTCCGGAGGGGGGGTCGGGCTTCGTGGACCTCGGGGCCCTGGTTCTCGACGACGAGGAGGCCCACACCACCCGCTGGGTGGTGCAGGATGAGCGTTCGGGCGACGAGGACGCCGACTTCGCCCAGATGCTCTCCAAGTTCAAGGCCAAGGTCGCGCAGCACATCACCCGCGACGACGCACGCTCCTCCTACGACCTGGGCACGGCATACCGGGAGATGGGGCTCATGGAAGAGGCCATCGGGATGTTCCAGCAGGCCCTCCGGGCCCATCCGGGGCACCTGGCCTCCCTGGAGATGCTGGGGCAGTGCTTCCTCGACCGGGAGGAGCCGCAGGTGGCGATCCGCGTTCTGGAACGGGCCCTGGAGGGGGGGACCCCCGTGGAGGACGATCTCCTCGGGATCTATTACTTTCTGGGGGTCGCCCACGAGCGAGCCGGGAACCGGGACGAGGCCCGGGAGTTCTACGAGAAGGTCTTTTCCCTCGACATCAACTTCAAGGATGTCACCGAGCGGCTCCGGCAGCTCCGGTGAGCCCTTCCATGAGCCAGCTCTCCTCCTCGCCTCCCCTTCGTCCTCCCTCCCGGCTGGCCCGGATCCAGGGTCCGATCCAGGACCGCCTGGACGGGGTCGTGGATGAGATCCGACGCATCGTCATCAACGATCTGGATCTTCTGGAGGAGGTGAACGACGTCTTTCTCCGGATGCGGGGGAAGCTCTTTCGCCCCACCCTCCTCCTCCTCGTGAACGAGGTGGGGGGGCGTCCCCACCCCGATGCCCTTCCCCTGGCGGCGGTGGTCGAACTCGTCCACCTGGCCACCCTCGTGCACGATGATGCCGTGGACCACTCGGTCCTCCGGCGCGGACTTCCCACGGTGAACCACCTCTGGAACCACCAGGTGGCGATCATCTCGGGGGACTACCTCTACACCCGTTCGGTGGTGGAACTCGCCCGTCTGGGACGGCTCGATGCCATTCGCTCCCTGGCCCGCGCGGCCAACGAGATGACGGTGGGGGAGCTTCGACAGCTCACCTCGCACGACGCCCTCGACTTCACCGAAGAGGACTACCACCGGCTCATCGCGGCCAAGACGGCCTCCCTGATGTCGGCAGCGTGCGAGATCGGCGCCCTGGCCGGCCCGGTGGAGGCCCGCGAGCCCTTCCGACGCTACGGGCATGCCCTGGGGATGGCCTTCCAGATCGCCGACGACCTTCTGGACTACGATGGGAGCGAGGAACTCACCGGGAAGCCGGTGGGGCACGATCTGCGGGAACGGAAGGTGACGCTCCCCCTCGTCCACGCCCTTCGCGACATGCCCTCTGCCGATCGCGAGGTGGTTCGCACCCTCTTCACACGCGTGGATCCCACCGACGACGAGATCCAGGAGGTGGTGGAGCTGGTACGACGCCATGGCGGGATGGAGTACGCCCGGGCGGAGGCCCGGCAACATGCCGACGAGGCCCGATCCGCCCTGGAGGAAGTGGGGGCGTCGGGCGAGGCCATGGATGCCCTTCACGCCGCCATCGAATACGCCATCGAACGGCGCCGCTGAAGCGGCCGCCGACCCTCCTCCCGGGAACGCATGCTCCTCGAAAACCGTAACAGAAATGGACGACGGGTCCTCTGGACCCTGGTGCTGGGCCTCTTCCTGGGCGGACTCCTCACCCGGCTTTCGGAGCTCTTTCTTCCGGACAGCGCGGCGAGGGACTTCCTCATCACCTCGGTGGCGGCCTCCCTGGGGCCCTTCGAGGTGGACCTGGTGGCCGTGGCCCTGACGCTGGGGCCCCTGGTCCTGACCCTCAATGTCCTCACTCTGGTGGGGATCGGACTCGTGGCGGTCGTCGCCCGGTCCTGGATCTGAGCCTACGGGGGCCTTTGAAGGCCCCTCACGCGTCTGGAGGCGCGAACGCGATGTTCGGTGGCATTGGAATGTGGGAGGTCCTCCTTGTGTTCCTGGTGGCCCTCCTCCTCTTCGGGGCCAAGCGGCTCCCCGAGATCGGGTCCTCCCTCGGCAAGGGGATCCGGGAGTTCAAGGGGTCCCTCCGGGAGATCGAGGGCGAGTTCAAGCTGCAGGACGACTCCCGGGGCGGAAACCGCTCCGTGTCCGGCTCCCGCGATCCCTACCCGCCCCGGGAAGGGACCCGGGAAGGAGAGAGCGATCGGGAACGCGAAGGCGAACCGCGCAGGCTCTCCTCCACCGCGCCGGAAGAGGGACACCCCACGAGGAGCGCGTCCGAGTAGAGGGCCGAGCCGCGGTACGGGCATCACGGGCCTGGGTTCCAGGCGAAGCGCCGAAGGGATGGCCGTGGCTACGGCAGGGCGCCCCAACGACGAGGGCGAGCCTGAACCGCGCCTACGCCGCAGGGCGCAGGGGGGATGCAGGGTTGATCCGGCGTCCCTCCCTGCTCACCGCAACGCACGGTGGCTCACGGTGCGCTCCGTCGCCGACCCCGGGCTGAACCAGGCAAGACTCCCTGCGCCGCGCCCGCACCCCCTCGCTCGAACACGCTCCCGGGGAGCGTCGCAACGAAACGGGGCCATCGTGCCCCCGTGCGGGTGAACCCCCCCTGCGCGAAAGGAAGAGGCCCCGGCGTCCTCCGTTTCCCCTTCGGAAACGGGAGGCGCCGGGGCCTTTCCTGTAGGTCTTTCCTGTAGGTCTTTCCTGTGGGACCCCCCGTGGGGAGCCTTCTCGAGGGAGGTCGGGGGCTTGATCCCCCTCCCCGATCCCCGGTCCCTCTCCCGGCGCCGCGATCGAAGCGCCCGTTCGGGGCCCTCCGATCACGGCGCCGGATGAGGATCAGAAGAAGAGCGGAATCTGCGGACCGTCTGCGGCCCTCTCTTGCGCCCGGAAGAACTCGGCACGTCGGTCCTGGATTCGCGTCGTCTCGCGGAGCCCCTCGAGCCAGAGTTCCAGGCGCTGCTGGCGAAGCTGGTTCTCGAGCTGGGCCCGGAGGATCGGACGGAGGGTCTCGAAGGAACTCCGATCGGCTTCCTCCACTGCCAGGACTTCCACGAGGACGATCCGGTTCCCGGCGGCCACGGGCCCGCCGATCTCGCCTGCGGGGGTGCCGAAGGCGACCCCCACCGCAGCATTGGCCCGGCCGATGCCCGGAACGGTGGCGGTCCGGCTGAAGCTGCCCGGCTCCTCCACCCGGAGGCCCTCCCGGCTCGCCACCTCCTCGAGCGAGGCGCCGCCGCGGACTTCCTCCGCGAGTCGCTCCATTCGCTCGAGCCCGACCTCCACCTTCCGCCGCGACCGGAGCCTGGCTTCGATCTCGCCCCGGACCTCCTCCAGCGCCAGCGTCCGGGAAGGCGACTTCGTGAGGATCTCCACCATGAAGAAGCCCTGGGAGTTCTCGAAGACCGGGCTCACAGCGCCCTCGCCCTCGCCGTCGTCGAAGATCCAGTCCTGGGCCTCGGCGGCGTTCCCCACCTGGGGGAGGGAGGCACGATCCTCGGTGATCTCGCCTTCGAGGACCTCGAGCCCAAGCTCCTGGGCGGCCTCGGCCACCGACATCGTGGCGCCGAGGGCCTCCAGCGAGTCGGCGGTGGAGAGAAGCGCGATTTCCCGATCTCCTGCCGGGGCATAGCTGAAGAGGATGTGACGCGCCTCGACCGTGCCGGCTTCCTCGTCGCGGGCCACCACCTCGATGAGATGCCAGCCGAAGTCGGTCCGGACCGGCTCGCTCAGCTCACCCACGGGAAGGGTGAAGGCGGCCTCCTCGAAGGGACCCACCATCTGCCCCCGGGAGAAGGTGCCCAGATTCCCTCCCTCCCGGCCCGACTGGAAGTCGTCGGATTCGATGCGGGCGAGCTCGGAGAAGGAGCCCCCGTCCAGGATCTCCTGACGGACGGACTCCGCCCGCTCCAGCGCCGCCGTGGAGTCCGCGGCGGTGGCGGCGGTGCTCACCCAGGTGTAGGCCACCCGCGCCGTGGCCGGAACCCGGAAACGGTCGCGGTTCTCGCGGTAGTAGTCCTGAATGGCCCGGTCCGAAACGGTGGCATCGGAGTCGGTGATCCAGCCCGGAGCGTCGGCCACGAGGAACCGGGCCTCCACCCGCTCGTTCTGGTCCCGGTACTCCCTCCAGAGGAGGGCGTCGGACACGTGGATGCCCGAGGTGACCTGGCGGAGCAGCTTGCTCTGGGGAATCACCGTCCGGTAGTACTCCTCCAGCTCCCGCATGAGGGCGGGGTCCACCGAGGCCTGCGAGAGGAACTGGTGGTAGCGCTGGAGGTCGAACTGGCCGTCCTCGTCCAGGAACCGCGGGTCCTGCTGAAGCGCCGGATGGGGGGAGAAGCGGGCGGCCTGACGGATCTCGTCATCGCTCACCCGGATCCCGCGCCGCTCCAGTTCGAGCTGGATCAGGATCTGGTTCACCACCTCGTCCCAGGCCGCGTCGTCGATCTCCCGGTTCTGGATCCCGCTCACCGGCTCGCCCTGGGCGTTCTGAACCTCGCTGAAGATGCGGGAGCGGGCATCCTGCCAGTCGGCCACGGAGACGCGCACGTTCCCCACGCGCCCCAGGTCGCCTCCCGAGCTCTGACCGCTCATGTCCATTCCCCATTCGAACACCATCAGCGCCACGAAGGCCAGCGCCGTCACCAGCATGATGATCTTCGTGTTCTGCCGCATTTGCCGCATCATGGCGACCGTCCCTCCCAAGTTCTCGTGACACGCGCTGCCCGGCCCGAAGGACGCACAGAGCCCTTCCCGGCGAATCCCTAATCTAACCGGCTCCCGGAGCCGTCTCAACCGAAGGGACCGGCCGACGGGAGCGGGGGGAAGGGGGATGGATCGCCCCGGGCCGGGAAGGGAGCTCGGGGGCGGGAAGGCTTCCGATGGGGTCTGCGGGTTCAGGGGCCGCGGGGGCACGTCCTCCGGAGCCGGCGCCACGGGTCCCGGATCCGCGGGTCCGGAGGTGCGACGCTACGCGCCCCTCCGCTTCGATTGACACTCTGCGCGGCCCCCGGGTATCTTGCCGCGAGGTCGGCCCGGGTCCGGCGCCGGCCTGGTCGTTCTCGTCCCTTCCCGCCTCGCTCCCGCCTCTGCGGAGTCCGTTCTCGTGTCCGATCCCATCGATCAGGAAATCCGGATCCTCCGTGCCATCTTCTGGTCCGAGCGGGATCCGGAGGGCCGGGCCTTCGTTCCCCTGGCCGACGCCTACCTTCGGAAGGGGAGCCCTGAAGAGGCCCTCTCCCTCCTCGAAGACGGCCTGGCCCGTCACGCCGACTTCGCCTCGGCTCACCTCGTGGCCGCCCGGGTTCATCGCGCCCTCGGGCGCGCGGACGGCGTCGAGGCCGCCCTTGCCACGGTCCTCACCCTTGATCCGGGGAATGCCCCGGGGCTTCGGATGCGGGGGGAGCTGGCCGAGGGCCAGGGAGACCGGGAGGGAGCCATCGCCGCCTTTCGGGAGGCGCTGGAGCGCAACCCCGGGTACGAGGATCTGGTCGGTCGGGTGGAGCGCCTCGAGGCCGGACTTCCCATGGAGCCCTTCCATCTCGGGCCCCGCGAAACCCCCGACGCCGGTGACGGAGGAGGGGATCCGGAGGTCGAACGCCCGGAGGATGCGGCGCCCGCAACGCTCGATTTCCCCGGCGGGGAAGAGGCCGGGTCCCACGCGTCCGGCCTCGCCACCGGGTACGATGCCGAGTTCGACGGCGCGTTCGACGCGAGGGAGGGAGAGGTGCTCCCGGCCTCTCCCGAGGCGCTCGGCACCCACGCGGGAATGCACGGCGAAGGGGAGGAGGCCGGGGAGGCGGAGGGGTGGGAGTTCCCGGAGATCGACTTCCCCGATTCCGCGTCGGACGATTTCGGGACCGGGGACCGGGGCGATTCGGAGCACGTGGCAGCCGCGGACGAGCCTCCCTCGTCCGAGCCCCACGAGATCGGGCCCGAGGCGACGGGCCCCTGGGGGACTGGGCTCGACGAGATCGAGGTCCCCGACCTTCCGGAGCCCCAGGCGTCGGAACCCCTTTCCTTCGAGCCGGGGGTGTTCGGGGAGCTTCTTCCCGAGGAGAGCCCTGCATCGACCGCCGAAGAACCGGACACCGGCGTGGAGACGGAGGAGGCGGCCAGGGCCGCCCTGGCGCACCCGGAAGGGGATCCCCAGGGGGAAAGCGCTGCGGACCTCCCGGGGGACACGGTGGCCGACCTCGAGCGGGAGGCCGGGGCGGACCTCGAGGGAGATGCCGGGGCGGAGCTGGCACCCGACCCGGAAGCAGACCTGGAGCGGGAAGCGGAAGGAGACCCCGAATGGGAGGCCGGGGCGGAGCTGGCGCCCGGGCTCGAAGCGAACCTTGAGGGGGAAGCTGAAGCACACCCCGAATGGGAGGCCGGAGCGGAGCTGGCGCCCGGGCTCGAAGCGGACCTTGAGGGGGAAGCCGAAGCGCACCCCCAGCGGGAGGCCGAGGGTGGGGCCTTCGTGGTCACCCCCGTCGATGACTTCGCGGGAGAAGAGGTGGGATCGGACGAAGGGGAGACCACCGACGGGGAGGATCCCTTCGACCTGGATGCGTTCCCTTCCGATGATCCGGGTGCGTATCCGGTGCCTGGCATGGCCACCGACGAGGAGGAAGTCCTTGCCTCGGACCTGATCTCCTCCCTCGATCCGGTGGAAACGTCCGGAGGGGGAGAGGAAGGTGCTTCGGGGCGCGACGAGGCCGATTCGGAGTTCGACCGGGAACTGACCTCCCTTTCCTTCGAGCCGAGGGAGGATGCCGAGGACGTCCGGGAGCCCCGCCTTTCGGACGATCTCAGTGTCCACGAGGCGCTGGCGGAAGCCGCAGGCGGAGGGAAGGAGGGAGGGGCGAGCCCGGCCTTCGACGGCACCGGGAGGGGCGAGTCCGAGGCCGGACTCCCGGTGACCCGTACGCTGGGTGAGCTCTATGCCCGCCAGGGGCTTCGGGAGGAGGCGCTCCGGGTCTTCCAGCGCCTGGCGGAGCGATCTCCCGAGGATGCCTCCCTCCAGGACCGGATTCGGGAGCTGGAGGGGGGACCGGACGAAGCGCGCCCCATCGGGGCGGCCACCCCGTCCTCCGCCGAACCCGAGACGCCTGCGGCGGACTCCTGGATCCCCTCACCCGCCCCGGACGCCTCGGAAGAAGGGGAGGCGTCTTCGGCTCCGCACCTGGAAACGGCCGGGGCGGAGGGATCCGCGAGTCCCGCCCGGGAAGCGGCGATGGAGGATCTCCCGGCCCGGCTCGCACGCCATCCCGTGGGAGACTACTTCCACGACCTCATGACCTGGTCCGCCGGGGCCGTGCCCATCGAGGAGCTCTCTCCCGAGGCCCGTGGCCCTGCGCCGGGTGCCGTGGCCATCGAGGACCTGGCTCCCGGGGCAGGGGGACCTCCGCCCACGGGTGTACCCTCCCCCCTCCACCCTGCGGCCATGGCCCCGGATCCGGAAGAAGAGGAGATGCCCGACCCGGAGGAGGAGGGCCTGGCCGGGGACCGGGGAGCCTCGGGCGTCGGGTCTCCCCCGGTTCCGGAGGCCCCCGACGACGCCGCCGACCGCGAGCCCGAGGCGGAGGTCCGGAGCGCCGAGGCAGGAGGTGAGGCCCGTTCCGCCGATCCTCCGGCGACGCCTGAGCCCCCCCCTTCCTCTCCCCCGAGCACCTCTCCGCCCCGGACACCCCCTTCCAGGGCTTCCGGGCACCCGCCCGGGGAGCGGCCGGCGTCCTCCCCGTCCGAGGCTTTCGAGGGGCTAGATGACTTTCAGGACTGGCTCCGGAGTCTGAACCGGTGAGTCCGGACCCGTGGCGGATCGGTGTCCTCCATGGCCCGAATCTGAACCTCCTGGGGACCCGGGAGCCGGAACTCTACGGAGCCGCCTCCCTGGCCGACCTCGACAGGGCCCTGGCGGGGCTCGCAGGGGAGGAGGGGGCCGCGCTCGAGACCGTGCAGTCCAACCACGAGGGCGCCCTCGTGGACTGGCTCCACGAGACCCGGACCCGGGCCCACGGATACCTGGTCAACGCTGCCGGGCTGACCCACACCTCCGTGGTTCTTCGCGACGCCCTCCTGGCCACGGAGCGTCCCTTCGTGGAAGTCCACCTCTCCAACACGGCCGCCCGGGAGGGCTTTCGTCACGCCTCTCTCCTGGCGGACCGGGCTGTCGGGGTGGTTTATGGATTCGGCATCCAGAGCTATCTTCTGGGTCTGCGCGGGCTTCTGGCCCGCCTCGAAGAGGGGGGATGATCCCCTGGTCGCAACGCCCGGAACGCGCGATGCCGCGATCCCGCGGCAGCGACCCGATTCCGCCCCACGCTCTCCCCGCGCATCTCCTGCCCCTCCCCTGCACTCCGGCCTGAACCCCGGCCCCAACCCCGGCACCCGATCTCCATGGCGAGCACTGCAGACTTCCGAAATGGCCTGGTCCTGGACATGGACGGCGTCCTCTGGACCATTACCTATTTCCAGCATGTGAAGCCCGGAAAGGGCGGAGCGTTCGTCCGGACGAAGCTCAAGAACGTTCTCACGGGCCAGGTGGTGGAAAAGACCTTCCGGGCCGGCGAGAAGGTGACCGACGTGCGTCTGGAGCGTCGCCCGGTCACGTACTCCTACACCGATGGCCAGTTCTTTCACTTCATGGATGCCCAGACCTTCGAGATGATCCCCATCGACGCCGACCTCATCGGGGACCAGCTCAAGTACCTGAAGGAGAACATGGAGTGCGAGGGGCTCGTCCATAAGGACAAGGTGATTTCGGTGGAACTTCCCCAGTTCGTGGAACTCGCGGTGACCCAGACCGATCCCGGGGTTCGGGGCGACACCGCCCAGGGCGGGACGAAGCCCGCCACCCTGGAGACCGGCGCCGTGATCCAGGTGCCTCTCTTCATCGAGGAGGGTGAGGTCGTCCGGGTCGATCGCCGCGAAGACAAGTACCTGGAGCGCGTCTGATGATGGACTTCGACTTCGTGGAGAAGCTGATCCGGGCCCTGGACGAGAGCAGCCTGGATTCCCTGGAGGTGGAGCGGGGCGGAACGCGCATCCGCCTCTCCAAGACGCCGGAAGGGCAGGGGTGGGCTCCCCCGGCAGGGTGGGGGGCCCCCCACCCTGCGGCGGCCCCCATGGCGCCGGTGCCTGCTCCCGCCGGCGCTGCGAGCGGAGGGGCACCCGTTTCGCCCCCCGCCTCCGAGGCCGCTCCGGCCCCTTCCCCCCCGGAAACGCCCTCGAACCTGTTGGAGGTCACTTCGCCCATGGTGGGGACCTTCTACCGGGCACCCTCGCCCGAGTCCCCGGCCTTCGTGGACGTGGGCTCGCGCATCACCCAGGGCGACCCCCTCTGCATCATTGAGGCCATGAAGCTCATGAACGAGCTCGAGGCCGAGGTCGAAGGCACGGTAAGGGAGATCCTCGTCCAGAACGGCGATCCGGTGGAGTACGGTCAGGTCCTCTTCCGCGTCGAACCCGCCTGAACGCCCGCACCCCCTGCATCAGGGGGCCATGAAGGGAGGTCCCCGACCTTCCGCGCCGGAAGGCCCGCTTCGCCAGGCGCCTCCCCCGAACTCCCCTTCCGGGGGGGAGGGGGACGGGCCTTCTCAACCACGCACCGGACAACGGATCGGAACCCGTGTTCAAGAAGGTACTCATCGCCAATCGCGGCGAGATCGCACTTCGGATCATCCGGGCCTGCCAGGAACTGGGGATCCGCACCGTGGCCGTCTATTCGGAGGCGGACCGGGAATCCCTGCACGTCCGGTTCGCCGACGAGGATGTGTGCATCGGGCCCGCTTCCTCGGCGGAATCCTACCTCAACATTCCCCGGATCATCGCCGCCGCCGAGATCACCGGCGCGGAGGCGATCCACCCCGGGTACGGTTTCCTTGCGGAGAACGCCGATTTCTCCGAGATCTGCGCCCGCTCGAACCTCACCTTCATCGGACCCACTCCGGAACAGATCCGGGCCATGGGAGACAAGGCCACGGCACGGGCCACGATGATGGCGGCCGGGGTCCCCACCGTGCCCGGTTCGGAGGGGCTGGTGGACTCGGTGGAGGAGGCGGCGCCTCTCGCGGAGGACATCGGCTTCCCCGTGATGATCAAGGCATCGGCGGGTGGGGGGGGGAAGGGGATGCGCATCGCCCATGATGCGGCCTCCTTCCCGAAGCTCTTCGAGGCGGCGCGGACCGAGGCCCGGGGGGCCTTCGGGGACCCCTCGGTCTACCTGGAGAAGTGCATTCTCCGGCCGCGCCACGTCGAGATCCAGGTGTTCGGGGACAAGCACGGACGGGTGGTGCACCTGGGGGAGCGGGACTGCTCCATCCAGCGTCGTCACCAGAAGCTCGTGGAGGAAGCCCCGTCTCCCGTACTCACCGCCGAGACCCGCCGGGCCATGGGCGACGCCGCGGTGAAGGCGGCCGCAGCCATCGACTACGTGGGCGCCGGGACGGTGGAGTTCCTTCTCGATGAGGACGGGTCCTTCTACTTCATCGAGATGAACACCCGGATCCAGGTGGAGCATCCGGTGACCGAGGTCACCACCGGCTTCGACCTCGTCAAGGAACAGGTCCTCGTGGCCGCCGGCGAGCCCCTCTCCTTCCCCGACGAGCCCGTGGTTCTCCGGGGGCACGCCATCGAGTTCCGGATCAATGCCGAGGACCCGAGCCGGAACTTCCAGCCCTCCCCGGGCCAGATCACCATTTTCCATCCGCCGGGGGGGCCCGGGGTTCGTCTCGACACCCATGTGTACGCCGGCTACCGGGTGCCTCCCTACTACGACTCCCTTCTGGGCAAGCTCATCGTGAGCGGAAAGTCCCGGAAGGAGGCCCTGGTCCGGGCCCGCTACGCTCTCAACTCCTTCGTCATCGAAGGGGTGGCCACCACCCTCCCCTTCCTGGCCCAGATCGTGGAGGATCCGGACTTCCAGGCCGGGGACGTGGACACCCGATTCGTGGAACGCTTCATGGAGAAGCACGGGAAGGCATGACCGACAGAACCCCGAACGACGGCCCCCGGGTCGAGACCTTCTTTTCCGCCACCGAGGCGGAAGGGGTGGAGATGGCGGGGCGTACCGCCGTCGTCATCGATGTGATTCGCGCCACCACGGTGATCGTGGAGGCGCTGGCGAATGGTGCCCGGGCCATCTACCCCACCGTTTCCACCGAAGATGCCATCCGACTGGCCCATACCCTCGGGCGGGAGGACACCGTCCTCTGCGGCGAGCGGCGCGGGCTCAAGGTGGACGGGTTCCATCTGGGGAACTCTCCCCGGGAATTCACCCGGGAGCAGGTGGATGGGAAGCGCCTCGTCATGAGCACCACGAACGGGACGCGGGCCCTCTGGGCCTGCCAGTCCGCCGAGCGCGTGGTGGTCCTCTCCTTCCTCAACCTGAAGGCGGTGGCCCGTTCCGTGAGCGGCGCCTCCTCCATCGCCCTTGTCTGTGCCGGGAAGGAGGGTCGATTCGCCCTGGACGACGCCTTCTGTGCCGGACTCCTTCTCCGGGAGCTGGCCCTGGTCCTGGGGGAGGGAGGGCCCGGTCGGATGCGACTGAACGACCAGTCCCGGGCCGCGCTGAGCCTGGCGGGAGCCTTCTCCCTGGACGAGGCCTTCCTCCGGAGCACGGCCGCTGGCGCCGCCCTTGTGGAGATCGGCCTCGATGCCGACCTGGCCACCTGCGCCCGGCCCAACCGCTACGCCCTCGTCCCCGAAATGGAGGACCGGGTGCTCCGGATCCCCGAGGCCCAGGTCGGCGCGCCGGGGACGGCCCCGACCTCGCCGGCCTCGACCTCCTCCTCAACGCTGACGGGCCCCGAGACCTCCTGAGGCCAGGAGGATCTCTCCCCAACCCATGGTCAAGCCCGAACAGCGCAACGAGATGGCCGGGATCGCCCTCCTGGCCCTCGCCCTCCTCCTGCTCCTGGCCCTCCTCCCGGTAGAACTCATGGGCGAGGCCGGGGGACGGTGGTTCCCTTCGGGAAATGTCATGGGGCGGGTGGGAAGGGCCCTCCAGGAGGGGGCCTGGGGGGTGCTCGGGCTCGGAGCGGGGATCCTCCCCGTTCTGGCGGCGCTCGGCGGGGTCATGGCCGGGGGGTGGATGGACCGGACGACCGTCCTCCGCCTGGGGGTTTTCGCCCTGGGTCTTCTCCTCCTCCTTCCGCCCTTCCTCCACCTTCTCCCGGCCGGTCCGGGGTGGGCCGGGTGGTTCGGAGCCTTCGTGGGTGCGCCTCTCGTTGCGGCCGTGGGGGGGATCGGGGGAAGCCTCCTTCTCCTGGCCGCCTTCGTCCTTCTCTCGGTGGCCACCCTCGAGTGGAACCCGCTCCGGGCTCCGGCGCGGCTGGCCTGGGTCGGAGGCCGGAAGGGGTGGGCCGCGCTCGGAGAGGGGACGGCCCGGTGGCGTGCAGAGCGGGCAGAGCGCCGGGAGGCGGCGCGCCTTGCCGCGCTGGAGGCGCATCCGCCGGCCGACCCGGAAGACCCCGGCTCCACCGGGGAGGCCATGAGATGGGAGGGGGTGGATCCCTTTGACGCCGACCCCGTCGGGAGCGGGGCCGGGGGGTCCGACGAGGGGGGCCTCGAGGTCCCGGAGGGAGCGTCCGAGGGAAGGAGCGCTTCTCCCCCCGGCGCAGGGGTCGGAGGCGGCCCCGGGGGCGGGGCTTCCACTGCAGCCATGAAGCCCGGTGCAGGACGTCAGCTCGACCTCCTTCCCGACCCCATCGATCCCCGGGAGCGGGAGGGCGACGAGCTTCCGGGGCTCGAGCTCCTCACCCCCGCCCCGGCGGCGTCCCGGCGCGGAATGGAGAAGCAGCTGGAGCAGCTCGGGGACGTCCTCGTGGAGAAGCTCCGGACCTTCAATGTGGAGAGCCACATCGGGGGACGCACCACCGGACCCGTGGTGACCCAGTACGAGGTGGTCCCGGCCCCCGGGGTGAAGGTGAACCGGATCGCCAACCTCGATGCCGACCTGGCCCTCGCCATGAAGGCGCGGACGATCCGGATCGTGGCCCCCATTCCCGGGAAGGGCGCGGTGGGGGTGGAGATTCCCAATCCCACCTCCGAGGTGGTGCAGCTCCGGGAGATTCTGGAGGCACCCGCCTTCGCCCGGAGCCGTGCCCTCCTCCCCCTTGCGCTGGGGAAGGATCTCCAGGGGGATCCCTATGTGGCGGACCTCGCCAAGATGCCCCACGCCCTCATTGCCGGGGCCACGGGGTCGGGGAAGTCGGTCTGCCTCAACACGGTGATCACCTCCCTCGTCTATCGCCACACCCCGGAGTCCCTCCGCCTTCTCCTCATCGATCCAAAGATGGTGGAGCTCTCCACCTACGCCGACCTTCCCCATCTGCGTCATCCCGTGGTGACGGATCCCAAGGATGCGGCGGGCGTGCTCAAGTGGGCGGTCCTGGAAATGGAGCGGCGCTACACCCTCCTCAAGGAGAACGGCGTGCGCTCCCTGGGGGAGTTCAACAGCCGGCTTTCCCAGGGGCAGACCATGCGGAGGATCGAGGCCCAGGGAGACGAGGGAGACCCGGATCGCTGGATCTACGACGAGGGACAACTCCCCTTCATCGTGCTCGTGGTGGACGAGCTCGCCGACCTCATGATGTCGGTCCAGTCAGAGGTGGAGAAGCCCCTGACCCTCCTGGCCCAGAAGGCCCGGGCCATCGGGATCCACCTCATCGTGGCCACCCAGCGCCCCTCGGTGAACGTGATCACCGGGCTCATCAAGGCAAACTTCCCCTGCCGGATTGCCTTCCGGGTGGCCTCCAAGACCGACTCCCGCACGATCCTGGACCAGAATGGGGCCGACGCCCTCCTCGGCAATGGCGACATGCTCTTCCTCCCCCCGGGGCAGAGTGCGCCGGTCCGGGTGCAGGGCGCCTACATCTCCACCGAAGACACGGACCGGATGATGGGGTGGTTCCGGGAGCTGCGTCAGCAGCGCCTGGAGGCCGGGATGGAGGAAGGGGCCCGGGCGGAGGAGGACATCCTGGAACTCGTCCGCGCCGCCGAGGCCGAGGAGGGCGGGGGCGCGGAGGACGATGCCTTCTCGGGCGAGTGGGACGAGCAGTTCCGAGAGGCGGCGGAGGTCTGCATTGCCGCCGGGCAGGGCTCCACCTCCCTCCTCCAGCGGAAGCTCCGGATCGGGTACGGGCGGGCGGCCCGGATCGTGGACCAGCTGCACGATGCTGGGGTCCTGGGCGCACCCGACGGATCCAAGCCCCGGGAGGTCCTCATGACGATGGAGCAGCTGGGCCGGATGATGGACGGAGGGGAGTAGCGCCTCGCCCGCGCGGGGGTTCCCCCGCCAGGGCCCGACCCATCCCCGAGGGAGCGGCAAGGGCGGCCCTTCGTGCCCGCGCGAGTTCCCCGGGGGCGGGGAGGGATGCCTCCGCTCGGGGTTCCGCCCGCCCGCGGTCCGCCGCTCGACCCCTCAGTTCGTGGTGCGGATCCGGATGGGACCGTTCGTGGTCCGAAGGTGCACCTCGCCTCCCCCTCCGCCCACCGTGCCCCGGGCCTGGTTCTGCCGGGTGCCCTGGAGTTCGAGGGGGAGGTCGGAAGTGATGCGACCGTTCGTGGTCCGCGCCTCGATCTCGGCGCCCACGCCTTCGGGGACCCGAAGCTCCACGGCCCCGTTCGTGGCACTGAGCTCCACCCGTTCCCCCCGGGCCGGACCCCTGGAGAGGACCGCGGTGACAGCCCCGTTCGAGGTCCGGGCCCGGACCGGCGCGGCCACGCGCGAGAGGCTCACGGCGCCGTTCGTGGAGCGAACATCGAGTCCCCCCTGGATCCCGGCCACGGCCACGGCGCCATTCGACGTGGCGAGGGTGAGGGAAGCGGATTCGGGGAGCTGCATCCGCACATCCACGGACCAGGAGCTTCGACCCGCGCCTCCGAAGAGGCCGCGGCGCGGCGCCTCCACCTCGAGGCGCCCGGCGCTCATGCGCGTCTCGATCCGGCCCAGCGCCCTGCGGGCATCGGCGGCGCTTCCGGCGTTTCGGCTCACCACCCGGGCCATGACCCGGACATCGCTCCCGCTCCATCCCTCGGCGGCCACGGAGCCGTTCGAGAGACCTTCGAGGGTGAAGGCGCCGCTCCGGAGGGACCCGGAGAGCTCCCGGACCTCGCAGGCGTCCCCGCTTCGCAGGGTGAGGTCTCCGCACCAGTCCTCAAGGGCTGCGCCCGCGCCCAGGCCGGCGCTTCCGGGGAAGGCTGCAGTGGCCGGCGTCTCGAGGGTGGGAAGGAGGAGGGCGGAGGGCTCGGCCGGGAGACCATCGGATCCGGCGACCGGGGGGGTCAGGAGCGCCGAGACCAGGGCCATGAGCACTGCCACCAGGAGGGCCATTCCCGCCAGTGCCATGAAGGGCGCGAGGGATGCAGGGGTCCCGGTGGACCCCGCGGGAAGGGTCTCGAGTTCGGTCGTGGTGGTATGCATGGCTGCCTCCGGATGCTTCTTCTCTTGTTGGTTTCTCTCTCGTTGTCCCTCCCTACGAGTGGGGAGTGAAAAGGATTCAATCGCGGGGGCATGCGCCTTCCCTTCCCGGACCGGAGACGCGGGTCGAACGAAACGGGGTCCATGGGTGTCCTTCACGGCGAAGGGTCCTTCCGGGAGACGAGTGGCAGACTGATGGACCCTTTTCCCGCCCTCCCCGCGTCCGCTCTCCCCTCCACCCCCACCCGCCAGGCTGAGAATTCATGACCGAGGCCCTGCAGCGCTTCACGAACGTCCGGAAGGACGAAGTCCCCGGGCTCCTGGCGTCCGCCGCCTTCTTCTTCTGCGTCCTCACGGCGCTCATGGTGATTCGCCCTGCCCGGGAGGCGCTGGGGATGGCACGGGGGCTGGACGAGGTCCGCTGGCTCTTCGTGGGCACGGCCGTGGTGACCCTGGCCGTGAACCCGGTCTTCGGGTTTCTCGTGGCCCGCTTCCGCCGCATCTCCTTCATTTCGGCCACCTACGTCTTCTTCGCGGTGAGCCTCCTCGTGTTCTGGGCCCTTCTCACCTTCGCGCCCGAGGCTGCGGGGGAGGTGTCGGGGCGCGTCTTCTACGTCTGGTTCAGCGTGTTCAACCTGTTCAGCACCATGGTCTTCTGGGCCCTCATGGTGGACCGGTTCTCGCTGGAACAGTCGAAGCGACTCTTCGGCGTGGTGGCGGTCGGGGGGACGCTGGGCGCCATGTTCGGGCCCTGGCTCGCCTGGAACCATGCGGAAACGCTGGGAACGGCCAACCTCATCCTCATTGCCGTGGGCTTCCTCCTCCTCTCGGTGGTCTTCGCCGCCGTGGTGGCCTGGCTTCAGCCCGAGCAGCCCTCGGAAATGGCGGACCCGGAAGATCCCTCCGCGCCTCCGGCGGTGAAGGAGGACGAGGTGATCGGGGGGAGCGCGTGGGAGGGGTTCCGGGCGGTGCTCCGTTCCCCCTATCTGGCGGGAATCTGCGTCTTCGTCCTCGTCATGGCGATCATGGCGACCTTCATCTACTTCACCCGCCTCGCCATGGTGGAGGCCATGACCGGCGACATGGACGAACGCACGGGTCTCTTTGCCCAGATCGATTTCTGGACCCAGTTTGCCACCTTCCTCCTCCAGCTCCTCCTGACGGGTCACATCATGAAGCGGCTGGGGGTCGGGATCGCCCTGGCCCTCCTTCCCATTACGGTGAGTCTGGGCTTCCTGGGGCTCGCCATCACGGGGACCTTCGGGGCCCTCATCCTCCTGGAGGCGGCCTACCGCGCCATGCAGCGGGGGATCACGCGTCCGGCCCGCGAGACCCTCTTCACCGTGGTGGGACGGGAGGACAAGTACAAGGCCAAGGCGGTCACCGACACCTTCGTCTACCGGGCCGGGGATGTCGCCGGTGCGTGGAGCGAAGGGGCCCTGGCACGGTTGGGTGCCGGGTTGGCCGGACTCACGGCCGTGGTCATCCCCATGGCGCTGGCGTGGGCGGCACTTGGCTTCTGGCTGGCTCGGACCCAGACCCGGATGGCGAAGGCCCAGGAGGGGCAGAAGGTGCCTCCCGCCGCGGAAGGTATACGGTGAATTCGCTCCCTCGGCCCAGCTCGCTCACGACGGCCACGCTCCCCCCGGCCTGGGTCGCGATCCCGTACACGGTGGCGAGCCCGAGTCCCGTGCCTCGCCCTTCGGGCTTGGTGGAGAAGAAGGGCTCGAAGATCCGGTCGCGAATGGCGGAGGGGACTCCGGCACCCTGGTCTTCCACTGCGAGCGTCGCGTAGGACCCGGGGGCCAGGCCTGCCGGGAGCCCGGGTGCCGGCGGGACCCCGACCTCGAGGGCTCGGGTGCGGATGGCCACCCCCGTTCCGTCGGCGGAGGCGTCCCGGGCGTTCACGATGAGGTTCAGGAGGACCTGCTGAAGCTGGGCGGGGTCCACCTCTACCCATCCCGCTCCCGGATCGAGCTCGGTGGTGAGGAGAATGCCATCGCCCACGAGTCGGCGCAGAAGCCCCATCATCCCCTCCACGCTCCGGTTCAGTTCGAGCCGCTCGGGCTGAACCACCTGCTGGCGGCTGAAGGTGAGAAGCTGACGGGTGAGGGAGGCGCCCCGGGTGGTGGCATCGAGAATGTCGTCCAGCCCTTCGGCCAGGGCCCGGTCTTCTTCGTGCTCTTCCCGGAGGAGGTGGGCCGTGGTGGTGATCACGGTGAGGAGATTGTTGAAGTCGTGGGCGACGCCCCCGGAGAGGCGACCCACCGCCTCGAGCTTCTGGACTTCCCGAACCCGGGCCTCGAGCACCCGCTTCTCCGTGACATCTTCCACCATCCACTCCCCTCCCGGGGTCCCGTCGGGGGCGGGGCAGGGGGACCCGTGTAGCTCCACCACCCGCTCCCGGGGGGGCTCCTCTCCCTCGCCTCCAAGGGCGGCGAGGCCCAGGGGACGCCAGAGGGCCTGGGCCGTGACCGTCTCCCCGGAAAGGACACGCTCCCCCAGCCGGCGACCCTCGGCAGGATCGGAGAAGAGAGCGGCAAAGGGGCGATCCCGGAGGGCCTCGGGATCCTCCACCCCGACGAGGGCGGCCAGTGCCGGGTTGGCCTCCCGGATCCGGCCTTCCTCCACCACCGCGATTCCGAACACCGCGTGCTCCATGACGGAGCGGTAGCGTTCCAGGTTCCGTACCCGTGCGGCGTCTGCCTCCTCCCGGGCTTCCAGCGTCCGCTGGAAGGCGAGGGCGACCCGGCGCACTTCCAGGGGGCCGGTGGGGTTCACCCCCCCGCCCCCGCCCGCCCCGGCGGCCGAGGTCTCGACCATGAGGCGGTCCAGGGAGGAGGCGACACGGCGGTACAGAAGTGCCGCCACCCCGCCCAGGGCCAGAAGGGAAAGGAGAATCCACCCGGCCTTCCGGTAGGCCGCCGCCCGGACCGGCGCAAAAACCACGTCGTCGGGGACGCCGGCCCAGGTCCGCCAGGGCGTGCCCGGGATGGCTGCGAACCCCCAGATTCGCTCGATCCCCTCGGCGCCCGGGGCCCGGGTCACCCCCCGACGGCTTCGCAGGAGATCCTGGTCGATCCCGGAGGAGGGAAGGGGCCGCCCCACCCACGACTCGGGATCGAGGGATCGGGCCACCACGATCCCGTCCAGATCGTCGATGGTGAGGAGGGTTCCCCTGGGGAGCTCGGCGGCGGTCAGAACCTCCTGGAACCCCACCAGGTCCACGGCGGCACCCAGGACTCCAACGGGGAGCCCGTTTTCTCCCCGAACCGGGTACGCCACCACCGTGACCCATCGACCGGAAATCCGGCCCAGCTGGGGAGGACCGATGATGAAGCGGTCCGAGGTCAGGGTTTCGCCGAACCAGGGCCGGTCCACGACCCCTTCGAAGGTCTCCTCCCGGGGGGGGAGCGCCGAGCAGCGGATCTCCCCGTCGGCGTCGGCCACGAAGAGGTTTGCGTAGCGCGGCAGAACGGGGAGCAACTCGGCCAGGAGCCCGGAACAGGCCGGTCCGGAGGTGTTGCGGATGGCGCTCCGGGAGGCGATCTCCGACAGCGTCGATTCCGCGTCGTCGAAGAACCGCCCCACCGCAGCCGCCGTGGTCTCGGCCAGCCCCCGCGAGGACTCCTCGGCCAACTGGAGGGCCTGTCGGCTCTCGAGAAGCACGGCCTGCCCCAGGAGCACGCCCAGGGGAAGGAGCGCCACGAGGATGAGGGCCAGGAGATGCCCGCGAATGGACCAGCCACCCGCGTCCGTCGGCCCCTCCTGGCCCTCGTGGTTCGCCACCTTCGTTCTCGGCCGGAGGCCGGAGTCAGGCGGTGGGGAGGGCGTTCACGTACTCGATCATCCGGCGCTGCATGGCCTCGTCGGGGAGGCGACCGGCGGCCCCGCCCAGGTTGTCGACCATGTGGTGCGGGCGCGAGGTGGCCGGCGTCACGCAGGTCACCGCCGGATGGGCGAGACAGAACTTGATGAAGAACTGGGCCCAGGAACTCGCATCGAACTCGCTGGCCCACTCCGGCACGGGTCGGTCTCCCACCCGGTTCCAGAGACGGGTCCGACCGAAGGGGACGTAGACGAGCACCCCGATCCCCCGATCCTGGGCCAGGGGGAGAATGCGCTCGGCCGCGCTCAGGTTGTCGACGGCATAGTCCACCCCGATGAAGTCGATGGGCTCGCTCTCCATCACGGCGGCGAGGTCGTCATACCGCTGCTCCGAGGTGGAGGTGACGCCGATGTAGCGGACGCGCCCCGCTTCCTTCATCTCCTTCAGGATCCCCATCTGCACGGGAATGTCACCCAGGTTGTGCACCTGGATGCAGTCGATGGGGTCCTTCCCGATCCGCTCGAAGGAGGTGGCGATCTGGGCCCGGGCCTCGGCCGGATCGGCGCTTCCCTGGCGCGCCACATTGACCTTCGTGGCCCAGAAGACCGGGTCGGTGAGCCCCGCCTCCCGCGCGATGGTTCCGGCGACCTCTTCCGAGGCTCCGTAGCTCGGCGCCGTGTCGAAAACCGATCCCCCGTTCTCGATGAGGGCCTGCAGCACCTCGCGAAGGGCGGAGTAGTCCTCGCTCCGGGCCACCTGGGAGAAGGTGGCCGAGCTTCCCAGCCCCACGGCGGTGACTTCCTCTCCCGTGGAGGGGATGGCGCGACGGATGAGTTCGCGACGGAAGGCGGCGGGCGAATCCAGCGCCTCGAGGAGGCGGGGGGCAAAGGGAAGGGCCGCGCCCATGAGGGCGCTGCGGCGAAGCCATTCGCGACGGTTCAGCATGAGGGTACTCCGGAGTCTGGAATCGAAGAAGGGGGCGAGGGGAGGGACGGGGCCTGCCCGACCTCCCTCCCACTGCCCTGGGAAGGATGACCCGGCCCCAGGCCGGCACCCCGTGAGCCATGGGGAATACTCCTGACGGAGAACGTAGGATCCGGTGAGGGTTCTGGCCAGTTTGTCCCAGCGCGCTCCCGGTTCGGGCCGGTGCACCGGTTCGGGACCTGCCCGGGCCGGGACCGGGTACAGGGACTGCACGCCTCTTCCCCCTCCCACGCATTGCGGGCGCCACCCTCGGTCCTCCGCCCCGCGCGGGTCTCCCTCCCCCGAGGCCCCGGGAGCCCCCGCCCTCAGGTGGGCTCCCCCCCACGGGGGGTTCCCCCGGACCCCGAACCCTCAGACATTGATCCATGCGAACCGCTGCCTCCCCCTCTTCTAGCCCCCCTGGTTTCCGCGTTGCACGTGCGCGGCTGCCCCGGGCCGCTGCCCTCCTCGCCGCCTTCGGGGCCGCCGCGCTCCTTCCCGTGCAGGGTGCCGCCCAGGCGCCCTCCGGCGGAGCGGCCCACGCCGAGTCCCGGGCCCTCTCGATCCTGGAGCGGGCGGCCGAGCGCCATGAACGGATGTCCGGCTTCTGCGCAGACTTCCGCCAGGAGGTGAGGAACGAGATCCTGGGGCAGACGATCCGGAGCCGGGGCGAGCTCTGCCAGCGCCGGCCCGACCGTTTCGAGATGCGATTCACCGATCCCGAAGGGGACCGGGTCGTGGCCGATGGTCGATACCTCTGGGCCTACTTCCCCTCCTCCGACCCGGGGCAGGCGTACCGTACCGACCCGGGCGTGGCCGGGGGGCGCTTCGACCTTCACCGGGAGTTCCTCTCGGACCCGGGCACCCGGTACGCCCCGGCCCTTCAGGGGGAGGAGACGGTGGCCGGCTCCCGGACCTTCGTCCTCGCCCTCACCCCCCGGGGGGATTCCCCCTTCCTCCGGGCCCGGATCTGGGTCGATGCGGCCGAGGCCCTGATCCGCCGGGTCGAGATCACCGAAACGGAAGGGTTCGTTCGCACCGTCGAGATGTCGGGGATCCGGATCGATCCCTCCCTCCCCGATGCCCGGTTCCGCTTCGAGCCCCCCGCCGGCGTCCGGGTGGTGAGTCCATGACACCGATCCCCTCGCCGCCCCCGCCGCGCCCGGGGGAACGGGTGCGGACCCGGGACCTTCCGGTCTTCCCCCTCGTTCCCGAGGGCAGTACCGCGGGCGGGATGGTGGGGCGCCTCGATCCCGAGGCCCGGCTGGCGGCCGCAGGGGTGGCCCCAGGCCCCCGGATCGGCCTCGTGACCCTCGGGTGCGACAAGAACACGGTGGACTCGGAGCGGATGATGGCCGCCCTCGTGGGAAACGGGGCCCAGGTCAGCAGCGGTGCCGAAGGGGCCGAGGTGATCATCGTGAACACCTGCGGCTTCATCGAGGCCGCCAAGGCGGAGTCGGTGGAGACGATTCTCGAAGCCTGCGAGCTCAAGGCCGAAGGCGCCGTCCGGGCCGTGGTCGCGGTGGGGTGTATGGTGCAGCGCTACAAGGACGAGCTCGCCCGGGAAATCCCGGAAGTCGACCTCTTCCTGGGGCTCACCGAGATGCAGGGCCTCGTGCCCGAACTCCGGGGGCGGGGGCTTCTCCCCCCGGCCGAGACCCTCCCCGTCATGGAGCGGCCCCTTCGCATCCTCTCCACCGAGACCCCCCACACCTCCTTCCTCAAGATCTCGGAAGGGTGCGACCACACCTGCGCCTTCTGCGCCATTCCCCACATGCGTGGCCTCCACCGCTCAGCCCCCCTCGACGCCCTGGTGGCCGAGGCCCGGGAGCTTGGCGCCCGGGGGGTGCAGGAGCTGAACATCATCTCGCAGGACACGACCTGGTACGGGCGCGATCTCCGGCGTGCCGCCGTTCGGGCTGCCGGACCGGGGGGGATGCCGGCGCCCACCCCCCTTCTCGGTGACCTCCTGGAGGGGCTCCTCCAGGAGACGGAGATCCCCTGGTTCCGCCTCTTCTACATGTACCCGTCGGGGATCACCCCCGAACTGGTGGAGCTCCTGGCCCGGAATCCCCGCCTCCTTCCCTACCTGGACATGCCCATCCAGCACGGCTCCGATGGGGTCCTCCAGCGCATGCGGCGTCCCGAGCGGGTGGCCACGATCCGGGAGCGGGCCGGGTGGCTCCGGGACCGGATTCCCGACCTGACCCTCCGGACCACCGTCATTGTCGGCTTCCCCGGCGAGACGGAGGCCGAGTTCGAGGCGATGCTCGAACTCCTGGAGGAGATCCGCTTCGAGCGGGTGGGGGCCTTCGGCTATTCGGTGGAGGAGGGGACGCCGGCGGCGGAGATGCCCGGTGCCGTCGAGGAGGAGGTGATCCAGGAGCGCATGGAAACCCTCATGGAACTCCAGCGCGAGATCTCCTTCGAGGCGAACCGGGCGCAGGTCGGTCGGACCCTGGAGGTCCTGGTAGACCGTCTTGTGGACGACGACCCCGAGTTCGTGGCCGAGGCCCGGACCCGGGGACAGGCTGCGGAGGTGGACGGGCTCACCCGGATCCTCGCCCCGGAAGGTCTTGCCGGAAGCGCCGGTGGATCCGCCACCGGAGGGGATGCCATGCAGCGGGTCGGGCACGGCCACGAGCCCGCGCCCCCGCGTGCACACCCCGCCGGGTCGGGCTCCGGAGAGCCCCGCCCCCTCCGGGACGGCCTTCTCCTCCCCGGCACCTTCGCCAGGGTGGAGATCGTGGATGCCCTGGACTATGATCTCGTGGCCCGGGTGGTGGGCTGAGGGGAGGCTCCCCCACCGGCCCTCGCCCTCCCCCTTCCTTCCTCCCTCCCACCCTTCGGACCCGATGCCCGACGCCCGCCCCGGCACCCCTGCTTCCTCCCCTTCCTCCATGCCTTCGCATTCTCCCGGTGCCTCCCCTGAATTCCAGGCACTCTGGGACCGGGCCCGAGCCGTCCTCCCCGGTGGGGTGAACTCGCCCGTGCGTTCCTTCCGCTCGGTGGGGGGCACCCCCTTCTTCGTGGAACGGGGGGAGGGGCCGTACCTGGTGGACACGGAGGGGCGGCGCTACATCGACTACATCATGTCGTGGGGGCCCATGGTCATGGGACACGCCCACCCCCTCATCGTGGAGGCGCTGGAGGACCAGCTCACCCGGGGGACGAGCTACGGGGCGCCCACCGAGGCGGAGGTGGAGATGGCGGAACGCCTCGTCCGCCTCGTCCCGGGCATCGAGATGGTGCGCCTCGTGAACTCGGGCACCGAGGCCACGATGAGTGCGCTGCGGGTGGCCCGGGGGTACACCGGTCGTGACCGTTTCCTCAAGTTCACCGGGTGCTACCACGGGCATGCCGACCCCTTCCTCGTGGCCGCCGGCTCCGGGGTCGCCACCCTGGGGCTTCCCAATTCCCCCGGGGTCCCCGAGCCCGCGGCCCGCGACACGGTGGTCCTCCCCTTCAACGATGCCGACGCGGTCCGGGAGCTCTTCCGGAAGGAGGGTGACACGATCGCGGCCATCTTCCTCGAGCCCGTCATGGGGAATGCCGGACTCATTGCCCCCCGCCCGGGCTACCTGGAGGCCCTCCGCGAGATCACCGAGGCCCACGGTGCCCTCCTCGTGTTCGACGAGGTCATGACGGGCTTCCGGGTGGGGCTCGCCGGAGCCCAGGGGCGCTACGGCATCACGCCGGACCTCACCACCCTCGGAAAGGTCATCGGGGCCGGGCTCCCGGTGGGGGCCTTCGGGGGGCGCCGGGAGATCATGGAGACCGTGGCGCCGGTGGGGCCCGTGTACCAGGCCGGGACCCTTTCGGGGAACCCCCTGGCCACCGCGGCCGGGAACGCCCAGCTCGCCTGGCTCGAGGCGAACGACCCCTTCCCGGAGCTCGAGGCCTACGCCCACCGCCTCGTGGCCGGAATGGTGGAAACCCTCACGGAGGCGGGGATCCCGGCCTCCGGCGATGTAATCGGGTCCATGTTCGGGGTCTTCTTTCACCCCGGGCCGGTCCATTCCTTCGAAGATGCCAGGGAGGCGGATGTGGAGACCTTCAACCAGTTCCACCGGGGAATGCTCGAGGAGGGCGTCTTTCTCGCCCCTTCCGCCTTCGAGGCCGGATTCCTCTCCATTCGCCACGATGAGGCAGGGTTGGCCCATACCCTGGAGGCGGCTCGCCGGGTGGCCGGCCGGATCCGGGAGACGCGGGCATGAGGCGCCGGGTCTGGGTCCTCCTCGCTGTAGTGGGAATGGGATGGGGGGGGCTTGTCCTCCCCTCGGACGGGAGCCTTGCCGGAGCCCTCGGACCGACCCCCCTGGCGGCCCAGGGACTCGCCGAGTTCGACTACGAGAACCTCTCCCTTCGCGGGCTCATGCTCGATGCCGGCTGGGTGCGTCCGGGGCGCCTCGATGCCGTGGGCTCCTTCGGGGCCCGCTTCGACCTGGGGTACCTGGGACCCGGGGTCCGGGTCACCACCGGCTTCTCCCGGTGGTCCTCCGAACTCCGTCGGGCCGAGGTGGCGATCTTCGAGCGGCAGGTGGCCGACCTGGTGGAGGCCGAGACCGGGGTTCGCCCCGAGGTGAGCCTCGGGCGGATCACCTGGTCCGACGTGGCGCTGAACGCCGATGCCCACGTGGTCTGGCGGATCCCGGGGGGGCTCCTTACCTACGTCGGGGGCGGGGCCACCGCCCATGTGATGCGGGGCGGAGGGGAGGCCATCGACGGGACCTTCATCGAGGACCTCCTCAACACGATCCGGGCCGGGGTGAACGTGCATGGGGGGGTCGAGTTCCCCCTGGCACAGGGGTTCCGCCTCGTGGGAGAGTCGCGGATCGAGCTGGTCCAGAGCGTGACCTATGCGCAGGTGAGGGCCGGGCTCCAGTACACCTGGGGACCCCCGGCGCCGGGCGAGCGTCGCTGACTCCCCCCGCGCATCCGGCGCGCCTCCCATGATTGCCGCCGCCCTGGGGGGGGTGCTCCTGGCCCTGGCCCTCCCTCCCCTGGCCCTGCCCCCCCTTGCGGCCCTGGGGGTGGGCGGGGTGGTCTGGGGGCTCCACCGGGCCCGCACCCTCCAGGAGGCGGCCGGGGCGGGGGCCCTCTTTGCAGGGCTCGCCAGCGCCCTCGCCCTGCACTGGGCCCCTGCCGCCGCCGAACCCTGGCTGGGGGTGGGAGGGGCGGTGGCCGCCGGGCTCTCGATCTGGCTCCTCCACGCGGCCTGCGGCGCCCTTGCCCTGGCCATGGCCTGGGTCCTTCGGGACGACCTCCCCCTGGCCCTTCGCGGAGGGGCGGCCTTCGGGGTCCTGGAATGGCTTCCGGGAGCCCTCCCCCTGGTGGGGATTCCCTGGTTCCCGGTGGCCGCCTCCCTCGATGGATGGCCGGCCCTCCTCCCCCTCGTGGCCGTGGTGGGGAGTGGCGGAGTGGGGGCCCTTCTGGCGGTTTCGTGGGGGGCGGTCCTCCCCCTGCTTCCCCTGCGTCGGGGAGGAAGGGGCCGAGCCCGCCCCCTCCCCGGTCTCCTCCTCGCAGGCGGGAGCTGGGGCGCCGTGATCGTGGGGTGGGCCCTCCTTCCCCCGATCCCGGGAGAGGCGGAGGCCGACGCAACGCTTTCGCCCGGTGCCACGCTTCCGTTGTCGCCGCCCCGGGTGGCGGCCCTTTCCCTCCAGCGCCCCCGGGGGGAGGTGGCCGAGGTAGCGCTGCTCCGGGAGAGGCTCATGGCCCGCATGGACGATGGCCTGGAGCCTCCCGAGGCATGGGGCGAGCTTCGCCTTCTCTTTCCCGAGGCCCCCCTCCCCCGGACGGCCGCCGAGGACTCGGTGGCCCTGGCCTGGCTCCAGGCCGTGGACGGGGCAGGGCGGCGTGCGGGGGGAGGGTCGGTGGCAGGCGCCCATGCCGAGGTGGGGGGGCGCCGGTACAACACCCTGGTCCGGCTCGGGCCGGGGGACGATCCTCCCGAAGGGGTGCACCGGAAGCGCTTCCTCGTGCCCGGGGTGGAACGGACCTCGTTCTTCACGCCCGGCCGCCCGGGGCGGGGGCTCGCCCCCGGGGCCGGGGCCCTCCCCTTCGGCTGGGAGGGGATCCGGGCCGGCGCCCTGATCTGCTTCGAGATCCTCTATCCCACCGAGGCGGCCCGACTCCGGCGCCGGGGGGCCACCCTCCTCCTCCAGTCCACGAACGATGCCATGCTCCAGCCCGGGGGGAGGCTCCCGGTGGTGGCCGCGGCCGGCCGGCGACAGCACGAGGCCATGGTGCGCCTCCGGGCCGCCGAGTTCCGGGTTCCGGTGGTGCGATCGGCACTGGCAGGGCGCGCCTTCGGCGTCGGCGCGGACGGGGTGGAACTGACCCCCTTCGCCGAGGCCGACCTCCCCCCGAGTCCCGAAGGGGGGGAAGGGAGCTGGGCGGCCTTCCGGGTCCCCGCGGCCGGTCCCCCTCCACCGGCCGCCTGGTCGGCGCCCCTCCTCGGTCCCTTCCTCCTGGGGCTCCTCGGGGTGCCCCTCGTCTTCGTGTGGCGAAGGGGGCGGCTCCTGGCTCCCTCCGGGAGCGTCTCCGGGTAGCCCGGCTCCTCGCGCGTGGGGGTGCGACCCCCGTTGATCAGCAGCCTGCCTCGTGGTATTTTCACAGGCTGTAGTTGCGGGATTCCGGGACCCTTCCGGACTCCCCCTCGATCCGCCCGATCCGGCACGGAGAAGTCCCATGAAGCAGGGCATCCACCCCGATTACCGCGAGACGCAGGTCGTCTGCGCCTGTGGCACCACCTTCCAGACCCGGTCCACGCAGGACGAGATCCGGGTCGAGATCTGCTCGGTCTGCCACCCCTTCTACACCGGCAAGCAGCGCCTCGTGGACACCGCCGGCCGCGTGGAGCGGTTCAACCGCAAGTACCAGACGCCCTCGACCTGACCGGAGGGGCCACCCATGCCCGGCGGGGTCCCGAGTGACCCGCGAGGGGAAGGGGCGGGGGCGGAGCGGTCCTCCCCCCTTGATCCCCGCATGGAGGCCCGTCTCCACGAGGTGATCCGCCGCTTCGATGCGGTGGAGCTCGAACTGGGAGACCCGGGGCTGGCCGGAGACCCGGACCGGATCCGGGTCCTGGGGCAGGAGCGGTCCGAACTCTCGGATGCCGCCACCCGGGGACGGGAGCTGGCGGGACTGGTGCAGGAGTGGCGGGAGGCCGTGGAGTTGGCCGACGCCTCAAACGACACCGAACTCCGCCTCCTGGCCGAGGCCGAGATGGAAACCCTGGAGCGCCGGATTCGGGAGGAGGAACCCCGGGTCCGGCGCCTCCTCGTTCCCAGGGATCCGCTGGCCGACCGGCCCGCCGTGGTGGAGATCCGGGCCGGGACCGGGGGTGACGAGGCCGGGCTCTTCGCCGCCGATCTCCTTCGCATGTACCAGCGGTACGCCGAGGGGCGGCGATGGAAGATCGAGCTCATGGAGCTCTCGGAGGGCATTCCCGGGGCCGTGCGGGAGGCCATCCTGACCGTGCGGGGTTCCGGCGCGTACGGAACCCTCCGCTTCGAGTCGGGAGTCCACCGGGTGCAGCGTGTCCCGGCCACCGAGAGCCAGGGACGCATCCACACCTCCGCTGCCACGGTGGCCGTTCTTCCCGAGGCCGAGGAGGTGGATGTGACCCTCGATCCGGCCGATCTGCGGGTGGATGTCTTCCGGTCGTCGGGGCCGGGGGGGCAGAGTGTGAACACCACCGATTCGGCGGTTCGCATCACGCACCTTCCCACGGGGATCGTGGCCACCTGCCAGGACGAGAAATCCCAGCACAAGAACAAGGCGAAGGCCCTCACCGTGCTCCGGAGCCGAATCCTCGACCGGAAGATCGCCGAGGTCGAGGGCGCCCGGGCCCGGGAGCGGAAGGCGCAGGTGGGAACCGGCGACCGGTCGGCCAAGATCCGGACGTACAACTTCCCCCAGAACCGGGTCACGGACCACCGGATCGGACTCACCCTCCACCGTCTGGACGCCATCATGGGTGGAGACCTGGGGGAGCTGGTGGAGGCGCTGGGGATGGCCGCCGACGAGGAGCGACTGGCGGCAGCGCTGGGGTCCGGGGCCGGAGGGAAGGGGGCCGGAGGCTCGTGAGCCGCACCGGTCGAGGCCATGGGACTCCCCCGGCGGGAGCGGGTCGCCCGCGGACCGGGCCATCCCGTGAAGGGGCTCCTCTTCGCCACGGAGGCTTCTTCCTCCTCGGAAGCGAGGCCCCCTCGTGAAGGAGGCTCCGGCTCCCCGTTTCCAGGAGCCCGTCTCCCCTCCCCCCGAGGGTCGCCCCTGGACGGTACTCCACCTCCTCCGGTGGAGCACCCAGTACCTGGAAGGGCGCGGCATCGAGGGCGTGCGCCTCGATGTGGAGCATCTTCTGGCCCATGTCCTGGAGATGGGACGGCTCGACCTCTACCTCCACTTCGAGCGGCCCCTCACCCAGGACGAGCTGGACCGCTTTCGTCCTCTCCTCCAGGAACGGGCCCGGAGGCGTCCCCTCCAGTACATCGTGGGGAGGGCCGCCTTCCGGGAGCTGGAGCTCCAGGTCGATGAACGGGTCCTCATTCCCCGGCCGGAGACCGAAGAGCTTGTGGAGGCGGTGCTTCAGCGGGTCCGGGAGTGGGGGAGGGAAGGGCTCGAGGCCATGGACCTGGGCACGGGGAGCGGGGCCATTGCCCTTTCCCTCGCCCTGGAAGGTCCCTTCCGACGCGTCTGGGCGACCGACCGGTCGCCCGAGGCCCTCTCCCTGGCCCGGGAGAATGCCATGCGGACGGGGGTGGCCGAGAGGGTTACATTCCGGGAAGGCGATCTCTTCCAGGCCCTCCCCGAGGGGGTGCGGGTTCAGGTCCTGGTTTCGAACCCGCCCTACGTGGCCGAGGCGGCCATGGGGACGCTGGCGCCCGAGGTGGCGGAGTTCGAGCCTCGGGAGGCCCTGGTGGCCCCCGATGAGGGGTTCGCCCTCGTGGAGGCCATTCTCCGCAAGGGGGCGCATCGGGTCGACCCCGGGGGGCTCGTGGCCCTGGAGATCGGGGCCGACCAGGGGGAGCGGGTCCGCGCGCTCCTTCGAACCCTCCCGACCTGGGAGGGAGGGGTCGTGCTTCGCGACCTCTCCCGGCGGGACCGGATCGTTCTGGCCACCCGGACCGGGGTGCCGGCCTCCGCCGCCGCACCCGAAGCAGGAGGGGTGGCACGGCCTGAAGCGCGGGCCGCAGCCGGGCCCGAATCGGGGCCGGGCGCCGCACCCCCGACGGGGGTTCGGAGGGGTGGGGAGGCGCAGGAGGGGAAACACGACGACCGCGGGAACGACCCGCGGCGATGATGGATGTGAGCTGAAACCGGAGGATGGACGTCGCGATGGCGAGGATCGACGAGATGGCGAAGGAACTGGGACAGGCGCTGGGGCGCACCGACGAGTACCAGGCGCTCCGCCGCGCCGCCCAGGCGGTGGACGAGGACCGGGAGCTCACCGAGCTCCGGAACGCCCTCCAGTCGCTGGAAGCCGAGCTCATGACCTCGCTCCGGGTGGGGAAGGAGCCCACGGACGAGGAGAAGGACCGCTACGAGGCCCTCGCCCGGGACCTCCAGTCCAAGTCCCTCTACCAGCGGCTCGTGGCGGCCCAGGCCAACTTCGACAAGATCCTGCAGCGGGCCAACGAGACCATCTCCCAGGGCATCGAGGAAGGGGCGCAGGGGCGGATCATCCTCCCTTCCTGACCCCTTCGCATCGAACGCCCCACCCGCATGCCCTCGCTCCAGAGCCTCCGGGGTCCGGTCTACCGGATCATCGATCCCATGACCCGGGCCCTCATCCGCTGGCGGATCCACCCCAATGCCATCACCACGGCGGGGTTCGCCGTCACCCTCCTGGCCGGGTACCTCTACCACCTGGACCATGTCCGGTGGGCGGGGCTCTGCGTGCTCCTGGGGGGGCTGTCGGATATCTTCGACGGGAGGGTGGCCCGGGAAAGCGGGCTGGCGTCGAAGTTCGGGGCCTTCTACGACGCGACGCTGGACCGGATGAGCGAGATCGTGGTCTTCATCGGCCTCATCTCCCTCTACAACCAGTACGGTCGTGAACTCGCCGATGTCTGGATGATCTATGTGATCGCCGTGGCCATTGGCGGGTCTCTCATGGTGAGCTATACCCGGGCCAAGGCCGAGGCCCTGGGGCTCGACTGCAGTGTGGGCTTCATGCAGCGGGCCGAACGCCTCGTCCTCCTCGGGGGCGGGTCGCTCTTCTTCGGACTCATGTGGAACGGCCTCGTCCTGAAGATCATCCTGGTCACCCTGGCGGTGACCACGGTCCTGACCACGATCCAGCGCATCGTCTGGGTCTACCGACACGCGGCGGGGGTTCCCCTGGACGGGGTTCCGCTCCCGCCCCCCACCAAGCAGAAGACGGAGTGACACGCGTGAGCGATCGACCGACCATCCAGCCCGCCGAAGGGCGTCTCGGCATTCTCCTCCCCGGCTTCGGGGCCGTGGCCACCACCGTCGTGGCGGGCGTGGAGGCGGCCCGGCGCGGGCTCGCCGCCCCCATCGGGTCGGTGACCCAGATGCAGACGATCCGGCTCGGGAAGCGGACCGAGGGGCGTGCCCCCCTGATCAAGGACTTCGTTCCCCTGACGCCGCTGGAGGACGTGGTCTTCGGTGCGTGGGACCCGATTCCCGACGACGCCTACGAGAGCGCGAAGGTGGCCGGCGTTCTGGAGCGGCACCACGTCGATGCCATGGAGGACTTCCTCCGGTCGGTGAAGCCCATGCCCGCCGTTTTCGACAAGGAATACGTCCGGCGCCTCGACGGCCCGAATGTAAAGACAGGTAGCAACAAGTTCGAACTCGCCCAGCAGCTCCGGGAGGACATCCGGCGCTTCAAGGCCGAGCATGACTGTGCCCGCCTCGTCATGGTCTGGTGCGGCTCCACCGAGATTTTCCTCCGCCCCGGCGCGGTCCACGAGACCCTCGAGAGCTTCGAGGCCGGGATGAAGGCCAACGACGAGGGGATCGCCCCGAGCATGATCTACGCCTACGCGGCGATCATGGAGGGGGTCCCCTACGCGAATGGCGCCCCCAATCTCTCGGCCGACATCCCTGCGCTCGAGAAGGAGGCGAAGGCCCGGAAGGTCCCCATTGGCGGGAAGGACTTCAAGACGGGCCAGACCCTCATGAAGACGATCCTGGCCCCGGGCTTCAAGGCCCGGATGCTCGGGATCGACGGGTGGTTCTCCACGAACATCCTGGGGAACCGGGACGGGGCCGTCCTCGACGACCCGGACTCCTTCAAGACGAAGGAGGAGTCGAAGCTCGGTGTGCTGGAGCACATCCTCCAGCCCGAGATGTACCCCGAGCTCTACGGGAACCTCTACCACAAGGTGCGGATCAACTACTACCCCCCCCGGGGCGACAACAAGGAGGGGTGGGACAACATCGACATCCGCGGGTGGATGGGGTACACGATGCAGGTGAAGGTGGACTTCCTCTGCCGGGATTCGATCCTTGCCGCCCCCATCGTGCTGGACCTGGCCCTCTTCCTCGACCTGGCCTCCCGGGCCGGGATGGGCGGGGTGCAGGAGTGGCTCTCCTTCTACTTCAAGAGCCCCCAGACCACGCCGGGGCTCTACCCCGAGCACGACATCTTCATCCAGCACAGGAAGCTCAAGAACACCCTTCGCTGGATGGCGGGGGAGGAGCCCATCACCCACCTCGGGCAGGACTACGATCCCCACGGGGCCGAGGACGAGTGACCGGGGCGGGGGGGGCACGGCCCCCGGAAGGGGGGCGCCGAGGCCTCTTCGTGGTGCTCGAGGGGGTGGAGGGGGCAGGGAAGACCACCCAGCAC
>JBJHCG010000025.1:62508-63314 GCA_050485885.1 Gemmatimonadales bacterium | reverse complement strand
CCACGGCGCCATGGACCTGCCGGTCACGCCCGGCCGCTCGCTCGCCGTCGACCGCAGCTACACCCCGCTCGGCGCGCTGGTCTGGGTGGAGACGACCGAGCCGACACCCACGGGCGAACGCCCGTTCCGCCGTTTGATGGTGGCCCAGGACGTGGGCGGCGCCAGCCGCGGTCCCGTCCGCGGCGACGTCTGGGGGGGCGCCGGCCGCAGAGGGGGTGGGGGTGCGGGCCTCGGCCCCACGACTCTCCCGCCGCGACGAGGAGGACGCCGGGCGGAAGGAGGCCCCCCTCCGGAAGGCGCCCGACGCCCGGGAACTCGACACCACGGCCCTCGACTTCGATGCGCAGGTCGCGGCGGTAGAAGAGATGGTGCGCAAGGCCGTGGAGGGGCTGGGGGCGGAGGGGGGGACGGCCCGAAAGGGTTGACCGAAGCTTCCTCCCCCCCTTATTCTCCATGTCTGTCCACCAACCTCTTCGGAGCCCGTTCCGGAGAGGTCGGCTTCGCATCTCCAGGCCCTCCGTGCCCGGTCGGAGCCGATCGTCCACTCCCAGGGCCATGTGCGCCCGCAGACCCTGCCATCCCGGCCGAGCCCGGTTCCCGGCATTTCCGCCCGGTTCCGACCTCGTCTCCGGCAGGCTGAGACTCCCCCTCCCTCGATGAACGACCTGACGCAGGACACGCGCCGCGGGGGCGCGCGGGCACGCTCCCGGTGGCCCCGGCGCTTAACGACGATGCGCGCGTGCGCAGCCTGGCTTCGGTGCGCGGGGCCCTAGCGCGCGAGCGGCGCACCATGGGCCGTGGCCAGC
>JBJHCG010000025.1:60336-62498 GCA_050485885.1 Gemmatimonadales bacterium | reverse complement strand
GATGAACGACCTGACGCAGGACACCCCCCCCGACACCTCCCCCGACCTCCAGGCCATGGCCGGGGATGCGGCGGTGGTCACCGTCGACCCCGCCGAACTCGAGAAGGCGCCCCCCCGGGTCGGCACCCACACCGGGATCTCGCCCGAGCTCTCCATGGACCCGTACGGCGAGGAGGAGCTCGACATCTCCTCGGCCGACTTCGAGGCCATGCTGGCCTCCTACAACGTCGAACTGCAGGATGCCCGGGAAGGGGAGATCGTCACCGCCCGGATCCTCAAGATCACGCCGGGATCGGTGATCCTCGAGTTCGGGTTCAAGTCCGAGGGCTCGGTGGCGCTGGACGAGTTCAAGAACCCCAATGAGCTCCAGGTCGGCGACGAGGTGGACGTCCTTCTCGAGTCTCTCGAGGACGACGACGGGGTGGTGGTGCTCTCGAAGCGGAAGGCCGACTTCCTCCGCGTGTGGGAGAAGATCAAGGCGGCCCACGAGGCCGATCGTCCGGTCAAGGGTGTGCTGGCCCGGAAGATCAAGGGCGGTGTCACCGTCGATCTCATGGGGGTCGATGCCTTCCTTCCCGGGTCGCAGATCGCGCTCCGCCGGGTCCCGAACATCGAGGACCTCCTGGGCGAGACCTACGAGTTCAAGATCATCAAGCTCAACAAGCGCCGCCGGAACATCGTCGTTTCGCGCCGGGTGATCCTCGAGGCCGAGCGCGAGGGGAAGCGCGCCACCCTGGTCAAGGAGCTCATCGTCGGGCAGGTCCGCGAGGGTACGGTCAAGAACATCACCGACTTCGGTGCCTTCATCGACCTGGGCGGGCTGGACGGCCTCCTCCACATCACCGACATGTCGTGGGGCCGGGTGGGTCACCCCTCCGAGGTCGTGACCATCGGGGCCATTCTCGACGTGAAGGTCCTGGACATCGACTGGGACCGGGAGCGGATCTCCCTGGGGCTCAAGCAGCTCCTCCCCTACCCCTGGACCGAGATCGACCGGAAGTACCCGGTGGGTGCCCGGGTCCGCGGGAAGGTCGTTTCCATCACGAACTACGGCGCCTTCATCGAGCTGGAGAAGGGCGTCGAGGGGCTGGTCCACATTTCGGAAATGTCGTGGACCCGGAACATCCGCCACCCTTCCAAGCTCGTCACCATCGGAGACGAGATCGAGGCCGTGGTCCTCAAGGTGGATCCGGAAGACGAGAAGATCTCCCTCGGCATGAAGCAGATCGAGGAGGATCCCTGGCTTTCCCTCCCCATGAAGTACCCCTCCGGGACCCGCATTTCCGGAAAGGTCCGGAACCTCACCTCCTTCGGCGCCTTCGTCGAGATCGAGCCGGGCATCGACGGCCTTGTGCACGTCTCCGACATGTCGTGGACGAAGCGGGTGGAGCACCCCTCCGAGGTGGTCCAGAAGGGGCAGGATCTGGATGTCATGATCCTCGACATCGATGCCGAGAACAAGCGGATCTCCCTGGGCGTGAAGCAGCTCGAGGAGGATCCCTGGCCGGCCATCTCGGTGCGCTTCGCCCCCGGCGTCGAGGCCGAGGGGACGGTGGCCCGAGTGCAGGACAAGGGCGTGGTGGTGGACCTGGGCGACGAGATCGAGGGCTTTGCCCCCGCCTCCCATGCGGCCGTGGCCGACATGGACCGGCTGGAGGAGTACTTCGCTGCGGGGGATGCCGTCGATGTGCGGGTCCTCGAGTCCGATGCGGCCAATCGCCGGATCGTTCTCGAAGTGACCACGGCGCCCGAGCGCCGGGCCCCGCGTGCCGAGCCGGAAGAGACCGCTGCGGAGGAGGATGCCGTGGAGGCCGAGGCCGCCGATGCCGGGGACGCCGCTGAGGCTCCCGAGGCGGAAGCCGGCGAGGTGGACGGTGTCGAGGCCGAAGCCCCCGAGGCGGAGGAAGCCGAGGCGGAGGTGGTGGAGGCCGAGGCCCCTGCCGCGGAGGCCGACGAGGCGCCCGAGGCCCGGAAGGTGGCCGACGGGGAAGACGCACCGGCGGCGGACGAGGCCGAGGTCACCGAAGACAAGCCCGAGGTCGTGGAGGGCTGACCCTCTCCCACCCTCGATGATGGCGGAGGCCCTCCCGAACCCCGTAGGACCCCCGGCCAGCAGCAGGGGGCCGGGCAACAGGAATCTTGACGGGTGGGTGGCACCCGGG
>JBJHCG010000025.1:0-60326 GCA_050485885.1 Gemmatimonadales bacterium | reverse complement strand
CCTCTTTGTGGGGGGCGGCGGCCCGGCCGCCCGTCGTCGGGAGGGCCTTCTGCTTGGGGCCGGGCTCCATGTAGCTTGAGGGGAGGGTGGCTCCCGGGGTCGCCCAGACCACGGTCCCCGCCCGGCGTGCTTCCCGCGCCCTCCCCCTTTTCGCCCGACCTGTGCCGGGTCCCCGCTCGCTCCCCGTCTGGCCCCCGCCCGCTCCCTTCCTCGAACGCGCCGGATGCCCATGCCCGAACGCCTCCTTTCCCTCGACGCTTCCACTCCCGCTCGCACGACGCAGCCGCGCGGGCTCCCGGCGGCTCCCCGCTCCCGGATTCGATCCGGGGTCCTCCCCGGCGTGCTCTTCGTGGGCCTCCTCCTCCTCCCCGGTGCCGGATGCACGGTGGTGGGCACCGCTCCCCCGGAGGCCCCGGCGCCCGGGGTCCTGGAGGGTCCTTCCATCGGAGAGGGGGAGCGCACGGCAGCCCGGGACCGGGCGGCCGCCGAAGGGGTGGCCCAGGGGGAGGCGCGGCTGGCCGCCGGCGATCCGGAGGGGGCACGCACCCTGGCCCGGGAGGTGGCCACGCGCTACCCCGAGGCCCAGGGGTCCGTGCAGGCCTGGTGGCTCGAGGCCCGGGCCTCGGCGGCGCTGCGTCTCTGGGACGAGGCGGACGAGGTGGCCGGACGGTATCTGGCCCGGGTGGGGCGAAGCACCGATGCAGGCGTGCGGGCCCAGGCGCTCCGGGCCAGGGTCCGGCTCCGCGGGGGGCGGGACGGCGCGGTGGAAGCCCTCTTCCAGCTCCCGGAGGAGGCGTCGGACGAGCCCCGCGACGAGGCGCTGGAGGTGGCCCGGGAGGTGGCCGAATCCCTGGAGGATGCGGCCCTCCGGGACCTCCTCCGGGAAGCGCCTCGTCACCCCTGGGTCCTGCCCGCCTTCCAGGTGGAGCTGGGGGAGCGTCGGACCCTGGTGGGCGATGCCGAGGGCGGTCGGGTCCTGGCCGAGGCCGCCCTCGCGCTGGCCCCGGCGCCCACCGAGGCCGAACGGGCCCGTCGGATCCTGACGGGCGAGGTGGAGGGAGCCGGGACCCGGGTGGCCGGGGTCCTGGGGGCCGTCCTTTCGGAAGAGGGGTCCCCCGGCCTTCGCCAGCTTTCGAGCCAGATCCGGGCCGGGATCGAGGTGGCGCTCCTGGACCCCACGGTTCGGGGGGGGGTGCGCCTCGAGGTGGGAGACGATCGGGGGGAGCCCGCCCAGGGGGGCGCTGCACTCCGGGGGCTCTCCGAGCGCCGTCCCCTGGGGGTGGTGGGTCCCCTCACGGACCCGGGGCTGGCCGAGGCGGCGCGCACCCGGGAGGGGCGGACTGTCCTCCTTTCCCCCACGGCGCGCAGGGTGCCCGAGGGGGTGGAGGGGGTTCTCTCCATCGCCGGGGCCGACCCGGCGGCCCATCGGGCGCTGGCCGAACTCATCTGGAACGACGGGATCCGCCAGGTGGTCGTCTTCCACCGCCGCGATGCCGAGGAAGAGATGGAGCTTCGCTGGTTCCAGGAGGCCTACGAGGCCCGGGGGGGCCAGGTCCTCCGCAGCTGGAGCTACACCCCCGGGACCACCACCTTCAGCGATCCCCTCCGGGCCATTGCCGCAATGCGCCCCCGGGCCCTCCTCGTGATCGCGCCTCCGGAAGACGTGGAACTCGTGGCTCCCCAGCTCGCCTTCTTCGGTGTGGACGACACCGCCGATCTTCGCATCTACGGAAACTCCGCCTGGTCCACCCCCTCCGTCCTGCAGAATGTACCCGTCCGGCACACCGACGGGGTGCGCACGGTGGCCGTGTGGGCCGGAGAAGGATACGGGCCGGGATGGGCCCGCTTTGTCGAGGCCTACGAATCCCACTTCCAGCGCACCCTCCGGAGCCCCGTTCCCGGGCTCGGGTGGGACGCGGCGCGCCTACTCCTGGAGGCGGCATCCCTCGAGGGGAATTCCCCCGAGGAGGTAGCCCGTGGGCTCACCCGCATCCGGGGGCTCGAGGGAGCCACCGGGACCTTCAGCTGGGAGAGGGGCCGGATTTCAAGGCACTACTTCCCTGTTCGCATCGAGAACCGCACCCTCCTTCCCCTGTCCGAGGATCGCTGACACCGCCATGTCGATGGAAGACCGGATTGCCGAACTGAAGCAGCTCCGCGAGGAATCCCTGAAGGGGGGCGGCGAAGACCGCCAGGAGGCCCAGCGGGCCCGGGGGAAGCTCACTGCCCGGGAGCGGATCGAGCTCGTGCTCGACGAGGGATCCTTCGTGGAGCTGGATCGTTTCGTGACCCATCGGGCCACCGATTTCGGTCTCGACGAGAAGCGGATCCTGGGCGACGGGGTGGTCACCGGGTACGGCACCGTCCATGGGCGTCTCGTCTACCTCTTCTCGCAGGACTTCACCGTCTTCGGCGGCTCCCTCTCGGAGACCCATGCCGAGAAGATCGTGAAGATCATGGACATGGCGGTGAAGACCGGGGCGCCGGTGCTCGGGCTGAACGACTCGGGGGGGGCCCGGATCCAGGAGGGGGTCGTCTCGCTGGGGGGGTACGCCGACATCTTCCTCCGCAACACCCTCGCCTCGGGCGTCGTCCCCCAGATTTCGGTGATCCTCGGGCCCTGTGCCGGAGGAGCCGTCTATTCGCCGGCCATCACCGACTTCGTCTTCATGGTCCGGGGAACGAGCTACATGTTCGTGACGGGGCCCAACGTGGTGAAGACGGTGACGCACGAGGACATCGACATGGAGGGACTCGGGGGCGCCGATGTCCATGCCTCCACCTCGGGGGTGGCCCACTTCGCCCACGACTCCGAGGCCGAGTCGCTGGAGGCGGTGCGGACCCTTCTCCGCTTCCTCCCGCAGAACAACACCGAAGCGCCCCCCCCGGGGCCGGGCACCTCTCCGCCGGAGGCGGCGGCAGCCCGGATCCTCGAGGTGGTCCCTGACAACCCGAACCGTCCCTACGACATGCGCGACGTCCTGGGCGGGATCATGGACGGGGGCGAGTTCTTCGAGGTCCATGCCCAGTTCGCGCCCAACCTCCTGGTGGGGTTCGCACACCTGGGGGGGCATCCGGTGGGGATCGTGGCGAACCAGCCCTCGGTCCTGGCCGGAGTGCTGGACATCGACGCATCGGTGAAGGGGGCCCGCTTCGTCCGCTTCTGCGACGCCTTCAACATTCCCCTCGTGGTCTTCGAGGACGTCCCGGGCTTTCTCCCCGGGGTGGCGCAGGAGCACGGAGGGATCATCCGGCATGGGGCGAAGCTCCTCTTCGCCTTCGCCGAGGCCACGGTGCCCAAGGTCACCGTGATCACCCGGAAGGCCTACGGAGGGGCCTACGACGTCATGAACTCCAAGCATATCCGGGGTGACCTCAACCTGGCCTGGCCCACCGCCGAGATCGCGGTGATGGGGCCGAAGGGGGCCGTGGAGGTCCTCTTCCGGAAGGAGATCGCGGCATCGGACGATCCCGAGGGGGACACCGAGGCGCGCATCCAGGAATACCGGGAGATGTTCGCCCACCCGTACGTGGCTGCGGCCCGGGGGTACGTGGACGATGTCATCGATCCACGGGAGACCCGGGATCGACTGGTGTCGGCCCTCGACATGCTCCGGAACAAGCGGGACCAGAACCCGCCGTCCAAGCACGGGAACATCCCCCTCTGAGGTCCGGGCCACCGCCCCTGCCGGCGTGAGGACCTCGCCTCGTCAGTCAGGCGCCATGACCCCGGGCTTCCAGGCGGTGGCGGTGCAGGCCGGGAAGAAGATCCGGAAGGTGGTCCCCTTTCCCACGTCCGAGTGGAGAAAGACCTCCCCGCCACTCTGCTTGACGATCCCGTAGACGGTGGAGAGGCCAAGACCCGTTCCCTGGCCCACGGGCTTCGTGGTGAAGAAGGGCTCGAAGACCTGGGCCTGGAGATCGGGGGGGATCCCCGTGCCCTCGTCCGAGACGGCCAGGAGGACCCAGGGGGCGGACGCTCCGGACCCGTTCCCATCGCCTCCCGGTGGCGAAGCTGACTCCTGCCGGCTCCCGTCCTCCGGGGACCCGCCTCGGCCCTGGGGATGTCCCGGGCCGGCACCCGCGGCCGGGGCCGTGGAGATCCGGAGGACCCCCCCCGTGGGCATGGCGTCGCGGGCGTTCAGAACCAGGTTCATGAGCATCTGCTCCATCTGGCCCGGGTCTGCAAGAACCGGTGGCAGGCCGGGCGCGAGTTCGACGTCCACCTCGATGTGATCGCCCACCAGGGAGTCCACAAGCTGGCAGACGTCGCGCACGACGGCATTCAGCGCCAGGGGCTCGGGGCGGGTCACCTGACGCCGGGCAAAGGCCAGAAGCTGCTGGATGAGGCCCGCGCCCCGCTGGGCCGCCGAGGCGATTTCAGTGAGGAGGGGGGCGTTCAGCGCGGTGGGGCCAGCCTCCATGAGGGCGAGCTCGGCATTTCCGCGGATCACGGTGAGGAGGTTGTTGAAGTCGTGGGCCATTCCTCCGGCCAGCCGGCCCACGCTCTCGAGGCGCTGGACCTGTCGGAACTCGGTCTGCCTGATTTCGCGATCGATGGCGGAGGCCAGGAGGAGGGCCGAGGCCTGAAGCGCCTGGACCTCTCCTTCCGACCACTCCCGGGGTTCGAGGCAGTCGTCCATTCCCAGGTACCCCCACCATGTTCCCTCCACGAAGAGGGGGAGGGCGAGGACGGCCAGGGCGTCCTGGGACTCGAGGAGGGCCTGGAGGGCCGGGTCCTCTACCTCGGAGGTGCGAACGGAGAAGGGACGACCGGACTCCAGGACTTCCGCGACCTCCTGCGCCCCCACCTGACCCAGGTCGAGCCCCTGCAGGGCGGGGTTGTCGAGCTCGCTCCCGATCCCCGGGGCACACCACTCGTGGGTCTGGTCCACCACCCAGACCGAAGGGGGGGCCGGCCGTCGCCGGAAGAGGTAGACCCGGCTCACCCCTGCGGCCTTCCCCAGAATCCGGGCCGCCTCGTCGAAGGTTCGCTCCCACGGACCGGAGAGAAGCGCTGCCCCTGCTTCGGCCACCCCGAGAAGGAGGTCACCTCGGCGGTGCGCACTCCGCTCCGCAGCCCAGCGAATGCTTTCATCCACGGCCCTGAGGGCGAGATACTCCCCCCACATCCGCCCCCGAAGCCGGATGCGCCGGTTCCTTCCCCCCTGATCCCGCCAGGTCAGGGTCTCTTCCACCACCTCGCGTGTCCGAGCCACCTCCTCCAGCGCGCGAACGAAGGCACGAACCAGGGGATGCTGGGGGCTCGGTTCGCCCTCGGTCGAGGCCTCCACTCGGTCCCCGCCCGACGGGTGGGGGTCCGTCCATCGTTTCGCCTCCGCAAGCAGGCGCTCCGCAGCTGCATTCCGCCAGAGCGTCGGGGCGTCGGGCGCGGGGACCACCCCCCGTGAGAAGATGAAGATGGCGTCGGGCGTGTCCTGCACGAGGTCCACGTACCGAAGCTCCCGGGCACCGGGGCCATTTTCCTGGAGCGGAAAGAGGGGCACGGAAGGCAGCAGGCTGGGGGGGAGAGTGCGGCGGGGGAGCCGTCCGGGGCCAACGGTGGCGGAAGCGGAGCAGGGGCGGGCGGAAGGGAAGCACGGTGGACGCATCAAGGATTGACACACCGCGCGCAGACCCCGATTCTGCCCTCCGGTGGGGAGGTACGCAAGGCGGCCCCCCTTCCTGAGTTTCCCGGGCTCGCGTCGGGTCCACTCCGACCTCCCGGCCCCTCTGCATCACGCCCCCATTGTCGAGGTCCAGCGCATGACACCCGGTCTTCGTACTCCGACCTGCCCGACCGATGAACCTTCCCTTACTCCGGAGGCTCGGGAAGGATCATCCCCCTCCGCTTCCCACCTCCGGCGTCGACGCCCCGCAGCCATGGTCCTGCCGGCCCTTGCAGGGGTCATGCTGCTCGGCGCTCATGCCCTCGGGGCCCAGTCCGTGGAAGAGCGCATGCAGGATCCCCGCGTGGGTCTGGCTCCGGGGCTTCACGATGCCGGGGAAGCGGCCTGGAACATGGAACTCCTCGCCACCCGCCCGAAGCCGGACGGGTTCTACGAGCCGGGGAACCCCGGGGCCGGCGGGTTCACGAACACCGACTTCGCCTTCCAGGGAGACCTGGCCTTCATGGGGAGCTACCACGGCTTCCAGATCTGGGACATCGGCGACCCGACGAACCCGACGCTCCGGCTGGCGGTGGTCTGCCCCGGGGCCCAGGGCGACCTCTCCATCTACGGAAACCTCCTCTTCCACTCGGTCCAGGACACCCGGGCCCGGATCGACTGCGGAACGGAGGGTGCGCCCGGCGAGGTGAACGCGGAGCGCTTCCGCGGCGTTCGCATCTTCGACATTACCGATGTGGACAACCCGGTGCAGGTGGCGGCCGTCCAGACCTGCCGCGGCTCCCACACCCATACCGTGGTTCGCGACGTGAAGGACCCGAGTCGGATCTTCGTCTACAACTCGGGCACGAGCGCCCCCCGGTCCGGCGAGGAGCTGGCCGGGTGCGACCCCGACCCCGATCCCTCGAACCCGAACACCTCCTTCTATTCGATCGACGTGATCGAGGTGCCCCTGGCCAACCCCGCCGGCGCCCGGGTCATCGGGTCACCCCGGGTCTTCCAGGACTACGAGACCGGAGAGATCGCCGGGCTCTGGCCCGGGGGCCAGCACCGGGAGGGTTCCCAGGCGTCCCGCACCACGAACCAGTGCCACGACATCACGGCCTACCCCGAGATCGGGCTGGCCGCCGGGGCCTGCTCCGGAAACGGCATTCTCTTCGACATTTCCGATCCGGCGAACCCGGTGCGCCTCCACGAGGTGGTGGACGAAAGCTTTGCCTACTGGCATTCGGCGACCTTCTCGAACGATGGTCGGACCGTGATCTTCACCGACGAGTGGGGGGGCGGGTCCCAGCCCCGCTGCCAGGCCCACGATCCCATGGAGTGGGGGGCGAACGCGATTTTCGAGGTGGTGGACAACCGCCTCGAGTTCCGGAGCTACTACAAGATGCCGGCGCCCCAGACCGAGTTCGAGAACTGCGTGGCTCACAACGGGTCCCTCGTTCCCGTTCCCGGACGTGACATCAAGGTGCAGGCCTGGTACCAGGGCGGAGTGTCGGTGTTCGACTTCACCGATCCGTCGAACCCCTTCGAGATCGCCTTCTTCGATCGGGGCCCCATTTCCGGAGAGTCCCTCGTCGGAGGCGGCTACTGGTCCACCTACTGGTACAACGGACACGTGTACGGGTCGGCCATGGTGCGGGGGCTCGACGTCTTCCGCCTTACCCCGGGCGAGCACCTCTCGGAGAACGAGCTGGCGGCGGCGGAGCTCGTCCGCTTCGGGGAGTTCAACCCCCAGGAGCAGCCCGCGAAGCGCTGGCCCCCGGCCTTCGTGGTGGCCCGGGCCTACCTGGACCAGCTTGAACGAGGGGAGACGCTGGCCGCCTCGCGGATTGCCGAGATCCGGGGCGAACTGGACCGCCTCGAGGGGATGTCGGGCGGAGAACGGCGGTCGGCGCTCTCCGAGCTTGCACGGCATGTGGACCGGGATTCCCGGAGCGCGGCGGACGGCCCTCGGGTCCGGGCCCTGGCCTCGGCCATCCGGGAGTTGACCACCCTGGACTGAGGCAGGCCCAGAAGGGAGGCACGGTCGGGCCGGTTCCGCGGAACCTCATCGGGGGCTCCGGGGGACTCTGCTTTTCCCACCCGCCTCCGACTCGGTCCTACCATGCGACACTGCATCTACTGCGACCACGCCCTGGGCGAGGGGGTCCCCGAGGCCCCCTCCCCAGGGCGTCGGCATGCCTATGACCCCGGTCAGGGGCGCCTCTGGGAGATCTGCGGTCGATGCCGCCGCTGGAACCCCGTGCCCCTGGAGCTCCGATGGGAGACGCTGGAGGGGTGGGAGCGGTCGGTCCGGGACCGGGGATCTCTCGTTCTGGAGGCCCCGCCCCTGGCCCTCTTCCGGGTGGACGACGGGGAGGTGGTCCGGGTGGGGGACCCCCCTCCCCTCGTGACCTGGGGAGGGTGGCGCTACGGGCTGGCCCTCCCATCCCCGCCGCCCCCCAGGGTGGGCTTCCTTCGGCGCCTCCTGGGAAGCCTCCCTCCGCCCCCCCTGGAGGGGTACGATCCCTACGGCCTCACCGGTCCCATGGGCGGGGTGGCGGGCGCCGGAGGTCCCACCCGCTGGCTCGCCTCCCCCTTTCTGGAGCGCGCCCATCCCCTGACCCTGGTCTTCGGCTCCGTTCCCTTTGCCTCGGCCTGTCCGGCCTGCGGTCAGGTCATGCCCCTCGAGCCCTGGGACTTCCACCGCATCCGTTTCGTCGACGCCCCGGCCGACGCCCCGGCCGATGGGGGAGGCGATCCCCTGGCCGTGTCGGTGGAGGCCTCTTGCGGGAGCTGCGGGACCGAGGTGCTCCTCTCTCTCGATGCGGTCCGGCCGGCCCTGCGGCTGGGGCTCTCCGTGGTGGATGCCGGCTCCCCGGCCCTCCGGGTGGGGGAGAAGGCCGGAGCGGCATTGGACCGGGTGGGAGGAACGGGCCTTCTCCTGGAGGGGCTGGGCCGGATCGGAGCCCCCCTGGGGGAGTTGGGGCGCACCGAGCGGGTGGCGCTGGGCATGGCCCTCGACGCCCGGGCCGAGGCGGATGCCCTGCGCGAGGCCTGGAGCCAGGCCGAGGAGATCACCGCCATCATCGACGGCGAACTCACCGAGGTCCCCGGCTTCCTCGCCTTTCGGGCCCGGGTCCTTGCGGAGGGCGGGGGTGGGGGCGCGGTCTGAGGGTGCCGGGTCCGGGCCAGGGGGAGGGGTTCCGACCGCGAATCCGCCCCGGTAGCTTGAGAGGCTGGCGAAACTCCCGGAGGATTGCGTGGGTTCCTGGCTCCGACCCTTCCTCCCGTCTCCTGCCTCCTGCCTCCCGCCCTCGGCCCCCATGAAGTCCGTTCTCATTGCGAACCGCGGCGAGATCGCCGTCCGGATCATCCGTGCCTGCCGGGAGCTGGGGCTCCGTTCCGTGGCGGTCTACTCCGAGGCCGATGCCCATGCCCCCCACGTGCTCCTGGCCGACGAGGCCTACCTCCTGGGGCCGGCTCCGTCGGCGGAGAGCTACCTGCGGGTGGACCGGATCCTGGAGGCCGCGCGAAGGGCCGGCGTCGATGCCATCCACCCGGGGTACGGCTTCCTCGCCGAGCGCGCCCCCTTCGCCCAGGCGGTGACCGACGCCGGGTTCCGCTTCGTGGGGCCCTCGGCCGAGACGATCCTCGCCATGGGTGACAAGACGGAGGCCCGCCGCCGCATGGCCGAGGCGGGGGTCCCCATCGTGCCCGGGATCACCGAGCCCCTGGCCAGCGCCGAGGAGGCCGTTCGGATCGCCTCGGAGATCGGTTTTCCCGTTCTCCTCAAGGCCGCTGCCGGGGGTGGAGGGAAGGGGATGCGGGTGGTGGAATCGGAGGAGGCCTGTGCCCGGGCCTTCGAGGCCGCCGCCCGGGAGGCCCAGGCGGCCTTCGGCGATGGGGCCGTGTATGTGGAGAAGTACCTGGGGAGCCCCCGGCACATCGAGATCCAGCTCCTGGGCGACGCCCATGGAACCGTCCTCCACCTGGGGGAGCGGGAGTGCTCCATCCAGCGCCGGCACCAGAAGCTCGTGGAGGAGGCGCCCTCCCCGGTCCTGGATCCGGAAACCCGGGCCGCCATGGGGGAAGCTGCCGTCCGCGCCGCCCGGGCGGTGTCGTACGAGGGGGCCGGGACGGTGGAGTTTCTCTGGGAGGATGGCGACTTCTACTTCCTCGAGATGAACACCCGGATCCAGGTGGAGCACCCGGTCACCGAACTCGTCACCGGGATCGACCTCGTCCAGTGGCAGCTCCGGGTGGCCGCCGGCGAAGCCCTCCCCTGGAGCCAGGAAGAGATTCGCCTCGAGGGACACGCCATCGAGTGCCGGATCACCTCGGAAGACCCGGAGGGAGGCTTTCTCCCCTCCACCGGGCGCATTCGTCATCTGGAGCTTCCGGGAGGCCCGGGAGTGCGGTGGGACGGGGGAATCCGCCCGGGCTTCGAGGTGGGGCTCCACTACGATCCCCTCCTGGGCAAGCTCATTACCCACGCGCCCACCCGGACCGAGGCCATGGACCGGATGCGCCGGGCCCTGGCCGAACTCGTGGTGGATGGGGTGGAGACCTCCGTCTCCTTCCACCGACGGGTCATGGCGGAACCCGACTTTCGCGAAGGACGCTTCACGATCCGGTACCTGGAGGAGCACCCCGAGCTCCTGGAGGCTCCAAGGGAGGCAGGCCCCCTCTCGCCCGAGGAGGTGGCGGCCCTCGCCGCGGCCCTCGAGGCCGAGCATCGGAGTGCCCGCGGCCCGGGGCGGATCGGGACCGGCGGGGAGAACGGGGCTGGAGGATCGGGGGAGGTCCTGGCCGCGCCCCCCCGGTCGAGGTGGCAGCGGACCTTCGATCCGGGCCCGGGGCGGGCCTGACCCCGGTGTCCGAACACCTTCTCTCCGTGGAGGGGATTGCGGCCGGAGGCGCCGGCGTCGGGCGCCTGGACGATGGCCGGGTCGTCTTCGTGCACCGCACCGCCCCGGGGGATCGGGCCCGGATCCGCCTCGTTCGCGAGAAGCGGCGGTGGGCCCAGGGCGAGCTCGTGCGCCTGGAAGAGCCCGGCCCCGGGAGGAGAACCCCGCCCTGCGCCCATGCCCGTCGGTGCGGGGGCTGCACCCTTCAGCACCTCGAGCCTTCCGTCCAGCTCGCTGCCCGGGGGCGTCTCGTGACCGAGGCCCTGGCGCGGATCGGGGGCCTCCGGGAGCTCCCGCCCCTTCGCCTTCACCCCACCCCCTCGGAGTTCGGGTATCGGAACCGTCTCTCCTTCACCCTCCGACGATGGGGGCGTCGCCCCCCGGGTGGACCGCCCCCGGTGGAAGCCGGATTCCACGCCCTGGGAAAGCCCGGGACCCTGGTGGAGGTGGGAACGGAGGTCGGCGGGCCCTGCCTCCTGGCCGAGCCCGCCCTCGTCCGCCTCTGGGACGCCCTGCGCGGGGCCTGGGGGCCCGATGCCCGGCGCCTCCCCGCCGGGGCCGAGCTTCGGCTCACCCTCCGCGTCCTCGACGACGAAACGGGGATCCTCCTCGTGGAGGGGGGAGGGGGCGCGGGGAAGCCCGAGGAGCTCCTGGCAAGCGTCCCCGGGCTCAGGGCGCTCTGGTCGCTCCCGGGGGCCGGGGGAGAGCCTCGCCTCCTCGCCGGCGATCCGGAGCCCGTGGAGCGGTGGTTCGGGGAGGTGCTCCCCGTCCGGCCCGGGGCCTTCCTCCAGACGAACCGCGCCGGGGCCGAAATCCTCCATGCCCTGGCCCTGGCGGCGCTGGAAGTGCACCCCGGCGACCGGGTGGTGGATGCCTATGCCGGAACCGGGATCTACGCGCGGGAGGCGGCCCGCCGGGGGGCCGAGGGGGTGGGGATCGAGCTGGACCCCGGGGCCGTGGCCATGGGACGGGCTCTCCCTCTCCCGGGCTTCACCCTCCTGGAGGGTCCGGTGGAGGACCTCCTCCCTTTGGCCCTCCCGGCAGACCGGGTCCTCCTCAACCCCCCCCGCTCCGGAGCCGCCGAGGGGGTCATGGAGGCGCTGGCCGCCGCGCCTCCCCGGCGCATCGTCTACGTGAGCTGCGATCCCGCCACCCTGGCCCGGGATCTGGCCCGCCTCGGGAGCGGATTCCGGGTCGTGGCCCTGGATGCGGTGGACCTCTTCCCCCAGACCGCCCACGTAGAGACGGTGGTGACGCTTGACCCGCTCTCCGAACCGACCGTTCTTGACGCTTCTCCTCCTTCCGACCCAACCCCATGACCATGGACTTCCACGTGCACCTGGGGCCCGACCGATTCCGGGTCCGCAGTTCTCCTTCCGTTGATCGGGCCCTCGATCCCGCTCCCCCTGCGCTCCCGGACCCGGGGCTCGATTCCCTTGAGGTGGAGGCGGCAGACGGAGCCTCTCTCGAGCGGGTCCAGGTGGGGTTGGGAACGCCCGAGGGGAACCCGGTGCGAGGGGTACGGCTGGGACAGCGCTCCCTGACCCTGCTCGCGAGGCGGGTGGGGAAGGGGCACTGGCAGATCGAGGTGGAGGGACGCCGGTACGAGGCCCAGGTCAATGACCGCGGTCAGGAGGCAGCCCTCCAGGCCCTGGTCGCACGGGGCGCCACCGCCGGGATCGCCCCTCTCCGGGCTCCCATGCCCGGACTCGTGGTCCGGGTGGAGGTGGAGGTGGGCCAGGTGGTGGAGCCGGGAGACGGGGTGGTCATCGTCGAGGCCATGAAGATGGAGAACGAGCTCCGGGCCCCGGCCCGGGCCCGGGTCACCGGCCTTCCGGTGGAGGCGGGAATGGCGGTGGAGAAGGACGCGGTCCTGGTGGAGTTCGGCCCGGTGGAGGAGGAAGGATGAGCGCCGGGGGCGGGGAGGGCGGGGCGGGGCGGCCTGCCGGGGAGCCGGCCTTCCGGACCGATTCCGGGATCCCGGTGGAGGCGGTGTACGGCCCGGGGAACGCTCCGGCCGATCCGGGTGCCCAGGTGGGAGAGCCGGGGGCCTTTCCGTACACGCGGGGGGTCTACCCCACCATGTACCGGGGCCGGCACTGGACCATGCGCCAGTACGCCGGGTTCGGCACGGCGCAGGCCACGAATGCCCGGTACCACTACCTCCTGGAGCGGGGTCAGACCGGGCTCTCCGTGGCCTTCGACCTCCCCACGCAGATGGGGTACGACTCGGATCACCCCATGGCGAAGGGGGAGGTGGGTCGAGCCGGGGTGGCCATCGACTCCCTCGAGGACATGCGGATCCTCTTCCAGGGAATCGATCTCTCGGCCGTCTCCACCTCCATGACGATCAACTCCACGGCGGCCATTCTCCTTGCTCTCTACATTGCGGTGGCCGAGGAGAAGGGGATCCCCCGGGAGCGTCTCGCCGGGACGATCCAGAACGACATCCTGAAGGAGTACATCGCGCGGGGGACCTACATCTACCCGGTGGACCCCTCCCTCCGGCTGATCTCCGATGTCATGGCCTTCTGCGCCCGGGAGGTTCCGAAGTGGAATACCATTTCCATTTCGGGCTATCACATCCGGGAGGCCGGGGCCACGGCGCCACAGGAGCTGGCCTTCACCTTCGCCAATGGGCTCCAGTACGTCGAGCGCGCGCTGGCGGCGGGGATCCCCCTGGAGGAGTTTGCCCCGCGCCTCTCCTTCTTCTTCGCCGCGCACAACGACTTCTTCGAGGAGGTGGCCAAGTTCCGGGCCGCCCGGCGCCTCTGGGCCACCCTGATGCGGGAGCGCTTCGGTGCCTCCGATGGGGCGGCCCGCCTCCGCTTCCATACCCAGACCGGGGGCTCCACCCTCACGGCCCAGCAGCCCATGAACAATGTGGTCCGGGTCACGACCCAGGCCCTTTCGGCTGTTCTGGGGGGCACCCAGTCGCTGCACACGAACGGCTTCGACGAGGCACTGGCCCTTCCCACCGAGGAGGCGGCCCGGATCGCCCTCCGGACCCAGCAGATCCTGGCCCACGAGAGCGGGGTGACGCGAACGGTGGATCCCCTGGCCGGGAGCTGGTTCGTGGAAGAGCTGACCGACCGGGTGGAGGCCGAGGCCCGGCGCTACCTGGACGCGATCGATGAACGGGGGGGGGCGGCACGGGCCGTGGACTACATGCAGGAGGAAATCCACGCTGCGGCGTACCGCTTCCAGCTCGAGGTGGAGGCGGGGGAGCGGGTGGTGGTAGGGGTGAACCGCTTCTCCGAGGCCGAGCCGCCCCCGCGGATCGACGACACCGACTATTCTGCCCTCGAGGCCGAGCAGCAGCGCCGGGTGGCCGATCTGCGGGCACGCCGCGACGGGGACCGCACGGAGGCGGCACTCCAGGCGCTGGCCGAGGGGGCCCGGGGCGAGGCGAACCTCCTTCCCCTCCTCCTGGAGGCGGTGAAGGCCCTGGCAACCCTGGGCGAGATCTCCGATACCCTCCGGGACTGCTGGGGGCGGTACACCCCGCCGGGCTGATCAGGGTACGATGGGGGCGGCCACCACGTTAGATTCTGCGGCTGGGCAAGGGGGTCGGGCCCGCCGCCGGGTCGCTCCCTCTTCCTGGGCGCCTCCTGCGACCTCCCGCGCCAGGAGGGGGGTGCAGCCCCACCGGGCGCGGCCCCCCGGCTCCGACCCCCGAATCCCGAATCGCACACCCGACCCCTCACCCCGGGGGAGACCCCGGCTCCACCGGCCCTGAACGGGCCCCGTTCGGAGAGGACCTTCATGCCCACGTACGAGTATCGCTGCTCCCGCGGCCACGAGTTCGAGCTCTTCCAGCGCATGTCCGACGAGCCCCGCGCCGACTGTCCCACCTGCGGGGACCAGGCGGAGCGTCTCCTCTCGGCCGGTGCCGGCTTCCTCTTCAAGGGGGAGGGCTTCTACATCACCGACTACCGCTCCGATGCCTACCGGGCCGCGGCCCGGAAGGAGTCGGGAGGGAGTTCGGAGAAGGCGGCTTCTCCCGCCGGTGGAGACGGGTCGAAGCCTGCGGCCCCCGCCGCGTCGTCGGCGCCGGCCGCCGCCCCCACCCCGCCTTCCGCGGGGAAGGGGGGGGGCGGGACGACCGGGTCCTCCTCGTCGACGGCTTCCGCTTCCTGACCCGCGCCTCTACGGTTCCCCCTTTCCCGCCCCTGGATCGCCTCGCCCATGTCCCTTCCGCGTATCGCCTCCGAGGTACGGGCTGCCCTCGCCACCCTGGGGGTGGACGATGTGGAGCCTCGCTTCGAGCGGCCCCGTGACCCGAGCCATGGGGACTGGGCCACGAATGTGGCCCTCACCCTGGCCGGGAGACTCAAGTCCCCGCCCCGGGCCATTGCCGAGCGGCTGGCCCAGGCGCTTCGCGAGCGCCTGGCCCAGGCGGAGGCCCGGGGCGAGGGCGAGGCCTTCGGAATCGCCGCGGTGGAAGTGGCCGGACCGGGCTTCCTGAACCTCCGCCTGGCCTCGGAGAAGGTGGCTTCGGTCATCGACGACATCCTCAAGTCGGACAATCGCTTCGGGGCCTCCACTTCAGAGGGTGTCGAGGCCGATTCCGGGCCCCTCATGGTGGAGTTCGTCTCGGCCAATCCCACCGGCCTCCTCCACCTGGGGCATGGTCGGCAGGCCGCGCTGGGCGATGCCATTGCCTCCCTCCTGGAGTGGACCGGGTGGTCCGTCTACCGGGAGTTCTACTACAACGATGCAGGGCGGCAGATCGAGCGACTGGCCGAGAGCGTGCGGGCTCGCTACCACCAGCATTTCGGGCGGGAGGTGCCGGTTCCGGACGACGGGTACCACGCCGAAACGGTGGTGGAGCTCGCCGCCGAGATCGCCGAGGCCGACGGGGAGCGCTGGCTCGATGCGGGAAGCGAGGGTGGCGAGGGCGCCGAGGCGGACGAGGCCGCCCATGCCCTGGCCATGGACCGCTTCCGGTCGCACGCCGTGGCCCGCCTCCGGGAGGAACAGGACCGGGATCTGACTGCCTTCCGGGTCCGCTTCGATCGGTACTACCTCGAGTCCTCGCTCTACGAGGAGGGTCGAGTGGACCGCACGGTGGAGGCGCTCCGGGCCACGGGGCACGTCTACGACCACGAGGGCGCGGTATGGCTCCGCACCACGGCCTTCGGCGACCAGAAGGATCGGGTCATGGTCAAGTCCGACGGCTCCCCCACCTACTTCCTTCCCGACGTGGCCTACCATGTCACGAAGTGGGAGCGGGGTTTCCACCATGCCATCAATGTGCAGGGGGCCGACCACCACGGGACCACGGCCCGGGTCCATGCCGGGCTCCAGGCCCTGGGCCTTCCCCGGGGCTTCCCCGAGTACGTGCTTCACCAGATGGTCACGGTGGAGCGGGGCGGGGTGGAGGTGAAGTTCTCGAAGCGCGCCGGGGACTACGTGACCCTCCGGGACCTGGTGGAGGAGGTGGGGACCGATGTGACCCGGTACTTCTTCCTGATGCGGAAGCCCGAGGCCCACCTCGTCTTCGACCTGGACTGGGCGCTGGACCAGTCCGACAAGAACCCGGTGTACAAGGCCCAGTATGCCCATGCCCGGATGTGCTCCATTCTCCGGAAGGGGGAGGCCGACGAGGCACCGCCGGCCCCTGGCTCGGCGCCCCTCGAGCGCCTGGACGACCCGGGCGAGCGGGAGCTCATCCAGAAGCTCGCCACCCTTCCCGAGGTCGTGGATCGCGCCGCCCGGGCCCGGGCCCCGCACCTCGTGTGCGAGTGGCTGGAGCAGACGGCGGGCGAGGTGAATGCCTGGTACCACGCCGGGAACCCGAACCGGAATCCGGCGCTGGCCGTGCTCTGCGAGGACCCCGAGCTGCGGGCAGCCCGCCTCGCCCTCACCTGGGCGGTGCGCATCGCGCTCCGCAACGCCCTCACCGTGCTCGGAATCTCGGCTCCCGAGGCCATGCACCGGGCCGAGCCTTCCGAAGGCGCAGACACCCCGGCCGACGCCGGGGAGGCCTCCTCCGTCGATCCCGAGGGCGCCGCCCCGCTCGACCCCTCGTCGCCTGCGCCCTCGTCCCCTGCACCCTCGTCCCCTGCCCCGGGAGCTTCCTGACATGGCCATTCTCGCCGTGGGGAGTGTGGCCCTCGACGACGTGGAGACCCCGTTTGGTCGGGTGAACCGGGCCCTGGGCGGGTCGGCGGTCCACTTCTCGGCCTCGGCCTCCATCTTCGCACCTGTTCAGATGGTGGGGGTCGTGGGAGAGGACTATCCCATGGACCGCCTCGCCTTTCTCCGGGAGCGGGGGGTGGACCTTTCGGGGATCGAGGTGGCAGAGGGAGAGAGCTTCCGGTGGGCCGGGCGGTACACCCACGACCTGGCCACGGCCCACACCCTCGAGACCCGGCTGGGCGTCTTCGCCGACTTCCATCCGGTGATTCCCGAGGCCTTTCGTGCGCCCGACATCCTCTTTCTCGGAAACATCGACCCCCGGCTCCAGCTCGAAGTGCTGGAGAAGGTGGAGCGCCCCCGGATCGTGGCGTGCGACACGATGAACTACTGGATCGAGGGGAGCCGGGCCGATCTCCTTCGCGTGCTGGCCCGGGTGGACGTGCTCCTCGTGAACGAGGCCGAGGTCCGGCAGCTCGCCGGCGACCCCAACCTCTTCCGTGCCGCCCGGTGGGTGCGGGAGCAGGGCCCCCAGCGCCTCGTGGTGAAGAAGGGAGAGCACGGGGCGGTGCTCTTCGATGGCGACGAGGTCTTCTTCGTGCCGGGCTTTCCCCTGGAAGACGTCTTCGACCCCACCGGCGCGGGCGATGCCTTCGCCGGGGGCTTCCTGGGGTACCTGGCCGGGAACGGGGAGGATCGGGACGAGTCCCGGGCCGGGGGGATCGCCCCCCGCACCCTCCGGAACGCCCTGGTTCACGGCTCCGTCCTGGGATCCTTCGCGGTGGAGGACTTCAGCGTGGGACGCCTCTCCACCGTGACCCGCGACGAGATCGCGGCCCGGGTCCGGGCCTTCCGGACCATGACGCACTTCGACCTCTCGGGAGCCGTGCCATGAGCGATCGTCCTTCCCCCTCCGCCCCTGCCTCCGCGACGCCCCCGGGTGGGCTCGACTACCGCGCCGCCGGGGTGGACCTGGACCGGGCCGAACGCGACAAGGAGGGGCTGAAGGCGCTCCTGGCCTCCACGCGCGACGCCCGCACCCTCTCCTCGCTGGGGCTCTTCGGCGGGCTCTACGCCGTTCCCGACGACGTCCCCCAGCCCGTGCTCGTCTCCAGTGCCGACGGGGTGGGGACAAAGCTCATGGTGGCCTTCCAGACCGGGATCCACGACACCGTGGGTCAGTGCCTGGTCAACCACTGCGTGAATGACATTCTCGTGCAGGGGGCCGTTCCCCTCTTCTTTCTCGACTACCTGGCCACCGGGGTCGTGGAGGACGGGGTCGTGAACGACGTGGTGCGGGGGGTGGCCCTGGCCTGCCGCGACAACGGGTGCGCCCTCGTGGGGGGCGAAACGGCCCAGATGCCCGACTTCTATGCCGACGGGGAGTACGACCTGGCCGGCTTCATCGTGGGGATCGTCTCCCGGGGCGCCATTCTCGACGGGAGCCGGGTCCGGGCGGGTGACCGGGTCCTGGCCCTCCCCTCCTCGGGGCTCCACACGAATGGATACACCCTGGCCCGGAAGATCCTCTTCGACCGCGCCGACCTCTCCCTGGCCGACCCCTTCCCCGGGCTCCCGGACGAATCGGTGGGGGAGGCCCTTCTCCGGGTGCATCGGAGCTACCTCCCCCAGCTTCGCCCCCACCTGGGCGGGGGCGCGATCCGGGCCATGGCGCACATCACGGGGGGGGGCATCCCCGGAAACCTTCCCCGCTCCCTCCCGGAGGGGCTCGGGGCACGGATCCGCCGGGAGAGCTGGGAGGTTCCGCCCCTTTTCCGGACCCTGGCCGAGCTGGGGGGGGTGGCCGAAGACGAGATGTTCCGGGTCTTCAACATGGGGGTGGGGATGCTCGTGGTGGTGGCGCCGGACGAGGCGGACGCCCTCCTCGAGACCCTCCGGGAAGGGGGGGAAGGGGCCTGGGACATCGGAGAGGTGGTGGAGACCGAGGGGGTGGAACTTGTCTGAAATGCGAAAGGCCGGATCGCAGGCGGGGCCGAGCCTGCGGGGGATCTCGTCGGGAAGTGCGCGGTGGGTGGCGGTGGGCGCCCTCCTCTTCGGCGGACTTGCCGCGGCACCGGGGGCGCCGGCCCAGGAGGTCATCGCACCCCTCTCCTATCCCGCCGATCCGGTGGGCATGGCCCGGATGTGGGCCTCGAGCGACGCCGCTTCCGACGCCCTCCACATGCATGGGACGCTGGGGCTCCTGGCGGGCGCCGGGGGCCCGGTTCCCGCGTCCCCCTCCACGGCGGGGCAGCGCCTTCAGGGTTCTCCCCGGTGGATCGTGGATGCCGGCGCCGGGGTGGTGCGCGGCGTGCTCCCTGGCGGTCCCCGGGAGGAGCGGTATGAAGGAAACCCCGGGAACCTTCTCTTCGCGCCTCGCCTGACGGTGCTGGCCGGGGTCTTCGAAGGGTTCTCCCCCGCGCCGACCGTGGGAGGGGTGGGATCCCTCGATGTCCTGGCCGAGGCGCGCTGGGTCGCCCTCCCCTCCCCCTCTCCGGTGGAGGGAGGCACCCTGGTGGGAGGAGCGGGCCTCCGGGTCGGGCTCCTTCGCGAGTCCTTCACCCTTCCCGGGGCCACCGTGGTCCTCATGCACCGAAGGATGGGGACGCTGGAGCGCCAACCGGAGCCCTACGAGGTTTCCGTCGAGGGGCTTCCCCCGGAGTCCGGGTCGCCCGGGCCCTACCAGGTGGGGTATCGGGTGGCCACCGCCCCTGCGGTCACCTCCCTTCGGGGGGTGGTGGGGAAGGACCTCCTGGAGGTGGGGATCTCCCTCGGAGTCCAGCGCGACTGGATCCGGGGAGATGCCGAGCTCGAGACCACGGTGCTGGGGCCCACGGGAGGGCCGGATGCCCCGGGAACGGGGCTCGTTCGCCGCACCATCGACGTTGCGGTGGACCGGACCACCTGGTTCGTGGGGCTCAACCGGACCTGGGTCGTGACCCAGGCCACCCTGGAGCTCGGGTGGTCTCCGGAGGGGCGCGCGGAATCGTCCTACTACGTGCCGGGCCTCATGGCGCCGCCTCCGGTGGGAAGCGCCTTCTCCGGCGCCCTCTCCTTCCGGATCACCTACTAGGAATGACCCTGGTCATGGTCCCTTCCTCCCCACCCTCCGCTTCCCCTTCCCGGGCCACGGACCCCGTCTCCGACGCGGACCGGCGCTGGCTCGGGCGGGCGGTGGAGCTGGGGCGGCGGGGGTGGGGACAGGTGCACCCGAACCCCATGGTGGGGTGCGTCCTGGTACGTCCCGGGCCAGATGCGGACGAGGGGAACCTCCTGGCCGAGGGGTGGCACCGGGCGTGGGGTGGCCCCCACGCCGAGGTGGAGGCGCTGGCCGCTGCCCGGGCCGCCGGGCACGAGGTGCGCGGCGCCACGGCGTACGTCTCCCTCGAGCCCTGCAAGCACGAGGGGAAGACCCCCCCCTGCACCCGGGCCCTCCTCTCGGCAGGGGTGGCGCGGGTGGTGTTCGGTGCGGCCGATCCCGGACCCCGCTCCGGTGGGGGAGGGGAAGCCCTGGCCCGAGCGGGGGTGGAGGTGGTGGGCCCCCTGACGACCCCGGACCGGGCGCACCGGGAGAACCCGGCCTTCTTCCACGCCTTCGGCCCGGCGGCGTGGCGCCCCTGGGTCGTCCTCAAGCTCGCCGTGTCGGCCGACGGCCACCTGGCCGCCCGCCCGGGAGAGCGCACCCCCATTTCGGGGCCCGAGGCCAGTGCGCGGGTCCAGTGGCTCCGGGCCGGGGTGGAGGGGATCCTCGTGGGGGGGCGGACCGCCGCCATCGATGACCCCCTCCTCACCGTGCGGGGCCCCGTGGTCCCCCGCATCCCTCCCCGGCGGATCCTCCTCGATCCAGGGAGCGCGGTGGGGGCGGGGGCCCGGGTTTTCCACGAAGGGGCAGGGGAGGTCGTGCACCTGGTGGGCGCCGAGTCAGGGACCCCAGGTACCGACTTCAGCTCCGCGCCCGACCTCACCCCCGCGCCCGACCCCACCCCCGCGTCCGAGCTCAGCTCCGCACCCGACCTCACCCCGACCCCCAGCTCCACCCCGACCTCCACCTCCACCTCCACCTCCGCCTCCGCCCCCGCCCCCGGGACCCCCCTCCGCCGACGCCACCTCCTTCCGCTTGCCGCGCCCGCACCCGACGGCCTTCCGCGCTTCGATCTGACCGCGGTCATGAAGCACCTTCGAAGCGAGCTGGGGCTTACCTCCCTCCTCTGTGAGGGGGGCGGACGCCTGGCAGCAGCCCTTCTGGAAGCGGAGCTGGTGGATCGCCTCGTCCTCGTGGTCTCGGACCGGGAGGTGGGAGAGTCCGGTGTTCCCGCCCTTCCGGGCCTCCTTCCCCACCCCCTCGCGCCCGGGGCCCCCTGGGTCAGGGGGGAGGGGTGGGTCGAGGTCGCAGCTCCGGAGCGTCTGGGGCCCGACACCTGGCAAGGGTGGGACCGGGTGCGGGAGGAAGCCTGATGTTCACCGGGATCGTGGAGACCCAGGGGCGGATTGCCCGCCTCGAGGACGGGGCCGAGCTCCGGACCCTCGAGATCGAGGCCCCGCACGCATACTTCGCCGAAACCAAGGTGGGGGATTCCATTGCGGTGGATGGCGCCTGCCTTACCGCCGTAGAGGTGTCGCCTCGGCACATCCGGGTGAACCTCATCCGCCAGACCCTCGACCGGACCGTGGCCGGGGGGTACGGGGAGGGGACCCGGGTGAACCTGGAGCGGGCCATGCAGCTGGGAGCCCGGCTCGACGGGCACCTGGTGCAGGGCCATGTGGACGGGGTGGGCACCCTCCTTGCGGCCGAGGCCGAGGGCGAGGGGCACCGGCTCTTCTTCCGGATTCCGGAGGCGGTCTGCCGGACCACCCTCCTCCATGGTTCCATTACCCTCAATGGAGTGAGTCTCACCGTGAACGACCTCACGGACCCTGACCGGATCGAGGTGGGGATCATCCCCCACACCTGGACTCACACGAACCTCTCCCGCCTCACCCCCGGCGACCCGGTGAATGTGGAGGGAGACCTCATCGGAAAGTACGTGGCCCGCCTTCTTCCGAGCGCCTCATGAGCACCCCCTTCGACCGCGTTGAAGACGCCATCCAGGACATTCGCGACGGCAAGCTCGTGATCGTGGCCGACGACGAGGACCGGGAGAACGAGGGAGACCTGGTCTGCGCCGCCTCCGCCATCACCCCCGAACTCGTGAACTTCATGACGGTTCACGGGCGGGGGCTCATCTGCGTGACCCTCACGGGGGAGCGGGCCGACGACCTCGACCTTCCCCCCATGACAGACCGGAACACCGACCCCCACGGGACGGCCTTCACCGTTTCGGTCGATGCCGCCCCCTCCTTCGGGGTCACCACCGGGATCTCGGCCTCGGACCGGGCCATCACGATCCGGCTCATGGCCGAAGAGACCACCCGCCCAGCAGACCTGCGGCGCCCCGGGCATGTCTTTCCCCTCCGGGCCGTGCCGGGCGGGGTCCTTCGCCGGGTGGGGCAGACCGAGGCCAGCGTGGACCTGGCCCGTCTCGCCGGGCTTCCTCCGGTGGGGGTGATCTGCGAGATCCTCAACGCCGACGGCTCCATGGCCCGGCGTCCCGAACTCGAGGCCTTTGCCTCCGAGCACGGGCTCCGCTTCATCACCGTGGCCCAGCTCGTCTCCTACCGGCTCCAGAAGGAGCGCCTCGTCCGGCGGGTGGCCACCGTGCAGCTCCCCACCCCCTTCGGCGAGTTCTCCCTCATCGGGTACGACAACACCCTCGATGGCCGGGAACATGTGGCGCTGGTCAAGGGAGAGCTGGCGGGGAAGGACGACGTTCTCGTGCGGATGCACTCCGAGTGCCTCACCGGAGACGTCTTCGGCTCCATGCGATGCGACTGCGGCGAGCAGCTCCATGCCGCCATGATGCGGATCGAGGAAGAGGGGCACGGCGCCGTGATCTACCTCCGCCAGGAGGGGCGCGGCATGGGCCTCCACAACAAGCTCCGGGCCTACGAGCTCCAGGAGCAGGGTCGCGATACGGTGGAGGCCAACCTCGAGCTGGGCTTTCAGCCCGATCTCCGGGACTACGGAATCGGGGCCCAGATCCTTCTCGACCTGGGGCTCCGGAAAATCCGCCTCCTCACGAACAACCCCAAGAAGATCGTGGGGCTCGAAGGGTACGGGCTCGAGATCACCGGACGGGTTCCCCTGAAGGTCGCGCCCGGGGCCCACAATGCCCGCTACCTCGATGCGAAGGAACGGAAGCTGGGCCACCTGCCCTGAGGGTGTGCGGCTCCGCCGACCCGCCTCCCCTGTCTGACGCCCTCCTCTGCCCCTCGTGTCGGCCACCCGATTCCGCCATCCGCCCACCCCCGACGCGCCCCCCCACTCCCAGGACCGAACCGACCGTGACGAACGTACTGCAGGGCTCCCTCGAGGGAGGAGACCACCGCTTTGCCGTGATCACCTCCCGCTGGAATGACCAGGTGACCGGGCTCCTCGAGGAAGGGGCGCTGGCCGCCTTCCGGGCCCATGGGGTGCCCGACGAGGCCCTGACCCTGATTCGGGTGCCCGGGGCCTTCGAGCTCCCGGCGGCTGCGGCCCGCATCCTGGAGGCGGGGGAAGTGGACGGGGTGGTGGCCCTCGGGTGCGTGATCCGGGGCGAGACCCCCCACTTCGACTATGTGGCCGGCGAGGCAGCCCGGGGGCTCGCCTACCTCGGGATCGAGGCCGACGTCCCCGTGGTCTTCGGGGTCCTCACCACCGAGACGCTGGAGCAGGCCCTGGAGCGGGCCGGGGCCCGGAGCGACGATCCCCGGGCCGGAAAGGGATGGGAGGCGGCAGAGGTGGCCCTGGAAATGGCGAACCTCTACCGGAAGATCCGTTGAGCGGCCCGGAGCGGGGCCATGGGAGCGGGGCGGGGGAGGGAATGGGGGCCCGGGCCCGCATCGATCGCTCCCGGGCACGGGCGTGGGCCCTGCAGGTACTCTACCGATGGGAGTCGGAGGGGGAGTCCCGGGACCTTCATGACGTCCTCCTCGACGTGGGGCGGACCCGACGGATCTCCGACCGCCGGATCCCCTGGACGAGCCGGATCCTTCGGACCCTTCAGGCGCACCGGGGCGAGGTGGACGATGCCCTGACCGCGGTCACGAAGAACTGGCGCCTGGAGCGCCTCTCCCGGATCGATCGTTCGGCGCTGCGCATCGGCGCCACCGAGCTCCTCTATCTCCAGGAGGAAGTCCCCCCCAAGGTCGCGATCCAGGAGTCGGTGCGTCTGGCCGGCCGCTACGGGGGGCCGGAGTCGGCCCGCTTCGTGAACGGGGTCCTGGATGCGGTCTGGCACCGCCATGCCGAGGGCTGAGGGCCCGGCCCTGTCCGCATGCGCGTTCTCGTCCTGAACTGGCTCGACCGGGAGAACCCGGCGGCCGGGGGCGCCGAGATCCACCTCCACGAGACCTTCGGTCGCCTTGCCCGGCGACCGGGGTGGGAAGTGACCGCGGTCACAAGTGGGTGGCCCGGCGCCCCTCCGGCGCCTCCCCGGCCGGCCCCCTCCGCGCCGCCCCTCCACCTGGACGGGATCCGGATCGTCCGGGCCGGCGGCCGCCATACCTACCTCCTCCGGGTGGCAGGGGCGGTCCGGGCGCTCAAATCCGCCGGGGCCCGCTTCGATGTGGTCGTGGAAGACCTGAACAAGGTCCCCGTCTTCTCCACGAGCTGGGCCCCGGCCCCCGTCCTCCTCCTCGTGCACCACCTCTTCGGTGCCACCGCCTTCGAGGAGGCCTCCTTCCCGGTGGCCGCCGCCACCTGGCTCCTGGAGCGCCCCATCCCGCGCATGTACCGCGGGGTGCCGGTGGTGGCCGTCTCGGATTCCACCCGCGACGACCTGGTGGCCCGGGGGCTTGCGAGGGACCGGATCCAGGTGATCCCGAACGGGATCGACCTCGGGCACTTCCGGCCTGCCGAGGCCGACGGGTCGGGGGCGGGGTCGAGTTCGGAGGCGGCCGTGGGCGCGGCCCGCTTTCCGGAGCCCACCCTCCTCTACCTCGGTCGCCTCAAGCGGTACAAGCGCGTGGATCTTCTCCTGGAGGCCCTGTCCCGGGTACGCGCCGAGGGACTCCCGGCCCGGATGATTGTGGCGGGGAAGGGAGACCACGAGGGCGCGCTCCGGGCACGGGCAGCGTCGCTCGGGCTCGGGCCCGAGGCCGTCGCCTTTGCCGGCTTCGTTTCGGAGGCCGAGAAGCTCCGCCTCTTCCGGGGGGCGTGGGTCCATGGCTTCACCTCGCCCCGGGAGGGATGGGGGATCGCGAACCTCGAGGCCGCGGCGTGCGGGACCCCCACCCTGGCCTCCGATGCCCCCGGGCTCCGGGACTCGGTGCGCCATGGCGAGACCGGGTACCTCGTGCCCCATGGCGATGTGGAGGCCCTGGCGGCGCGCCTGCGGGAGCTTCTCGGGGACCGGTCCCGGGTCGATGCCCTGGGACGGGGGGCTCACCGCTTTGCCCAGGGGTTCTCCTGGGAGGGGGCGGCGGACCGCATGGCCCGGGCGCTGGAGGCGGCGGCGGGAGCGGATCCCCTCGCCCTCGGTGCCTCCGCTCCGTAGATTCGGGAAGGCTGCAGCTTCGCCGTGCATCCCGCGTTCCAAGGAGGTCCTGCCATGCGTGTCCAGACCGTTGCCCGCCACTGCGACGTTCCCGAGGTCGACCTGGCCCGGGCGAACGACCGCTTCCAGCGACTCGTGCGCTTCGATCCGAAGCTCGCCTCGGCCGAGGTGGTCTTCGCCGAGGAGAAGCACCGGAAGCGGGTGGAGGGGATCCTCTCCCTCGACGGGGAGGAGCCGGCGGTGGCCCGGGCCGAGGAGGCCACCTTTCGGGCGGCGGTGGACACGGTGGCGGACCGGCTGGAGAAGATCCTCCGGCGGCGGCGCTCCCACCTTCGCGATCACAAGGCCCCCCGGGCGGCGGAGATGGCGCCCCCACCCCCCCTCCCCGACGACGACACCCTCGGGGACGACCTCGTCCTGCAGGAGTAGCCCCGGGTGCATCCCCCCCTTCCCACCCTCGCGGTGCGGGACCTCCTCAAGGACCGCGGCGAATCCCTCCGCCTCGAACTCCTCACCCCCTCGGAAGGGCTCGAGCGGCGGTGTTCGGACCCCGACATCTCCACCCCCGGGCTTGCCCTGGCAGGGTACCTGGCGCGCTTCCCGGGCGGCCGCATGCAGGTGCTGGGGGAAACGGAAATGACCTATCTGGCCTCCCTCTCCCCTGGAGAGGCCGAAGGGCGGATCCGGGGGTTCCTGGCCCAGGATGTCCCGGCGGCCTTCATCACGAAGGGGCAGGCGGTTCCTCCCTTTCTCGTGAGCGAGGCTTCCGATCGGGGGGTGCCCCTCTTCCGGACCGAACTCACCACGAAGGAGTTCTTCCGGCGCATCAAGCCCTACCTGGAGGTGGCTCTCGCCCCTTCCACCTCCCTCCACGGATCGCTGGCCGACGTGTACGGGGTCGGACTCCTCTTCGTGGGAAAGAGCGGGATTGGAAAGAGCGAGTGCGTGCTCGACCTCGTGGAGCGAAGGCATCGCCTCGTGGCCGACGACCTCGTGCTCGTTTCCCGACGGGGGCATGACGTCCTCATCGGGAAGGGGCACGCACTGCAGGGGCACCACATGGAGATCCGCGGGGTGGGGATCGTGGACATCTCGGCTCTCTTCGGCGTCCGGGCCATTCGCCAGCAGAAGCGGATCGAGGTCGTGGTGCGGCTCGAGGAGTGGGACGACGCCCGGAGCTACGACCGCACCGGGCTGGACCGGGACACCACGGAGATTCTCGGTGTATCGCTTCCCAGGGTCACTGTTCCCCTGAACCCCGGAAAGAACATCACCGTGATCTCCGAGGTCGTGGCCATGAACCACCTTCTTCGCTACGCCGGGGTGGACTCGGCCGAAAACTTCGACCGGAAGCTTCGGGAGGCGCTCCTCCCGGCGCGCGAATACCTGGAGCAGGACCATGAATGATGCCGCCACCCCGGCGCTCGGGATCGTGGTGACCCACGGGGCCATGAGCCAGGGGCTCGTGGATGCGGTGGTGAAGATCACCGGGGTGGAGGCCGGTGCCCTCGTCCCCGTGTCGAACGATGGAAAGGGGCCCGATGCCCTGGTCCGGGAGGTGGCCGAGGTGGCGGCAGGGGCAGAGGGTCCCGTGGTGATCTTCACGGACCTGGTGCAGGGGAGTTGCGCCCTGGCTGCCCGCTTCGTCTGCCGGGACCCGGGGAACCGGATCGTCCTTTTCGGAACGAACCTCCCCATGCTTCTCGATTTCGTCTTCCAGCGCTCCCTCCCCCTCGAAGAGCTGGAGGAGCGGCTCCTCGAGCGGGGCCGGCAGGGGATCCGGGCGCTGGAGCGGGACCCGGTAGCCTGAGCCGGAGGCCCTGCCATGCCCATTTCCCTCTTCCGCGTGGATGAGCGACTCGTGCACGGCCAGGTCACGGTGGGGTGGGGGGTTCCCCTGGCCCCCGATCGCTACCTCGTGGTGGACGACCGCCTCGTGGATCCGGCAAACGACTGGGAACAGGAACTCTACCGGCTTGGAACCCCCAGCGGGGTGGAGATCCACTTTCTCGGGATGCACGAGGCTCGGGAGGCCCTTCCGGCCTTCGACGCCCGGCCCGGGGTCACGATTCTCCTGACCCGGGATCTCCCCACCATGGCCGGGCTCGCGGCGGAGGGTGGGCTCTCGGGGCGGGAGGTCAACCTGGGTGGAATCCACCAGGCACCGGGCCGGACCCCGGTCCTCCCCTACCTGGCCCTCGGGGCAGGGGAGCGCGCCGCCATCCGGTTGCTCCTGGATGAAGGGGTCGACGTCGTGGCCCGGGACGTCCCCGGGGCGTCCGGGGTGGATGGTCTCCGGTTCGTGGAAGACGAGGGGGAATGACCCCGGTCACCCTCTCCCTCGTGCTCGGGGCACTCGCCGCCCTGGGAGGGCTCCTGGCCCTGGACCACGCCGCGCTCGCCCAGTCCATGCTGGCCCGTCCCCTCGTGGCTGCCACCCTGGGAGGACTCGCGGTGGGGAACCCGGTGGGGGGTGCGGTGGCAGGGCTTCTCCTCGAAGGGCTCCAGGTGGCCCATCTCCCCGCCGGGGGCGCCCGACTCCCCGACCCCGGGCCCGGAAGCCTGGTGGCCGGGGTCGTGGCCGGGAGCGGGGGGCGAGGGCTCCCCGCTGCCCTCGACCCCTTCGCGGGGGGACCCGCCGACCCGGATCCGGCGGGTGCCCTGGCGCTGGGGCTTCTCCTGGGGGTGGTTCTCTCCCTCCTGGCGGGGACCCTCGTGACCCGCCACCGGGGGCGGAACGCCCGCGTGGTTGCAGAGGCGGTCGAAGGGGGCAGAACCCTCGGACCCCTCGTCGCCGGTGCCCTCCTCCGGGGGTGGGGCCGAGGGGCCGGCATCACCCTCCTGGGGCTGGGGGCGGCGGCCCTTGTCTCTCCCGCTGCCCAGGCCCGCTGGCCCCTCCCCTGGGAATGGACCGTGGCCCTCCTGGCCCTTCCGGCCCTTCTCGGGGTGGGAGCGGTGGGACGCACCCCCCTGCCGGCCCCCCGGCAGAGGGGTCCCCTTCTCCTCGTGGGGGGGGCCGTGGCCGGACTCGTCCTGGGGCTGGCGCTGGGAATGACCCCGGGGAGGAGCACGCCATGACCTCGACCCGCCGACTCCTCCTCCGTTCCCTTCTCATCCAGGCCCTCTGGAACCCCCGGGACCTCCAGGGAAGCGGTCTTGCCTGGGCCCTGGGGGAGCACCCCGAACCCGGCGCCCCTCCCGAGCCCTTCAATGCCCATCCCTACCTGGCCACGGTGGCCATGGGTGCCCTGATCCGCGAGAGGGCGGAGGCGCAGCTGTCCGCCGAAGAGCGACTCCGCTTCCGTGCCGCCCTCCGCACCCCCCTGGGTGCGCTGGGCGATGCCCTGGTCTGGGCCGGGTGGGTCCCCCTCCTGACCCTGGTGGCGGTGATCCTGGTGGCCCTGGGCGTCCACCCCCTCCCCGTGGTGGCGGCCTTCCTCCTCCTTCACAACCTCCTCCAGGTGATCCTCCGCCGCTGGGGGCTGGAGCTGGGGCTGGAGCACGGGGTCCGGGTAGGCCAGGCCCTGGGCCGAAGCCCCCTTCGTCGCTGGGGGGACCTGGCCCGCCAGGGGGCCGTGCTCGCGGCGGGGGGGGTGGTGGGAGTGACCATGGCCCGGGGAATCCTGGAGCTCGCGGGGAATGGGTGGCGGAGTGGCTGGGGCCTGGGCCTCGACCCGGGCGGGCTCCCCCTGGCCCTTCTCGTGGGGGGGGCGGTGGCGGGGATTGCGGCCGTGGGCGCCGGGTTTGCCGGGCGGGTCCCGGCGGCCACCCCCCACCGGGTGGCTCTCCTCCTGATCGGTGCAGGGTGGCTCGCCGCATCCCTGGGCGGGGGTTGAACCCATGCGCCCCTCTCCCCTTCCTTTCTCCACGCATCTCCACGGAGCACTTCCATGACCCAGCCCCCCCACGCCGAGGGCACGGTCCGCATCGCGAATCGGGCCGGTATGCACGCCCGCCCGGCGGCCGAATTCGTGAAGCTCGCCGGGCGCTTCCAGGCCCGGGTCCTGGTGGCCAAGGACGGCCTCGAGGTCGACGGAAAGTCGATCATGGGCGTGCTCATGCTGGCGGCGGAGCAGGGGGCCGAACTCCATGTGAAGGCCATGGGAGACGATGCCGACGACGCCGTGGCCGCCCTCGTGGCCCTCGTGGCACGCGGCTTCGGGGAGGCCTGACCATGTCGGTCTTCTTCGATGGACTCCCGGCTTCCGAAGGGCTCGGCGTGGGCCGGGTGCGCCTCCTCCGCTGGGGAATCCCCACGATCCCCCGCGACCCCCTCGACCCCGAGGCCCGCGAGGCGGAGGTGGCCCGGTTCCACCGCTCCCGGGAGGCGGTGCAGGCGCGCATCGCCGAGATCCGGGCCGATGTGGAGGCACGCCTGGGTCCCATGGAAGCCCGGATCTTCGACCCCCAGCTCCTCATGCTCGAGGATGGCACGGTGGTGGAGGGCACGGTGGCCTACATCCGGGACCACCTCCTCACCGCACCGCGGGCCTTTCGCCTCTGCATGATGGAGTACCAGGCCCTCTGGGCGGCCACCGGCAACCCCATGGTCCTGGACCGGGTGAACGACCTGGAAGACATCCAGATCCGGATGCTCCATCACCTCCTGGGGCTCCCCGAGCCCGGGGTGCCCAACGGGGGAGGGGAGCCCGCCCTCATCGTGGCCCGGAACCTCACCCCCACCCTCGTGGTCCAGCTCGACCCCGAACGGGTGGTGGGGATCGCCGCCGACCTGGGGACCCGGACCTCCCACTGGGCCATACTGGCGCGCTCGCTGGGAATCCCTGCGGTGGTGGGACTCGTGGATGCCTCCGAGACCGCCTCGGAGGGGAGCGAAGCCATTCTCGACGGGCGAATCGGGCGGGTGATCCTCGATCCAACCGAGCGCGATCGACAGATCTTTGCCGACCGGCGCATCCAGTTCCAGGCCTGGGAGGAGGAGCTGGCCCAGATCGCCCGCATGGACGCCGTGACCCTCGATGGCCAGCCCATTTCCCTGCGCGCGAACCTGGACCTTCCCTCCGAGGCCCAGCGGGCCGTGGAACACGGGGCGGAGGGGGTGGGGCTCTTCCGGACCGAGTTTCTCGTGGTGGGGCGCCGGTCCATGCCCGAAGAGGAGGAGCAGTACCAGGCGTATCGGCACGTGGTGGAGACCTTCCCGAACCGGGCGGTCTTCATTCGCACCTATGACCTTGGCGGCGACAAGTTCCCCTCCTTCCTCCACATGCCCGCCGAGGAGAACCCCTTTCTGGGGTGGCGGGCCATTCGGGTCTGCCTGGACCGCCTGGAACTCTTCCGCCCCCAGCTCCGGGCCCTCCTCCGCGCCACGGCCCACGGAGACATCCGCATCCTCCTCCCCCTCGTGAACGATGTGGAGGAGGTGGTCCGGGTCCGGGAGCTCCTGGCCGAGGAGGAGGCGAGTCTCCGGGCCGACGGCATCCCCTTCTACTCGGGCTACAAGCTGGGGATTCTCGTGGAGACCCCGGCCGCCGCCCTCGATGCCGCCGAACTGGCCCGCCACTGCGACTTCTTCTCCATCGGCACGAACGATCTGGTCCAGTACACCCTGGCGGTGGACCGGACAAACGCCCGTCTCTCCCCCCTCTACAACCCCTTCCATCCGGCGGTGGTGCGCCAGCTCCACCAGATCTCCCGGGTGGCCCGGGCGGCGGGGATCGAGGTGAGCGTGTGCGGGGAAATGGCCGCAAACCCCCTGGGGGCCTTCCTCATGGTGGGGCTCGACATCCACGCCATTTCCGTGGCCTGGCCGGCCCTTCCCGAAATCAAGAAGGTGATCCGGAGCTTCCGTTCGGAAGATGCGAGGGCGGCCGCCCGCCGCGCCCTCGCCGCCCCCACCTCGCAAGATGTCACGACCTGCCTGGTGGAGGGGATCGGAAGCGCGGTGGATCTCTCCGTCTTCTCCGGACGGTGGAGTCTGAAGGTCCCCTGAGCCCGGTCCCCTGACGCTGGCCCCGTGCGTCCGGCCCCCCCGCCCCGATCCCCCGACCCTGGACCGGTGCGTTCGGACCCCCGGGCACCGGACCCCGTCCCCCCTGGGCGTCCGCCCGGAGAAGGGGGGCCTCCGCCGCAGGGGATGGACCCCCCTTGTGCTGGCCCCTTCCTTGCCATATGACCGGTCCACCGAGGCGGCTTGTTCCTCCCCGCCCGAACCGGTAGGGTAAGCGGGCTCCAGCCCGATGCGCGCCCCTTTCTTCTCGACGTCCACTCCGCTTCTCGAACCCCATTCCGCCGTGACCGACCCCCGGCTCCGCCGTTTCAGCTCCGAATCCGTGACCGAAGGCCACCCCGACAAGGTGGCGGACCAGATCTCCGACGCCGTCCTGGACCACATTCTCGCCGCCGACCCCCTGGCCCGGGTGGCGTGCGAGACCCTGGTGACCACCGGGCTCGCCCTTGTCGCGGGAGAGATCACCACGGAAACATACGTGGAGCTCCCGGATCTCGTGCGCGACACCCTGCGGGAAATCGGCTACACCCGGTCGGCCTACGGGATCGACGGTTCCACCTGCGCCGTCCTCTCCACCATCGACCGCCAGTCGCCCGACATTGCCCAGGGCGTGGACTCGGGGGGGGCCGGGGACCAGGGAATGATGTTCGGGTATGCCTCCGACGAGACGGAGGAGTGCATGCCCCTCCCCATTGTCCTGGCCCACCGCCTCACCCGGACGCTGGCCGAGGCCCGGCACTCCGGGCGCCTTCCCTGGCTCCGCCCCGACGGGAAGGCCCAGGTCACGGTGGCCTACGACGGGGACCGCCCGGTCCAGGTCGAAACGGTGGTCCTGAGTGCCCAGCACGACCCCGAGATCACCCGCGCCGAACTCGAGGACGAGCTCATGACCGTGGTCATTCAGCCGGCCCTCCCTGAAGAGCTCTTCGACCCCAGGCGCTCCCGCATCCACATGAACCCCACGGGAAAGTTCGTCCTGGGGGGGCCGCACGGCGATGCCGGGCTCACGGGGCGGAAGCTCATTGTCGACACCTATGGCGGGGTGGGGCGGCATGGCGGGGGGGCCTTTTCCGGAAAGGATGCCACGAAGGTGGATCGGTCCGCCGCCTACGCCGCGCGATGGGCGGCCCGGAACGTCGTGGCCGCCGGGCTCGCCCGCCGGTGCGAGATCCAGCTCGCCTATGCCATCGGGGTGCCCGAGCCCGTCTCCATCTGGGTCGATACCTTCGGCACCGGGGCGGTTCCGGATGGGCGGATCGCCGACCTGCTGGACGCCCACTTCGACTTCCGACCGGGGGCGCTCATCGAGGCGCTGGGGCTCCGGAGTCCGATTTTCGGACCTACCGCCGCCTACGGGCACTTCGGCCGCACCCCCGAAACGGTGACCCGGCTGGGGCGGAAGGTGAACCTCTTCACCTGGGAGCGGACGGATCGGGCCGACGCCCTCCGGGCGGCCGAGGGGGAGGCGGGAGGAGACTGATCCGGACCCGGTGGGAAGGCGCGGGGAGGGGAACCGGAACGCCGGTGCGCCGGCGGGGTCTTTCCCACCCAGCGGGGTCCGGGGCGCATGCGGCGCCCGGAGCCCGGGTGGGCGCCCGGCCCGGCGCCCCGGCGGGGGAGCGCGGAGGGGAGAACAGGTGAACGTCCAGGTCAAGGTACAGAGTCTCGGACTCGATCGATCGTCCAACACCCCGGTGGTGATTCTCCGGGAAGTGGAGGGGGAGCGCGTGCTCCCCATCTGGATCGGCCCGGGGGAGGCAAGCGCCATTGCCATGCATCTGGCCGACATGAAGTTCTCGCGCCCCCTGACCCACGATCTCGTGGTTTCGGTCCTCCGCGGACTGGGCGGGACCCTGGACCGTGCCGTGATCACCCGGGTCACCGATGCCACCTTCTTTGCCGAACTCGTGGTCAGGGTGGGGGAGCGGGAGGTGGTCGTGGATGCCCGTCCGTCCGACTCCATTGCCGTCGCGCTTCGGGCCGGGGCGCGCCTCTTCGCCAACGAGGCCCTGCTGGAGCGGGCCTCCATCGAGCTCTCCGAAGAGGACGAGATTTCCGGTTCCGGAGGCGCGGGTGCGCCGGGGGGGGAGGAGCCCGATGTGGAGTCCCCCTTCCCCTGGGACTGGCCCGATCCGGCCGAGGCACCGGGCGCCCCGCAGGGCTCCCAGGGAGCGGGGACCGGATCAGGGGCGGGGCCGGGCTCCAGCGCGGGGCAGGGACCGGGGAAGGCGTCGGGCAAGGGACCGGGGAAGGGCAAGGGAGCGCCCGATGCACCCGAAGGATCGGGCCCCCCTTCCCCCAGGGGGCCCCGCCCCATGGGGCCGGAGGAGCTGAAGGAGTATCTTCGAAAGCTGAACCCGGAAGACTTCGGTCGCTTCACTCCCTGAGGGGAGGCGCGCTCCCGGGTCTCCCCGGCCCGGGCACCCTCCGAGGGCCGGGGCCAGGCCGCGGGGGCAGCCCGGATTCGACTGCACGGCGCGCCCCATTCGACCCGTCGCCCCCTCCCTCCGCCATGCCTTTCCCTCCTCCTCTCGCACCTGCCAGCCCACCGCCTGCGCCAGCGCCTCAGGCACCGCCTCGCGGAGCGCCCGGGGGAGCGCGTCCGATTTCCGTTCGGGCGCCGGTTCCGGCGCCGTTGCGGCCCACGCCCCGGCCGGGCACCCGGCTCCCTCCCCAGTGGAGTGGAAGGGGGTGGGGCGCCATTAGCGTCTTCGCCTTCGGGTTCCTTGCCTCGGGGCTCGCCGGGCAGGAGAGGGACGCAGCAGATCCACCTGCCGTGCGGGGCACCCTCTTCGTGGGCGGTGTGCCGGCCGACACGGGAACGGTGGTCCTGCATCGGGTGACCCCGGAGGAGGCGGGACCGGTGGATTCGGTTCGGGTCGAGGCGGGGGGGCGCTTCGAACTCCGGCTCCCCATGGTGCCCGGACCCATGAGCGGGACCTTTTTCGCCACCCATCGGCACAGCGACGTCCCCTTCTTCGGTCGGCCCATCACGGCGCCGGAGCACCTGGAGGAGGCCTACGAGATCCGGGCCTTTCCCACGCGCCCGCTTCCGCGGGACGGCCTGCGGGACGGGGGGGAGGAGGTGCGGTTCACCGTTTCCTTCAGGAACCTCTTCATCGAGGAGGGGCCGGAGGGGTGGCGGGTGACCGACGTCTTCGAGGTGGGACACGAGGATCCGGTGACCTGGACCTCTCCGAACCCCGAGGCGGGGGCGCCGGTCTGGGCCCATCCCCTCCCCTCGGGGGCGATGAATGTGCAGGCGGCCGAGAGCGATGTCTCGGTGGCGTCGCTTCGGCTCGATCGAGGGGCGCTGGAGGTGCACGCCCCCTTTCCGCCGGGGGACCGCCTCTTCGTGGTGCGGTACGATCTCCCTTCCCTCGAGACCACCGTTCCCCTCCAGGGGGTCACGGGTGCGGTGGAGTTCCTCGTGCGGGAGCCGGCACCGGCCATGCGGGTGGAAGGGCTTCGGGCCGATGCCCCGGTGGAGCTGGAGCGGGGGAGCGTGTACCGGCGCTGGTGGGGAGAGGCGGTCACGACCACGGCCCTTCAGGTGCGGCTCGGGGAGGAGACCGAGCCCCCCCTGGCGTGGATCGCCGTGGGGCTTGCCCTCTTCCTCGTGGGAGCCGGAAGCTGGATGGTGATGCGACGCGGGGCGCCCGATCCGGCGCCGGCGGGTGCACCGACCCGGCGGGCCACTCTTCTCGAAATCGCCCATCTGGAGGAGGCGGCTGCGCAGGGGCAGGTGCCCGGAGCCGAGGCCGAGGCCCGGAAACGGATCCTCCTGGCCGAGCTCGAGGCGGCACCGCGGGGGGGCGGCGAGGGGCCCGGCGGGTGAGCGTTCGCACCCTCCCTGCCGTTCTCCTCCGGGCCCACCCCTACTCGGAGACCTCGCGAATCCTCCGCTTTCTCACCCCGGAGCTGGGGGTCGTGGCCACGATGGCCCGGGGAGTGCGGGCCCGGGGAGGAAAGGGGACCGGGGGGCTCGAGACCTTCGCCCAGGGCGAGCTCACCCTCGATCTCAAGCCGGGGCGCGACCTTCAGGGCTTTCGGGATTTCCGCCCGGGGCTGGGTGATCCGCGGCGGCTGGGACGGGGGCTCCTTCCCTTTGCTGCGGCCTCGTACCTGGCGGAACTCGTCCTGGCCCATCAGCTCGAAGAGGAGAGCCCCACGGTGTTCGCCCTCCTCCTTCGGGCTCTGGACGGGCTCGAGACGGGGGCGGATCCCGAACTCCCGGGGTACTTCCTTGCCGCCGGATGGGGGATTGTGGCGGCCTTCGGCTTTCCGCCCGAACTCGAGGCGTGCATCCGGTGCGGGGTCGAGGTGGAGGAAGGCGTGGCAGCGGAAGGGCAAAGGGGGGCCGGGTCAGGGGGCAGGGCCCATGGGGGCGTAGGGGCGGGATCGGGCGAGGAGGGCGGGGGGCCGGTCTTTCCCCGTTTCGACCTGGGGGCAGGGGGGCTCCGGTGCCCTGCCTGTTCGGTGGGGGGGGAGGGGCCCAGGGTGGGAGAAGGGGCCCGGGCCGCCCTTCGAGGGTTTCTGACCGCGACCGTGGAGGAGGGGCCGGAGGGAGGTCGGTCTCAGGGTGGGTCCGCCCCGGGCGCCGTCGTGGAAGGCGCCGCCGCCCACTTCACCCTCCTCGACCGCTTCGCCCGCCTTCACCTGGGGCTCGACCGCCCCTTCCGGTCGGAGGCCCTTCTCCGCGGCGCCTTCGAGCCGCGTTCCCGGTGACGATCCGGTCACGGTGGCGCCCGGAACGGGACTTCCGGTCACGGCGTCCTTGACCCGGGGGGGGGCGCGGCCGATAATGAGGGAATTCCCCGAAGGCATCCGTTCAACCCCAGGAGTTTTCACGACTCTCCGTTACGGCACAGACACCCTGTGCGGAGGCACGATGCGGCACCTCTGGTGCATTCTGCTCGTCCTCGTCTCCGCCGCCCTCCTTCCCGCTCCGGCCCAGGCCCAGCAGGGAGGTGCCGCTGCTCAGCGCGGCGCCCCAGAGCATGGCTTTCGCGTTTTCCAGAACTACCCGAACCCGTTTCGGGGGGAGACGCGGATCCCCTTCGAACTCCATGACGCGGCCTTCCCCGAGGGTCGGCCGGCGGTGGTGTCGGTGCGGATCTACAATGTGCTCCGGGAGTTCGTGGCCTCGCCGACGGCGCTGGCCCATCCGGCGGGAGACGGGGTACCGGTGGTGGACCTGGACTACCTCAGTCCCGGCCGCCACGAAGTGTTCTGGGACGGTCGCGACCGTACCGGGGCTCTGGTGCCTTCGGGTGTCTATTTTCTGGAGATGACGGTGAACGGGCGCCCCCAGGCCATTCGGATGCTCGCATTGCGCTGAAGCAGACGCCCTTCCCATGGGGGGTGGCCCGGGATCCCGGGCGTCCCGTCGCCGGTCGTCAGACGGGCCGGGGAACGACCGGGGTCAGACGGGGCCGGGGAAGGTCCGGGGTCGGACGGCGCCGGGGCGGGTCCGCCGCGACCCTCCGGGCCGGCTGACGGGGTCCTCCGTCCAAGGCCCCCGGCCGGTCCTGGTCCTCCTCAGGGCGCCCGGCGCTCCAGGAGCTCGAGGAAGGCCTCGGGCGAACGCAGGGAGGCCAGCGTATCCGGAATGTCAGGATCCTTCGCGAACTGGGCCACCTTCCCGAGCACCGGGAGGTACTGGTTCGAGACTTCAAGGGGCGGAGCGACGATCAGGAAGAAGTTGTGCACGGGCTGATCATCAATGGCCTGGAAGTCCATGCCCCCGACCTTTCGCCCGTAGGCCAGCCGCAATTTGGAGGCCACGAGAGACCGACAGTGGGGGATGGCAATGCCTCGCCCAATCCCCGTGGAGCCCAGGTTCTCCCGGCGCTTCAGCGTCTTGAAGAGAATGGCCTCGGACTTCTCGTCGAGGCGAAGAAGCTCGATCAGCTCTTTCAGCACCTCGTCCTTCGTCTGCGAGGCCAGATCGAGCTTCACGCACTCGGGCGTAAAGAGCTCGCGGAGCTTCATGGGGGGTTCTCCGGGCCGCGCCGCACCGGGAAGTCGGGGCACGTGCCGGCGTAGGGTTCGGGGGGACATCCGGGCCCGGTCACGATCCGGATTCGGTCCGGTCGCCGAGCGGCGTCCAATGCTACTGGAACGGGGGCGGGCTGTCAAAGGAACCGAGGCCTTTCTACCTTGGTACCGATGAAGATGGATCCTTCTTCTCCGGGCCGGAGCGCCCCACCGGCGCCCCACCTCTCCGGTGGCGCCTCCCCCTCACCCTCCTCCGGGGAGGGGGGCGGTTTCCTCGTACGCCTTCGCGACGGCTCCGTGCCCCTCTACCTGGCGCCTCAGGCCGGGGTGAGCGAGTCGCCCTTCCGGCGGCTCTGCAGACGGTTCGGGGCCGACGTGGTCGTCTCGGAGTTCGTGAGCGCCGAGGGGATCCTCCAGGGGAACCAGCGGACCCTCGACTACCTCCGGTTCGACGAGGTGGAACGTCCCATCGGGGTGCAGATTTTCGGCGCCGAGCCCGACCGCATGGCCGACGCCGCCCGCTTCGTGCACGAGACCTTCGGGCCCGACTTCCTCGACATCAACTTCGGGTGTCCGGTGAAGAAGGTGGTGAAACGAAACGGGGGCTCGGGGTGCCTCCGCGACCTCGACCTCGTGGCCCGGATCACACGGGCCGTGGCCGATGCCCTCCCCATTCCCACCACGGTGAAGATCCGGAGCGGCTTCGACGAGAAGTCCCGGGACCCTGTGCGGATCGGGCAGGTCTGTGAAGATGCCGGGGCCGCGGCGATCACCCTGCATCCGCGGACCCGGGCCGACATGTACTCGGGCCAGGCCCGTTGGAGTGAAATCCGGGCCCTCAGGGAAGCGGTATCGGTGCCGGTCATCGGCAATGGCGACATCCGGTGCGGCGAGGACGCCCGTCGGATGCACGACGAAACGGGATGCGATGGGATCATGATCGCGCGGGGGAGCCACGGGGATCCGTGGATCTTTGCTCAGGCGCGGGCCGCCCTCGAGGGGAGGCCTGTTCCACCCGACCCCGATGTGGAGGAACGTTTCCGCATCTGCGTGGAGCATGCAGAGAACGCCGTGCGCTACGAGCGCGACCCCCGCCGTGCCATGCTCGACTTCCGCAAACACCTGGGGTGGTACACGAAGGGGCTCCCGGCGGGGAAGGAGTTGAGGGTGGAACTCTTCACCGTGGAGCGAATCGAGGAGGTGCGCCCCATTCTGGACCGATACATCGCGCGCTACCACGCGGGGGAGCTCCCGGGGATGGACCCGGTCCGGCTGATCGGGGCGTCCTGACAACGGGGCCCGCTCCGCGTCAGTCCGGCGGGGTCCCGAACACAAGGGATTGGTGAGCCATGGCTCCGGCCAGCGAGCCGTCGGCCACGGCGAGCGCAACGTTCTGCCCCTGCCGCGCCATGTCGCCGGCCACGAATACGCCGGGTACCGAGGTCTCCCTTCGCTCGCTCGAGCGCACGAATGCCCCGGCGGGTCCCTCCTCGACCTCGCATCCGAGGGTGGTAGCGAGCTCCGAAACGGGAGATGTGCGGGGCGCAACGAAGAGGGCATCGAGGGGGAGGATCTCGCCCCCATCAAGGCGTACCCCCTCCACCGCCCCATCGCCGCCCACCACTTCCCTGACGGGGCGCTCCTCGAGGCGAACCCCGCGTGCGGAGAGGGCGCTCAGCTCCTCGGCATTGGGCTCGACCCGCCCATTCAGGAGGAGGGTCACCCGGTCACTCCAGTCCGGAAGGAGCCGGGCCAGATGGATCGTGTTCGGGCCCTCTCCGAGTACGCCGAGGCGCCGGTCGGCAACCTCGTACCCGTGGCAGTACGGGCAGTGGAACACGCTCCTTCCCCACCTCTCCGAAAGCCCGGGGAGTTCGGGGAGTTCGTCGCGCACCCCGCCCGCCAGGATCAGTCGCCGGGCGCGGAGCGTGGGTCCACCCTGGATGGAGACCTCGAAGGTGGTGTCGGCTTCGCGCATGGCCCCGGTGACCCACCCCCTTTGTTGAACCACGGTCGGGTAGACCTTGAGGCCCTCGCGTCCCTCCTCGAGGATCGCTCCGGGGGCGATGCCATCCCACCCCAGGAAGCCGTGGGCAGTGGCCGCGAAGCGGTTTCTCGGAGCACCGGCATCCACCACCACCACGGTGCGGCGGGCGCGCCCGAGCTGCAGGGCTGCCGAGAGGCCCGCGTAGCTCCCTCCGATCACGACCACGTCCACGAGCTTCGGTTCCCTTGGCATTCGAGCCTCCTCCTGTTCCAACGGGTTCCAGGGGCAGGGTCGCTGGATGCGCACCCTGCAGTATTGATACGTGATTATCATAAGGATCGCGGGGGACGCACGCGCCGGCAAGGGGCCCTCCCCGGGGCGAACGGAGGGTGTTCCACGGCCCGGCCGGGGCGCAGGGCCTTCCTTGCTCATGATGAGGCGCAGGAGAGGCCGGGGATGGACCCGGACCCCGTCGACGGGGTATCTTGAAGCACACGAGCATCACGGGGGCGTCACGGTTTCGACGTGTTTGGTGAAGCTCGGGTTGCGTGCCCAGGCTCCGGGACCTGGTAAAACCTCCGGAAAAACCAATAGACGCCAACGATAACCTGGCTCTGGCTGCGTAAGGTTCTTCCTTCGCGGTCCGTCTCCTGATCAGCCCGTCCGGGGCGGGTCAACGAGACGTCAGCAATCCGGACTGGCCACTCGAGGGTGCTGTTCCCGAGAGGGCGAGAAACTCAGGCAGCTAGCGCGGAAGGGCGGTTCCCTGGCCTGACCGAGTGCGAAATCAACAGGGCTCTACGCACGTAGAAGCCTGAGCAGATCGATTCGCGGACGCGGGTTCGACTCCCGCCGCCTCCACTCAGCCCCCTGCGGCCTTCACGGTCGCAGGGGGCTTTGTCGTCGGGGGCTGAGTGGAGGCGACGGGCGCGCACGGTGCCATCCGCACCGTGCCCCGTGTCTTCGTACCGAGGTCGCAGCGCTTCACCGCATACCGATGCAGCGACCTGTACGGCATCCGGAGCCCTTGCCGCTCCAGAAGCTGCGGCACCTTCGTCCGCGTCAGCCCGCGCTTGTCTCCGGCGCCCGGGGTCGGCCGGCTCCGGAGTTGCTCCAGGCGAGGGAGCAGCTCGGTCTCCACGTCACCCGGCCCCCGCTCCCTGGCCGACCGGTGCCTCCCGCATGTTTCTGCCGCAAGCGCCTCCGCGGGGGGGGGGGAGTTCCCCCGGCTCCCAGCCCGCCTCCCGCGTCGTCGCCGGGTACCCCCGGCCCGTCTTCCGGCTGCGTCCCGTCGTCCGGGCGATCGCCGACCGGCTCTCGCCCCGCTGCGCCCGCTCCGGTACCACAGGAATCTCCCACATGGCCACCTCTCGACGGGCCAATTGCGCACCTCCTCGTTGGAGTCATGCGCGACGATGACGTCGTTGGCCCCAAGAAGGCGTGGGTCAAGCTCGTGAGAGTCGCGCCTTCACCCTGGGTCATCCTCGCGAGAGAGCCCCCCTCGCCCCCAGGTCATGCTGGCGAGAAATGACACTGGGAGACAGGGGAGAACCAGCTTGTTACGCCACGTGGGCGCCTCTACATTCTCCACGCTCGGGCCCGATCCACACGGTGTCCCGCCCGATGACGCGCCTGCGGCCCCTGCCCGCACGAGACCCACGGAGCCCTGAACGATGCGGACCCCCATGTCCCGCCGCCGTCCCGGCGCGCACCCCACATCCACGCCGAGGACGAGCGGAACCTCCCCGTCCCGCGCATGAGCGTCATCCACGCGCTGGCCGACTGGTCCGGCGGAGAAGTGTCCGGCCCGCTCCGGCGGATGATCAACGCATCGTCGTACTGGCGGCCCGAAGATGAGGACGTCGTGGAGGTGCTCGACCACTCCGTCGCGCTCGCCCGGCTCGCGCTCTTCAACACACGACCCTCGCGCCATGAACGGGTTTTCCAGAGCGACTGCGGCCGGTACGCCGCGTGCGCGCACGCCCGTCTCGACAACCGTGACTTCCTGCTCGACGCACTCGGCCTCCATGGCGGGGACCGGGATCATCGGGCCGACGGCGAGCTGATTCTCGCCGCGTACCGGCACTGGGGAGAGCGGTGCCCGGAGCGGCTGCTCGGCGACTTCGCCTTTGTCGTCTGGGACCGCGACCGACGGTCCTTCTTCTGCGCGCGCGACCCGCTGGGTGTGAAGGCGCTCTACTACGCGGTGCAGGGCACGCGGGTGCTTGTGAGCAACGAGCACCGCGCCCTCGCCGAATCGGGCTGGGTGGACAACACCCTGGACGAGCGATGGCTTCTGGAGCGGTGCCTGGCCTTGGGCGGCTCGGAGATGGGGTCGCCATTCGCCGCCGTGCGTAGCGTACCGGCCGCGCACTACGTGACGTTGAGCGAGAACGGGGCGGAGGAGCGACGCTACTGGAGCCTCAAGCAACGAGACTTCCCCGAACTGCGGACCGAAGAAGACTACCTGGCCGAGCTGGACCGGCGGTTCCGGGTCGCCGTCGCCCGGCGGCTCAATAGCGATTTTCCGCTGGGGGCTGAGCTCAGCGAGGGGCTGGACTCCGTGGGCATCACCGCCGTTGCTGCGGAGATCGCGAAGCCGGCCCTGGTGCACACCCTCTCCTATCAGTGCGTCGAGGAGGACGAGACGAACCGGGAGGTCTGGGGGGCGACCTACCGGGACATCCGCGAGCACCTCGCGCTCCACGACAACCTGCGGCCCGTGTGGACGACGAATCCGCCGGAGGAGCCGGACGGCGTGCTGAACCGGGCGTTCGGCGCTCCCTTTCCGGGGTTCGGCGGAAACCTCCTCCGGGCTCGACGGGCGGGGGAGCGCGGCGTGCGCACGCTCCTGTCCGGGTGGGGGGGCGACCACTGCGTCACCTCGTACGGCGACGACTACGTGGATGAGCTGCTCCTCCGCGGCCGACTCGTGGCTGCGCACCGGCTCATCCGGGGCATGCATGCCCGCGGTCGGGGCGCGTCTCCCCCGAGGGCATGGGCCCGGCTCGTGGTCAAGCACGCCCTCCCGCCCCTCCACAGGCGGCGACTCCTCCGCGGCGGCAGCCTCACTGGCCACATGTACCATCGGCTCCAGCGCACACCCCTTCGCCGGGAGGCGCTGGACCGGTGGGGGCTCCGTGAAGATGCGCTCGCGTTCATCACCAGGTACGATCGCGCGTCCGTGCGCGAACGCGACGAGCGGGAGCTCTTCGATATCGGGGTGGAGCGCCGTCTGGTGGAAAGCGAGCTGAGTGCCCGGATCGCCCGTACCGAGTTCCGATTCCCCATGCTCGATGTCGAGCTCCTGGACCTCGCATACAACGTGCCGTCGGCGCTGAAGACGAAGGACGGTGTCGAGCGCCACATGTTTCGCGAGATCCTGAAGGGCCGCACCACCGAACGCATTCGGATGCGGCGCAAGGTGGACGTGGACCTTCCGGCGCGAGACCGCCGAGCCGAAGTGGGGGCACGTCTCGAAGCGACGCTGGAAGACCTCCGACGGTGCTATTACCCCGGACTCGATCGATATCTGATGCGGGAACGGGTTCTCGGCCACGGCGACCATCTTCCTCCTGGGATGCGGCCACGAGAGCTCGGATTCGTCCGAGACGTAAGCCGAGCCCTTTGGGATGGCGTGCTGCGACTCCCGGACGGGGCGGCGGAGCGATGAGGGCCCGCCAGGTCTCCGACGCCGACGCGCCTGCCGTCCCTGCGTCGCGCAGTGCGGTCTACGGGCTCACCGTCGACTCGACCATCCCGCTGCCCGGGCTTCCGGTGGGTGTGGACGAGCCCGTGGATGTCGTGATTCGCGACGGACGCTGTCCGGAGACGCTCGAGGGAGGCCGGAAGGCGCACTCGCGCCTGGAGATTGCGCCGGGGGCGTGCCTCCTGAACGTGCCGGAGCTGGGCCGCGTGCTCGTCCGCGACGACGGGCACATCGTTCTCGACTGCCCCGACGGGACGCCGCTTGCCCATCGGACGACCCTCGCGCTTGGAAGCGGCCTCGGCACGTTCCTCCACATGAACGGAGGCGTGCCCCTTCACGGAGCCGCCGTCGCGAGCGGGGACGGCGCGACCCTTCTGCTCGGCCGCCGCGGCAGCGGAAAGAGCACGCTCGCGGCGGGGGTGCTGCTCGCGGGAGGCGGCGTCCTGGGCGACGACGTGATCCCGGCTCGGCTCGAAGAGGTAGACGGCGACGTCCGCGTCGTGCTCCGTCCGGCTCACCGCCGCTTCAAGCTGTCCCCGGAGGTCCCCGGCGCCCTGGGTCTCGGGGCGAACAAGTCCGAGAGCGTCTACCCCGGCTCCTCGAAGGTGGCGTGGCCGGTTCCCACGGAGGCCCTGCACCCGGGCCCACTCCCGGTCATCCGCTGCGTCATCCTCGGACCGGCCCGAAGCGAGTCGGACCGGACCTGGTTGAAACCGCTCTCGGCCACCGCCGCGCTCCATCGCCTTCGCCGACACGTATACCGCCCGGGGTTGGCTCGTGCGCTTGACCGGACGGCCGAGGTGTTCCGCCTCGCCCACGCGCTCGCGACCACCTGCCGCATTGAAGTCGCTCGGCTCCCCGACCTGAACCGGTTTCCGAGCATCGCCCATTACGCGGAGCAGGTTCTGGCCGATCTCGGAGATACGTAACGCTCCAGAGCCGGAACGTGGGATGGCCGGAGTGTCCGGGCCGCAGGACGCCTGGGACGCGCGGCCCACCGCAAACGTTGGAGAGAGGAACCCTCGATGCGAGCCGACTTGTGGGGCCCCCGGCGCTGCCCTAGGATAGAAAGTACCTGGGTTGAAGGGCACCCATGACGGGCGGCCCGCAGGAACCATTCGAAGGAGCATCGATTGTGCAAGACCGTGAACTGGCGCCTGATGTCCGCGGGGAGCGGGCGGAGAAGCGGGCCTGGATCCGGCCCGAGGTGAGCGTGTTGGGGGCGGGGGAGACGGATGCGAAGGCCACTGTTGCCACCGCCGAGACCACCGTTCCCTTTCCTCCCTTCAGCTACGGTCCGTCGTAGATAACCGCCGGCCCCGCGCGCCGGCCCTCCGACACCGTTGACCGCTGGAGGCGCTTCCTGAGCGGCGCCGGCGGGTCTTCCGGCTGGCCCCCTGGTCCCAGGTAACCCAGCTCCTCCATCACATCCCTGTGGTCCTCGACGATCCGGTCCACCTGCTCGGGAGTGAGTTCTTCCCCCCGGCCCCTCACCCTGCCTCTCGGGAAGAAGACCGGCGCCCGCGCCGCATCGAAGGCGTTCGGCCCCCCCATCTCGACCGGTTCGTGAGGATGATCCACGATGCGGAGGACCCGACTTGTGTGGCCCACCAGCACCCCCTCAGGATGGGAAGTACCTGGGTTGAAGGGCACCCACGACGGGCGGCCCGCAGCAACCATTCGAAGGAGCATCGATCGTGCGAGACCGTGAGTTGACGCCTGACGTCCGTGGTGAGCGGACGGAGAAGCGGGCCTGGATCCGGCCCAAGGTGAGCGTGTTGGGGGCGGAGGATACGGAGGGGAAGACGAGCTACAGCATCAACGAGGCCACATTTGGCCCCACTCAATACGGTCCGTCGTGAACCGCCGTCGGCCCCACCCGACCACCCGCATGCCGATCCACCGACACCGTTGACCGCCGGATGCGCCCATCAAAGGGTGCGGGGGGATCCTCCGGCTGGCCCCCTGGTCCCAGGTAACCCAGCTCCTCCATCACATCCCTGTGGTCCTCGACGATCCGGTCCACCTGCTCGGGAGTGAGTTCTTCCTTCCAGTCCCCCACCTTGCCTCTCCGGAAGAAGACCGGCGCCCGCGCCGGCTTTTCCCGGAACCCTCCCTCCGCCTCCTTCGCCTGAAGCCTCTCGAACTCGCAGAGGCGCAGCGCCTCGGCCACCGCGACCTCGTCACTTGGTAGCTCCAGGAACTCCGCGATCCGGGTGAACGCGTGGAGGGGATCGAGCCGCATGTCTTCGTAGCGGACCACCAGCACCGGGAGGGGGCTCTGGAGCCAGCTTCGCACGTGACCCGACCAGCTGAGGAGCCGTTGCCGGAGCTGGATCGCCTGCCCGGTCGTGGCTCCACAAAGGGAGGCGTTGCCCTCTCCCATGTGGTGGACGCTCCGCTCCGTATCGCTGCCCATGTGGTTGGCGTACGAGACGGCCACGTCGAGCGGGTTGCGGGCAATGTAGAGCACTCCCCGAGTGGCCTCGGCGGGAAAGAGCGGCTCCCCCGCCCCGTTCTCGGTGTAGGCGTCGTGAACCTTGTAATACCCGGGCTCGGTCATCCGCTCGCTCAGATGGCGATATGCGGCGGGCCGCAGGAGTTCCACCTCCTCATGGCGCAGGCAGGACAGGTCGAAGCCGAGGCCGCGCTCCACCCATTCTCGTGAACTGGCGATCCCGCCGGTCGCGAGGTGGTTCAGGTCCAGATCCCACTCGGGATCGTCCGCGCCCCCCAGCACGCTGCGGATGAACGTGCGCGTCCACGTGTTCCCCGACTTGGGATAGGACGCGAGCCAGAAGATCGATCCGCTCACGCGGCGTGCTCCCCTTCGCCGAGGTCGTCCAGGATGAGGCGGGTGACGGCCTCCAGGGACTCGGGTGTGAGCCGTTCGAGGGCGCGGTTCACCCGCCGCAGCTTCACGTCTCCGAGGAACCGGGCGATCATTCCGAGTTGGGAGCGCGCCAGGCCCAGGGGCTCGACCACGCTGCTGCGGTACACGTTCCGCTTGAGCGGCATGAACCGCCGCATTCCGCTCACGGTCTCGATGGTCGGCTCCGGCGCGAGGTTGTCCGATCCGAGGATGTAGATCGCGTCGAGGCCCGCGGGCCGGCGGCGGAATCGGTGGGAGACATCCCACGCGTACTTCTCCACCCCGGGGCGCACCTGGGTGAGTTCGTCCCGGGGAACGTCGAGGGTGGCCACGGCGTCCCGCCACAGCTCGAGCTCCGGCACCCCCGGGTGCACCCCCGCCTCGTCCAGCACACACAGGTCGTCGGAGACGAGCCGGAAGTCCCCCGTCCTGAGGAGGTCAGCTGCCAGCGTGGACTTCCCCGAGCCGGACCGGCCGCAGATGGCGATCACGTGATCCTGGTTCGCAACCACGGTCCCGTGGAGGACGAGCTTGCCCCGCTGGTGCAGGAGAGCGCCGAGGGCGTTCCCGCGCAGGTAGAGCGCCAGCGTCTCTTCATCGACCTCCGGGTCCGGCGCCACCCGGACGCTCCGGCCTTCGCGGATCAGAAACCGTGCAACCCGGGGAACGCTCAGCCAGACGACGCCCGGCATCACCTGGCAGAACGCGCCCGTCGGCTCCGCACCCTCGATCCCGTCCTCAGGCACCTCTCCCAGCCGGATCTCCACGTCCGGCTCCACGCTGCCGGCCGGCACCCCGTCCAGCCCGCGGGCGAGCCGGATCTCGCTCCGCACGCAGAGTCCGTAGAGGGTAACGATCTCACCGGCGGTTGCCATGCGTCTCTCCCAGTGTCGAGTAGAGCGAAAGGAGCGGGCCCTCGAGGAGCGGCGGACGCCCGCCCACCTGGTGTGCCTGCGCTCCCCAGTTGAGGTTGGCCTCCAGCAGCTGTGGGCCGTCCTCGGTGATCACGATGTCCCAGCCCACCGTGAGGATGTCCGGGCAGGCGTCATGGGCGGCAGCGACCACCCCGACGAGTTCTTCCCAGTCCGGGAGGAACGCCCGGCGGCCGTTCATCTCCAGTTCTCCCGTGGTGGCCCCCACCGCGTGCATCTTCCAGCGCCGTCTCGCGCTCCCGTTGAGTTCGAGCGTGGCCGCGACGACTTCCGCGCCGCCGCCGCACCATCCCGTGACGACCCTCACGGTGGTCACCCGCTCCTCTTCCCGGCCATCCACCAGGGCCAGGAGCTCGGCCCGACTGCGGAGGAAGGGTTGGATCAGGTAGTCCCTCTCGCGGATTCGCTCGCGGATGGCGTCGCGGATCGCTTGTTCGCCCCTCTCCCAGCCTTCGTCGCCCCGCTCGAGCCGGGGCTCGCCCGTCTCCGGGTCGGCGACGAGGGCGAAGCAGCCTTCCGCCCGAGCACCCGAGACCGGTTTGAAGAACCAGTCACCGCCCCCAAGGAGCCGCGCCCAGCAGGGCTCGTCTCCCGCGGGGACCGATTCGGCCACAGGAACGGCCGGGAGGCCCCGGCGCTCCATCTCGGCGGCGAAGAAGCCCTTGTCATTCAGCAGTCGGTGACTGAACTCCGAAGGGGGGCGTGGCTGGAGGACGAGATGCCAGTGTGGCAGCTCATGGTCGAAAACGAAGCTCCACCAGCGAGCTGGAGGGTGGCGGTGCAGAGCCAGCCCATAGTACGCCGACGGCGGGATCCCCCGGCCAATGGCCAGGAGAAGTCCACGGAGCTGCCGTCCCCTGGCAACCCCTTCTTCCGCTGCGAGCCGGCTGGACCTCGCTCGATACGCGCGGGCGAGTTGCCTCCAGGCGTGGAAGCCGAACCACGTCAGCACGCTGTAGGCGACGATTACCGCGTACATGGGCCGAGGAAGCGTCGGCCACGCACCCACGAAGACCCGGCGGTGCAGGGCGATGGCTCCCGACCCGCGCGCGGCGAACCTCCAGCTGATGAGCGTGTGGGGTGTTCGCCGCGACAGGACGCCGTTCCGGAGCCGCCGCCACGCGCGCGCCGGGTCAGACACCGCTCGCCACCTTCGGAACCGCTCCCGGGGTGAGGTAGGTAGAGACAACGGTGTAGGCGCGGGCACCCTCACGGCCCACGATGATCGAGGGTCCCACGCAGACCCAGGCGTGCGCGCGAAGTGGAGCCTCGGGGTCGTCGCCGCGCTTCAAACCAAGATGCACGACGTAGGGGATCCGTTGACGGCGGCAGAGCATGGCCGCAAGGAGGGCCTGAGGAAGGCAGTTGCACCGCCAGGGCACGTGGCGGGAGACCGCCCGCACCACGCGTCCGATGCTTCTCGCTCGGGCGAGCTCCTCCTCGTCCACGACCGTTCTCACTTCACTGGCACCCAGCCGCTGGCCGAGGACGGGCGCGTACCACCCGAACGGAACCAGCAGGATCATCGCGCGCGCGACCGCGCTCGCCGGCAGGACCAGGAAGACCCACACCCGTTCCTTGGGGGAGAGCGCGAGGATCCCCCGGATCTGCCGGAACATCAGGGGGGGACGACCCGGATCACGCTCCTCTGGACGAGGTCGTTCAGGAAGGGAAAGACCTCCCTCCTGCACTGGTCGGCCGGAACGTCGAAGCGTTCCAACAGCTCCGCGAGGATCGCTTCCACCGTGCGCGGCTCCCCGAGGAAGTTCCAGATGGCGGAGGCCGCCTCGTTCAGGCCAAGGTAGTCCGCCTGGTCCGGGCTCAGCATCACGACGTCTCCATCCATCTCGGCGAACACCAGGTCGGGATGGCGGCCCAGGACGGTACCGTCGTTCAGGGCATCTTCGTTGAGGGGCACAGACATCCAGCAATTCCTTGGGGTGTGATCGCACGGCTCTCGACCGCCGAATCGGGTCGCTCCACTCCGGCTACGGGTGCATCTTGGCCCCATGGGTGGCCGGGGTCAAGCCGGTTGAGCGCGCGTGGAGGAGCTCGGGTCGGCGCGGTTCGGCCGGGAACGCGCACAGGGAGTCGGTCCTTCACGCTCCACGATTCTTCTTCCCGTTTGCGTGCGTGCCACCGCCGGGGGCTCATCTCGCCGGGAAGGGAAGCAGCTCGGTCGGGTTCGTGTCCCGCACATGCAGGAGGATGTCGAAGCTCTCCGGGAGGTTCTTCTCGAGGTACTGGTTGGGGCCCGTCGGGTCGTACGCGGCCCCGATGGCTCGGAAAGGGCGGGGTCCGAGGAGCCACTCGCTCGCTGCGGGTGGCGCGCTTCGGAGGGGGCGGAGGTCAACGAAGAAGCGCGGCTCTCCGAGCCTCTCGAAGACGTGCTCGTAGCTCGAGGGGATGGGGGCCGGCGCTTCGATCGGCGCAAGCGGACCCGTGACCTCTCCGTTCTGCATGGGGAAGGCGTTCAGCGTCCCCTGGTGGAAGGAGAATCCCGCGATCACCATGTCGTCCCCCCATTCGTTTCGCAGGGCATGGCCCATCCAGGGGTCCACATCCATGACGTGGGCGTTGTGGGCCCAGAGCACCATGCGTGCCTCGGGGCCCGCCTGCTCCAGGGTCCAGATCGCGTTTTCCGCCATCATCCCTTCCCGGGGATTCGCCTCCACGTCCACCCACCTCCGCGACCTCGCGAACTCGTGCTGGACCGCGACGCGGGCCGCCCGCAGCGCTCGTGCATACGCTGCAGGCGACGAAGCCGCCTCGTACTCCTCCCGGCGGGATTCCAGCAGGTCGTAGACCCGAGCGAGCCCTTCGGCGCACTCGTTCTTGAAGTTCGCACTCAGACCGCCATAGGTGGAGGCCTGTTCCCAGGTCCGCCAGCAGCCGTACGACGGGCCCACCACGGTGAGTGCGCCCGTGTCGACGCTGGTAACGAACGCCGTGACCTCGTCCATTGCCCGGGCGCTGTGCTGCATGTCGAAGCCGGTGAAGCGGAGCTGCGCCTCCGGGGCCACGGTCTCGTTGTAGGACCGCATCCAGGGGATCATGTCGAGCACCTCGCGCGTGTTCCACGTCCAGTAGTGGAGGCCCGCGAGAAGTGCGGCGGGGTCCCCCTCGCCGGTGGTGACGTACCGGTCGAGGTCGAGCGCGTCCCCCCAGCTCGCCTCGATCCCGAAGACGGTGAATCCCATTTCCCGAACCAGGTACTCGAAGACCCGGTGCTTCATGTGGAAGAACTCCCGGGTGCCGTGTGTCGCCTCCCCAAGGGAGACAACGCGGGCATCTCCGATCATCGCCCGAAGCGGCTCGAGGTCGGAGAGGTCCCCGCCGGGGAGCGTCGTGCGGAACGGGTGAAGGTTCGCCTGAAGCCAGGAGAGGTCGAGGCTGTCGGACGGGTCGGGTTCGGACTCGGTGGGGTTCGCGACGTCGCAAGCCGCCGTCAGGAGGAGGGCGACCAGCATCGGGAGACGCAGCGATCGGGCGAGGAGGCGGTGGAGTGGGGTGCGGTGCATACAGGGCCTCTTGCCTGGGAGTGGCGTGGACGCCCGCGGTCGGGTGGCGGATTCCGTCGCGGTTCGGCGCCCACCGTTTCCGCGCGACTTCCTGAGCTACGTTGCGACTCGTATGAAGGTTCCTTCCGGTGGAGCTGGGGTGAAATGAGCCACCCTGCGCGCGTTTCCGGTGTGTGGGCGTGAGGTGCGTGGGCGTGGGAGGGGAGCGGAGGGCCGCGCACGCAGGACCGACCGGCTCTCGCGGCTTTCTTCCGGCATTTCGGGACCCTCGTCGTCACGCATCGCGACGCGCGCATCTCCTCCCGATCCCTCGGTGGGGGTCCCGGGCCTGACCTTCCCTCTGTTGGCCTCGTGTACCGAGGCATGCCCAGGCATCGCGGGCAGGCGCGTCCGTGACCGGCGGAGGAGCGATGCGAAGGCCGGGTCCCGCCTCGCAGGATCGCGCGCCTCGGCCCTCTCGGTCGCTACCGAGCTTCGGCGACATCACACTCGCCCCCTGGCGAGCGCGCGAGCGTCGCCCCTCGGAATCGGGGAAGGGAAGACGTCTGGATGCGCGGTGGAAGACGCCGTGGTTGGAGCGTCGGTCTCGCCCCTGTAGTCCCCTCGCAGGCCCCGCCGAACGGCTCCATCACGAAGTTCACGGGGTCTGGCGCGGTGGCTCCGGGGATCCGGGGTCAGGGCCGTGGGCCCGCCCCGCTCACGGTCCGCCGTTCGGAGCCAGCACGCGGGGAAACGCCTCGTCGGACGGGGCCATGCGTCGGCAGGTGAGCGTGGCGGGACCGTCGACCGAGCCCTCGCCTCCTGCCTTGTCTCCGCCCCGGTCCGATACGGCGCACCTGCGCATGCCCAGCACGTGTGTTCCCTGGGCAACCCACGACCCCTCCTCGGCGTCGACCGCCAGCTCGAGGGAGAGGCGGGCGTCCGGTGCGTCGAACCCGAGGGCCGGGAGGCTCGCGGCCCAGCCTCCGTGCTCCTCCCTGTGAGCCAGCTGAAGGGCGTGGATCGCCTGGAGTGATTCGGTCAGGGACTGGACGCCGCTGGCACGGGTGAGCATGTAGAGTCCTTCGTGGGCCGTGATCCCGAGCCGCTCCAGCGCGGGGCGGCAGATGATCTCCAGATCCACCACATGATCCCAGCTTCCGACCTTCTGGTCGAGCCGCTCCCGGGTCATTTCGCGGATGTTCGGGCCCGTCCAGACCACGACCCCGTCCAGAATGATGGCTGCGCTCTGGTCCGGGAGGGCCTGCTGGCACTTGAGGGCAGCCTCGGCCAGGGCGTGGTCCCAGGCCTCGGCCGGTCCCCCTGGTGGCAGGGCGGCCGCGGCGGCAAGGCTCGCTGCAACCACGAGAAACGAGGAGGTGCGCATGGAGAACTCCCGGAAGGAGGGGTGGGGGCCCGGGGAGACACGCCCCGGCGCCCGTGCAGGGCGACCACCGCAGGCTACCTCGAGGGAGGCGACCGCCGGCTACCTGCCGGACAGCCCGTATCCAGTTCATGGTGGGAGGGAACCGGAGCACCCCGTGTTCCCCGGAGAGATCGTGGAACCGACCGCCCTCACGGGGAAGGGGTCAACGTAGGAGGTGGGATCTGGTGAGGCAAGCAGCCTTCGAGGGGGGCGGGGGCCGGGCGGGGACGGGTCGAGGCCCGCCATGGGTGGCTCACGCCGGGGGTGCCGAGCTGTGGGGTCCCTCGGGGCGACGGTTCCCGGGCTGCGCGGCTTCCTTCTCGACACACCTTGTCCGCGATCCCCGGGCGGTGAAGGTTGTCCGTCGCCTGTTTCACCGAACGCCACTTCCCCCACGCACAGGTCGAACCGTCATGCCAGGGACTCTCCTCCGGACCCGCCGGGCCGCCTTCCTCGCGGCTTCCACGATCCTCGTTCTGGGCCACGCCCTTCCCGCACCGGGGGAAGCCCAGCAGGAGGTACGGATGAACCGCACCATCGAGACCCTCGAGGCCGGACACCCGGTCTTCGGCCTCTTCACCGAGAACCTCTCGCTCGCAAACGCCCGGGCGCTCGCCGGCTCGCAGCTCGACTTTCTCTTCATCGACATGGAGCACTCCCCCTTCGACATGGAGAAGCTCCGCGTCTTCCTTCTGGGGATGCAGGACGTGCGGACCGTGGCGGCCCAGGGGCATCCACAGATGCGGGTCACGCCGATCGTGCGCGTGCCCATGAACGGGCGGGAGCCCATGCAGTGGGCCGTCAAGCAGGTGCTCGACATGGGTGCGTTCGGGATCATGGTGCCCTTCGTGGACTCCCGCGAGGAGGCCCTCGCCGTGATCCAGGCCATGCGCTACCCCCAGTCCCGTGGGTCGGAGATCATGGAGCCCCTCGGGCAGCGAGGGTCGTCGCCGGGGATCGCAACCTGGCTCTGGGGGGTGCCGGACTACCGGGCGCGGGCCGACACCTGGCCCCTGAGCCCCCGCGGGGACCTCCTGGCGGTGCTTCAGATCGAGAGCCCGCAGGGGGTGGAGAACATCGAGGAAATCATCACCGTGCCCGGCGTGGGGGCCATCTTCATCGGGCCTGCCGACCTGGCGCTCCAGTACGGGCTGCCGGGGAGCCATCCCGAGGTGGTGGCGGCGATCGACCGGGTCCTGGACGCCTGCCTCCGCCACGACGTGCCCTGCGGCCTGACCACAAGCGCCGCGAACGTGGAGGCCCGGCTCGCCCAGGGCTTCCGGTTCGTCACGGTGGGCTACTGGGGGGATGCGGGGATCGGTGCCGGGACAAGCGAGGCGCTCGGAATCGCCCGTCGGGCGTCGGGGAGGGACGGGGGCGAGGACCGGTAGAAAGGGCCGGAGGGCGCGGGCGTACCTCGGTCCGTATCCGTCCCGGGGGATGTGGACGCGGACGAGTTGCGGGTCCGGGACGGCGACCCCCGATCGTCCGCGGCCGGTCTGGCGGGGTGCACGCGTTCCACCTCCCGCGAGGATCCCCTCGGCCGGAAACCCCACTCACGGGAACTCCAGAGCCGGGTTCCCCTCGTGCGATACGTCGCCCTTCCTCGCCGCGTCCCCCTTCCTCGCCGCGTCGCCCCTTTTCCGACGGGTCGCCCTCTTTTCCGACGGGTCGCCCTCTTTTCCGACGGGTCGCCCTCTTCCGACGCGTCGCCCATCCCCGCCGCGCCGCCTGCAGCCGAACGGTACCGAAGGGTCGCCCTCCGCCCTCGGCGTCGCGCGGTGCCGATCCCCGGAAGACGGGCGTTGACAGGGCTTCCCAGGGAGTGCTACAATTGCAGCATGATGCTACTAACGCAGCATCTCCCGAACCGGAATGTCCCGCAGGAGGAACCGCCATGAAACGATCCCACCAGGACCTGACCCGACGCGAGCGTCAGATCATGGACATCGTGTACAGCCGAGGCAGAGCCACCGTGGCAGCGGTGCGTGAAGACCTCCCGAACGCGCCGGGGTACTCGGCGGTCCGCGCCATGATGGTGAAGCTCGAAACCAAGGGGCACCTGCGGCATTTCGAAGAGGGCGCCCGCTATGTGTACGAAGCGACCGTGCCGCGTGAATCGGCGCAGGCCTCGGCGCTGGATCGTCTGCTGCGGACCTTCTTCGACGATTCGCCCTCGAATGCGGTGGCGGCCCTCCTCGACCTGAAGGCCGAGGACCTGAGCGAGGACGAGCTGGACAGCCTGGCGCAACTCATCGACGATGCACGAAAGGGGGGCCGCTGAAATGAGTGCACTGCAAAGCATGGACGGATGGGTCGGATTCGCGGGCCTCGTGGTTCTGCAGGCCACCTTTCTGCTGACTGCGGCATGGCTGGGGGCACGCATCCTTCGCCGTCGACCGGCCGCCGAGCGGCACCTGGTATGGACGGTGGCCGTGGCCGGTGTGGTTGCCCTTCCGTTCCTCGGCTCGGTGCTTCCGGCCTGGCACGTTCCGGTCCCCGTCCCTGCATGGACGATGGGGGGAGAAGTGGAACCGGGCTCGAGCGCCGCAGCGGCCCGTCCGGTTCCGATCGCGCCCGCGCCGACCGCATCACGCGCGGTGGGTACGGACGCAGGGGAGCACGAGGCTGCCGCGCCCCCCGGGCCGGAGCTTGCGGTGCGGGTATCCACTCCCTCCGGGACCGGACCGCACCGCGCCGGTGACGGCGCGGTCGCCGGTGCCACCCCGGGCGGATCGGCAGGTCGGCTCGCGGCCCGGATCTGGTTGGCGGGGTTGCTGGTCATGGGCGTCATCGTCCTGCTCGGGCAGGTGCACGTGCGGGTCATGGCGCGTCGCGCGGATTCCCTGGGGGATCCGGGCCTGGTGGATCGGGCCGCCCGCATCGCAGGCGAGCTGGGGGTGAAACGGCCGGTACGCCTGCTTGAGGGCGGGGACGAGGCGATGCCCATGACCTTCGGCCTGCTCCACGCGACGCTTCTGCTGCCTTCGTCGGCACGGACGTGGTCGCCCGCGCGCCAGGAGGCGGTGCTGCGCCATGAACTGGCCCACATTCGTCGGCACGATTCGCTGACACAGCTGGTCGCCGATGCTGGATGCGCGCTCTACTGGTTCCACCCGTTGATGTGGCTGGCGGCGCGGCAGCTTCGCGTGGAGCGAGAACACGCCTGCGACGACGTGGTCCTCGTGTCCGGGGCTCGCGCCTCGGAGTATGCCAAGGAGCTCCTGGAGATCGCGCGGACCATGCGCTCCCCGAGAAGGGTGGCACGCGTCGGGATCGCCATGGCCCAGCCGACTCGGCTCCGCTCCCGCATCTTGGCCCTTCTCGAGGACCGCAGGCGGGCCGGGCACCTCTCCGACCGGCTGCTCGTTCCCAGCTGGATCGGGGCCCTCGGGCTCATCGTGGTCGTCGCGGCGATCGCCCCGGCGCCCGTACCGGCCCTCGCATCGGTCCCGGTTTCGGCATCGCTCTCGGCTTCGCTGTGGACGTCGCAACCGGGCGCGACCCCGGCCGCGATCTCGCAGCCTGCGGCCCCGGCATCGTCTGATGTTCGTCCAGACGCCCTGGCCGGGGCCTCCGGTGGTACGGGCATCGCCGAACCCGAGCTCTCTTCGGGCGAGTTCCCGCGGGCTCTTCAGACCGTGAGCGCCGCCGATGAGCCGGATTGCTGGGAAAACAGCCAGGGCTACCACTACGTGCGAAGTGTCGAGATCGCCGGAGAGCGGAGCCGGCAGTACCTCAGCCAGCATTCCCTCGGCGACCTGCAGGTCTGCGTGCAGGCCGTCGGATGGACGCCGTTCGAGGACGAGGGCCCACCACTCGAGAGGATGAACGAGGGGGACCGGCTCGTGCTGGCCTCCCGCACGTCCACGGGGCGCCAGACGCTCGAGATCCTTCGCACCGGCACGGGCTTCGAACACACCTGGTTCGTGGACGGCACACGGACGCCCTTCGACGACACGGCTCGCCAGTGGCGGGACACGATGCTGGAGGTGGCAGCCGGCTACGACGCCATCGGTCGAATTCGCGGGGAGGAGGGCCGGCTTCGGGGCGAGATCGGCCGGATCCGGGGGGAAGACGGCCGGCTGCTCGGCGAGATCGGTCGCATCCGGGGGGAAGAGGGCCAGCTCATGGGTGAGATCGGGCGCATCCGCGGAGAGGAGGGGAGACTGCGCGGTGAAGTGGGCATCCTTTCGGGTAGCATCGCCTCGCTCGAGAACGCTCGGCGGGCCACGCAGGACGCTCAGACCCGCGACCGCCTCGCCGTCGAGATCACGGAGGCCCGCACACAGCTCCAACAGGCCGAGCGCCGGCTTGAGGAGTCCGACGCCTCACGCCGGATCGCGGAGGTCGAGGGTCGGATTCGCACGGACACGGCGGAGCGGATCCGGGAAATCGAGCGCCAGATCTCGGCCCGGGAGTCCGAACCCAGGATCCGCGAAATCGAGGGCCGGATCGAGGCAGTCGATGCCGACCGCCGCATCGGTCAGATCCGGGACCGGCTCGAGGAGCATGAGCGACGCCTTCAGGAGATCCAGGCGAGGCTCCGATGACCCGGTCGCCCCCGGGTCGAAAGGTTGACCCGGGGGCGACCGGCACCGGCCCCCCTCAGCGAACCACCACCCGCCCTTCGAGGGACGTCGGCTCGGCCCGGTCCAGGTCTCCCTCCAGGAACATGCTCCGCTTCGACATTCGAACCCCTCTCCCGGCCCCGGTTCCCGTCGGGCCGCAGGCCGTCGACGCTCGCCCATGGCAGACGCGTCCGCGAGCCGCTGGCTGCAACCTTCCTGCCCCCCGGGGCATCGGAGGGAAAGGCGGCGTTGTCGAACTCCGTGATGTCGAACGGAACCGCCAGACGCGAAGCCGGCGCGGGGCTGGCGTAGCGGCCGCCGGAGCGGAGGCTTCGCATCGTACCCACAATCCACGAGGACGAGACGCATGGACTCCCGACTCGCGAGGGACCTCCGGAGCGGAAACGCGGAGGGCTCCGGGTGAGGAACCGTTGGGGGACCATCGTGGCCGGGGCCCTTGTGTCGCTGTCGGCGAGCGGCTGCGGGGGCGGGGCCGAGGCCGAGGGCGGGTCCCGGCTGGCCATGTCCGTCGTGGACAGAGCGGGCGTTCGGATCGTGGAATTCGGGGACCCCTGGAACGTCTCGCTTCCGCAGTGGGAGGTGGATGCGGAGCCCCGGGTGGCGATCGGGACGACCTACGGCACGCCCGAGGACCAGCTCTTCGGGGCCAACGCTGCCGTGATGCTTTCGTCGGGAGCGATCGCGGTGGCGAATTCCGGGACCCGCGAGGTCCGACTGTACGATGCCGAGGGTGTGCACCTGCGGACCCTGGGCCGCAGGGGCAGTGGGCCGGGGGAGTTCGAAGGGATGTCATGGATCGGGCTCGGAGGCCGCGACACGATCGTGGTTTATGACGTGCTGCTCCGGCGTGCGACCTGGCTTTCGCCGGAGGGGGGGCTCGTGCGGACGCTCCCGCTGGACCCGGTCGGGGAAGGTGGGTTCCCCGAGCCGATCGGGCTCACAGGCACGGGTCTGGTCATGCGTTCGGGCTTCGATCGGCAGTTCGGAAGGGGGGAGCGCCGGGATACGATGCACCTGTACCGGTACGACCACCTCGGCGCGGTCGGGGACTCCCTCGCGTCGTATCCAGGGCGGGAGCGCTTCTTCTACAACGCGCCGGATGGCAGCTTTGCCATGCAGTTCACCCCGATCTACGGGCGGGACGGCTTCGCTTCCGTGCGAGGGGACCGTCTCGTGGCGGGGGCCTCGGACGCCTTCGAGATCGACGTCTTCGACGGTGGAGGACTGACCCTCCGGATCCGCGCGCAGCCGCGCATCCGACCCGTGCAACGGGATGATGTCGAAGTCATACGGGCTCGGCTTCGAGCCGGGATCCCGGAGATGTTTCGGGAGGCAAGGCTCGCCGCAATCGACGAGCTTCCGGTTCGGGAGACGCTGCCCGCATTCGAGGGGCTCCGGGTGGACTCCGAGCGCTGGATCTGGATTCGGGACGCCGCCCGCCACCTCGGGGACGTACAGCGCTGGCTCATTCTGGATCCCGACGGAGTCCCGACGGCGCATCTCGAGGCACCCCGCGATCTGGAGGTGTTCGAGGTCGGCCCCGACTACCTCCTCGGACGCGAGCGGGACGCGGACGGCGTCGAGCGAATTCTCGCGTACACCCTGCGTCGCCGCGGATGAGTTCGGCTCTCGCCGGCCCGCGACCGTCCCGGAACGGACCCGCCTCGCGGAAGGTCTGATAGGGGACTTCCGGCCCGGAAGGGACTGCGTGGCCGGCGCGGTTGCCTCGGCCCTTGAGTCCGTCGACGGCGGCCGGTCGCATCGTCCGACTCCGTCGCAACAGGACGAGCCTTGCGACGAACCCCGGGCGCTCCGTAGTCTGCCGCGTGCACGTCGAATGCCGCGTCCACAGCTGGAGACGCACGGCACGGTGGGCAAATCGATCGCCCGGCTCGAGGAGGGCGCCCTGGACATCACCAGGCGAGACATGCTCAAGCACTGCGTCAGCGCGGGTGCGGCGCTGGCGTTCGGGCGCCGCGCGGCCTCGGTCCGGAACGCGGCTCCGCTCCTCACCCGGCCGATCCCCTCGTCGGGTGAGCTTCTCCCCGTGATCGGGTTGGGGAGCGCGGGAACGTTCGGCGGCACGGGATCCGATGGACGCCTCGCGCCGCTTCGGGAAGTGCTGCGGCTCTTTCATGAGCGGGGAGGTCGGCTCCTCGACACGGCTCCCACCTATGGCGAGGCCGAGGGTGTGGCCGGATCTCTGGCCATCGAACTTGGCATCCACGAGGAACTCTTCCTTGCGACCAAGGTCTCGACTCCCCTGATCTCGTTCAACGAGGCGCTGGCCGAGCGGGGCATGCAGGAGGCAGCCGAGCAGCGGAGCGAATCGCGCCGGGCGTGGAACCGCGAGGTCATCGACCTGAACCAGGTCCACAACCTGTATGGGGTCGACCGGCATCTTCCGGCCCTGTACGAATCCAGGGCGGAGGGGAGGACCCGCTACGTCGGCGTCACCGTCCAGGCGGCCAGCCAGTACGCCGACCTGGAGCGCGTGCTGCGCGCCGAGGCCCTGGACTTCGTGCAGGTGAACTACTCCCTGTCCGAGCGGGAGGCGGCGGACCGCATCCTGCCCCTCGCCCGGGACCGGGGGATGGCCGTCGTGGTGAACAAGCCGTTCGACGGAGGCGTCCTGTTCGGTGCCGTTCGAGGTCGCGAGCTCCCGGCGTGGGCGGCCGAATTCGACTGCGCGAACTGGGGACAGTTCTTCCTCAAGTACATTGTTTCCCATCCCGCCGTGACGGTCGCGGTACCGGCCACCGCCAACCCCTCGCACCTGGTCGACAACATGGGCGGGGGCGTGGGACGGCTGCCCGACCCCGGGGAGAGGCGCCGCATGGAGTCGTACTTCGACGCGCTCCCGTCCGGGGGGTGACCGGCCCGTCCACACGGCGCGGCATGCTCGGGAGCCTGCATGAGGAGGCGTGGACGGCGCGAGGCCCGGCCGGGGGAGCGGTTCGGGCTCGGTGGGGGTATTCCAGGAGCGGCGCCGCGATGGAACCCCGGCCGATGGATGCCGGGCATTCGGTGGGTGCGGTGCGTACTTTTCACTTTTCCGGGAGAATCGCATGGGTTCCACCGAGCGTGTGGCTCAGTTCGGGTTCCGCCACGAGGCGGAGTTCGCGAAGGGGTATCTGGATGACGCCGGGATCGATTCCTTCGTGGCCGTCGACGATGCGGGGGGAAATCTCGGACTCGCACTGGAGAACGCAGCCACGCTGATGGTGCGCACCACCGACCTGCCTCGGGCCCGGCAGGTCCTTTCCGAAGCGGGTGTGCTGGAGGATGGGGACGGGTGAGGCCGGGGACGGGCCGGGCGGGTCCTCGGGAACCGCCCCCCTCCCCACGCGCCGGGTGAGGGGAGTCACTCCGCCACGAACTGGCACACGCCTCGCACCTTCCGGCGGGGTCCGCGAGGTGAAGGGCGTCGGGCCGCGGGTGAAACCTGAACGGACCTCCTCCCGTATTACGGTGTAAGTCCAGCGCCCGGAGGATCCGCGCGCCAACCCCCTTCACCGGAATCCGCCATGTCCTGCGTGCGAACCGTCTTCTCGTTCGTCCTCCTCCTGCTCTTCCTGGTTCCCCCCGGAGGTCCCCTCCACGGACATCCGTCCGATCCGCCGGAGCAATGGTACTTCTGGACCGATGATGGCGTGATGCACTACGCCTTCGAGAGCGGCACGGCCCGCAACCCCGGCGACACGATCGTGGTGCTGCACGGCGGGTGGGGGGCAGAGCATTCCTACCTGGTCCGCCCCCTGGCCGGAGTGGGAAGGGACTACCGGCTCGTCTTCTACGACCAGCGTGGCTCGCTCCGCTCGCCTGCCCCCGACTCCACGATCCGAATCGATCGACTGGTGGCCGATCTCGAGCATCTGCGATCGAGCCTCGGGCTCGAACAGATGACCCTCCTCGCTCATTCCATGGGGGCGGGCCTCGCCTACGCCTACCTCGCGGAGCACCCTGACCGGGTGCGCGGCCTGGTCCTTGTCGGCGCAGTACCACCGGCTCCGATGACCGGCGATCCCCCCTTCGAGCTCTTCGCGGAGGTCTGGCCCGACGTCGATCTGGAAGCTCTCCAGGCCCGGAACCAGGCGTTCCATG